>CAZURK010000109.1:0-43840 GCA_964623055.1 uncultured Pirellulaceae bacterium
CCACCAGCCGGGCGTGTTCAGGTCGACCATGACCATCAGCTTGGCCCGAGGATTCCACTTGAGCACGTCGTCAAGATGATCGTCCAGCGAATTCCAATGGTACTGGTTCGGGCCGGTCCAGATTTGCGGGTAGTTCGAGTACGGCACGTTCAGGCTGCAAATCGTGTTTGCCGGAAAGACGAACACAAGCTTGATGCCGGCTTCGGCGAACTGGCGGCTGTAGCGTTCCATCGGCCAGAATGAGCGGAAGGCCACGCGCGGAAGGTCAGCCATCCGGTGGCTGGGGTTCGCGCCGCACGTGGCCAGCTCCTCGGCAGCCGCACCCGTCGCGATTGTCAGGCCCAGCGCGATGGCGAAGACACCGTAGCGTACGCTTGGCATAGGACACATCCTCAAGTTTTCGTCTTCTTGGCTATTAACAGGGCCCGGAACCGCGCGGAGCGTACTCAGGACGTAACTTCAGGCTGCGCTCCGAAACTGCCAATCTCCGAAGATCCGCCAGACCCGCTTGGCACGGGGTGATCGCCGTCCCGCCGCTTCGCGCATTCCAAGACGCTCACGCAGCATTGTCGCAGATCCGTCGAACCGACATCTACCATGTACGGTGAACCTGATGGCGATCCAGGTTCATGGTGCTCAGTATTCTAACGTTGCCCCCCCCGTTTCTAGCGCCTGGGCAGATTCTTGGGCCGGAACTGCCCCGACGATGCCTGCTCGCCCATGGACAAAGCGGACGCTTACCCCCTGATCAGTCAATCCCAAAGTGCATCATGAGGGCATGACCTTGGGAATTTGGGCCGCAACGCTTACGTGCTCAGACGACAACTCCTGAGGCAGATGCCGCCTGCTAAGGCGCATGGGTCACATCCACCTCTGAAGTTTGCGCGGCCAAGAGGATCTGGTCAGTGTCATCTAATTGGTGGCGCGATCGGTTGGGCAGCCCGCGATGTGCTGTAGGCAGCGTAAGTCTGTCAACATGACTGACGTATCGGCAACTCGACCGCGCGGCTCTGTTCCGTATGCGACCATCGGGATGGGCCGATCAGGGGATGCAAGAACGGCAGCGCTCGCTCGGCAGGTGGCGGCCACGCCTCACTGAACTTGAGGAAGTCCACAGCCTTCAAGCCGGTGTACAACCCGCGCTGGGCTTGGCGGATGATCACCTTCTCCGCCCTGGAGGACACTCTCCTCGCGCCCACTTCGTATCCTCCAGCCCAGCCCGCGTGGACATCTTCCACTGGCCCGTTTCGCCAGGAATGGTGAATAATTGCGTTGGCGACGACGCGTATGCCGTGACTCTGCGCGACAGTCAACGTCTGATCGAGTCGGTCCGCTGGCCAACCATGGCAGATTTCTTCTGCCATCTCACTGGTCGCACAGGCCAACAGAATCTCACTGCCCGCCAGCACACGGACGCTCTTGGGGCCGGTAGGCAGATATGCCAGCGCACGATGCACCAGATCCCAGTACCGGGATTCGTCCTCGCCACGAAGTGCAAGCCACCAAGCGATACCGGCCGAAATCTCAATGTTCATCCGCGCCATTTCGTCGTCGGCGATCTGGCTGGTACGTTCGTCGTCAATGGTAGTCGCAGTAGGCCGTAGGGGATCAGCCAGCATGGAGAAATACGAGCCGCACCGAAGACAGACAGCGACTGCTGCTCGTGCTTCCTCTGCACGCCGAAGATTTCCGCCCTTTGGCACAGGCATCATCTCGAGATACTCGACGACCTGCAAGAACATGGGCGTCTCAGGCGGAGTGATCCTGGCAATGCGCCGCTCGTCGTCGCATGCGACTGTTTTACATACGCCAGCATCGACCACCAAATCCTCGGAGACTCGGACGGTCAAAGCGCTGCCGGACGTAGGACAAGAGTCACTTTGCACAGATACTCTCGTAAGAAACGCAATACGGACCATCCTGGCGCACACACACTGGGATGATCGCTTCTCGTGTACGGCCCAGGCTTCCGCCGAGCCTTGCGTCAGAGGTACCAACGCTTAGAATCGACGGCATGGACGATCTTCAAGCCAAAATCGATCACATGGTCCGAACCCTCTTGGCTCGTCGCGGGATAACAGATCCCACGAAACAACCTCTCGTAGGCAAGTATCTTGAGGAGGCATGTCGCAAGCTGATTGAATCCGGTCGCCCTGTCAGCGACATCCTGAAAATGCCACTCGACCTGCCGCCTACAGAGGACCAGGGTCCACGCCCGTGATGCCCTGAATCCAGTCCCGGATCACGTTCCGATTGTCGAGGCCGATCTCTCGAATCTTCCGAATCCGCTTCTGCGTGATTTGCATTCGTTGTGAAAGTTCGCGGATGGTGACGCGGTATCGCCGCATGAGTCTGATGATCTCTCGTCCTTCGATCCGGCCGTTCTCTATCACTGGGTCGTAGTGCTCCATGTGCGACGAGTATATCACGCTGCCTTCCGCTCGAAAGACTTCACCAGCCCGCCCACATACGACTTAACTTCGATCTCATCCAACTTCAACGTCTCTACTTCGTCCGGCTCCTCGCGCACGGGTGGCAAATGGTCCCGCTCCATGTGCGACCGCCGCGTGTTATAGTATTCCACGAACGCTGCGACAAGGTAATCCAAGTGCCGCTTGCCGAAGATGATGAACTTCGACAAGCACTCCAATTTTATGGTCTCGATGAATCTCTCACATCTGCCGTTCAAATTAGGCGACGCCTTTGGCAAGGCATTCGTCCGCAGACCGCGTTCCTTCAGCCTTGCCGTGAACTCCTTGGTGAACTTCGTGTCCCTGTCGTGCATGATGATGTCAGGCTTCTTCTCGCGGCCGGCGGTCTGATCGACGAATAAGTCAGCCTGTTTCGTCACCCAGGCTGAGTTTGGATGCTCGGTCGCATCGGAAATGATGACTTCCCGGCTGGTCATGCAGAGCCAAACCATCACATACATGTGCCGTAGGCCACGTGTGGTAACGGTCTTCACGGAGAAGAAATCCACAGCCCAGAGCGTCTCTGCATGCCGCTTGATGAAGTTGTCCCATTTGTCAGATGTGCGGTCCGGGGCTGGCACGATGCCTTCTTCCTTCAATATGTTTCGCACCGTTTGGCGGCTGATCTTCTTGATGCCGAGCTTTCGCAACTCGCCGATGATGCGGGTGTAGCCGAAGCCCGTGGTTTTGGCGATCTCGATGACCAACTGCCGGATCTCTTTGGGCTTTCGTTGGCCGCCCTTGGGATTGGTGGTCTTGGCCTTGCCGTTCTTCTCCTCGCGGACCCAGCGGTAAAACGTCGCCGGTGAGACAATCGTGATCAGCTCCTCGATAGCCCGACCAATGGCTTTCCCGTACTTGAGCAGCCGCTCCCGCTCCTCCGGTCGTGTATGGATCTGCCCGGGGATGCGAGCCCTCAGAGTCTTGTTTTCCTCTTTTAGATATTCGACATATTTCGCCAGCTCGTTGTTCGTCGCGGAGGCGATCAGAGCCAGTAGGGGATGAAAGATCTGAGTCATGAGTGTATCGTCGTATGCTGTAATTTGGAGCTGGATTACACATTCGTTGTACAGGGCTACGTGCTTGATGGAATGGTCAAATGGCCCTCGAAAACCGGCCTTCGGAAAAACCGACAATGCGATCGTCACAGGCGGGAGACTTTGACACAAGTGCTGGCTGGACGGGCCCTGGAGAAAGGCGGTCATACCGTGAGAGCCGGTGCCTAACCGCTTGTCATCGAAGAGAGCATGGTCAGCTCAATTGGCTTCAGTGGCGAGAGGAATGCCGCCGATGGTGACGCTCTTCGGTACTTGCAGTCGGCGGCTTGTCACAGTTCTGTCACAGAACCCTTGAAAACCACAGTAAAACACCGGAAAATATGGAAACCGTAGACAGGGCCGAGAGCTGTGTATCTGTGACGGAACTACAGGCATCCCAAGAGGTTACGACACGCGACTTCGGTTTTAGAGCGTTGACCTACGGAACCGAAGGGCTTCCCGCGTTTACTTACGATGAACGCCCATTCACACGCGGGAAGCGCACTACGGGTCGTCTCTAATCGAAACAAACTTGGCGGTATGCCGGGCGCTGTTGGCAATACATCGACTAGATGCCTGTTTCTTGCACGCGCACAAAAAGGAGAATCGAGATGACGGTGAATCGAACAGTTGCGGCTGTTGTGGCAGTGGTTGTGACGACCAGTTTCATGCGTTCCGAGGCTCGTGCACAGTTTGGCGACCCTACGGCGCCCTTCAGGAACACTCCGTTCGATCCAACGACCCACCCTCCATTCAGATCGCCGTTTCCGAACCAGAATGCAGGAAGTGGATGGACCGATGCTTACATGAGGGCTCCTGGCCGGGTTTACAGAACCGCGTGCGGAGCATCGCTTCGTAGGATCACGGGTAACGGAGGAAGGGGAAGCAAGTATGTGCTACAGTTCGACGCGGGGCCGAGGACAATCTTCATCTACAGGGGAACTACGGGCCGACCGGACTCGGAGCAGTTTGTGTTCGTTGCCGAGAAAGGGAGGCAACCAGCATACAACATCTGGAAAGTGGTAACTGGCTCGTTGAATGGACGAAGCTGGATTGCAAAACACTATTTGGGCAGAAACGCCCCAGTCTACCATGATGGATGGAATGGTCGGTGGATGAACTAGCCATACTATCGCTCACGGCAGGGGTTACAAGTCTTCGCCCCAACGGGGACGTAGCCCAAACGGCTGCGTCCCCGTTTTCTGTGTGGTACACTCCAAGTTAACCTGCCCGTCGCATTAATCTGCCATCTTTGCCCACTTCGTTCGGATTCTAGCGAGCTTGCGTTGTACCGTCCGCAGCCCGCAACCGAGTTGCTCGGATATCTCTTGGTCCGTGTAACCTTTCAGCTTTAGTAGGGCGACTTGGCGTTGGGATTCGTCATCAAGCTAAGCCAAGAGATACTCGCACTGGTCCGACACTTGCGTTGCCAATTCGGGCGTCGGTTCAGTGCCCAAGACGGCCCCGATTCCGCCAGCATCGTTTTGTGTGGTGCGTTCCGCAAAGACCGAATCGCCCCGAACCTTGCCACCTCCGCGTCTTCCGGCATCTGGAACACGCAGGCATCATCGCCCATTTCGTCTCCCGCAACAGGGGCATCGAGATTATTTGGTGAGAAGTCGACGCAATTGTCTAGGGCTAACGAGTCTCCGTAACAAGCCCGGTCACGCCTATTGCCGGGATCGTTTTGTTTTCTGTGGCCACGATGACATGCCGCTGGCCACGGAGCCCAACCGAACGTACCCGCCATCACGTATCTTGGGCCAACTCCTTGACAAATCCGACATCCGTTCCAGGTGCGAGGGAAACGCGTTGTGGTACAATACGGTGCGAACAACTGATGGGAGCCTGGAATCACAGGAGAACCTGACATGCTATGCCAACATCGTGCGCACCTGCTTCTCGCCATCACCGCGACCTTCGTTCTTCCTTCTGCGAGCAATACGGCCGAGCCTGTATGGCCTGGCGAGACGTGGGCGAAGAAGTCGCCTGATGAAGTCGGGGTGAATGCGGAACGGCTGAAGGAGTTCAGCCGGTTTGTCGGCGGACGGGGCTGTGTGGTTCGGCATGGATTCATGGTGTACTCCTGGGGCGATGTGGCGCGCCGCGCCGACGTGGCCTCGGCGGCCAAGCCGTTTTACTCGCATCTTCTGTTCAAGGCAGTGGAAGACGGCCGGATCGAAAGCCTGGACGAGAAGCTCGTGCGGTGGGAGCCGCGATTGGGCGAGATCAACAAGAAGTTGCGCTACAAAGACCGGGGCATCATGTGGCGGCATGTGGCGAACCAGACCTCTTGCTATCAACTGGTCGAGAAGCCTGGTGCGGCGTACGCCTATAACGATTGGCAAATGGCTCTGTTCTGGGATACGCTGTTCTTGAAGGTGTACGGTGCTACGTATGACATGGTGGACGAAAAAGTGTTCCATTCGCTGCTGACCGACCGGCTTCAGTGCGAGGACAGTCCGACAATGATGGCCTTTGGCACGGGCAACCGACCGGGGCGCGTTGGCATTTCCGTTCGCGATTTTGCGCGTTTTGGCCTTTTGTACCTGCGCAAAGGTGATTGGAACGGTGCGCAGTTGATCAGCGAGCAGCATGCCGTCATGGCCGTGGCCAGCCCGCTGCCGAATTCCGTTCCGCGCGCGGGCAGCAAGGCCGCCGAGATGATTCCCGGCCAGCGTTCGGTCGGCTCGCGTGCAAAGCCGGATAACCAGACGGACCACTTCGGCAGCTACAGTTGGTTGTGGTGGATAAACGGCGTCGATCGAAATGGCACGCGCATGTGGCCCGATGCACCGCAAGACACGTTCGGCGCTTTCGGCCACGGCGGCCCGCGGGCCATGTGGGTGATACCCAGTCTGAATATCGTCGTATCATACAACGATGCCAAACTTCGCGCATGGACCAGCGGCGCACAGAGCCCGACGAATCAAGCAATGAAACTGCTGGTCGAGTCAGTGGACCCGAAATAGACCACAATATTCGTGGCAGGGATGTTGTTACGACCAAAGGATAAGTTGGGAGAAGTGGTATGACCGTGAACCAGGACGAACAGCATCTGCAGTTGTTGTCGATCTTTCACTACGTGCTCGCGGCTGTTTTCGCGTTCTTCTCCTGTTTTCCTGTCTTTCACTTGATCTTCGGGATCGTGGCGCTGACCAAGCCGGAAATCCTGGAGGACGAGATGCAGGGGGCGGAGGCCAGAGTTTTTGGCCTGATGTTCACGATCATCCCTGTCGTGATCATTCTCTCCGGTTGGACCTTCGCCGTCTGTATGTTCTTCGCCGGTCGTTTCCTGGCGCGACGGACGCGTTACATGTTTTGCTTCGTCACAGCATGCATTTCCTGCATGTTCATGCCTTTGGGAACAGCTTTGGGCATTTTCACGATCGTCGTTCTGGTTCGGCCTTCCGTGAAGGCGATGTTCCATAGCCAAGCCTCTGCTGGCTTGTATGGTCGGCCGTGAGTATTCAGCAGCCAGCGGCCTGACATTTGCGGTTGGAATTCTCAAGATGCTCTTGGCTGAAAACCGATCGCTGGCGGCTTTTCCTCCGGGCTCGCAAAGAAAGAGGTTGTCACATGCGAAACAAGACGTTGCTCTTCTTCGGGTTATTCGTTTCCGCTGGCCCTCTTGCCTCGGCGGCCGACGACTTGGACCGCTTCGCAAAGTGGTCCAAGATCGAATTCTCATTCGCTGGCCCCGCGTCGCGGGGACGAGCGGAACCGAACCCGTTTGCGATCCGTCTGGACGTGGTCTTCACTTGTCCCAGCGGCAGGCAGTATCAGATGCCTGGTTTCTACGACGGGGACGGCAAGGGCGGATTGGACGGTAATGTCTGGAAGGTCCGTTTTTCGGCCGATGAAGTGGGAATGTGGGCATTCAGAGCACAGAGCAGTCACAAGCTGCTCGACGGAAGAACAGGTAAGTTCACAGTGGCTCCGGTTTCGCCGAATGCCGAAGGATTCTGGAAGTGGGGACGGTTGGAGTACACGGGAACTCCGGCGAACGGAATTCGCTATCTGAAATTCCGCGACGGGCCATATTGGCTGAAGGCTGGCTGCGACGATCCGGAAAACTTCTTGGGCAACTACCGAAACTACAGCACTCAAGCCAAGCGGAAGGCCGCGGTCGACTATCTTGCGGCGCGCGGCGTCAATTCGTTGTACATCATGACCCACAACCTCGGCGGCGACGACCGTGACGTGTGGCCGTGGCTTGGCGAAACGGCGCGCGAAGCCATGACTAACGGTGGCCAGGATTCGCGATTCGACGTGGCGAGGCTGGAGGAGTGGCGCGAGTTGTTCGAGTACATGCAGGGACGAGGCGTTGTGCCCTACGTTATCCTGGAGGACGACAGCGCATGGAAGAGCTACGACCACGATCGCTACTACCGCGAAATCGTTGCCAGGTTCGGATACCTGCCGGCGTTGATCTTCAATTTGGGCGAGGAACACAACGAGAACTATCGTTTGACCGAGGCACTCGGTTGGATTGAACGCTTGGCAGAGGTTGATCCATATGACCATCCGCGTGGCATCCACAATGTGAATCGTCCAACGGACCAATATGTACGCGCCGCGCAGGTGGACTTCACATCGATCCAGACCGGCAGTCCGGGCAGCCGAGCGGGGCTGGACAATGCGTTGGAACACAATCGGATGACGATCGACTGGATCAGTCGGTGCAAGTCGTTGGGGCAGCGAACATTGATGGTGGGTTTCGACGAAGGGCGGCCCGAACAGCATCGCGCTGCCTGGTGGGCTGCGTACTTGGGTGGCGGGGTATGGGAAGCGCATGTGCCCAAGCCTTACGATCGGCCCATGTCCGCTTGGGAGCCCACTTGGACCGAATTGGGCGGAGCGAGGGCGTTCATGGAAACGCTGCCTTTCTGGGAGATGGAACCTCGCAACGACCTGGTGAAATCCGGCAGAGCGATTTGCCTGGCAAAACAGCGCACTGCGTACGCCCTGTACTTGCCAATCGGCGGAAACGTCACGATCGAATTGACGGGGCAGACGACGTATGAGGTCGCTTGGTGGAACCCGGCAAACGGCAGTGATGGGAGATTCCAGGATAGAAGAGTGGTTAAGGGCGGCACGGTGCGTCTGACGGCTCCCGGCGACGGGGACTGGGCAGTTCGTATTCTACGTGGGGCACGTTTCTAACGTGCCGTACTTCACCGACTCCTAGGCATCGGCACGTTGGAAACGTGCCCCACGTTTGCGCGGCCGTGGTCAGGTCCCGTCCGGCAGACGGGACCTAGTGGCGATCACTTGATCGGCCTCCAGCGTTTGAAGGTATTGCCGGATTTGCTCGCGTTGCGGGCTGCGGAACCTGTGGAAAGGTTCGGCCATGGCGTCGTCGCAGATGCCTAGGCAGGAAAGGGCGCATTTGACGCCTTTCAAAAAGGCCGACGCATGTTGACCAACCGAGTAGACGGTCGATGCCAGCTTCATCACCTTGGCCTGAAGCATGAGCACGGTGTCGTGATCGCCGCGCACGGCCGCTTGGTATAGTTCGACAAAGAGACGCGGGGCAAGGTTAGCGCCGCCCGCCACGCCGCCGTGGCCGCCCATCAACACGGCCTCGGCTAACAGAGCCTCGGGCCCGACCAGCAGCGACAGGTCGGGCCGGCCTTCGATCAAGCGTTTCACTTCGTGGAAATAGCTCATGTTGCCCGAACTGTCCTTCAGCCCGGCGATATTGGGAAGCTGAAACAAGTGGTCGAGTGTCGCGATCTCGAACGAAATCTTCGTGTGACTCGGCATGTTGTACAGGAAGATCGGTAACGGAACTTCCTGGGCGATGTGTTCGACGTATTCGATCAATTCGGGCTGCCCGGCCGGAAAGTAGTACGGTGCAGACAGAACCACCGCCGCGGCCCCCGCGTCCACAGCGTGCTCGGACAGATTGACCGATTCGACAGAAGCTGTGTCCGTCACACCCACCAACACCGGCACTCGACCCGCGACCAACTCGCCAACACGCTCGATCAATTCGCATCGCAGCCGGTAGCTGAGACTTGGGCCCTCGCCGGTCGTTCCGAGAATAAACAGGCCGTGAACACCGCCCGCAAGGATGTGCTCGACCAGCCGTGCCAGGCCCGCGTGGTCAAGCGTGTCGCGATCCGACAGCGGCGTGATCATCGGTGGAACGATCCCACGCAGCGGTGTCGGCAGTCTTTCGGTAACCGTCAAAGTTGTTGCTCCGTTGAATTTGTACTTCTCAAGTATACACGCCAAACAGGAATCGCCCTTGCCGCGAGGTGCCCGATTTCCCTGACATCCTGTTAAGCGAAAGATTGCCGCCAGCCGTCTTGACACGACCGTCAAACTTAATACTATATACCGAAGTACTTCATATCGAAGTAATTCGGCATGTAGCGTTCAGCGGGCACCAGCTTGGAGGCAAAGATGGCGCGCAAGTCGCTTGACGAATTGGGCACTCTCCAGAAGGCCGTCATGGAGACGGTTTGGGCGTTGGGAGAGGCGTCCGTGCAACAGGTGCTCGACGAGTTGGGCCGCAAGAACAAGCCGGCCTATACAACCATTCTCTCCGCCATGCAGAAGCTGGAAAGGCTCGGCTGGCTGCAGCATCGGGCCGAGGGGCGCACCTACGTCTACCGGCCCGCCTTCAGTCGCGAGGAGGAGGGCCGGAAAGCTCTTCGAAAGTTCGTGGATCGCGTTTTCGGCAACGACCCACTGCTGCTGGTTCAACACTTGCTGGACGACGACGAAATGGGGCCGGAGGATCTGACCGCGTTAAGGCAAATGATCGACCAACGACGAAAGGAGCTTAACGATGGCTAACAGCATGCTCTGGAGCGAGTCGATGTTGTGGACGGTGGCCTGGCAGACGAGCCTCGTGTTGGCCTTCGGCCTTCTAGCCAGCCTGATATGGTCGCGCCGGCCAGCCAGGGCACATCGAATGCTCGTCTTGACAATCATTGCCAGTCTGTTTGTGCCGGCGCTCACCCTGGTCGTTCGCAAGCTCGACTGGGGTCTCTTCGCTCGGCCCATGAATGAGCAGTCTGAAACGTTTCTGCCTGTGGCGGACGTTGATACAGCAAAGTCCGTAGCAGTTGCGCCGGCTGCAGTCGAAGTACCGACGGATGCTCCAGCCGAAACACAACTGTCGGCAATCGCAACGGAGTCCTCCCTCTCGGTGCCAGCAGGCGAGGGGGGGGAAATTCGGGAAGAAGAGACCCGCGATGCGAGGCTCTCGCCGATGGCTTGCCTTGCGTGGGCTTGGGCGATTCTATCGGGAGTCGTGGCCCTACGGCTGGTTCGTCTGTTGCACCGAGCGCGCGTGTTTGTCACATGGCGACGACCGGCGGAGGCACCCGTCTTGAGGCGGGCCCTGCATGAAGCGGCGAGCCGACTCGATTTGCAGACATCGCCCGAGTTGTGTGTTTCGTCCGGCGGCTGTCCTATTGTCTGGTGCTGGGGACGTCGCCCCGTGGTATTCGTCGGGCCGGATACAGCGGAAAAGCTTGCGTCACGGGACTGGGTGGCCGTCTTCTGTCACGAACTTGCCCACTGGATGCGAGGGGATCACTTTGCTGCCGCGGTAAGCGAGCTTCTCGTAGTGCTGTTACCTTGGAATCCTATGGCCTGGTGGGCGAAGCGGCGTCTCGGCCAACTTGCGGAACGCGCATGCGACGACTGGGTGCTGGATTGTGGGCATGTTGCTACGGCCTATGCGGAATCATTGGTTACGCTAAGCGCGCGGAGCAGTCTCAGTCCAGGCATCGCTATCGTTCGTGGTCGAAAGAGGCTCGAGGGACGGATTCGGCGGATTCTGCGTACTCGTCTCAGTCCGCCGAAGGTAGGTCGAAGTTGGACAGCGGTCGCGTTTGGCGGCATTTTCACACTCGCAACGGTAATCGCCCTGGCACAGACGAACTCTAAGACTCCGGAAGGTGCTTCAAGTCTCGAGCCGATGACTGCGGCACCCTTCCTCGGGCCGATCGACGTCGTTGCTTCGCGCGACGGAAGAACTCTTTTCGTGGCCTGCGCCGACGCGAAAGGAATTGCTGTGGTCGACGTTGCCACCGGCAAAGTGTCGAAATCACTCGCCATGCCGGCCGAGCCGACCGGCTTGGTGCTCAGTTCCGACGGAACAACCCTGTACGTCACCTGCGCTTCGCCCGAGGGACGCGTCTGCTCGGTAGACATCGCGTCGGGCAAACTGGCGCAGACAATCTCCGTTGGCCACGGGGCGACCGGACCGGCGATCAGTCCTGATGGGAAGACGCTATACGTCTGCAACCGCTTCAACAACAATGTGGCGGTCATTGACCTGAAGTCCAGGGAAATCGCTCTGGTACCGACCTTGCGGGAGCCGCTTGCCGCCGCCGTCACGCCCGACGGCCGGTTGGTCTACGTCATCAACCACCTGCCGATTGAGCGGGGCGACGAATACGACGTGGCTGCAGAGATAACGGTGATCGACACGGCTACCAACCGAACGGAAACGATCCGTTTGCCCAACGGTTCAACGGTCGTGCGAGGGATCTGCATATCGCCGGACGGTAAATACGCGTACGTGACTCATCTTCTCTCCCGGTATCAGATGCCCACTACGCAGTTGGAACGCGGATGGATGAATACCAACTCCCTGACCATCATTGACGCGCGTCAGAAGAAGCGCATCAACACGGTGCTGCTGGACGACATCGACCTCGGCGCTGCCAACCTCTGGGGTGTTGCCTGTACGGCCGACGGCAAAACGATCTGCGTAACCCATGCCGGCACACACGAACTGAGTATCATCGACGCCGAGGCCCTGCTAAAAAAACTGCTCAGCATGCCAGCCACCAAAGAAGAGGCCCAGAAGATGGGCCGCGAACCCGGTCGCGACGGTGTTACTTCGTTGACAGCCTCGGACGTGCCAAATGACCTGGCCTTCCTACGCGGCCGCCGCCGGCGAGTCCGATTGTACGACAGTGAACCTTGGCGCCTGCCCGAACGTGAGCCGACGGTAAATGGACCACGCGGCCTGGCGGTAGTCGGCTCGAAGGCATACGTGGCCGCCTACTTCACCGACAATCTGCCCATAGTCGACTTGAAGTCGAAGAAAGACAAGGCAGGCAGCTCGATCGCTCTAGGGCCAAAACCGAAGATGAGCGCCCAACGTCGGGGCGAGATGCTGTTCAATGACGCCACCCTCTGCCACCAACACTGGCAAAGCTGTGCCAGTTGCCACCCGGACTCCCGGATCGACGCCCTGAACTGGGATTTGATGAATGACGGCTTGGGGAACCCCAAGAACGCTCGAAGCATGCTCCTAGCCCACAAGACCCCGCCATCCATGTCTGTGGGCGACATTGCCAACGCCGAAGAGGCCGTGCGATACAAGATTTCGCACCAACTTTTCACCGTTCCTTACCAGGAGGAGGACGCGGCAATCGACACTTTTCTCGAGTCGCTTCAGCCAGTTCCCAGCCCGCACCTGGCGCGTGGCAAGCTCAGCCCCGCGGCCCAGCGGGGTAAGAAGCTGTTCTTCGACGTAAAGATCAACTGCGCGAAGTGCCACCCCGAACCGCTGTATACCGACCTGGAGAAACACGATGTCGGAAGCCGAGGCAAGTACGACCGCAACGACGAGTTCGACACGCCTACGCTGATCGAATGCTGGCGGACTGCGCCATATCTGCACGACGGCCACTACGTAACGGTAAAGGAATTGCTGACCGACGGAAAACACGGCTCGCCAAACGGCGAGCTGGACGACCTGAGCCCCCAGCAGATCGACGACCTGGTCGAATTCGTACTCTCGCTGTAGCTGGCAGTGTAGGAACGTGTTTTGAGATTCCCGCACCGCGCTCGCCCGGCCGAATCATGGCAGCGGGAGTCACAAAAATCTCGAGGTTGGCCTTTGTGTCGGAAGTCTTGTGACTTCCGCTACGGGAGGTAGAGGACAATGTTGAATGCGAGAGCGAATGGCCCAGATCCAAGACGAGTCTGGTCGTTGAAGCTGATTGTGGTTCTGGCGTTGAATGCAGCCGCGATCTGGGTGGCCGCGTGTCCCAGTCGGCTTGTGGCTGCGCCGCCGACAACTTGCGATTCGCCAGGAGAGACGGCGCGCTCGACGGATTACGAGGAACGTCTGGTTCGCTCGTTTGTCGATTCTGCCACTGCCGCCAAAGACCGCTCGACGCAAGTCCGAGTGGCCGTCTTCGAAATCGGCGGAAACAGCCGCGCTGCAACGCATCATCTGCCGGCGATTTTGAAGTCCGATCCGGAATGCGCGTGCGAGTTAGTCACTCCGGCCGATATCCGAGCTTCGGCGTTGGGCCGCTTCGATGTAGTCGTCTTTCCCGGCGGCAGCGGGAAGAAGCAGGGCGCCGCACTTGACGAAGAGGGCAGACGGGCCGTCCGAGACTTCGTTCGCGGTGGTGGCGGCTTTGTGGGAATCTGCGCCGGTGCGTTCTTTTCGACTACCACGCATGATGTCTACCTGGCCCTGGTCAACGCCAAGACCAACACGAGACCGGGGGCCGCGACTGTCGAAGTAGAAACGAACGATTTGCGGGACGCAATCTGGGGTCGGTTCAGTCTGGCTTCGACCTTGCCAACGGCGTCACTGAGTTGCTATAACCGTGGGCATCGCCATCTCTTTTGAGGGCTACGCCCATGAGCAACCCCGACGTGGCCGCGATAGATACGGTCTGCTGGCTGCACGGTCGCTGGACAGTTTGTGCCGCCGCGGGATGCCTTCCGGGCATCGTTTCGCCGATCTTCTACCCGCCATCATCGAGGCGGTCATGAGCCCGCGAGCAGCGAACGCAATGTTCGGCATTGTGCCCGCCGTCTTAGGTGGGATCTTCGGGGGGGTGGGCGTGGTGGGTGCCATCACTGCGGTTCAAGAGGGGAGCATCTGGGGGTGCTTTGTGGGCTGCGTGATGCTGATTCTTGGCGCTCCGTTCTTCGCCATTGGGATGGGATTTCTGCTGGTGCCCGTCGTGTTGCGGCTCCGGCGGCAGTACATTCTGCGAAGGGGCATCTCGGTGACGGCTCGCGTGACCGAGGTGCGACGGGATCGGGATTCGTGGATGAACGTCAACAATCAGTATCCCTGGGTCATCAAAGCGCAGTGGCAGGACCCGCTGGCCAACGAGGTCCGCCAATTCGTCAGCCGCGGGCTGTGGGTGAATCCCCAGGATGCCTATCCCGTCGACAGCGAGGTTACGGTGGCCTACCTGGCGGGAAAGCCAACGGCGTACGCCTTCCGACTGGATCGACTTCCCAAAGCAGACAAACCGACTCCGACGAAGTGGAAGCGGCTGGAGACGGACGTGCCGCTGCCGGACGACATCGAGGTCGAAGAGTTGCCGGACGGCGTACGCTACTTGCTGCCCGGCAACGCCGTGATCATGCTCGATTACCGGCGTCTGCGCGGGTGGAGCGGCAAATGGGGGATCGGCAAATGCTCGCGGCCCACGCATCGTGTCCGCCGGTTGATGGTCTGGCGAATGGGCATCTGGGTCGAGTGCGATGGATGGTATCGACGCACTGCACTGTTCTTCTCGCACGACAATACCAATCCGCCGCCGCCACGCCTGCTGGTGAGCGTCGCTCAGGACCTGGCCAAGCGGATGGACCGTGCTGGCAGAACCGGACCGCTTGTGCTGGTCCACGACTACGTGTCCGCGAGACTATCGGGCGCTCAGGTTGCGGAGGACGAGTTCGAGGCGTTCACGGGCGAGGTGGATGGGGAGATCTATCACGTGGACTCTCTGGCCTGGGGCTCCGTCGCCGTCTGGATCGACATCCCGTCCGAGGAAATGTCGCTACCCGACATATTTGTGATCAACCCGAATTCCAGCCGTGAGCCGGTCGACGATCCGGCACGCAAGGCGGAAATCGCGGCTTTGTTCGAGATGGGGGCACGCGACGTGGACGTCGGATTTCACTCCGACCTCGTGAGTGCCAACTTCCCAATGGACATTGTCATCGTTGACCGCGAGTTTGCCGAACGAGTCGTCCGATATCTGGTTGCACTAAAACGCAAGTCGTTGGCGAAGTCACAGGGGGGCGAAGAAAATGATCTCTAGAACGCTCGCCGTCGTATCGCTGATTGTCTTCCTCCTCGATGCCGGCGCTCACGTTGCGACGTTCATCGATGGACTGCCCATCTCCGAGCGGCAAGCATGGCCGATCCTCGTCGCAGTGCTGGTTCTGTTCTTTGCCATGCTCGGCACACTGCTGGGTGGCTTCATAAGCGAGGCTCGTCGAACGTCGGGCAAGAGCAAGGAGGAATTGTGCGAATATCGCGGCGCGATCGAGGCGCACCCACCCAGGTTCTTCGGTTCGGTTCCGATAGGGATGGTCCTGCTGATTGGCGGGCTAGCCCTCTACGTCGCAGGCACCGTCGTGGCAGAATTCTACAACGACCACGTTGCAGGAATAAGACAGGATTGGGAGGGCGATGATCGGGAGCGGTATCTCAGGACATTGACGGCGGAGGAAGTCGTGCGGTTCGAATCCCGTGAACTTCGGATGTTCTCAGCAATGTCTGGGTTTTTCGCATTCATCTGTTTCACCTTCTTCACCTACCGTCACGCCGCCCCGAGAATGCCGGCCCGGTTCTTCAAAACGGGGCCGCCCGATCGGTGAAGCATCGTTGGAGTGCATCGTGTTGTGGCCCGGTGCCGAAATGACGAACTTCCAGTCGAAGGAACTGCTGGGCGACCGCTGATCGACCTCGATCCGGCGGACGTTTTCCATGAGGCAATTCTTAACGCGGCGACATCCAAACACCGTGGGTGGCGGCCGAGTTCTCATCAACTCATACGTATTGTGAAACGCGTCGCAAAACGACCGTATGCCGAAACTCCGGGCTATTTCCGAAGCCACATGTATGTCCAGGTGGGGAAATGACGCGGTCGTGGTTCCGGCTTCGCGGTCCACAGTTCGACGCCATCGTACTTCAACTCAACGCCAGAATTCGTCATTTGAACGCCTGCATAGCGCCAACTGGGCTTCTCTTCGTCGGTCGAGTTGACTTCCAGCAGCAGCAGGGCGTCAGGATTCGTGCCGGTGGCAAATGCGAAAATGGCTCCGGTGACAATCCCGCTTTCCTCGTCGGAATATTCAGGTATCGGGCGGGGAAGCAGTTGCAAATGGCGGATGTTTCGCCCGTTGAGCCCGGTATACGCGTCGCACGTGAATCGCCGAGCGATGGCGCCAAACTGACGATCGCGTCCGCCTTTGGCTTCCGCGGGCTCGGGAGCGTCGGAAACGGGTTTGAACTTCACGCCGGGCTCGCGTGATTCGTAGGGCGGAGCGTTGGGCCAGCGGACTCGGACTCGATCCTCCGCCGACAGCGATGCGAAACAGTAGGTCCAACCGACCGGCTTTGAATAAGCGTTGTTCTCGATCTTCTGTATCGCGACAGGACGGCCGCCGGCAAGGCAAGGAATGCAGAGGAACGTTATGAGGGCAGCCGTTGTGTGCAGACGTATCATTTTGGGTCCTCGCTTTCGTTCTTGCCCGTAGTACGTCGCGTCAGTTGTCTTCGTAGGTTGGGCATTCCTGCCCGACCCCAGGCAGACGGGCAGGAATGCCTATCCTGCTGACAATTTCAAATGACCTGTGGTACTAGCTTGGCGTGTCGAGTCGAACCGCTCCTTGATACAAACAATCTGGCCATTCCGAATTAGATTACATGGCTCTGTGGATGGCAAGAGACCAATAGAATCAGACGACGGAAGTGTGTGTCCTTCTGAATGAATTTCGCAACGGCCGCTGTGAGCGCCTCGATGTCCTGGACTCAGGTCCAGCCTTGCGGCAGGTACAACAGTTGCACCCACACACGATCACCGGGCCGGCGAGTTGTGATTGCGTGCGAGCGTGCAGTTCTCAAGTCTGACGATTAGGAGATCCCCGCCTACCTTCCTGCGTTTTTTGTGTTGACATCGCCAGTCAATCGTTTATAAATATAGTCGAACGGTTTAATTAACCGCCGAGTCGACGCTTGGTGGTTAGACTGCGAATGGATTCCTCAGGAGCAGCATTATGCCTGGTAATTCGTCGGCGACCTTGACGCCCGCCGAGTGGAAAATCATGAAGATCATCTGGCAGCAAGGCCAAGGCGCGGCGCGAGACGTGTATCGGGTCGCTGGGAAGAAGTACGGCTGGGCGCCAAGCACAGTCAAGACGATCCTGCGGCGGTTAGTCGAAAAGGGACACCTGAAGACCAGTCAGGTTGGCAACAGTTTTCTCTATCGGCCCGCTCGTCCTGTGCTCAAGTCCCTGTGCGGAGCCGCTGATGTCCTGCTAGATCATGCGTTAGACGGCACCGTCGGTCCGCTGCTGGCGTATATGGTCAAGAAGAGTCGACTGTCTCCCGAAGAACTACAGGAGTTGCGCGGCTTGATCGAGGAGTTGGCGCCTGAGGAGACCTGACAGTGATTCCGACCGAGATGCTTAACTCGTTCGCGGAGTCTTGGGCCCACTTCATGTTAGGCGGGCTGATTGACGGCAGCATCTTGCTGGTGCTGCTATGCCTGTTGTGGCTGCTGTTACGCCGCCGAGTATCGGCTCAGTTCGGATACTGCCTGTTCCTGCTGGTCTTGCTCCGAGTCGTCCTGCCATTGCAGGTTACGCTTCCCCATTGGTGCGAATTCCTCTCGCCCAGCCACCTGATGGCTCACTTGCTGCAGACCACTGAGACGGACCGCCCGGTGACGCAGCTACCGACGATGACCGACGAAATCGCAATCGTCCTCGAAGACGAACCGTTGGATCTGCAGCGCAGCCGGGCGCCTATTCTTCCAGCAACGCCCACGGCCTTGCGTCCTCCGCGCCTATCGCTGACAGCCCAAGTCATGCTCGGCTGGGCCACGGTCGTTGTTGGCTTGCTGGCGTGGACTTTGGTGATGCAGCTACGGCTGCGGCGTTCGCTGCGCCGAACGACACAGATCGAGCCAGGGGGATTCGAGTTGGATCTCGACGAGCTGCGAACGCGAGTTGGCGTACGACAGCATGTCACCATATTGACGAGCCGCGAACTCGTCTCACCGGCGGTCGCCGGTCTCTGGCACCCGCGTATCCTGTTGCCCGCTGACTTTGCCGACCACCTCACACCCCAGCAACTGCGATGGACCATTTTGCACGAATTGGCCCACATCCGACGCCGTGACCTGTGGTTGGCAGCGTTTCAGAAAGCCGTCCAAATCGTTCACTTCTTTAATCCCGCGGTTTGGCTAACGAATTGGATGATCAACCGGCAGCGCGAATATGCCTGCGACGATGCGGCGCTAGCGGCGGGCGACGTGCCGCGGCGCGAGTGTGCTGCGGCTTTCCTGTCGATCGTCGAACGAGCTAGCCAGCGGTCGGAGGCGGTGCCTCTGGCCTTGAGTTTTCTGCGATCCCCTAACCCGTTCCGGAGACGTCTCATGAGGATTCTCGACACAGACCGCCCCCTGCGGCCCAGACTCACGTTGGGTTCGATCCTGATGCTGATAGTGATCGCCTCCTTTGTCGTACCGCAACTGCGACCCGGAGCAAACGCGCAGAGCGAAGAGACCTCGTTGGCTAAGGATCCGCAGTCGAAATCAGCGTTCACTGCCGTTCCGGCAGAGGCCGGACCGAAGCCGCGCAGCGTGGAAAACCGCCTGGAAGACCTGGAGAACGAGGTACGCCAATTGAGAAAGCTGTTGGAGGATCTGGCCGCAGCGCCCCGCAGCGCCGGCACCAACACTTCACAGCGTACTGCTGGACTGTTTGCACCGGCTAAGCGTATGGATCTCGTCATCGCGAATCGCCGAGGCGAAATCGTGGTGGTCAGCCCGATCAAGAATCTAACCGGGTCTCGACCGGCTGCGATTATCGCACGCCTGGCTCCCAACCGCTCACGAGTGAAGAAGGGAGACTTGGTTGCAGAACTGGACGCAGAGAACTTGCAGGACCAAATCGTCGTCGCGACTATCAATAGGGAAACGGCCAAGGCCCAGTTGCTGCAAGCTTCCGCTCGTTACGACAACCAACTGGCTCAAAACGAAGTGACTCTTGCGGAGGATCAACTTCAAGTGAGTTTGGCACAGCTCGAACTGCAGACCTATAAGGATGCCACTCTTCCGTTGGAGGTCAAGAAACTCGAAGCAAAGGTCGAAGAGGCCGAAGAAGCGCTGGTGTTCGCTCAAAGATTGGCCGCACGGGGATATCAGTCAAAGGGCGACGTGAAGAAAGCGGAGAGCGCGCTGTCTATCGCTAAAAGCGATCTCGAGAAGCTTCAGAAGTTTGATCGCACGATGCAGATCACGAAGTTGGAGGGGGCATTGAGCCAAGCCACGGCAAAGCTGAAAGGCAGGGAGCATGACAATGCAGTCAAAATCGCGGAAGCAAAAGCCATTAAGGAGGCAGCGGCACAAAACCTAGCCGTGGCTGAGGAGAAGCTGAAGTCTCTGCAAAGCCAAGTTGCCAAGTGCAAACTGCTGGCACCTATTGACGGAATCGTGCGTTACAGCAACAGCTTGATCAGCGAGGGTGCCATCATGCGAGAACGCCAGCCGATCTTGTCGGTCGTACCGCCATCCGCAGAACAGGAACAAGTACTGAAAGATGTCCTGGTCGTCCCCATCGCGGCCGTACACAAGTATGGTGTTAGGACTTCGTGCTTTGTCGAAACACCGAATGGCCTCGAGCAGCGAGCCGTCCAGTTGGGCCCATCCAACTCGTCCTTTGTCCAGGTGATCGACGGGCTGAACGAAGGAGAGAAGGTATTGGTGGATCGCGCCAGCCTGACCGAGCAGCCCGGAAGTCGCTCAACAGGTACCCCACCCTCAAGTCGCCCACGCTAGTCCCATCGCATTGTCAGTTGCGTCTGGGGATATCACCTTGGCTGCTATCCTCCTGCCGAGGTCCACAGACGGCTCGTGCAATGACACGTCTAAAGAGAGACTAGCGGGCGTCTCAGTCGTGGAGCAGCTTGCGAATGAGCGCCCTGTCGCTGTGGTTGCCCATCGAACGGCCGCCTGCTGAGATGTAGTACTTCGCGCCCTTCTTCTCGATCGCCTTGTCGACGATCGTCACGATGCCCTGTTCGTAGTCCACCTTGTAGCCCACGCCTTCTTCGAGGAGGCGGTCGCCGAGGATCACCTTGACCTCCCCCTTTGTCAGCTTCGAGCGCAACAGGAACCGGCCCCGCTCCGTTGGCACGCCCCTCACGATGATCAAGGAGCCCTCCTCGATAGGGATCTCGCGGAGAAGGGTGATCGTGGCGAGGGTTTCGTCGTAAGCGAAGTCTTTCTCGCGCTCAAGCCAGTCGAGCTTGTCCTTCGCGGAGTGGCGGTAGAGCCCAACCATAATCGAGTCGGAACGAATGGACTGCATCACTGTCCAAACCTTCGGGTTGTCCGTGGGTGAGGCGTTCGCCCAGACGGAGTTTTCCATGTCCGCCTTCGTGCCGGCCGTCGGGTGGAGCCCAAGCAGCTTCCGCACGAGCGCCGTGTTGCTGTGGTTGCCCATCGAACGGCTGCCCGCCGAGATGAAGTACTTCGCCCCCTTTTTCTCCATCGCCTTGTCGACGATAGTCACGATGCCCTGCTCGTAGTCCACCTTGTAGCCCACGCCCTCTTCGAGGAGGCGGTCGCCGAGGATCACCTTGACCTTCTCCTTTGTCAGCTCCGAGTGAAACAGGAACCGGCCCCGCTCCGTCGGCACGCCGCTCACGAACATCCAGGTGTCCTCCTCAAGGGGAATCTCGCGGAGAAGGGTGATCGTGGCGAGGGTCTCGTCGTAAGCGAAGTCCTTCCCGCGCTCGAGCCAGTCGAGCTTGTCCTTCACGGAACGGCGGCCAAGCCCGACCTTGATCGAGTCGGAGCGCATCGACTGCATCATCGTCCAAACCTTCGGGTTGTCCGTGCGTGAGGCGTTCGTCCCGACGGACTTCCCAAGGTCCGCCACATTGTCCGGCGTCGAGTGGAGCCCGAGGAACTTCCGCACGAGCGCCCGGTCCGGGTGATTGCCGATCGAGCCGCACTTCCCGGGCTCGTCGCGATATTGGTAGTTGATGTAGTAGTGGACGCCCTTCGTGCAGTGCCCCTTCTTGAGGAACCGCACGATTCCGGCGGCCTCATCCACCTCGAAGTCCTCGCCGCGAACCGCCGCTTCTTTCCCGATGAGGACCTTCACGTCGGAGATCGGTCCCTGCATCTGCCAAGCCCAGGGCACCTTGCGCTTCCCATAGACAATGACCATCTCCTTCTCGTTGTCCACCGTCCCCTTCACGGTCAGCCAGCCCTTCTTCTTGTCGTAGTTCCAGCCCTCAAGAGCCCTCGTGTGGTCCGGTCCGTAGGGGCCTCCCCGCTTGATGACGGCGACCTTCACGAGCTTCTTGAAGACGGGCGAGATGTGATAGACGCCCGCTTCTTCCATCGGGCTTGCGTTGATGTGGTCCAGGAGTTGGTCGCCTTTGTCTTTCGCCTCCGCAGCGGTGACCTTTTCATCGCTGGCGGCTTGTGCACGGCCAATCTGCACGGCGCCGAAGGCCAACCCCAGAACCACTGAGGCGATCAGGGTAAGCACGAGCGTGCGGAAATGCGTTCCGTGATGCTTGGTCTGGTCGTTCAAAATCATAGCTAACCTCCTGGGGAGTTCGGATGGGCGAGCCATCGACACGGTCGGGTTAAGGCGAAGTGGAGCGGCCTTTGCCGCTCGTACCATCTGATACAAACAGGCTGCGTAATCGGACGGCCTGCAACCACAGGCGATCACTGCGTCGTCGCAGGCGGTCTCAGCTTCCATGCGAAGTCGGTGGGCGGCCCACCAGGCCAGCGGATTGAACCAGTGGGCCGCGGTCATGGCGATGGCCAGCAACTGCCACAGCAAATCGCCTCGCCGCACATGCGTCAGTTCGTGGGTCAGGACCATGTGGCGGTTGGACGCGGGCCACTCATCGGCGTGCGACGGCAGGCAGACGTAGATCCGCCACAGGCCCCAGGTCATCGGAACATCAGCGCACGGCGACTTGAGCAACCGCACGTCCCGATGCACACCAGTCTGCCGCTTCACCTGTTCGACATTCCGTCGCCAAGCGGAGTCGTTCACCTCTTCGCCGCTACGACGCAGGTGATTGAGTCGAACAAACCCCACCCCCACGCGGACAATCACGAGCACCCCACCAGCACCCCACACAACCATCGCCGCCGTCGACCACGACCACGGGGCGACGCCCGGTGCAGGCGCGGCGGCGACCAACGCATTTTCGATCGGAGCATCGGGCGCGGCTTGCGGAGACGCTCGAGACAACTGACGTAGCTGGATGTCGAGCGGCACTGCTTCGACCTCGGTAGTTGCGGCGACCGGCTCGGCAGGCAGCAGCGGCAACGAGAGCTGCGGAAGCGCGACCCCTGCGATCGGCAGCGTGACCAGCATCACGGTGGCCGTCAGCCAGATCGCGTGGCGCGTCGAGCCTGTGGTTTTGCGCAGCACCGCGGCGAAGAGTCCGGCAAGCGCGACGGCCAGCAGGGCTTTGAGTGTCACGTCGATCAGCGCCGCCCCGGCGAATTGCGAAAGGTACATACGCATGTCAGCGGCCCTCCTTCCGAGCTTGCTCGATCATCCGCCCAAGGCGATCGAGTTCGTCTTCATTCAACTCGACGTCGGGCGATTGCAGCAGGCCCGCGACGGCTTGTTCGACGGACCCGTCGAAGAAGGTCTCGACGACACGCTTGAGCTCGCCCTGGGCGGCTTTTGGCCGCGAGCGTTTCGGGCGGTAGACATAGCGTGGGCCGTCGAATTTCTGCTTCAGATGCCCTTTCTCGACGAGGATCCGCAGCAGCGTGCGGACAGTGGAATTGCTAAGGTTGTCGGGCATCGCCTCGACGACCTCGGCCGCGGTGGCCTTGCCGGCGGCGTAGATCAAGTCCATGATCTGCCGCTCGCGTCGGGACAACTCTTGTTCTTCATTCCGCGGCATAGGGGCTCCTCACCTGCTTCACGGATCGCCGGACACGCCTGTCCGCCAGGCTGTTAATATTTTAACACCAGTAGACCTGACAAGTCAAGGCGACGTCGTTAAAATTTTAACATCGCCTTCATCGGCCGCTTACTTCGCGCTCCCGGAAGCGAGCCGTAGCCGATCGTTAGCGAGCCCTTGCGACCCAGAAACTTGATGAACACATCGGTTTCACCTGGCGTCGGCCGCACGTCTCATTTTTCCAGGCAAATGCTAGAATCGGTTCTTAACTCCATGTACAGTAACGCATGTCACGTCGCATCCTAACAGGAGTACCCACCCATGGTCCATTCTGTCAGCAGGCATTTCCGGACTGTCCTCTTCGCACTGGCATGCTGTGCGGTTCTTATCGCTGGGCCGCTTTTCGCGGCCACGACGGCTGAAGAGATTCTGAATTCCGTCGAAGCCAGAAGCGGCTTGCTCGTTGTTGTCGGCTGTGGCGAGCCGGCGGCACCCGAGGTCGCCGCAGATCTCGGCAAGAGCGGCGACTGGCTGGTGCATGCCATCGCCAGCAACGCACAGAAACTGGCCCAATTCAACAAAGCGATCGCAGAGGCTGAGGTGAAGGGTTGCGTCAGCGCCGAGGAACTGGGGCTCGAGGCGCTGCCCTATCGGGATTACCTGGTGAATGCCCTCGTGATCATGGATCTCGAGAAAGCGCAGGCGGCTGGACTCACGATGGAGGAGGTTCGCAGGTGTGTCGTCCCACAAGGGAAAATCGTCATTTGCAGCGGCGGCAACGTCACGCAGATCGAAGAGACGCCCGCTTGTGAGGAAATGGATGTGTGGACCCACCGCTACTATGATGCCAGCGGCATTCCTAACTCGAAGGACAAAGTGTTCGATCTCCCGGTGGGATTCAAGTGGAGTGCCGGCCTGCCGATGAACTTCGACAATCCGTTGCGGGCGGCCAATCGCTACTCGTCGACGCGGGCAATGGTCGTCGATGACGGCCGTTGCTTCACGTTTTCGGAGGCGGTTTACGAGAACCTGGGCGCGGGATGGAGATCGCAATACGGAACGGATCAATTCCTGACCTGCCGCGATGCCTTTAACGGACGGATGCTGTGGCGCAAGCGAATCGGCGATACCTACTACGGCGGTCTCTATATCGAGAACATGGCGCCGCTTGTTTCCACCGGTCACCATCTGTATTTGGCGGGCGACACCGGGAAGATGTTGACGGTCGACACTCGAACGGGAGAGACGGTGCGCGAGATTTCCACCGCCAACATCCCCGGCGTCATTGCGGCGGCTGACGGGATTGTTGTAGTCGCCACGTGGAAGGACGGGAAGACGATGGGGGCGGCGGAGCGTTATGACCGGCGTCGCATGGATTGGGAAATCTACGAGGGAACCATCGAAGCGTATGACAACGCATCGGGCAAGCTTCTGTGGAAGAATGATCTGCTGGGGACGTCGATGGTCATTGCGGATGGATCCGTCTACATCGTTAACAGATCCGAGAAGGATCCACTGGAAAAAGCCCACAACAAGCGGCGGGAAGGCGACGAGGCGGCGCATCCGCCGCAGAAGGTCATCGCCATGGATCTCACCAAGGGGACGATTCTCTGGGAAACCGAAGATGCGGAATTCAAGGCAACGAATCAGGCGATCAGCCTGGAAGCAGCCGGATTTATGGCCGTGGCTGTCGGGTTACAGGGCCGCAGCCGCGTAGCGTTGCTTTCCGCAGAGACCGGAAAGCCGCTTAGTCCTGGGGAGGCCACCGAAGCCAACAAGAACTTCTTTCGATACCGGAATCACATCTGCACTCCTGTGATGCGAGTTGGCGACGCGATTCTTGGCAATCGGGGTGGGACCCTCACAAAGGCCGGAGAACGCATCAACTTCGGCGGTGCCCGAGGCGCCTGCCTCACGGGAACTGTTCCAGCATACGGTGCTGGCTACATTGCCCAGAACTGGTGTCGCTGCTCTCCGGGGCAAATCCCCGGTTTGCTCGCCATCGCGCCCATCGGCGAGATTCCCACGCCTGCGGAAATGGAAGCGCCGACCGAGCCGGTTGCTTACAGTGCGTACAACGAAAGCACGGACGGGGGTCCTTCGGCCTCGCTGTGGACTTCGTTCCGAGGCAATGCGGGGCGCAACAGCAGTTCGGCCTGTGACATTCCGACGGAAATCACGGTGGCGTGGTCGCAGCAGGTTGCCGGCCCGACGAGGGAAGGAACGGTGGCTAGAGACCGGCGTTCCTACTTGAACGGCCGGCTTACGGCTGCGGTCGTTGCGGGCAACTTGGCGATCGTCGGAGATATCGACCATAACGAAATCATCGCGATCGACGTGAAGGACGGCAGCGTCAAGTGGCGTACCATGCTCGGTGGCCGAGTGGACTCGTCTCCAACCGTACACAAAGGCGTCTGCCTTGTTGGGGACCATACGGGCTATGTCACTGCAATCAGAATCAAAAACGGAGAACTCATCTACAGGTTGCGCATCGCGCCCGAAGAAAAACGCATGATCTCGTACGGCAAAGTGGAGTCCGTCTGGCCGGTGATCGGCGGAGTGATGGTTGCCGATGGAAAGGCGTATGCCTCGGCCGGCCGCACACAAGGGTCGGACGGCGGGCTACTGATCAGGGCCTTCGTGCCGGAAACCGGTCGGCCGCTATGGGCAACCGCCCTGCAACAAAATGCTCCTAACCTCATCGAAAAGAAGCCCAAGCGAAACGACACGTTGGCTCGGCATGGTGTATTTGTCACGGTCATGGGGCACTGGCTGGACTTGGAGACAGGTAAGGTCTCTCCTCCGCCTCAGGTGCCGGCCCCGCACGGGACAGTCGTCATGGGGCTCGAAGGGCTCTACAGTTGGAACTGGACACGGCTTGGCCACCGGAAGTTCATTTCCATCGGTTATGGCGAACTCACGGGGGACACCGTCAGTTGGAACGACAAGTACGTGGCGACCACCAACAAGGATAGCGGCGGCATCATTGCCACTCTCACCGAATCCGGCAAGCGGCAGGGTTTTCCAGGCGTGCCCCTGGTCTACCAGGGAACTTCTCTGGTGATCTGCAACAACGTCCTGATCCAAGGCGGCGCGATCCTGGATCAGGAAAAGGACCACGGCTTTATCCGTGCCATCAGTCTCGAAAACGGCCAGGTCGTCTGGGAAGAGAAGTTCGCTGCCGAGCTGGCGTTCAACGGGCTCGCTGTCGACACCTGCGGAATCATCGCCAGCTTCGATGACGGCACGGTCGCCTGCCTTAGGTAGTAGCACGAGCACTGCATCGCGTATAACGTCGCTCCCGTACGAGGTAGCTGGATTCGCAAGAATTTGGCCGCCTGCTCTATTGGACCGAATTCTTGCGAACCCAGCTACTGACAACTTCGCTACGCTCCACCCCAGGCCGCCCCCTGTCAGAGGCAATCTTGCGGCTGCCTCCAGGCAAAATCCAAAACATCCCAATCACCAGCATAAACGAAACAGGCAACATCGGGCATGGGAAAAAAGCACTCCGTCGCCCGATGGTACGCGAGGTAGACTTTTCGGGTGGACGCTTGACGCCCGGGTCGGAAAAGGGTCTGGCCCTGGAGATCTGACAAGGTGAAATGCTTTAGACGAGATTCATGGGAAAGGGGCATCATGACTAGGACTGTGTACGCGTCATGGGGTATTGCGACGATTCTGCTGACGGCAGGTCACGTGGCCGTCGCTTCAGACAAAATAGAGCTGCAGCGAACGGATATCCCGAAGACCGATCTGCGACTCGATCTTCCCAAGGGTTGGGAGAAGGGCGGAATCTCCGGGAAAGGCGTTCTGGCTTCGTTTCGGGCAGGAAAGGGTTTGTACCCGAACGTGAACGTCATGTTGGAAGAACACGGTGCAAAGACCGCGGAAGAGGTGATGAAGGAATCGCTCAGCCGTCTTCCTTCGGTAGAAGTCCACTATCAGAAGAAGGAGACGATCAACGGCCTGGAGGCTGTCGTTTCCGATACCTCCTGGCGAAGCATCCTCGGGGGGCTACGGGCCGTGCGTCTGGTAACCGGCTACCACGGGAAGACGCTGATTATCACATTCGTTGACAAGTCCGCCAACATGACGGAGTCGAAGCACACAGCTTACTTCAAGTGCCTCAGGAGCCTTGCCCCATCCAAGCCATCGTGAGGAGATGCCCGACTGGCCGGCTTTCCGATTGTCCGATCTTCGCGCAAAGGCGGAGTCGAATCCACGTCCACGCTATAGGTCGGACGGATTTCCCAATCCGTCCCGTGACCACGGGATACTACCGAATGCTGCATTGCAGGAAGATCGCGTCTCCCTTGTCTTCCAAAATCAGTGCCAGTTCTAGGAACATGAGCATCAGCGAGTCGCCATAGCTGATCGAGGCATAATACGGGTACTTGTCCCGACGATGCGAGGCAAACGGAAACGCGATGTCTGGCTCGAATAGCTGTTCCCTGGCGTGTTCCGCCAATTGTTTGGACGCATTGTGCAGAACAAACACAACGTCGGGCGAGCGGCCTTCGAACGGCAGTAAGCCGGTTTCTGGATTCCGCCAACGCTTCCACGCTTCCAGGAATTTCTCGACCGCGACCAGCAACTCTGGGGCTTGCGTAGCTTGGTGCACGCTGGCCCACGTGTCCAAATAGAACCCGGCTTGCCGGGCGAATTCATAGCCACGACCAGGAGCGTGCTTCGAGTAGCGAGCGTGGCGAGAGTACTCGCATGTTTCGTGATTGTAGATTTGGTGCTCCCACAACCCGATCGCGAATCGCTTGGCCTCGTCCGGAGCCACTTCACAAGTTGTCTTCCAGTGGATCCACGGTCCGTAGAACTCGTGAATATCGGACACCGCCAGTTTGCCGTCCCGCACGTGTCCAACCGTGACCTTGTCCTCGACGAGATCCCAGGCAAGATGCTCACCCCAGGCCATCAGGCCCGTGGCCGGGCTTTTCGTGTTCTTGAAAAACCAGCGAATCGCTTCCCGGCCGGCATCCCGATATCTAGGATCGTCCGTCAGGACGGTCAGCGTCTCCAACAGTTGATACAGGTCGATGTGGTACATCGGATTCGCGCTGGTGCTGTAGTCCTCGGCGCGAAAGAAGCTCGAGTACATCTGGCGAGTCGTCGCCGATGTGCCGCCCGGCATCTTCATCGACCGCAGGTCCAGTGTCGCGACAAAGGCAGGCGACGGACGAGCACCATACCGGTCCCGTCCCGACACGATCATGCCGTCCGCATATGCTCTTGCCATTTGGAAATATGTGGCCGCATTGTCTTCACCCAAGCATGAATCATGGGTGACGACACACACAACCGCGACAAGACAAAACGCTCCCATCAATCGCGCTGTTCCCTTTCGGACGGGAACCATTGTTTCGTTTCCGTTCTGATGTTGATCCGCCATAGACTTCTCCGCCGATTGCACCGGAAAACTTGTCGCACGCCTGGAAATCATGAAATGTCAGTGTAGCCGCTCCGGGCAGCCAGTCAAAACTACGGGCAGTGAACTGTAACGATTTTGCCCAACAGTCATTTTGCCATGAAAAGAAGAAGCAAGATCATGTAGGGCAGAATCATAAGATCGTCTCTGGGCAGGATCATTATGAGACTTCGGTGGACGGCCGGTTGGCGGATCAGCGGGAGCTTCGCCCTCCCGATAAGGCCCGCCGACATGCATGACGTACGGAAAACTGCTACTGTATGGATGATCGGCAGTATTGCCGTACGCAACATGCACTGAAGACAAAAGGACAGATCCATGCGACGATGGAATCCCACAATCGTCTGCATCGCGGGCTTGACTCTATTGGCGGTTCTAGCTTCGCTTCGGGCACGCGATGCGGATTCGCCGGCAAGATCTCCGAATCTGGTCCGTGATGTGCCGGATAGTGTTGCCAAGGTCTCGGTCGACTCGTCGTTCGCGGGCTACGGCGCTAAAGTGCTTACCGATGGCCGCTGGATCGCCAAAGGCGAAGAACCCGAGACGGAATGGGGACATGCTGATCGACTGGGAAACGGCGGCAATACGTGGGTCTCGGCGGACACGCCGGTCGAACACTGGATCCAACTCGACTGGCCGCGTCCGGTCAAAATGAACGAAATCGAAATCTGCTGGAGCCGATCCGAGTGGCTGCCAAAAGCCTTTCGTGCCGAACGTCTTGTGGACGGCCAATGGCAGCCGATGGGCGGGACTTCACCAGCATGGGCACCGACGGGTCGGCAAAGCGTGATTTCCGTGCCCGCTGTCGAAGTCAGTTCGCTCCGAATCGCCCAGCCGGCCGGTTGCGGCGCAGCGCGCGATCTAATGGCCGTGCAGGAAATTGCGGCCTATCTGCGGGGCGAAGGCGTGCAGCGATCTTCACGTGTTCGTCCGCTGAACGAATCCGATCTCCGGCGGATTGCTCCGCGCGCACTGGTGCCGAATGTCGCTCGGTTGCACGAGCAACAACCCGGAGCGTCGATGGCGGTGGCGTACATGGCCGACGAGCAAACCACGCCGGTCGCCGAACTGGCTGACGGCGACGAAACGAAGGTCGCAGGGATCCCGGCCGACGCTGCGGCTGTGGGCGTCCAATGGCCGATACGGCACGTCGTGGATCAAGTAGTGTTGGTATTCGCGAGCGAGACGGCCGCAGAAGGCGCCGCGGTACTGGAAGCCCACGACGGCCTGCGCTGGTCGCCGGTCCGTGTCGGCCTGAAGCAGGAGACTGCGAAAGAACAGCGACGATGTGTCTGGACGCTCGAACCGCTGGCGACACGGGCCATTCGCGTACGATTTGTATCCGGCCGCGTAGATCCGCCAGTGACGGAATTGCAGATCCGACGCTACTTGCCACAGCGCAAGGATGTCTGGCCCGACCGTCTGACCCAGCCAGACGGGCTGCAGCGGGAGTTGCTGTCCGGCGACGACGAGCCGTCCTTCGAGACGCTTTCCCAATGCGCCTTATCGATGACACCTGTGCGGGCGTTCGTGGGGCTGAAGGACGGACTGGACGAGATCGGTGTGACGTGGGGCGGGACGCTGCTGGGGCGCGAGACGATTCGTTTTTGTTTCGGCGAATCTCGTCACCGGCTGGCCGACTTTCGTGACACGGTCCGCCGCACGTTGCTGGATGGTTGGCGGCCAGGCGTGGTGGTCCAGTCGCGATTGGGTAACCTGGAAGTACGCCAGACCGTGTTCTCGGTGGCCGCCGGTGATTCGCCGACGCAAGCAGCCGTGATCGTTCGCCTCGAACTGAAAAACCTCACCAGTTCGCCGCTCCGTTGCCCCATCCACGCGGAAGTCGCGGGAAGCCGACCGGGCCGAGTGGCGGTCATCGATAGAACGCTGCGACGCGGCGACGATGTCGTACTGATCGCTCGGACTTCCGAGCCCATCGGTCAAGGCGACGGCGACAACTCGCTGCAAGTGGACATGACGCTCGAACCACACGGCGAGGCGGTCGTCGACTTCATCCATCCGCACGCCGTTTATCCGGCTGGCAGCGAGCCTTCGCTCTACGAATCTGTGACGTTCGATTCGGCGATGACGCGGTTTCGTACCTATTGGGACGAATTGATGAACGGCGCGGTGTGGGTGGAAGTGCCCGAGCAGCGAATCCAGCGGATGTACCGCGCCGTGTTGGCGCAATTGTTCATCAACGCCGATGGCGACATCATGCCCTACGGAGCCAAACCATCCAGCTACGATGGCAAGCTGTACGGCATCGAGGAAAGCTACGCGATGCTGGCCTTGGCACAGTGGGGCTTTCCCGCCGAAGCCCAACGCTATTTGGACGCGACCTATCTGACGCCGCAGTTCCTGGTCAAGGTCGACCAGTACCGCACTTATCCCGATCGTCACCAGCAGTATCGAAACGGCCTGCAGCCACACTACGCGGTGGACGCTTATCGTTTGTCCCGCGACCGTGACTGGGTCAGCAAGCACGTGCCGCTGCTGAAGGAGTGCGCCGAGTGGACGATGGCCCAACGGCAGACCACGATGAAGCTGGAGGACGGCGACAAACCGCTGCATTGGGGGCTGCTGCCCAAATGGTCCTATGGCGGCGATATCCACAACGTGCAGTGTTATGCCTTGTTCGCCAATCTGTGCTGTTGGCGAGGTCTGGTCGATACCGCGTGGCTGCTGGAGGAACTGGGCGATCACGCCACAGCCCGTCGCTACGCCGACGAGGCGACGGCGTACCGGGCCGATATTGACCGCGCGATCGACGGCAACTACCGGCAGGATGCTGATCCTCCGTTCTTGCCGCTGCGGCTGTACGCCGACAAACCCGACGAGCAGATGGACTACTACCAGTTGTTCGCCGGTTGCATGCTGGACATCGACTCCTTTGCGCCCGGCAGCCGGCACAGTCGGTGGATCACGGACTTCCTGGAAGCCGACAACCGGACGTTCTGCTACCTGCCACGTTTCCGCCGCGATGCAGGGCTCGGCGGGCTGGACGCGCTGTATGGCAAAGGCTACATCCTGGGCAAACTCCGCGAAGGCGCGGTTGGTGAATTCCTGTTGGGATTCTATGCCTTCTTGGCACTGAACATGGATCACGAGACGTTCGTTTCGCGCGAGACGAACGTGATCTACGCCAGCGATTTACACGTACGCTCGGCGTATCGAGTTCCCGACATGTCGGATCCCATCCCATGCTCTAGCGCCGTGGCCCTACACTTCCTCCGCCACATGCTGGCTACCGAGGAGTTGACCGAAACGACCGCGTATTCTGGCGATCTGCTCCTGCTATCCGCTGTGCCGCGAGCTTGGTTCAGTGATGGAAAGACGATTCGTTTCGAGAAACTCCCCACGCACTTCGGACCGGTCTCTGTCACAGTGAACTCGGCGGCAGCCGAGGGACGCATTGAAGCGCGCGTCGTCGCACCAGACCGGAATCCTCCACGCGCGATCAAGCTACGTCTGCGTCACCCCGATGCCCGCCCAATCCAATCGATCACGGTCAATGACGAGCCGTGGAAGGATATCGAGCGAGACGGCGAGTGGATCGTCCTACCGGGGACAGCCACCCAGTACCATGTGATTGCTAGCTACTGACGCTCGACCGCGGCGGCCACCTGTCAGGGATCCAGACGCACCTCGATCCAGACGATTCGTTGAGCGACAGACCCGTCGACTTGGCGTATTCGAAGATCGTTGGTGCCGTCTTCGATGGCTGCAATGGGGCAAGGGAAGCGAATCGCGCGTACTGTGCCGCCGCCGAAGCCTTTCAGGTTCATAGCATCTTCCGCCGCACGCAACGCCCGACCGTTGAGCGATGCCTCGAAGGTCGCATCGGCGATGCCGTCATGCTGAGCCAAGCCGGCAATGGCCCAGGCCTTCCCCGCCGTGGGCTTCGGGCCTACGTGAATACGGAAGTTTCCGCCGTCCCGTGCATCGACGGGCAACTGTGCACCGTTCGGAAAGCCCGAAGGCACTGTATCTCGGAAACAAATGGGATGCCTGCGAGGCGTTTTCAGCACCTCTTGTCTGGAGAGGCCGTCACGCAACAGCAGTGTGTAATCGCTCGCCGTCACGGGACGTGTCCCGCTGTCCATCCAGTTGAACAGGTAGAGGCTGTCGGCGCCACGGTGATAGGCCGACGCCGCAAAACCTCGCAGCGCGGCCAGGTCGTTGGCAACTGCTGCTGCTCCGGGCCACGGGCGTGAATTGTGTTCGATGCCCGGTGCAACTGTGACCCGCTCGGCGGCCTTGCCTAATTGGTCTAGCCACAGTTCGACGGGTATGTCGAAGTCGGACGATGTCCAGAACGGGCACGGAACGATCATGTCCAACAGGCCCTCGTTCGCCCATAGAACTGCATCCATGCCAAGGCCGGATGCAGCATCCGGGTGAGCTGGGATGCGCACGCTGAGCAGAATGGGATGATCTCGTTTTTTGGACCACTCGGCAGTCAGCAAGCGAACCTCGCGCACAAAATCGGTCAGGATCCCGCGTTCCTCTCGTTCGCGTCCGGGGGTTAGGTGGTAGCCGAAACGCATCCAGTCCAATTCTAGCCCGTCCGGGTCGTAGCGTTCGAGCAGTTCTCGAACGAAGGCCATCTGATGTTCCCGGACCGCGGCGTGCGCGTAGTTCATCGCTCGGCTGACCCAGGGGCTGGCCGAGCCGTTGGGGACGCGCCAGTACTCCGGGTGAGTCCGCCAGAATGTGGAATGCATGTAACTGTCGAGATTGCCCACATCGTGAACGTCATTCATCCGCATGGTCAGCCACGGCGAGACGCCCTTTTCGCGGCAGCGGTCGATCCAGACCTTGTACGGATCCAACTCGGCTTCGTGCAGCCGCTTTGCGTTTTGAGGCCACATACCCTGCGGTTCCTTCCCGCCCACCGGATCCCAGATGGCGTCGCGCGAGCTGCTACGGAAACTGGCCCTCATGGCATTGGGGCACAGGAATAGATGAGTGACGGCCGAACCGGCGTATTGGTCCACGAAAGCGTGCAACCCAGCCAGGGTCATGTCCTCGGGCCTTCGCGATCCGAAGAAATGGCTGTTGTCCTCGTTGATCACCAACATGCCGCGCAAGTTCTCGGCCCGCCGCTCCGTTGCCCTGCTTGCTGTCTCCTCGCCCGCCGCGCTGACGACCAGCAGACAGGCAGCAAACGATAGAGGGTATCCTATTCTCGTCATGGTCCAGCTTCTCTCCTTAATATTGCCAACATGCATCGAAGCGTACCCATTTTCATTAACGCTAACAACAGCCTCGGGCGATCCGGGTAGATCGCAACAGGTGGAATAGCTCACATGAATTGTCCCTTGACAAGTTCTTTCCACATAGTTACTTTGTGATACAAAGTTATTGGCTGATCCTGAGGAAACAGGCTCCCGGAGGTTCCAATGACGCACAGTAGCACGTGCGCGGTCCGTTCATCACCACATACCCAGTGTTTTTTTCTCGTTTAACTTTGCATTGCAGAGCTGTGCCCAGTCTCGTATCGTTTTCTCTCGATACGAGTTAGAGCCACTCAGTGCATGAGGGTGCGGCGGAGCGATGAAATGGTGAACGTCATACGACTCAAGTCGATCTTGGCCCAAGATGGCGGAAAGGCCCCGACTGATGCATAACCCGTGGATATCCCGAGCGATGCTGATTGCCCCGAAACTTGATCCTCGGCCGGGCCCGTGCCGAACTCGTCGCCGGTATGCCTTGCTCGTCAGTCCTTTCTACCCCAAAGATCCGCACGCCAGTTTCGGCAAGCATGTGCTCACACCAACGCTTGCCCTGACGAGCATCGCGGCGAGTACGCCGGAGAATTGGCATGTGCGTTACTGGGACGAGAATCTTCTACAGGGGCCGCCGCCTTGGCAACCATTCCCACAGGTTGTGGGCATCTCTGTCCATCTCACGTTTGCCGACCGAGCGTACGAGTTGGCTCGCTGGTATCGCCAACGCGGCGCAATTGTCGTGTTGGGTGGTATGCATGTGATCGCTTGTCGGCAGGAGGCCGCGCCTCACGCGGACGCATTGGCGATCGGCGACGGCGTTACGCTATGGCCGGAGATTCTCCGTGACATCGAAGCCGGTCAACTACAGAAGGTTTATCGCGCCGACTTCACTCGCGCGTATCGGGACGATCCAACGCCCCGGCGTGATCTCCTGCCTCGGGAGAGCTTCCTGACTACGACCAGCCTGATTGCCACACGAGGCTGCCATAACCGTTGTGGGTTCTGCTACCTTTCCACCGGCGGGTTGCACATGCCGTATCAAATGCGCGACGTCGAGCAAGTTGCAGACGAGTTCCAGCGTGATAACCAGCCTTACGGCGTGTTCACCGACAATAACCTGGGATCCAAACCCGAATACCTGCGGTCGCTCTGCCGAGCCTTGCGGCCGTTGGAGAAGATCTGGAGTGCTGCGGTCAGTATTGATGTCGCCGACGATCCAACGTTGGTCCGCGAAATGGCGCTTGCGGGTTGCACGGGCGTGTTTGTGGGCTTCGAGTCTTTGGAGCACGAGAACCTACTCGATGCGCGCAAGAGAGCACCGCGACCGGATGACTATGCACGTCGCGTGGAGTTGTTTCACCAATACGGCATTCAAGTCAATGGGAGTTTCGTTCTAGGATTCGACCATGACCGGCTGGACACGTTCCAAAGGACGGTGGATTGGATCGAAAAGAACCGCCTGGAGTGTGCCACGTTCCATATCCTGACACCCTATCCGGGCACACCGCTGTTCAGGCAGATGGAGGCCGAGGGGCGTTTGCTCCACAAGGATTGGCGCTACTACGATACGGCACATGTGGTATTCCGTCCGCGAAATCTGACACCCCAGCAACTGGGTGCCGGTTATCGCTGGTGCTATCGCCGACTCTTCTCGCACCGTTCTATCTGGCGACGTCGTCCACGAGATACTCGATCCGTGCTGCCTTATCTGGCGATGTCATATCTGTACAAACGGTCAAATCTGATCTGGCACCTGTTGATCAAGTATCGGTTGACCGCGACCGTCTGGCGCCCCTTAGTGGAACTCTCCAGGCAACGTCACTTACGTTTCCGGCGTGCGCTGGAAGCGCGGGAAGTCGACCATGATCGCCAGCCGGGCGTGGTCGTTTCAGCCGGCCTGTGAAGGAAGAGTCAGCCGCGTCAAGGACCGTTCGAGAAATGACTGCCATGTTTCTCGCTCGGGACAATGGTCCCAAGCTACGCAGGATGCCCAACCTACAAAGACGAGAGACGCGAGGTGCTAGCATCCAGCGACCACCGCCGGTGTGGATGACGTGGTCGGCGGGATCGGCAGACAAGTCTGGCCGTCGTGGAAGAAGCTACGATTCCGTCCCGCCTCCTTCGCGGCGTACAGGGCATCGTCGGCGCGGCGGATGATTGACTGCGGGTCGTCCACATCCGTAGCCTGCGCCAGCCCGACACTGACGGTGTCACGAAGCTTGGCGCCGCGGAATGTGAATTCGATGTCGGCCACAGCGCGCCGGATACGCTCCGCCGCGCATTTCGCGTCGTTCAGAGCGGTGCCGGGCAACACGATGGCGAATTCTTCGCCACCGTAGCGGGTAGGCAAATCCATGTCCCGCACCGTGTCGCGCAGGGCACGGGCCATCATGCACAACATTTCGTCGCCCGCCTGGTGGCCATGGTTGTCGTTGAATTGTTTGAAATGGTCCACATCGATCAGAAGCACCGCAAGCGGTGTGTCCTGACGCTGTAACTGGGCGATCCTCCGTTCGAGTTCCTGATTCAGGGCACGACGGTTGGCCAATCCGGTCAGCGGATCCGTGCGGGCTTCGCTCATGTAGGCATCCAGTAGCTCCCGCGTTTCCACCATCTCGCGTTTCACTCGTACCGCCAGCCCGACGGCCGATGCTAATCCAACAAGTCCGGTGCATGCAAAGAGCCTACTGGTCGTCGTCCCCAACGGCGGGCCCCAGCCAATGACCAAGAGACACAGGCTGACCCAGGCGATCAGTCCCAGAAACGCCATTCGCTGATGGTGCCGCAGTCGATCTGTCATAACCGTCCCCATCGTCAAAGAACACCTTGCCTGCGCATCTGCATGGGATGCCTTACAAGTGTAGGTCACATCGAACGGCTGTCAAAGAAGCACACCACTTGGCTGGCTGGGCTGTTTCGGGATGACCCATAGCGTCGTGTGGCACGGCTTACTTGTTAGCAGTGCTTGGCGTAGCAGGGGGAGACACGGCTGACAAGTAAGCCGTGCCACGCTCCGCTCGGATGAAGCGATGGAAACCGCCCGTTGCAGGATGCGAAAGAAAGGCACGCTGCTCCGGGGACAGGATAGCGAACCGCGCCTATGCGGCTACGCGGCTGAGGACTTCATCCAGAGCGCGGTGCAGCAAGTCAGGATTTAGCGGCTTGGGCAGGTAAGCGTCCATGCCCGCGTTCAAGCATTGCTCGCGGTTGTCGTTCGACGTGACGGCCACGATCGGGACACGACCGCCCAGCCGACTTTCGGTTGCCCGGATCGAGCGAGTTGCCGTCAGACCGTCCATCTCGGGCATCTCGACATCCATGAGGACCAAGTCGAATTCACCGTCTTGCAGTGCTTGTACCGCCTCCTTCCCATTGCTTACCACGGTGACCGTATGGCCCTGCCTCTCCAGAAGGCGGACCGCGAGCGCCTGATTTAGTGAGCTGTCTTCGGCCACAAGGACGCGAAGACCATCGGATTGTCGCTCGGCATCTGTACCAGACATCGTCGCGATGTTTGCTTTCGGATTGAAGATCTTGAGCATCATGGGCGGGATGGCAGGGTGTGGCAGGAGGCCAGTTTCTTCCTTTGCCCCGTCAGGCCAACTCGAGCGTTGGATGCCGGCAGACAGTTGTTAAACACCTGCCTTCGGACAGAGCGTCCCTGTTTCGCCACAGATTCTTTGCAGAAGGACAAGAAAATGCGGTGAGAGGTTCGGCAGATTCGGTTTGATCATTCGATACGCGGCGAGGGCGGTTCGGACCTCCGTGGCTTGTCCGAGATTTCCTTCAGTGCATCGGACGAAACGTATGCCATCACGCCGCGTTCCGAGCGAACCTGGCAGTAGCTGTCTTCGTCGCGAACCAGTGTGACCTTTGTCCCAGCCTTGAAAGTCTCGTCCGGCGGTCGAGCCTGCTGCGGGCCGCCCTTGTAGTACACCGCCGAGCCAACGATTCCATTCGGCCAGCCGGACTTAGCTGCCAGAAAATTCCTGCAAAAGCGGCGACGCGATGTCTTTTCAGAGTACAGGGACGACAGAAAACAATTCGACCTGGGAGAACTATCGATGTTTGGTCGCGCATTGGACGATTTCGACTCACTCCTGTCGCTGCGATTTTGCATGGACGAGTACGAAGCGACGGGCTTTTGTGTGCCAGCCAAGTTGGGCTGCGCAAGGCAACTGACAGCATCCGACTGCGTTACCGGTGACTGGACCGGCGTCGTGCGAACGAGTAAGACTTCGTTTCGCCTGGCGCTGGGGGACCTCTGCGGAAAAGGGGATGGGGCCAGCGTCTATCACGAGTACATGGGGATCATGTTGAAGGAGGGTCGTTCGTCCGGGCCCCTACAATGGCTGGCCGACATCGATCAAAACTGGCCTGGCGACCGCTTCATGTCACTGGTGATTGTAGACGTGGACACCGCCAGGCACGAAGCCACCTTTGTGACCGCCGGGCATCCATATCCCATCGTCAGGGCGCCGACTGGCCGTGCACACCCATACAAGGCAAACGGCTTGGGACTCATCGGACTGCAAGACTGCCTAGACGGAGAGATGGTGCTCGCCGAGAACCTGATGCGATGGAACTTCCCGATTGGCGGCTCCTGCGTTTTGGTGACCGACGGGGTGCTGGACGCGGGTGTCCATACTGGAGATCCCTTCGGCACGGATCGTCTGAAGTACGCAGTAGACAGTGCCGAGGCGGGTGACGGGCTCGCCGTACAGATAGCACGTGACGTCTTCCAGCACACCGGCAACGAACCACCCTGCGACGATCTAGCCGCGATCGTAATAAGCCGACGCCCACCCACGCCAACTTACATCGACCTGAACGCTACCCACACGACTGCCTCGACCGCACGACGCGAGCTTGTTGTGACGGGGGCCTAGCCCTTGTCCACCAAGGTGACGTCTCCGTTGGCAAAGGCTTGGCGGCTCCGCCCAGTCTACTGACCGTTCGCCGTAGTATCGTCTTCGTCTGGAGGCCATTTGGAGGGGAACCGCCAGGGCGAACAATCATTGTCGCTCTCCAGATACTTCTCTTGCGCAAGGTCTCTAAGAATGGGCGTGATGTCTTGATCGTAGCGTTTCTTTCCGGCGAGAGCCGTTGCCTCTTTCGAGAAGGGCTCCTGAAAGCCGCCGGACTGGATCTTCAACCAGTGTTTCACCGCACGCGGTGTGACTTCCCTCTCATTGGCGTCGAACATGCCCAGCACGGCCTGCCCGACAACGTAGTATCTCGGTGTATATTCCTTTCTGTCGACGAATGCCTGCAAATCGCCACGGTATGCCTCTTCGCCACGTTTCCGTCGTGATGGCGGAGATGTACAGGCGGGCACTGAGGGCAGATCAAACTTCGGGAGGTGCTCAGCACGTATCATCAGTTCGTCTTTCCACAAAGCGACAGCACGCGCCATGGCGCTCCTGAGTTCGCGAACATTCCCAGGCCAGTCGTACGCCTTGAGAACGTCTTTTGCACTCTGGTGAAGTGTCCTCTTGCACATGCCCAACTTCGACACCTCCGTCTCCAAAAACAAGTTCGCCAGGGGCTCGATGTCCTCTTTTCGGTCGCGAAGCGGCGGGATTTTGATCTCAGCCACTGCCAGACGGAAGTAGAGATCGTCACGGAATAACCCTTGATCCACCATCTCTTTAAGAGGCTCTTTGCAGGCGGCCACGACGCGTACATCGACCGTTATGTGTTCTTCACCACCCATGCGTGTGAGAGGTTCCTCCTCCAGGACGCGCAGCAGTTTCGCTTGTACTTCTGGTGGCAGGCTGGCGATTTCGTCCAAGAACAAGGTGCCTTCGTGGGCTCGTTCGAAGTGGCCGAGATGCCGGTTCGTAGCACCAGTAAACGCTCCCTTTTCGTGGCCGAAAAAGTCGCTTTCGGCCCGGTCTCTCCCAATATTGGCGCAGTTCACCGCCTCGAACGACCCCTTACAGCGTCTGCTGTACCCATGTACTAATTTGGCCACCACTTCTTTACCGGTACCGCTTTCACCCTGAAGCAACACCGTAATATCTGTCTCAGCCAACTGCTGTGCCTGCCGCACAACCTCTTTCATGGCGGCGCTGTCAGCGACCACGTCACGAAGGAGACCGTGTTGCTGCCCAGGAGGTAGCTGCCTAGGTTCAGCGTTCACGCTAGATTCTGAGCGCGCGTTTGAGGCGTGAGCCGCATCGAGTACGGCGACCGTGAATGGTCCTGGGCGGCGACGGGGCGTGTCGCGCTGTTCACAGGACAAGCCACGCCCATCCGGCCAACGATCGTCTAAGCACTCAAGAAGAACGACTCCTCGCACCGGGAAATCAACAGCTTCCAAGCGAGACCTGAGCCGTCTTTCGGAGCCCTTGGGGGCAAGGAATAGTAGAGACCCTCCTCCTCCCCCTCCTGTCAATTTGACGGCAGACTGCGAATAGTTGTCGCAGCCCAAAGCCTCGTAGATCGCTTGGCCCACCACGCGGCCCTCGTACCAATCCAGCCCCCAGGATTCCAGTGCGCTGTGAATCCTACGCAAGAGCCGCGCCACGTTGCTGATGTCATCGTGCCTGCCAGACAGGAGTTCCCGCATCCCTTCATGCAACTCGACCGCGAGACCGCGCAGTTCCCACTGCCTGGGATCGGCCAATACCTCGGTCGGAAGCTGGCCCATCTTCAGCGTCCTGAAACCCTGGTATCTTGGCTCAAGCACGCTTTGGCTGTCCGCGAAGTTCGTCATCCTTGTTACAGCCTCATCCCGTTCTTTAGGCATATCCAACGTACGGCTGATCTGACGGCCTGTGTCCTTCTGCCTGCCGGTGTACACCACACCGAAGCAGAAGCCCGGCGTTTCGGGCGGCTCGGGAGCGAGATTCCACGCACCGATCTTCAGGGCAGCGAGGTTGTTGGCCAATCTGGGCATGACTTCTCTCAACTCTAGCTTGTTCAACTCATCCAGATTCTCGTCGGCCCTATTCGGATGGCGTCTAAGATCGAAAGGTCCGCAATCCTCTCGACCTACGGTTACGTTGCCGCCAGGTACAAACACTGCATCACGAGCGTCTGAGCGTGGTTGCGGAAAGAACACAAACGGCACACGACAGTGAATCATGGGTGCAAAGGCACCATAGCCAGACGCCTTGCCGCCGTGGAAATGGCACTCCAAGCACCAGGCGAGAAAGAGCAGGGCAGCGGCCTTCTCAGCCACCGATAGCGTTGATAACGTATCGGCAAGTCGGAATCTCACTAAGCGATCAGCAGTGCTCCTACACGAAGGAGCACTTTTTGGCTTTGGGCATAGAAAACTCTTCTCGTTGAACGCCGCCGCTAGAGCGGATGGGGTGATGCTGCCAATCGCCTCAATGTCCGTTGGATCCAGACGCCCGTTTGCCCACAGCAGGCCCGCGGCAAGGACACTGCACAACGCACCTGACGCGTTTGCGCCGCCGGACGGAATCCCCTCCGATTTGACAGTGAATTCTGCGCCCGTGTTGAGATCAAAATACCCACAGGCCGCCCCAAGAAGTGTCTCAAGTTCCTGCATTTCTTTTGTCTCGATCGACCAGGGGAGTCGGTCGATGTGCTCTATCGGAAGCAAACTGACGCGGAGCCCACTGTCGTCAATTCGTCGAACGTCGACATGAATGCGTCGTGAAATGTGCTGAAGGACGGCTGGCGCTCCGGCTATGATCGCATGTTCTCCGCCCCAAAAAACGGTGTGCGGAGCAGATATTCTGACATGCGCACCCGGCTGCACCAGAGTATCAGACGCTGGGAGCTGTGCTCGCTTTGCGGGACCTTTCGTCGCCATTGCTAGACACCTCCGTTTGCCGAATCATGCGGTAGGTTTTCGGGCAACGTGTACGCAGAGCAAGGCGCTGTCGGGAAACAGCGGTTGCGGTGGCTCGACTGTGTGCAGGCCCGACTTTCTTGCAAGTATTGTGTAGTCAGCAGGCGGGCGGTGCCCTTCCAGCATCTGGGAAGAGAGCGGCTTAGCGGTTCTCACGCCAGTATAGGCCCGCCAGAAAGCGCTGATCTGTTCGTTGGCTATCCTGAGAAGCGGGTCAGGTTCGGCAACAGGCGTCGTAGGATACCGGTTCGCGAAGCGAGCGAGGTCCCCGCCTTTCTCCGACCAAGACAGAGAACGCAACAACTCATAGACACGACCTGGATCGGTCCACATCGAGTTGTGCCAGTCACCCACGACCAACAGGCCTCCCGGCTTCAAGCAATGCGCAATTGCGCCGATTGCTGGCTCAAGATGCCCGTGGTGATGCAGTGCGGCACTCGATACTATCAAATCGAACTTCGGTGATGGGAACAGGTTGGGCAGATGCAGATCGGTGGCGGCGTGGAGGAATAGGCCATGTTTTGGCACAAGCTCGCTGTCTAGAATCCTGGCTCCTGCATGATTGAGGGACCTCTTAGCCGGATCGACCAAGTGCAACTGGGCAATGGCTTTCGCGGAGTCAACCCTCTTAAGCACGGCCAGCGCGGCGTTGCCGGCCCCCGTGCCGACGTCAAGCATGGAAAAACCGCTTGGGAGGGTATCAACGTGCCGCAATACCGCTTCGGCGACCGCGGTGTTCAGTGCGGTGTTGCAGTCTGATAGCCCCGCACGGCAACTTGCCGTGGCAATGGCTTCCAGCCGCATTTGGCTCGTATCCTCCCATTCGTTTTGATAATACGTTTCAGACATCGCAGCCAACCGACGAAACTCGTTCTCCGATTCCCAGTAGATTCGCCAATTGCGCCAAGCAGTCGATGGGGTCTTCAGCGGGTTTCCCAGTTGAAATGGCAAGCCAGCGAAGACAATCTCATTTTCCATGGATTGCATTCTCTCAATGAGTGTGTTTTCTGCGAGCCTTCACTCTCGGGAACAAAGCCTGCTATGGGGACGAGCCACGGCGTACCACGCGGGTAGTACTTGCGTTGCGGCTCAAGAACAAAGGCATCGCCGGCCCTGCGTTCGACACAGCAAGCGTTGGGCCACGGCGATTCCAGCCAATTCTTCCCGCGGATCGTCTTCAATTACTGAGGAACGCTACATGTTGGATACATTTCTCGTACATCGCCATGCCTATGACGGATGATCGTACCGAAAATGTAGTTACCGTCAGCCCCATCTTTCTCGAAGTTTCATGTTTCCTTGGCTCTCTGCAGGGATGTCCGGCGACGGCACGGCGATTGACTTGATCTGCGGCCGCGGAGGGAGTCTTCAACATCCGCTCGGGGCTCCCCTAGTCTACCGTGAAAACCCGCAAATTTCGAGGAGTGGATGGCCGCATTTGTCGCTCGGATGCATCCAGTTTTTGCTGTGGTCAGTGACCCCTTCTCGCGTGCGTTGACCAGATTATGCGGATTGTCCGGGTGTGGCACGGGACCTGCTACGACTTCGGTAGCAAGCACATTCGGACGAACCGCGACACCTTAGATCTCCGCAGGAAAGGCGACGTTCGGGAGCCTTTCAAGACACCGCTTTGGTGGCTTGGTTTGGCTATCTGCGTCACCCTCAACAACATAGAAGAAACATCGGAACGAAAACTTGTTGTCAGCGCTTCCCGAGCGGAAGCCACACAAGAGCTGCGCACAAAAACGCTTCGGCGCGGTGGCTCGCGCCGAAGCCGGGTCGCAGCTTCGGTCTGGTTCGTAGCACGTCCCAACCCCGAACACTAGAGACCCAAGACCATGTTAGTCAATCACAGAGGAAAAATACATGCCGACGAGTGTTTGTCGGGAGGATCGGCCTT
>CAZURK010000110.1:0-33913 GCA_964623055.1 uncultured Pirellulaceae bacterium
TGTTGGGCGGGTTGCAGCCACATTGGATGAGTTGGCTCTTTCAAAGGACACGCTCATCATTTTCACGTCGGACAACGGAGGGCTGACACAACGGTATGGCAAGATCGACGGGATAGCGGACAACTACCCATTGCGCCGCGGAAAAGGTTCGGCGTATGAAGGCGGAGTTCGCGTTCCTATGATCGCACGCTGGCCGGGAGTGATCCAACCCGGTAGCCGATGCCCCGAGCCGGTCATGACGACCGACCTCTACCCGACGGCGCTGGAAGTCGCCGGGGCATCGGGCAACGCGCGGCACAACGCCAAAGTGGACGGCGTCAGTCTCGAAACTCTCTTTCACGACCAGAGTGCAAAGCTTGGTCGCGACGCGCTCTACTGGCATTACCCACACTACCACGCAGGCGGCGATGCACCGTACAGCGCGATCCGTAGTGGCGACTGGAGACTGATCGAGTTTCACGACGACACGCCGGCCGGACTGTACAATCTCGGCAGTGATATTTCAGAACGGAAGAATCTGGCTGCGGAGCGCCCCGACAAGCTGATAGAACTTCGCACGAAGCTCCATGCGTGGCGAGAAACGGTGGGTGCTCAGATGCCAAGCAATAACCCGAACTTCGACCCCGCAAGAGCAGGCAAACCCGCACCTCGCAGACGGAAGCGGTGACATTCGGCGACATGACGCAGGTGCGATGCCTGCCTCGGCAGCCTTACGAAGGGGCGGCCAGGAAACGGAGGCCGCTCAAGATGCGGTCCTGGAGGCCGGTACGCTCCTTTGGAGATAACTCTTGTCGTTCATGCGGCGGATCCCAACGCCAGTCAGACGGCCACAACGGACACGGGCGACCGTCGGGACCGATCTCGACCGCAACGGTTAACCTGTAGACTCCCGCCACGTATCTCAATGTGCTTTCGAGAAGTTCTATCTCAAAACCGTCACAGTTAACCGCGTGAGTGCTGTTTACTCGTTGGAACTCGCTGTGAGCTGGCGGATCCGCTCCCCAGTAGCGGAGTATGAGTTCGACAGTGCTTAATCGGCGTTTCTCCATTTGTCATTCCCTCTCCGTCTTCACATCTAACAGAACATCCTTCAGCTCGGGCTCAAGTGATTGCGGCTGACTATCCCGCGCTGGCACGTGGAAGGATTCTACAAGCACAGCCAGGTGGTGGCCATTAGGGCCACGTTATACCAAGCCCAAGAACCTTGGCCAGCCACAACCTTGGCCAACCACGGTCCAGACTGTATGCTCACTTGTCTGAATCGCGGCAAGTTTGACGACAAAGGCGACACACCTGCTTTGGCCAAATGTATCTCTGGAACAGGAGCCGTTCATGGATACGTTTTTTGCCCCCGCCGGACGAGACTCACCCCAAGAACTCCAACGCCGCATGGCACAGGTTCAGAACACGCCGTTGTTGCAAAAGATCATGGACGCGCTGGCCTCGCCAGTCGCGATCTTGAACGAAAACCGGCAGATCCTCGCGGCCAATCGAGCCCTGCTGCAAATGTTGAACGTCAATGTCGACGAAGTCATTGGCAAGCGGACGGGGGAGGTTGTTGGGTGCACATTCTCGAAAGGCGGGCCGGATGGCTGCGGTACGACGAAGTTCTGTCTCACTTGCGGCGCTGTCGCGGCGATACTGCAGAGCCAGCAGTCAAGAAGCCAGGCGACTCGCGAGTGCCGAGTGACCCTGGACACAGCGATAGACGGCGGAGCTCGTGATTTGCGGGTCACTGCTACGGCCCTGGATGTCGGTGGCGAACTCTTCACCGTTTGCACCATCGAGGACGTCAGTCAACAGAAACGATTGTCTGTGTTGAGCCATGTGTTCTTCCACGATGTCTTGAACACGGCTGGCGGGATGCAGGGCTACGTTCGCCTGCTGGAAGAAGACCATCAGAAAGGTTCGAAAGAGCTGGAAGATCTCCGGCTGCTGGGCGATCTCGCCGACCAACTCGTTAGTGAAATCGAGTCACAGCGGGACCTGATGCTGGCCGAGACTGGCGACCTTGATGTGGATCCAATGCCTGTCTGTCCGGCGGAGCTGTTAGAGGAACTGCGAGTGCTCTACGCAAACCACCCTGTTGCGAACGGGCGGGAGATCCGGGCGGGAGGCATTTGGGATGGCCATCTGTCGACCGATGCACGGCTACTTGCTCGGGTACTGGGAAACATGATCAAAAACGCTCTGGAAGCCACGGAAGTCGGCGGTGCGGTGGTCATTCGCTGTGTGTTCCAGGACGAACAGATAGCCTTCAGCGTCCACAATCCATCCGTCATGCCGGAAGAAGTACAACGTCAAGTTTTCCAGCGTTCTTTCAGCACGAAGGCAAAAGTCGGCCGGGGAATCGGGACGTATAGCATGAAGCTCCTAGGCGAACACTACCTTGGAGGCAAAGTCGAGTTCACCAGCGAGGAATCCAAAGGAACGATCTTCACGATCACCCTCCCGAATAGTCTGCAGGATGGAGGCGGCACCTAGCCCGGACATTTCATCCGACTGTAGCCACGTTCGCCAGAACGTGGGGCGTCGTCGGGGATTGCGACCACGTTCTGGTGAACATGGCTACGACAGTAGGCGTAGGGCCGGTTCCCACCGGCCGATCAGACGACGATCAAACGCTGGCCGGTAGGAACCGGCCCTACTCGACTTGCACCTTTCTCATCGGTTCCTGATACAAGATACACGTCACGGCAGCAGCGTTACAGTTCTCGGCGAATGGCCTCTTGCTTGACTTGCACGAACCCGGTTTTCTTGTACACAGGCACGGCGGCAGGATGATCCAAGGTGCACGTGTGAAGCCAAAACCGCCTCGGCTGGTAGCTCCACACCTTGTCGATGGTGAATTGCAGAAACCACGGCCCCAATCCTTGGCCGATGAAATCCGGCATCAGGCCGAACTGGACCAGTTCGACGTCGTCCGGTTGGCGGCGGTCTAACTCGGCGAACCCAGCGGGCGAGCCGTCCACATGCAAGACGTGCAACTCGTTTCGTGGGTCTTGAATGACCTCAGCCAGTTCCGCATCGGAGAACTTCCTGCGACTCAGCCAGTAGTAGTCCTGGCCCACAGCGTTGTACAGAAAACGATAGTACGGCACGGACGGTGCTTGAGCGTGGAGAACCATCAGTCCGTCTCGCGGCGCCGGCACAGTACGCTGTGCGTGAGCGAGCATTTCGAGGTAATACACCGTGACATCAACAAGCTCTGGAGCGCACGTCGCTCGCTCACACGCCTCGAACATCGCCTTCAGGCAATCAGCATCGGCCAAGCGGTGTTCCGTGCCAACGTTGATCAACGCTTCCGGGGACAAGCCGCTGTTGCTGGCGAGTTCCTCCGAATCGGCAAACGGCACTCTGTCGTCAGCCCTGCTGTGTAGGATCGTCGTGTTCAGTTTCACCTTTGTCGCCGTGCCCCATTTCTTCCATGCGGGGCACAAGAGCACGAGTGGCGTGTCTTTGGCATCGACATTCATGGCGACCGCGCCGCCACGACTGGATCCCAGGACGATATCCGGGTGGTGCCGGTCCAACTCGGCTTGAGCAACGCGAACGGCTTCGTCGAAGTCGTCGTCGGGCAGGATGGGATTCAGAACGACGTAGCCTTGCTCCTTGAGGAAGGTCGGCTTGAGCCCGCCCGGTGTCGATTGCCAGCCGTGGAGGAAGAGGATTTTCGTCATTCCGTCGACCCGATATCGAGTTTGTCCCATTCCTTGCTGGAGAGCTTCTTGAGCGCATCGGCTGTCACCGATCCGTTCTCCTTGAACGTCAGCGATTTCAGGTTCGGCATTGCCAGTAGTTTGTCAACCGCCGCATCGGTAACGTCTGTCATTCTGATGGTTAGCTCTTTGAGGTTCGGCAAGGTGGCGATAACGTCGACTGTGGCCTCCGTCATCTGCGGAACGTCCCAAATGCTGAGCAATTCAAGCGATTTGAGGGACTCGAGGTTCTTGAGGCCATCGTCGCTGACCGAAGACAGTTCGCGCAGGTAGAGCCGTGTCAGGTCAGGCAAATCGGCGAAGACCTCCATTGCGCGATCATCGACGGGGAGATCACGCAACGTGAGCCGAGTGAGCTTCATGCCCTTCAGCGCGAGCACGCCTTCGGTATCATAGCCCGGGCATCGAAGGATTTCGAGTTCAGTCAGCGTGTCAATCGCGGCGATGTGCTCCCCTGACCGGTAAGTGATGGCGAAATCCTGAATTAGCAGCGACTTGAGCGTCTTGCTCTTAGCCAAGTCCTCCATGCTAAAATCGTCGACCACACTGCGGTGTTTCAGCGCCTCAAGCTTAGGCAACTCTCCGAGGACACTCATGGTCATACTACTGGCACCCGTGTTGCCGCGGAGGTCGAGAACTCGCAGGTTCTTCAGTCTCCTCAGATGGTCGGTTCCCACGTCGTCGAAGCGGTTCTGAACGAGCGTCAGCCGGTCCAGCTTGCTCAGCTCGGAGATGAGCCTAAGGGCGTCGTTGGTCAAATTCGTATTCGAGGACAGGTCGAGTTCCGTCAGATTCGGAAACGACTCAGCAATCATCCCAACCGTCGGATCGCCAATCACCGAGTTGGTCAACGCCAACGCCTTCAAGTTCTTCAGCCCCGCCAGTTGCGACGTCATTTCGTCGTTCAACTTGCGGAAGTTAAGTACCTGGAGTTTCTCCAAGTCGGTCAGTCTCCCGAACAAGGCGATATTCTCGTCGGACAATGGGGAGCCATCACGGATGACGATTTCCGTCAACAGATCGCCAGGCAGAAGCGTGTACTCGGCACCAATCCCGTCGAGCAGTTTCTTCGCGGCATCTACGTCCTCTGCCTTGGCCGTTGCAGCCCGAGTCGGGGTGTCCACTGGTTTGCTCGTGTCGCCCGTGCCGTCGGTTTCCTCCGTGCCGCCCGCGCCGTCAACAGTGCCCGAACCCTGGCCGCCATTTCCGCCGTCGCCGTTCGGCGTTGGGCAACCGATCAGACACGGCAAACTGACGATCAAACCAACGACCGTACTACGCACCAGAAGCGAACTTCTCATCATCATTCCTGACTTTCTCCTAAATCGTTGTCCAATTAGCAGCAGTGGGGGCGCGGCCTGCCGCGCCCCCACCTATGTTCATCATGACCGGATAATCGCCAGCGTGCACCATGCGGTGCTCAGTCCAGCCGGTAACCGTCCGGGTACTTGGGCTTGACCAAATCAGCCACTCCGGGAGTCTTCAGCGAAGCGACGTTCGTGACCTTGAGGTTCTTCGCGTCCCATGCGACCTTCTCGCCCCAGTCGCCCATGGCACCTTCCTCGCCGCCCTTGGCCGCAGCCCAGACAGCCAAGTTGCCCAGGAGAATCGTCTCCGTGAGCGGGCCGGCTCGATCGACGAAATTCGACTTGCAGATCTTCGGATCGCCCTCGGCAACCGCCCGAAACAACTCGTACATATTGTTGATGTCGAAGTGCCCCTTGTCCTCGGCCTTCTCAAAATCCACCTTGACCTTATCGACACCCTTCAGTTCATAACGGCCACAATAGTCGTCGCTGCTGTAGAAGGCGCCCTTTTCGCCAACGACCAGTACGCCGCTGCGAGACACCCTCTCGATGCCCCATTCTTTGAACACTTTCTCAGGCGGCTTGTTGCCTTCTTTGTCGTACCACCAGAAGGGGATGGCGGGCCGTTCGGACGTTTCCGGGAACTCGAACTTGATGATCGAGCTGTCCGGGAAGCTGTCATAGTCGTGGCCGGTGGTCTTGGCGACGACGGAGACTGGATCCCGCAATCCGCATGCCGCGAACGGAACGGTTACTTGGTGGCAAGCCATGTCGCCCAAGGCGCCGCTGCCGAAATCCCACCAACCACGCCACGCAAAGGCATGGTAGAGGCCGGGCCAGAATTCCCGATCTGGGGCGACGCCAAGCCATTTCTTCCAGTCAAGATGTTCGAGATGTCGTGCTATTTCCCTCTTCTTCCCTTCAATGATCCGCTCGGCGCCGTCAGGATTGTCCTTCTTGGCTTGTGTAGCGAATTTGTCCATGGTCATGCGGCGGTCGGGCCCTTGAGCCCAAATCGGACGATTCGACCATACATAGACCTCCTTCAATGTGCCGAGCACGCCGGATCGGAGTTGAGCGATTGCCTCGCGCGATGAATCCAGGGCCGTTCCCTGATTGCCCATCTGCGTGCAGACCCCCGTCTCCTTGGCTACCTGGGCCAGAAGCCTTGCCTCGTAGATCGTCCGAGTCAACGGCTTCTGTGTATAGCAACTAATGCCCAGCCGCATGGCCTCCAGCGTTGCGGGGGCATGCATGTGGTCCGGCGTGCTGATGGTCACGATGTCGATTTTCTTGCCGTGCTTGGCAAACAACTCGCGATAGTCCGTGAATTTTTCGGCCTCCTGGAAGCCGTCGTCCTTTCCCTTTCCTTCGAGCGTGCGCTGATCGACGTCACAAATGGCAATGACGTTGCCGAACTGAGAGGCGTTCGCGGAATCGGTTTTCCCTTTGCCGCCGACGCCGATGCTGGCGACGTTAGGTCTTTCGTTCGCGGATTGGCTGATCGCCCGTCGCGTGCCGCCGGCCGCCCAGAAGCCGACACCTGCGGCTGCGGTGGTCTGAAGGAATCTACGACGTGTGGTTCGTGCCATGGATGTGTTCTCCTTAGTGGGGATCATCTGGAGTGCCAAGCCTACAGGTTATACAACGAACCGCCTTTGTTCAATCAGCAGACCGGGCTCAGGCACCCTATTTTGTCGGTAGGCAGCCGATTCCACGCCCGCTGAAAGTAGTGGTTCTCGTGGTTCATCCTGCGCGACTCCCTTTTTGCGAGAACGGAATACTTGATTCGTACGACGGGAAGCAATCAAGTAGGTCAGGCTATCGATATTTGTCAGGTAGATTGTGGCCAGGGTGGCCGGGGTTGGAGGGCGCAAGCCCGAAACCCCGGGGCTTCCCTCGCTGACGCTCAGTCCAGCCCCGGCCACCCAACCTGACATTGATCGACATACAGACCACCACTCGCTTGTGCAGCATTGCGTCCCGCCGAGGTCCCGCTCGGCAAGCGGGACCTACTTTCCGATGCAGAATCGGCTGAAGATGCGGTCCAGGATGTCGTCGGTGTATACGGCGCCGACCACCTTGCCAAGTTCGTCGAGGGCGACGCGGATTTCGGCCGCAACCACCTCGTCGCCGATGCCGTCCGCCACGGCCTGTCGGGCTCGCGCAAGACCGGATGACGCCAGACGCAGGCTTTCCCGGCAACGGATGGCTGTCCCGGCCACCACGCTGGTTTCCTCGGATAAGGTGTCCACGATCCGCTGGTGAATCGCGTCCTGCAACTCGGCCAGCCCCTGCCCGGTCTTGCTGCTGGTTTCGAGGGCTGAAAGGTGGAGATCTGTCGATCGCAGTCCGTCGGTCTTCATCAGGACCAGAATCCGGCCGGCTGTTTGCCCCTTTTCCAACTCATCGCGTTCCCAGGCATTGATGCGGCGTGTCGCGTCGATGCAAAAAAGCTGGATATGGGCTCGCTCGGACTGCCTCACGGTTGCGGCTTGGGCCATGGCGTCAATCTCCGAGTCGTTCTCCGCCGCGATGCCGGCTGTATCAATCAACTGGCACTTCAAACCGCCAATTTCGATGTCTGCCGTCAGGTAATCGCGCGTCGTTCCGGCCGTTTCAGCCACGATCGCCGCAGAATGGCCGGCCAGCGCGTTCATCAGACTGCTCTTGCCAACATTCGGCCAGCCGATCAGTGCGATGCGAAATGAACCAGTTGATTCGCCACGGGACGCCATCTGTTCCGCCAAGACGGAAACCTGTTCGGCAGCGTCCTTCAGTTGCTGGTCAAGTTGTTCGTTCGAGATGAACTCGATGTCTTCTTCGACGAAATCAAGCCCGGCTTCCACATCGGCAAGCAGGTCGAGCAACCCGTTCCGCAGACTGTTCAACGGTCCGGCCAAACCACCGGCAAGTTGAGACAAGGCAACGTCCAATTCGCGCTCGCCCTGAGCGTCGATTACGCCCAGCACTGCTTCCGCCTGTGTCAGGTCCAGACGCCCCGCGAGAAACGCCCGCATCGTGAACTCGCCCGGCTCGGCCACGCGAGCGCCGGCCACACAAACCGTCGACAGAGCCGCTTCTAACAGAGGCGGCGAGCCGATGGTGTGAAGCTCCCCCGATGGTTGCCGCGTGTAGCTTCGACTGCCCGGCCACAGGTACAGATCGCACGGCAAGTCGCCGATGGGTGGAGGCACGAGCAGAAGACCCGGCAGCACGGTGGGACGATCCAGTCCGGTCAGGTCGCTGTCGTCATTGGCCCGAAAGCAACGGGCAAGACATCCGACAACATCGGGGCCGCTAAGCCGGATGATCCCTCGCATGGCGCCGCCCGGCGCCGAGGCGATTGCGGCGATAGTCTCGTCGACGTTCACAGCGGGGAACTACATCGTCTCCGGTTCTTCGTCGATCGTTTCCAGTTCCTTCAATTCCTCTATCAGCAGCCGGATTTCGTTCTCGTACTCGCTGGACATATCGCCTTTGACCAACTGCCTGAGGAACGCAGCCGCGCCGTCTTCGACCAGCGCCGCCGCTTCGGCATCGGGGAATCGAAGCATGGGATCCGGGGCGATCAGACCCCGGCAGAAACTCATCAACAGTTCGTTGCAGGTCACCTCTTCGGGCAGGATTTCGGTCAGACGCTGAGGCAACCGGCGTTTGGCTTCGAGCAACTCGCGATACGTCGTCATGCCGCGAAACGGCTGGCTTCCCGATAGCATTTCTACCAAGACATACCCCAACGCCGCGAGATCGCTGCGCGGCGTGTTGTCGCGGCCGTCAAGCACTTCCGGCGCGGCGTAGGTCGGCGTGCAGGTACGAGTCGGCGGCGGATCATCCATTTCGAAAGCAGCACCGATGTCGATGATTTTCGCATTACCCGTTCGTTTGAGCATCACGTTCGATGGCTTGATGTCGCCATGCACGATGCTCTCGCGATGCAGGGCCGCCAACGCTGCCAGGCATTCGCGCACAATCGATACGGCTACTCCCGGCTTGAATCGCGTTTGTTCGGGGCCCTCGGTCGCGATCACGTCGTTGATGTACTCCCATCGACGCGTGCTGACTCGGTCCTTTACGCGTTCGAATGCGCGGTTGCACATGAGTCGTCGAAGATCAAAGCCATCGACCCACTCCATCACCATCATGCGGATCCGTTCGCGGTCGACAAAGTTCTGCACATCCAGGAGATTGTCCTGAGCGATCTGGGCCACATGTGCCGAGACCTTCGCGATGCGGATCATCGCTTCGTCGTATTTGCGAGCATCCTCGAAGCGTTCGGGACTAAACACCTTCACGGCCACCGGCACGGTAAAACCGTCCGCACCGCGCGAGTGGCTAAGGTACACAACGCCCTGGCCACCGGCCCCCAAACGCTTCTGCAGATAATAATGGACCGTCCAGTGAAGGCTTCTGGACTTCAGGATTTGGCTGTAGCGATCGACCAGTTCGTCGTCGCAAGCCGAGTATTCTTCATGGCCACGCGTTGCGGTGACCCTAACGTCACGCCGTGTAGTCGCCAAGGTTGACATTGGTTCGAATCGGTTCATGGGATGGATAGCTGCTTAAAGGGTGTTGCTGCTATGTTAGTCATGACCAACCGACCGCGTCCAGGCAGAAACGAGGCTTCGAGGACAAAACGGGTAGCTGGATTCGCAAGAATTCGGGTGGTGAGGGCGCATGCGGCCTGAATTCTTGAGAATCCAGCTACGAATCCTTTCCCGCGCGCACTTTGCCGTCTTCACGGCGGGGCCTCGTGACAATCTCGACCGCTGGGCAGTCTCGCAGACGCCGTTACACTGTGGCAATCGTCGTATGGAATCTACTATGCCGGACCTGCAACCTTTCGAGATCAAGTTGGCCCAGCAGTGGCCCCCATCCGAGTGGCGTGACGTCACCGTGTTGGTCGCCGTCTCGGGCGGCGCTGACAGTGTCGCTTTGCTGCGCGGCATGGCCGCCATTCGCCAACAGGGAGAAGGGCGAATTGTCACTGCCCATTTCAATCACGCTCTGCGCGGCGACCAGTCGGACGCGGACGAGGCTTTCGTGACGAGGCTTTGTCGACAGTTGGACTTGCCGTGCGAAATCGGCCGCGGGACGCAGCGCATGAATGACAAGAACAGTCCGCCCGCTGGATCGGACAACGTTGGACCGTCCCTGGAGTCGCCAGGTTTTGAGTCCGTGCACGAGACTTCCGAGGCGGACGCCCGGGACTGGCGATATCGTTTTTTGCGGCAGACAGCAGCAAACGTCGGAGCACGGTTCGTTGTCACCGCCCACACGGCTGACGATCAAGCAGAGACCATTCTGCACCGCGTACTTCGCGGAACCGGCATCACGGGCTTGGCCGGAATTCGCCGCTACCGCCAACTGATTCCCGGCGTGGCGATTGTGCGACCGATGTTGGGCTTCCGCCGGGCGGAAGTAATCGAGTACCTGAAGGCGATCGAACAGGACTTCCGAGAAGATTCGACAAACGCAGATCTCCGCTTCACGCGGAATCGCATTCGGCATGAGCTGCTGCCGCAAATTGCCGGCCACTACAATCCGAACGTCGTGGAAGCCTTGACCAGACTGGCCACGATGGCTGGCGACGTTCAGGAGTTGGTCGATGAACTGGTCGCCCAAGTGGCCGAACGCTGCATCATAGAGGACGCAGTCGACGCAGTGACGATCGACTGTCGGTCGCTGCACAGCGAAAACGGATTCCTCGTCCGGCAGTTGCTGATCTCGATTTGGAGCGACCACGCTTGGCCGCAGCAAGCGATGGGTTATGACAAATGGGATCAGTTGGCCCAGCTTGCCACGGCCGAAGAATCAACGAACTCAGACGCGAAGATCGTCCTTCCGGGCAACATCCTTGCGGAACGGAAAGGCGGCGTGCTGCTATTGCTAGCGTCCCAGTCGGGCGCTGGTGCAAGCATGTCTTGACCTGACACGTCTAATCGTTCTACGATTTCGCGCTTCCCTGCGCGCAGAGTGCGCCCTAACGGAAGCGAAATCCTGCCCGCACGGTGCGCGCAGGTTGTCGTTCCGGCGCCAAAAGGCCAAACGCTGTGTACCGGATACTGGTCATTACCGTTCTGCTCGCCTCATTCGGCCTCCGATTGGCCGCCGGATGCTGGTGGCAGAATCGGCTTCCCGATGAGACGAAATTCGGCTTTCCGGACAGCGAAAGCTACTGGATGCTGGCGGAGACGATCGCCAACGGGCAGCCTTACCAGACGAACCCCGATCGCCGCGTGTTCCGTACACCCGGCTACCCGCTACTGTTGGCCGGGCTGTTCTGTGCATCCGGCGACGAACCGCCGGTCATGTGGGCCAGAGTTTTGAACGCACTTCTTGGCACATCGGCCGTTGGGGCGGTAATGCTGCTCGCCCACTTGCTCCTCAGCGAGAACGCGGCGGTGTTGGCGGGCGCGGCAGCGGCGTTATATCCAGGGGCAATTTCTACCAGTGTCTTCGTCTTGTCCGAGGCGCCGTTTTGTCCGTTCATGTTGTTGCACCTGGCTCTTTGGGTGCTGGCCTGGAAAGCGCCGAATGCAAAGCGACAAGCGATCCTGGGCACTGCGGGTGGCGTGTTGGCCGGGATCGCGACGCTGATGCGGCCGAGTTGGCTCCTGTTTACGCCGTTTGCGATCTTCGCGGGACTTTGTGTTATCCCGTGGCTTAATAGACGGGAGGGCGAGGCTCCCGCCGAGCCGCAATGCGACGACCGGAAAAGGCTCAGCGGGAGCTTCGCCCTCCCAAGGTGTATCGCATCCTGCCTTTCGAGATTGGGCGCGTCCGGACGTTGGCAACTCCGTCGCCACGCTTGGGTAGGCGTTTGGATGGTGGCCGGTCTCATGGTCACCATGATGCCCTGGTGGATTCGAAACTGGCATGTGACCAGTGGTTTTGTGCCCACGACCCTACAAGTGGGCGAAAGCCTTTACGATGGTCTGAGTCCCGAGGCGACGGGCGCAAGCGACATGCGGTTCGTAGACCGGTTTCGCCAACAACTTCGCGACGAGGATGCCCAACGCACGACCAGTGCATCGGAACAAGCCAGCTTCGAGCAACGGCTGGATCGGAGGATGCGCGACGAAGCGTTGGTTTGGGCCAAAGCGAATCCGGGTTCAGTCCTCCGGTTGGCCGTTGTCAAATTTGTGAGAATCTGGAACATCTGGCCAAACGAGCCGTCGCTGCGTCAGCCCTTGTTCTGCGCGGTTGCGGTACTCGGATACCTGCCAATTCTGATCTTCGGAATATGTGGTGTGTGGAAGTACGCCGTTAGGAGCTGGCCCTATCTGCTGTGTTTCCTGCCGGCCGCGTATTTCACGTGCTTGCACATGGTGTTTGTGGGATCTATTAGATACCGCCAGCCGGCGATGCTGCCTCTGATTGTGCTCGCGGCTGGCTTCGCGGGGCATTTGATTTGGAAGTGGGCGGAGCCCACGTAGTTTTGATGCGCGAACGGAATCGTGGATATATCGCTCGATGTCACTCGTTTCTGCGAGGCGTCTTGCTGAGCGCCGCGTTGGCGGGCCTGGCCCTGCTGGGCATCTGGATCGTAGCCGAGAGCAGAATGCACGACGAGGTATGCCGGGCGATCCAATGCAGGCTCGCCGAACAGTACCCCGGACTCCGTGTTTCCGTGCGTTCCGCTCGGGTGATCGAAGGACGCGGAGTCGAGATTCACGGAGTGACGATCGCCGAAAAGGACAGCCGATCAGCGCTGGTGTACGTCGACGAGATCTTTGCCGCCTGCCCCATTAGCCTGGAAGGGCTACTGAAGGGCGAACAGCCCCTGGCCAAACGTATCGAGCTGCGCGGTCTGAAGGCATGGGCCAAACAGCGGCCTGACGGTACGTGGAATTTGGATCAGCTCTGGCCACCACCAAAGCTCGGTCCCAATTCGCCGCCTACAACCGTCACGGACGGCGAGATTGAAATCGCCGTCGCAGACAATGGCAAATGGTCTACCTTCAACTTGCGTAACGTCGATCTGGAGGTCACTCCAGAACGTGCGACGCCACCCACCGGCCAATCGGCGACCGGTGTCTACCGTCCCCCGGTTCGAATCCGAGGCTCTTTCGAGGGCGATCATTTCGAGAGGGTGAATCTGCAAGGGCGGCTCGATCCGAATACGGGCACGTGGGAGGCCGGAGGCGTTGCGCAGGCCCTGCAGCTTTCACCACAGCTTCATGACGACCTACCCACCACGTGGCGAGAGAAGCTGGCAAGAGCCCGGTCGATAAGCGGCCAAATGACGCTGGAGTTCCGTCTCGCACAAAGGCAGGCAGAAGAGGCCCCAATCGACTTTAGACTATCAGGCACCTTGACCGGCGGGCAAATCGCCGACCGGCGATTGCCCGTCCGTTTGTACGATGCGGAAGCCGAGTTCTACTGGGATAACGATCTTTTGATCATCGAAAGGTTCTCCGCCAGGAACGGAGACACCATGTTGGACCTGACTTTCCAGCAGAATGGCTTTGTGAAGGACAGTCCGATAGCGTTTCGAGCCAAGGCCAAGAATCTGGCCATTGACAAGCGGTTCGTTGGCTTCTTGCCGGATGAGCCCGTCCCGCTTCGATCGATTTGGCGGAAGTACTATCCCATCGGCGTTATGGACGTGGATATCAGCCTGGTGTTCGACGGTCGTCAGTGGACGCCGGACCTTCACATGGTCTGTCACGACGTTTCGTTCACGTATCACAGATTCCCCTATCGCCTCGATCGAGGGCGCGGAACAGTCTCTCTGAAAGACGACGTGCTCAAAGTCAACATAGCAGCGATAGCTGGCGGGCAAACCGCACACTTCCGCGGGGAAATCGCCAATCCTATCAAGTATCCCACGGGTTCCTTGACAGTGACATGCGAGCAGCCAATCCCGCTGGATAACAAGCTCATATCGGCTATTGTCGAACCTAGAAAGACACAGGAACTCATCCGCTCATTCAATCCGAGCGGCACGATCAGCGTCGTGGGGACCTTCACCTTCGACGGACCCGGCAAAGCGGGGACGCACAAGGATGTGAAGATTGGACTTCACAACTGTGCTGTGCAATACGCGAAGTTCCCTTATCCGCTGGGTATGATCCAAGGAACGGTGCGTTGGACTGACGGAGGATGGTTTTTCCAGAATATTTCGGGATACAACGATAGCGGCTCCGTCGACTGCAATGGCTCGTTGATGCGGACGGAAGACGGTGGAAGCGTCTTGGCATTGAGGTTCGTGGGACTCAACGTGCCCTTGGAGGACGAGCTGAGGGACTCGCTCAACCCAAACACCGCGAGATTGTGGAACGAACTGCGGCCTCGCGGGGCCATCGATCACTTGATCGTCAATCTGCGACATGTGATGCCCGCGAACCACTTGTCGTTGAAGGTGAGAGCACAGCAATGGAAAAAACGGCAGACGGGCGAAGGCCGCAGCATCACGATCCATCCGGTATGGTTCCCCTACCGCCTGGACGATGTGGCAGGTGTCGCTAACTATGTGTCAGGTGTCGCTAACAACGTGGATGGTGTCGTCACGTTTGAAAGAATGTCAGCGATGCACGACGAGACGAAGGTTACCCTCGACGGCCAGTGCAACTTCAGCAAGGACGGACGCTGGCATCTGCAACTGACGAACGTCGAGGCGGACCGCGTTCATTTCGATCGCGAATTGCTCGAGGCGTTGCCCGAAGAATTGGGAAGGGCTGCCGGAAAACTGAACTTGCGTGGTAACATCAACATGACGGAGGAGAGTTGGCTAACGTTTTCCGGGCACGCGGGAGCAAGCGGCCAAACCGTGGCAAATTGGGATGTCACATTCGATATCGAAAACGGCAGTATGCAAAGCGGATTGCAGCTTGATCACATTCACGGCGCCGTACAATTGTACGGCCACAGCAGCCCACGGGGCTTCTACAGCCGCGGTGAACTGTACGTCGATTCGATGTTCTGCAGGGACATACAACTGACTGGCGTTCGCGGTCCGCTGTTGATTCGCCCGACGCGGATCGATCTGGGCGCCGAATCCGAACGGGGCCGCACAGACGCGCCCCCGCGTCAAGTGACCGCAAGCGTCTTTGGCGGCGATCTCTCGGTTGATGCCGTCGTGCTATTGGACAGCGAAACGCCATTCTTCGTCCAAGCAAGGCTGTTAAAGGGCGACCTGGAGCAACTGGCCCAAGATATGGCCCTGAGAAACCGAACCGTGCAGGGAAAGGTGAACGCGTTGATTAAACTCGAAGGCAACGGCACCGGCCGGCATTCGTGGCGCGGCGACGGCTTGGTCCGGTTGTATGACGCAGACATATACAAGATTCCCGTCATGCTGGCCTTGCTCAAATTTTTGGACTTCCGTCCACCGGACAGGACAGCGTTCACGAGCAGTGAAATCGACTTTCGCATCGAGGGGGAACAGGCCTACCTGGACAAAATTAACTTCCACGGCGACGCCATCAGTCTGAAGGGCTATGGCGAAGTGAACTTGGATCGCCAGATCGACCTCAAGTTCTATACGCTGGTCGGTCGACGGGAATTCGACTGGCAACTCCTGCGCTACCTGGTGCAGCAGGCCAGTTCACAAATCCTGGCGATCCGCGTGACGGGGACTTTGGATGATCCGGACCCGACCCGATTGCCGCTACCAGCGATAAAGGATGCGTTACAACACCTGTTCCCCGAAGTGGCAAAGAGACGAGAGGAACGCCGCGAATTGGACCTTCCGGCCTTTCGGCGGCTCCGCAGGCTCGCTGATCGGATGAACGTATTCGGATCAGAAACACGGTAGTACCATGTCAAATCGATAATGACGAGTAGGCCGGAACAAGTCCGCGCAGTTCCGGCACGAACGCAATAGGACGCCGGAACTGCGCGGACTTGTTCCGGCCTACCCACTCCTGACGCGAAAGCCCCGAAACCTGTAAACCGGCACCTAGAACTTGACACTCGAGGCCCGAAACCGAGGCTAGAATATGCGTTTCACCAAGATGCACGGGGCGGGAAACGATTACGTTTACGTGAACTGCTTTCAAGAGCCCGTGCCTGACGATTTACCCGAATTGGCGCAGAGAATCTCGGATCGACGTTTCGGCGTGGGCGGCGACGGCCTGATCCTGATCCGGCCATCGGACATGGCCGACGCGCGCATGCAGATGTTCAATGCCGATGGCGGTGAAGCGGAAATGTGCGGCAACGGCATTCGCTGTGTGGCCAAGTTTCTTTACGATCACGGCATCTGCGCGAAAGACCAATTGCAGATCGAAACCGGAGCCGGCGTGCTGTCATTGGATCTGCAGACAGCCGGCGGTTTGGTCCAACAAGTCAAGGTGGATATGGGCGAACCGATCCTGGAAGCGAGCAACATCCCCACGGCCTTGCCCGGCAGCCCCGTCGTGGACGTCGAACTGCCGATCGGCGAACACTGCTTGAAAGTGACCAGCGTGTCGATGGGCAACCCGCACTGCGTCGTGTTTGTCGATCAAACCACGGATGATCTCGTCCTTGGCCTGGGTCCCAGAATCGAAACGGATCCGCGTTTTCCGGCACGGGTCAACGTCGAGTTTGTCGAGGTGGTTAGCCCAAGCGAAGTCCGTCAGCGGACTTGGGAACGCGGATCGGGCGAGACGTGGGCCTGCGGGACAGGCGCAAGTGCCGTGTGCGTGGCAGGCGTTCTGTCGGGTCGCACCGAGCGAAGGATCGTCAATCATCTCCGCGGAGGCGACTTGGAGCTGTACTGGAACGAACAGGACAACCACGTCTTCATGACAGGTCCGGCGACGGAGGTCTTCAGCGGCGAATGGCTGGAAGTGAAAACGGAGTGAGACAGGATCACACCAAAAGGCACGGATGCGAGCGATGGCCCGTTTTGATGAATTGAAGGCGAAACTAGGTGGTCTAGCCGTCTACACAATAGTTCGCGGGTGGATGGGCACGTTAGACTACCAGGCGTTCTTCTACGACCGATCTGTTGACCCGGCGACCGAAGGCTTCAGGGGCCCGGTCGTCTTCATCTTCTGGCACGAGTACATTCCGTGTCCAGTGTATCTGCGTCCCCACTGCAACGTGGCCATGTTGGTCAGTCGCCACCGCGATGCCGAATGGCTCTCGCAGGGGGCTCGGCTGATGGGTTTTCGCACGGTGCGCGGTTCGACGAAACGCGGCGGAGGGACGGCTTTACGCGAACTGTTCCGCACCAGTCGCACCATGAATCTGGGCATAACACCCGATGGGCCCCGGGGGCCACGGCGGCACGTTGCGGCGGGTTGTGTGTACCTGTCGTCCAAGCTGGAGGTGCCGCTGGTGCCGTTCGGGATTGGGTACCACAAACCGTGGCGAATGCCCACGTGGGACCGATTTGCCGTGCCCCGGCCCTACTCACGAGCACGTATTGTCGTTGGCCCGCGAATCCAGATCCCTCCCGGAATTGACCGCGACTGCATCGCGAACCACCAGCAGCGGGTCGAACGCGTACTGAATCGTCTGACCGACGAGGCGGAGGAGTGGGCGGATTCGGGCCAGCGCAGGCTCGGTCAGATCCCGTATTGCTGCCAGCCGGCTCCATTGCCGTCTCGGGTGGCGGAGATTCCGCCATCGCTTCCCGGCGACTCGGTGCTTCCAGCCACGCTGCCGTCCGCCAAGAAGTGCGCGTAACAGAGGCTCCCAGAGGGCCATACAACGGAAGCCATATATACAACCCGATTGTGAAACACTATACTTTTGGTGGTAGGTTCGTCGAACGAGTACGCGGGGTCAGTCGATTTGCAGTCTCCCACGATCTTCTCTTTCGCCCGTCCCACCAGTTGGGCCGACATGTGGGCCCTACTCTCTTCGACCCAGAGATTGAATAACGGGTCATGTTTATCTCACACAGGAGTTTGGTGGTGGGAAAAAAGTTGTATTGCGGAAACCTGAGCTACAACGTCAGTAGCTCCGACTTGGAACAGTTGTTTTCCGAGTACGGCACCGTCGTCAGTGCCCAGGTGATCCAAGACCGTGACAGCGGCCGCAGCAAGGGCTTCGGCTTCGTGGAGATGGAGAACGACGCCGATGCGTCTTCGGCCATCGAGGCCCTCGATGGAACCGAGCACGAAGGCCGGTCCATCAAAGTGAACGAGGCCAAGCCTCGCGAGCCGCGTCGAGGTGGCGGCGGCTACGGCGGCGGCGGCGGCGGCGGTGGTGGCTACGGTGGCGGCGGTGGCCGTCGAGGCGGACGCTACTAGTAGCTCGCCCGTCTTGAATTGACGGATAGACGAACTCGCGAAGACGTTGGCTGGTCGGGCCAGGCTCTGGCGAGTTCGGCTACACCGTATCCGTCGATTGATTGTGGGTGGGATACTAGTCGTTTGTCGCTCGGGGCGGGCACGCCCCGCAGCATGCGGCTGGCCGGTTTGCCCTGTTGCTGACCGGGCATATACAAGCATGCCACGGTGTCAAGGATCGGTGCTTGGCGTTGCGCATAATGTGCGTGCGCGCTCGGCCTTCATAAACCAACTAAGCGAGGACTAAGGATGGCCAGGGACCAAAATACGTTCGCCAAGCGTCAGAGGGAAATGAAGAAGAAGCGAAAGGCCGAGGAAAAACGGGAGCGTCGCCGGAAAAAGAAGGAACAAGCCAACAGCGACGTCGAGCAAGACGCCGCCGAAGACCCAATCGCCGAGGAGTCGTAGTCGTAGGTCAGGCTGCGCCTGACGCGGTACCTAGTATCGTCATGTACAGCATGACCTACATGTCGTTGGCTCCAGCCTCTCCGCAAACCCGGATCGGTACGACCAACTCGTGAAACAGCCGAACGGGCGTTTGGCTTTCGCGACCCATGAACGTCATCGCCGTCAGTTTTCTGGTCTACACGCTGGGAATCGCACTGCTCGGAATCTGGAGCGTGCGGTACTCGCGGAGATCAGAAGCGGATTATCTGCTGGCTGATCGAGGCTTGGGCGCGTGGGTTGCCGGCCTGTCGGCGGCCGCTTCGGCGGAAAGCGGTTGGGTCACGCTCGGCCTGGTCGGAATCGCCTTCAAAACCGGCGTCGGCGCCCTGTGGATCGTTCCGGGGACCGTTGCTGCATTCTTCTTCAACTGGTTTGTTCTTGCCCCAAAGCTGCAAAAGGTCTCGCGCGAATCGAACGCGCTGACCATCCCAGATGTGCTTGCCGCGCGCCACCGCGCCTTGCCGGCAACGCTGATCCGCGTGGCGGGCGTCCTGATCATCCTCAGCATGCTCACGGCATACGTGGCAGCCCAACTGAACGCGGCAGGCAAGACCTTCCACAAAACGTTCGACTGGGACTATCGTGCGGGTGTTCTAGTCGGGACGGCGATCATCCTCGCATACACAGTCACAGGTGGATTCCGCGCGATTGCATGGACGGACGTGGTGCAGTCCGTATTCATGATCTCGGCAGTGACGGTGGTTCCCGCGGTTCTGATCATCAAGTTGGGCGGACCCAGTGAATTCTGGCATCGGCTAAGCGTCGCGGAGCCGAACGGCAGCTTGACCGATCCATTGGCAGGAAAAGCCGGCTTGGCTCTGATCGGATTCCTCGCCTTGTGGCTGGGCATCCCTTTGGGAAATCCTGGTCAGCCTCACATGCTGGTTCGGCTGATGGCCGTCAAGGATCGTGCGGCAATCCGCCGAGGCGGCATCATTTCGTCCTGCTGGGTGCTTGTCCTGTTCACAGGGGCGGTTTTGCTGGGAATGGCTGCCCGAGCGTACTTCGGCAAACTCGACGACCCCGAGAGCGCGTTGCCAACCATCGCGACCGACGGCGACCTGATACCAGGTGTGATTGGCGGAATGTTGATCGCGGCTATCTTGGCCGCAATCTGTTCGACAGCCGATTCCCAACTGCTGGTTTCGGCCTCGGCCATCAGCCACGACGTTCCAGTCGGTGTCCTCAGCAAGAAGCTTACCGTGGTCCGCAAGATGTTTGTGGATCGCGCGGCAGTTGTTCTAGTTGGAACGGTCGCGACCGCGATCGCATTGGCTAAGGTTCGGTCTGTCTTCAGTTTCGTCGTCGATTACGGCTGGGCGGGTCTCGGGGCAGGATTCGGGCCGGCCTTGATCATGTCGCTGCTATGGAAGCGGACAACGGGATGGGGTGTGTTTGCAGGGATGGTCGTCGGCTATTCCACGGCCGTCATTTGGAGGCAGTTTCCAGATCTACACGCACAATTCTATAATCTGGTCCCCGCGTTTCTGTTTTCTTTGGCGGCAACTTATGTTGTTAGCCTTTGCACACAGCGTACACTCGTTCCCAAGCTCCAGCTTGGGAACGAGAATGCGAAGCGTTAGCGAGAACATCCCGACGGACTGATTCCGAAAGACAGCCAGCAACCATCATGAACGAACGACAGCGATTTGTTGCCACGATGCACTACCAGGAGCGAGACCGCTCGCCGATCTGCGACTTCAGCTTCTGGGAGGAGACTGTGGAACTTTGGTACGAACAGGGATTGCCGCGCACCGTCGACCGCTTCAATAGCGACGACTATTTCGGCATGGACGGTCTGATGTGCTATGTGTTGAGCAAGGAAAGCTCGGCATTGACCGCGCCGGCCGATCCGCGGCGAACTGTAGTCGACGGCGTCTCCGTTGGACTCGTGCCGGAATTCGAGCCGATCGTGCTGGAAGACTGTGGTGACGCCGAAGTGATCCAGCAGATCGACGGCGTCCGTGTGCTGAAGAAGAAGTTCATGAGTTCGATACCGACTCACCAGTCGCACCTGCTGGTCGATCGCGAAAGCTGGCGGAAGCAGTACAAACCGCGACTGGACCCCGACGATCCGCAGCGATACCCGAGCAATTGGGTCGAATGTGTGAATCTGTGGTGCGACGCGGAGCGCGATTTTCCCATCTTCCTGTTCGGCGGCAGCTTTTACGGCTGGATCCGCAACTGGATGGGGCTGGAGGCGGTTTCGTTGGCGGTCTACGACGATCCGGCGTGGTTCGAGGAAATGGTGACGACGATCGCCGACTGCGTCATCGGCGTTCTCACGCGAGTGCTGGAAACGGGCGGTCGATTCGAGGCTTGCTCGCTGTGGGAAGACATGTGTTTCAATCGCGGACCGCTGTTGGGCCCGGAACACTTCAAGCGGTTCCTGGTGCCGCACTACCGGCGACTGACCGACTTGCTGCACCGTCACGGCGTCGACGTGGTGTGGGTCGACTGCGACGGCAAGATCGACCAATTGGTTCCGTTGTGGCTGGACGCCGGAGTCAACTGCATGTTTCCCATCGAAGTAGGCACGTGGGGCGCCGATTCCGTCGAGTACCGCAGAGAGTACGGCAAGGACCTGCTGATAATCGGCGGTTTCGACAAACGGATACTCGCCAAGGGAAAGACCGAAATCGAAGCCGAAATTCGCCGGTTAGCGCCGCTGGTCGAGCAGGGCGGCTTCATCGGACTATGCGACCACCGAGTCCCGCCCGACGTGCCGCTGGACAACTACATGCACTACCTGAAATGCGTACGCGAGGTCTGGGGCCACAACGTAAACCTGAAGCCGTTTCCAGGTCAGTGAGCCTTTGTAGAATTATGCGTTCTGCTAGTCCGCCAAGACAATCACATCCTCGCCCCGCGAATCCACGTCGACGATGCGTGATCCGTCGATTATGACTTGGTATTTCGCCCCTAGTTTGCCTTGAATCACTGCCTTGCCGTTGTCGATCTCGACCGGAAACGGTGCGACTACGCGGTGCTTGCCGTCGGTCGCCATGTCCAGCGAATCGAGTTTGCCCGACAACCGCAGTCGAAGACTGACCAGCGCGCCGGGATTGATGTCGGCAGGCCGGCGCTGCTGGGCCGGCAATGCGAACACGTCGGGCAGGCAGCCAATGGACGGGCCGTCGGGGTATTGCTGCTGTTCGCCGCTAATCGTGATGCCTTCGGCCACTTTGCACCAGTCCAACGTTTGATCGTGGTCAGCTAGTAGCAGCAGAGAATAGGCGTAGACCGTGCCGCACCACTGGACCGGCAGGCCGATCCAGTTGGGCGCGCGATAGTGCGTCGCACCGTAGACGGGAGTGGTGGCGTACATCATGATCGGCCGGTTGGACCACTGGTAGACGAACGGTAGCCCAGTGATCGCCCATCGACGCGCTTCGGACAAATGCTCGCGATCACCCGTGAGTTCGTAGGCTCGCACGTAAGCCCAAACCAGATGCGCTGATGCGAGGATATCGGGTGTGTGCAGAGGGACTTCCCATGTTTGAGCTCCGCGCGGCGTCCGAAATCGCTTCATGAAAGCGAGCGTTTTCAGAGCCGCCTCCAACGACTGTTTGTTGCCAGTGTAGTGGGCATGTTCGAGCAACTGGTGCGCAGGCCGGGCGCAGATGCCGCTGGCGGTATTCTCGAAGTGCCCGCGACGGTACTTGCCGTCGTAGCGGTACGAACCGTCCGGTCGTTGTGTGCGTCTCAAGTGCTCCGCCCTACGGTCGGCGATCTTGAGCCATTCGTCGGCACGTTCTGTCACGAAATAGCTAGCTGGGTTGCTCACGTGGGCTCCGCCCAATCGAAGCGAAGGCACCTCGGGCATCTTTCCGGTGATCCGCCAGATCGCTGACGCGCAATCCGCAAAATAGGCGCCGTTGTTGGGCATGCGCCGGCTGCCCGGAACGACCGCGTGAAACCAGCCGCCGTTCTCGGCGTCATGCACCATGCCTTCGTAAGCTTCCAGCGAGAGCAACATCTGCTCGTCGAACGATCGCGGCGTTTTAGGCAGCGGCGGCAGGTCGCGACGCTTGACAGCCCAGAGGATCGCCTCTTCCATCCGGCCGCCCTCGTCCCAGCCAGGGCCAACTCGCATGATAGCGCGGATCTTGCTGCCTTTCAGTGCCATCCGATGCCCTGGCGCACCGTCGACGAAATCCGGGGCCGCAAACACCGGCCGTAGTGTCATATCGTCCCACGACATTGCCACCGACGCTCGGTTGGTCACAACCGCCATCAATGGCATCGTTACTTTCATGGGGTCCGGCGCGAATCGCAAGTGTTCGGCGGTTTCGATATCCAATTTCGAGCTGGAATGCTCGCCCTTGCCCAGGTACTCCAAACCAGCGAACAAGCCCTGCTCGAGCGGTCCGGCCACGCGAAGGACGGGTCCTTCGACGGGCCGTTTGCTGTCGATATCAACCTGCAACAATCCGTCCGCATTTGCGTCCAAGACGACCGTCACGTCGTCACCGGCAAACTTCAGTGGCCATTCGTCGTTTTCGAGCGCAAGATCTGGCAGACAGTGATCCACGTGTACCAGAGGTGCCAGCGACGCGACCACCGCGTCTTTCCGCCGGATACGAACGACCGACCCATCGCGTGCTGCCTCGACGGTCAAGCCGGATACCATGCGCGTAACTCGGTCGATGGGTGCAGACGGACGATACGCCCAGACCGTTCGGACGATGTCCGGCAGGTCATGCAACCGTACGTCCACGCGAAAGGCATCCAGGGCACCGTCGCCGGAGAAAGGCATTTCCACGGTTGTGTCCCCGGCAGCGATCGTTTGGGGCGAGCCGTTCACCGCCGCCTCGATGGCCTGTCCGCTGTGGTTGCGCAGAAGCACGCGCGTCCCCTGATCCGACTGCGTCACGCCTGCGATCTCCAGCGGATGAAGTCCGCCGCGATGAATGGCGATCCAGTCGACCTGAATCTCGCCCGGCGCTGTGCCGGGGTCGAGTCGCAATCCAGTCAAGTCGCCTTCGATGTGCATCGCTGTCTGGTATTCGTGCCATTGGCCGTCGTGGATCAGCTTGAAACCCACGCGTCGTTGCGCGCTGGTGCCGGGATGTGTCGAACTGGTCCAGAAATACTCGCCTGCTCCGTCCGAGTTCAGCTTCATACGGATGCGAACGACGAAATCGCCTCCCGGAACACGAACACCGGAGATGAGGTACGGATCGCCGCCCGAGGATCGGATGCTCAGAAGGCCATCCTGCGCTGCAATCGAGCAATCATGCAACGCACGCCAGCCTTCGGCGCCATTGTCGAAGTCCCACCTGTGCAACTGCTGTCCAACCTGTTGCTCGCGCGGAAACGGGTTTGGCAGATCATCGTCTGCGCGGGAGTTCCCTAACGTTTGAACGACTACGAAAACAGAGAGTGCGAGCGCACGGGAAGCAACAAAACGGATCACGATCATTATTGACTCCAAACACGGAAACAAACGGCGACACGGGCCACCGAGCAAGATTCACTTTGAAGGCAACGGAGCCATTCCTTCCACGTACGGAAGCAGTTTGGGAATATCCTTGGCAGCCTTGACCTCTTCCTCAACGCGACGGAGATCCCAACTCTCGATGAAGGAATAAGACTTACCGGGTTGCAACTCGACCTTCGGGCTCAACGGCTCGATTTCAGTTCGCGTGCCCGCCGCATCGACCCAGAACTCGACGCTGTTACCTCCGTCGGCGTAGTCGCCGTCCGCGTAGACCGGGAATCGCTTGATGTACAGCCACCCCTCGCGGAATCCCGCAATCCATCCGGCCATGCTGTCCGCTGCAACCTTTTCCATTTTTTTGCCGGGAACGGTAACCAACAGATCGCCCACTATCTCGACGCGCGGCGAACCTGGCGATGTGCCGTCGTAACTGTAAGTCCCATGTTTGCCCAGTCGCATCGACCAGCGTGCGGGAAACCGGCTCTTCGCGTTCAGTGCGAAGAAACCGTACGTAGCGCTGGTCATCGTACGATCCCAAAGACAGTAGGCGACCGGTTTCTGCCCGACGTTCGTCATCGTTATGCGAAGCGTGACACCGGCGCCTGAAGGGGCGAGCTCTACGATCTTAACCAACTGCACACCCGTGGCCTCGTCTTTTGGGCTTGTCAGACGTACCGATAACGACCCTAACTCCTCGGCCTTGTAGGGTCCCGACCAGAGCGGTTGATGTCTCGGCGGGTATTCGAGTTCCGGACCGATGTCAATCTGGCAGCCGCCCAGGAAGAAGTTTGGCCCGTCATCGCGGCTGTAGTGGACAATGCGTCCTCCGTTCGCCGGCGCAATGATAAGGCGCGCCGTTCCGTTGCTCATTTCCAGGCAGTCGTCCCACCGCTGAAATTTGACCGTTCGCACGTCTGCCTGTGCTCCGCACAACACGGTCGCGCACACGCAGCAAGTCGCGAGCACTATCAAAGTACGTCTCATCGTAGGCCCTCCACTCAGTAGTGATCTCGGTGTACGTGACCAGCGTAGCCGCGGCAATTCACTCCGTCAACTTCTCGCATTGTCCTGGTTGTGCCTTACGGGGCCCCGCTAGGTATCACAGGCAGGAGGATGTGCGACGCGCGTTCCGCGTCGTGGTACACGGTCTGATTTGCCTTTTGCACTTCCGCGTCGGCACCAAACGGATGGCCGGTGTTGGGATTGCGGTCGAAGCGAGGGAAGTTGCTGCTGGAGATTTCAACTCGGATCTTGTGGCCCGGCAGAAAAACGTTGCTGGTCACCCAAAGGTCGATTTCGTACCGATAGACCTTCCCCGGCTCGATCAGCGTTGGTTTGTTGGCCGACTCTCGGTACCGAGCACGAATGATCCCGTCGCACAGATTGAATGGACGCCCGTCCGGGTGTACGTCCACCAGCTTCGCCGTCCAGTCCGTGTCGGTCGCATCGCTGGCGGCATACAGAACCACTTTGACCGGCCCCGTCACCTCCAATTCGCTCGTCAATTCCTCACTGGTGAAAACGAGAACGTCTTCTCGTTGCTCGGCCTTCGTCTGGTCGTGAGGCCCGACCGGACATTTGCCCAGATTGCAGCCGCCCAAGGTCGGCACTGGATCGTCCGGATCGTAGACGAACCGATCGACGGGCGCCTGGCCGGGCTTCGTCGTGTCCAGGAAGCCGTCACCACTGAGCGTGTTCGCAGAACCTTTGCTGTGGAAGTAGTACGGCGTGTAACGGGTACGCGCCAGCGGCCACTCCAGTTCGTCGCGCCACTGGTTCCGCCCCATCACAAAGATCCTGTAGGGCGGCCACTCTTCTGCGTCTGTCTTTTCGCCTTTAAGCCAGTGCGCGAACCACTGGTTACGGATCGCATTCAAGTCGACGACGGCGTTCTTGCCGAAGTTCAGGCTGCCCACTCGGCCGTCTCTGCTGATTCCGTGCGTCCACGGCCCCATAAGCACATGCACATGCTTCCTCGCATCCTCGGAACCAGCCGGCTCTTTAACCGCGTTCACATGATCGAGCACGCTCTTCGCGAACAAGTCGTACCATCCACACACGGCGTAGATGGGGACGGCGATGTCTTTCCGACGGCCTTGCATGCTGCTCCGTTTCCAGTAGTCATCGAAGTGCGGGTGGGCGATCCAATCTCGCAGGTACTGCACCTCTGCGCCAATGGCCGTATCCCACGTGGAAAGCGGCAATGTCCGAAAGGCCCGCTGCCAGTCGTCGTTGTTCCAGCCACGCACGGCGGGCTTACCCGACACTCCGGCACCCCATCCCATCATCAGAGAAAGCTGAAACGCGCCACCCACGTACGCAACATCGCCGTACGGGGCCACCAACGGGACGACTGGAAACATCGCCTTGAGATACTCCTCCGCATTCGGCGCGGAGATCCATTGCGTGTAGCCCACGTACGATCCGCCCATCGTGCCGATACTTCCGTTCGACCAAGGCTGATCGAGGATCCACTGATGCGTATCCTTGCCATCACGTGCTTCGTTCACGAAAGGCTCCCAGTTCCCCTCGGACGCCCCTCGCCCTCGGCAGTCCTGGCTGATGTAGACGTAACCGCGTGCTGCATAGAAACGTCCGGGACCGCCTCCCGTGCCTCCTTTGCCATATGGCGTTCGCGCCAGCACCGTGGGAAATTTGCCTTCCGCCTTCGGCAAGAAAATGTTCGCGGACAATTTGACGTCGTCCCTCATCGGAATCTTCGCATCCGCGCGAACTTCAACTTCGTATGCAGCGTCCGCCGCAAACAGCGAAACGGTAAACCAACACCACGACGCCACCGCGATCCACGGTTTGAGACTCCGTAACGAGTGTCTTTTCATTGTTCTTTCTCCAAAGCCGACGGGTAGATCAGATGGAAAGTCGTTCGTAGTGCCGCCTTCAGGCGGTCTTCAGCGGCGTTAGTCGCTCCAGGGCCGCCTGAAGGCGGTACTACAAACCGGCTTACGCGCTGGTTGTCCACCCTATTTCATACCCAAGATTGACTTCTCGCATTCATCAAATCCACTGCGTATTTCGACGATGCGGCGACGCACCAAGTCGGTGTTGGCTCGCTGCTGAGCATCGTCGAGGAATCCGCGAAGGCGGTCGCGAGTGGGCTGATCGAAGATGTTCGGCCCTGTGGCCTTGGCTCGGCCCTCGCGCAGTCCGTAGGAAATGCATTGGTTGCTATCGACCATAGCTTTTTCGATTCCAGCCAGGTATCTCTGCATCGGTTCGGCGGCGTCCTCGAAGAACTTGTGGCAGAAGTCGTCGATCAGCCAGTCCACGTTCAGATCGGCGTTCCAAGCGAGCTTGGCGGCGATGTAGTAGTTCAGCGGCGCGCGCTTCCAGGGACCCACTTGGGTGTAGAAACCCTTGGCGCCCATGTCGCGATACCAAGGAATGTCGTGGCGCATGGTGTGCACCATGGGCCAGAGCATTTCGGTTCGCGACCAACCGCCCAGGGCGTAATACTCGTAGATGAAGAGGTTCTCCGTGAGCGGACGCCAACGCCGGAGTATCTCGACGAATTCCTGGTTGGGCAGAAAGTTGTGGCTGGGCTTGTAGGTTTTCCCGGCTTGGCACTTGCCGCTGGTGATCGGATGGTTGTGGCAGAAGTAGATGTGACAAAGCTGGAACAGCAGGTTCGGCTCCGGCCGATAGTCCTCGATGCTCGGCAGCCGGGCGTACATGGCATAGGCGCCCACCTTGATCTTTACGTTCGGATACCGTTCGCCGACGCCTTTGGCGACTTGGTTGTTCAGCACGGCCAGTCGGTTCGAGTAGCGGGCAAACCAGCCGCGGTCCGGGCCGTCGAGCGCCGTGCAGTTTTCGCATTCGCAAAAGCCACCGCCGTCGTTGGGCGAAAGTGTGATGATTTCGATGGTAGGGTCGGCGTCCAGCGTCTCCAGAAGGCCTTCGACCAGCTTGTCGACAACGACCGGATTGCTCGTGCAAAGCTGGGCACCATGGCTGGGGCGCTCCTTGAATGTCTGACGTTTGCCGTTGACGAGCGCAAACCACTCAGGATGCTCGTGAGAGTGTTTTTCAGGGGGGATCAAGATGGCAAACGTGTGAAAGTGCCACTTCCAGTTCACGCCAACCGGTTTGCCGTCGATCTTCACGTAGCAGTTCATACGCTGCTTGAGCGACCAATCGTTTGAATGGACCCAACGGTAACGAAACGACGGCTTGAAGTCGCAGCGGAACGTACCGATCGACAGCGTGTCGGCCTCTGGCACGACCTCGCCCATGTCGCCGGGCTCGCACCACCGCACACCGAATTCCCGTTCGACCACATCGTACACACCAAACAGCGTGCCCAACGGACATTGTCCGACGACAACCAGGCCGTTCTCATCCGCCTTGGCGGCGTAGCCGTCACGCCCCAGTTTCTCTTCCGACAGCGTAAAGCCTGCCGATCGTGCAGCCGTCGTTTGACCGAGCCAGAGGCAAGAATTCTGTGGCTTCTGCGGTTCGCTGATGATCGGGATGGTGACACCCGTAATTGCCCTGGCATATCGCTGAAGCTCCGCGGCGGCATGCGTTTCAACTGGGTCGGGCTTCTCCGGCAGGACGATCGTTGCAGTAGTCTGTCCGTCAGCGGCAATCTTGTACCGAGGTCCGCCAGCGGGAGCCAAGGTCTGATTGCCCGCACTCGCAGAACCTGCGAATCCTCCGAAACCGATCAGCAAAAGAAGCATCATTCTACGTATCACAACGTCATTCCTTTCGCAGTGAGAATCGGGCGCAGCAGACGCCGGATGTTGCCGCCGAGGATTAACCGCTTGGCTTCTTCGGGAATATCGGCTCCGTAGACTTTGGCAAGCTGCGAGGCGAGACTGCGGCCGCCGAAGTCACTGCCGTAGATGACGCGTTCGGCGCCGAGTTCGCGAACAGCCATCTCGACCATACCAGCGGTGGGATCGCTTCCGCTGATGCCCGCATAGACGTTATGTGATGCTCGAATCGCTCGAATGCCGCGTTCCCATTTGCCGCCCAGGTGTCCGGCAATCAGCGTGGCATTGGGGTGGCGAGCGGCCAACTGGGCAATGTCGTTCGGTGTGGACTCCTCCGGCAGGTTGCCGGTGGTTTTGAGCCACGTGTGCTGGAACACAACCGCCTTTAGTTCTGTGGCGCGTTTGACAATAGGGTCGAGACGCGCATCGTGACATCTGAGTGCAACCCATAGTTTGACGCCGACCATCGGACCATCGCGAACACAGCGGTCCAACTCTTTCAATGATTCGTCCGTGAATTTCGGGTTGAGGTACACGAAGCCGAGTGCCCGGCCGCGTGCGCGATCCAGTGCCCGCAACAGCACATCGTTGTCGCGACGGAATTGCTCTGGGGGCGGATCGTGATCACGCGCAAAGCCCAAGAAGAAGATCACCTTGTCGATCCCCATCCGATCCGCATACGTCAACAGTTGCGTGATTCTCTCCTCAGGCGTTCCACTCACGCCGGTCAAATGCCCGTGCATGTCCCAGACCGCAGTCTGCGTCGCGTCGGACTCCCACGCCTCGGCCTGCACATCCTGCAACTTCGAAGCCAAAGCAGCCGTCGTGGCGACCCCGGCAGTGCGGGCCAGCATGGCACGACGCGATATCCTACGCTCGAAAGATCGCATCATGACCCTCCGTCTCGTTTGTCGTCGGTCGGATTATCACCAAGGTGGTAACGCCAGTGTGCCTCCCTCCAGATGGACAACGCTGCCGTTGACGAAACCGGCATCGTCGCTCAACAGGAACGCCACGGACCGGGCCACGTCCATAGGTTCGCCCATCCGCTGGATGGGGATCTTCTTGGCCACGTCGGCGTACAGCTCTTCTTTGGGCTTGTCCCAGCCTTCGCACGAGGCGGCCAACATCGGCGTGTCGATTGTGCCGGGGCTGACGCCCACGAAACGCACGCCGTTGGGGCTGTGATCGGTGGTCATCGACCGCATCAGGGCGACCAAGGCCGCCTTCGAAGCACAGTAGATGGCATGCCCGGGGAAACCGATGTCGGCAGCGACCGAAGTGGTGATGCAGATGCACCCTTTGCCCTGTCGCTCCATCACGGGGATGGCGTGTTTGCAGACCAAAGCGACACCCAGCAGGTTGACGTTGATCACCGTGTGGAATTCATCGACCGTTAACTCGGTGATCTTCTGATTTCGCAGCACGCCCGCGTTGGCATGGACGGCATCCAGCCGGCCGAACTTGCCGACGGCCAAGTCCACGGCCGCTTTGACGTCATCCTCCTGGCTCACGTCGCCGTAGTGGAAGACGCACTGGTGGCCTTCGCCGGTCAACTGCTCCTGGATCGCCTTACCCTCGGCCTCCTGGATCGACATGGTCACCACTTTGGCCCCCGAACGGGCAAATAGCTCCGTACATGCCAAGCCGATTCCCGATGTGCCGCCGGTGATGAGGATCACTTTGTCCTGAAGATTGCTCATATTGTTCCTCCTATCCCTTGTATCCCGTGCGTTGTCGCCGAGCCTGGCCTGACTGGCGAAAGTCGACCGCGCTGTCGATCAGGCCGCGGATGTCGTACTGTGGCTGGTAGCCGAGCACATAGCGGGCTTTGGCCACGTCCATGCAGAAGTCCTGGCCGACCGGATCGACCAGTTCGATCACGTCGATCCCCAACCGCTCGGCTGCGTACCCGGCCGCTTCCACATAGTCGAACGGCTCGCCCATGGCGATGTTGAACGTCTCGCCTTCGATCCCTTCGCGTTCCAGAGACAACAGGAAAGCCTGGACGCAGTCCTCCACCGCCACGACATGCCGCAGCATGGGTTGGCCGTCGGGGTGCCGTAGCGCCACGGCCGCGTCGCCGCCCGAAGCGTACTTGGCCCGGTTGGCGTCGTCCATCAGCTCACTCCAAACCGGAACGCCAAACTGCTCGCCGGCGACGGTCAGGTGCGTGAGGATGTCGTCCTCGGCGTGAATCCACGACATGCGCAAACACACCGTGGGCACCTGGGCTTGGTGGAAGTACTGCTGACACATTGTCTCCTCGATCACTTTCGACAGCGGGTAGTAGCCGGGGTAAGCGATCATGGGCATGTCTTCGCGAATTGGCACGGGCTGCGCGTTGAAGTAGATGCCGTTGACCGCGTCGCCGCTGGCCAGCACGAATCGCTTCAGCGTCTTGGCCCGCATCGCTGCATCCAACAGATTGAAGGTTCCCCGAGCGCTGATCTCGATCACACCGTCGCGATCCTCCTTCGACGTGGCCAAGTGCAGTATGGCGTCGCTCTCGGCGACCAACTCTTCTATGGCATCCGCCTTGCCGAGGTCGGCTTGGACTTCTTCGACACCGTCTACGTCGACCGGTGAGCGATGTCTCAGCGCGGTGATTTGGTAGTCTTTTTCCAGCAGGGCCTCACAGACCGGTCCGCCCAGCTTGCCGCTAGCACCGGTCACCAGTACACGTTTGATGTCGGGCATCGTCTATCTGTCCTCGTATTTCATGAACCAATGCGGACGCCGGGGATCACTCGCTCGGCGTTCTCGTAGTAAACCTTCTTCAAGACCTCGTCGGGCAAATCGAGTCCGTACAGCTTCCACCGAGTGTACACGCCAAAGCGGCCGATGTAGTCCGGGTAGTCGAAATACTCGTCGCGCGTCTCCAAAAGACGGAAATAGCACCGGTACGCTTCCGGTGAGACCGGCATGTCGAGTCCGAACAGGATGCGGTCCTGGTATTTGACGAAAAAGTCGTGGGCCGAATACGGTTGGCGGCCCAATTCGTCGATCCGGGCCGAAAAGTCGATGACCACGTTCGGATGGCCGTCCAGCAACTCGGCGACCGAGGCCAGATTCTCCGGATGGTTGGCAACGTGCGGCAGGATAAACATGGTCTGCGGGTGATCGGCGATCATCCGGTTTCGCTGCTGGAGAAGCTCCTGTTTGGAGAAAAACGAACCGTGGAAGCCCCAGGCTGGGAATTCCCGCAACGTGAGGTAATGCTCGTTGTGCGCGTCGACCGGTAGGAAGAACGCTGCGGGATCCGAAACATGAATCAACACGGGAATGTCCAAATCGCCGGCCCGTCGCCAAATCGGGTACAGCCGATGGTCGTCGACGGGAAGCATGGTCCCATCGCCGTCGCGGAAAAACAGCCCCAACTCTTTGGTGAGCTTCAGGCCACATGCGCCTCTGTCGAGATCCTCCTCCAGGTGCTGGATGCACCGGTCGACGAAATCGTCCTTCAGCAGCACCGGATCACCCCACTGCGCGAAATCCGACATGGTCAGTGCGGCAAAACGTCCTGGGTACTTCTTCATGTAGTGCTCAGCAAAATGATCGAAATCGCGCCGAGCTATGGTGTACGTGTTGTTTTCCAACGGCAGCGTGACGTTACCGGTCACATTCACCCAAACCCTCACGCCCACGGCGTCCATCACTTCGATCAACTTCTCGGCGGACAAGTCGCCGAACAGATGGTTGTGGGCATCGACTACCGGAAACCGGGCCGTCTCGGGAATATGCTCGGAAACCCGCATCAACGACTTGGGCCGGAAGTCCTTGAGCAAGATCTCATCGACTGGCTCGGTCATCGCGCGATACTCCTACGCTGCAAGAGGTGTCGGTACCTGGCAACCTTTCTTCCCGGTGATAGCATATTTTGCACCCAACAATAACAGAATTCTAGCAGCCCGCATCCAACTAAGTTGAACGACGATGCCCATTCCCTCTCTGGATCGGACCAGCACGGATATACGCTCGCGTGTACGTAGCGGCCATCGCCCAGGGGCATCGACATGTGGAAACAGGACGAATACACTGGAGTGGTTGGTATTCTCGTGCCCGGAGTTGTCCCGATGCCGAGTCCTTTTCCAGGCATGGATCCTTTCATCGAGGGTCAACGATGGAAGGATTTTCACACGACACTGATCACGGTCGTCCGCGAGATGCTGATGCACCGGGTCCGGCCGCGCTACGTCGTCGAAGTCCAGGAGTACGTGTACTTGGCCCGCACAGGCGAGGACCCCGATCGCCTGATCGAACCCGACCTGGCCGTCGTGGATGCCGAAGGCGAATGGACGGATCGCTCGGCCGATTCCCGCGATGCCGCCGTGGCGATCCAGCCAGTTGTGCATACGGTGCCCGTACCCCAGCGGTTCCGGCAAGCTTTTCTAACGATTCACAGTCGTAACTTCCAGCGGGTGGTGACCGTCATCGAAGTGCTATCGCCCTGGAACAAGACGGCGGGAGAAGGGCAAAACGAATACCTCGTCAAGAGGAATAATGTCTTCTGTACGCCCGCGCACCTTGTCGAACTGGATCTGCTGCGAGGCGGACGGCGATTGCCGACGAGGGAGCCACTCGGCACGTCGGATTTCTACGCGTTTGTGTGTCGCAAGGAACGCCTTCCGAATGTGGATGTGTACGGATGGACGCTCAAGCAGCCACTTCCGCCGGTTCCGATTCCACTGGCCGATGACGACCCGGACGTACAGCTCGACCTGCAAGCGGCTTTTACCACAACCTACGATCGCGCCGGTTACGACTACTCGTTGGACTACGATCGCCGCGTGGAGCCGGCCTTGGAGCCATCCATGGCTGACTGGGTGCGATCGGTCGTCGAGCAATGACACAGCGTGAATTCTGTACGGTCGAAGTGCTCAATGCGGGTCCGCTGGCGTGATCGTGAAGCAGGACACGTGAAACGCACCAAGAAGCCGCAGGGAAAGGGGGGACTGTGTGACGACGTTAACGGCGTTGTTTGCCGTTGCGATTGTAGGTGCGTCGGCTGAGAGTGCCAGGCTTG
>CAZURK010000110.1:34013-43832 GCA_964623055.1 uncultured Pirellulaceae bacterium
ACGGCGTTGTTTGCCGTTGCGATTGTAGGTGCGTCGGCTGAGAGTGCCAGGCTTGAGGCGGCTCTTGAGCAGCGCGGAACGGCCGGGTTCATGTTGGCGGTTCGCGAGATTGAGCAAGAGCAAGGCTCCGAGCGGACGGCCAGGACACTGGTGGAATTGGCAGGGAGACCGAAAAACGAGTTAGCAGCGCTCGCCGCGCATGCGTTGGGAGGACTGGGGGAGGCGGGGAAGGCGGAACTCCCCAAGTTGGCAAAGGCTCTTAGCAACAGTGCTTTCCCTGCCGACACGTTGAATCAACTCGGTGCTGGCGATATCCCTCTTTGGTTTGCTGAAGTGCTCCTTCGGCCCAATGATCCGTCCTTTGGCGACGCTTCTTTTGCTCTGGGAGTGCGACTCGATCTTAGTGGTGAGGAGAGGCTACTCCCGCTACTGCTTCAAGCTGCGGGCCACCAGCACCTGGACGAGTGGAATTGGCAGCAATATTGGGCGATTCACGCGCTGAGAAAAATGGGCGACGCGGCCACCTCGGCGCGGCCGCTGCTGGTCGACATCCTGAGAGAGGAAGCGGTGGGCAATGCGGACCGGCGCCACGAAATAACGAGGCACTATGTGCGTGGGGCTGCTGCGTATGCCCTCGGCCAGATCGGTGCCGAGCCCAAGCGTACCGCCCGGTTGTTCACTGGGATGCTAAAACACCCCGACCCAAGAATTCGCGATTGGTGTGCCCTGGGTTTGGCCCTGCTTGAGCAACATCAATGCCCTGTACGGGCAGCCAGGATGCTTGTGCACCTGTGCACCGCACGCGAGCGCGAAGTCGTGGCGGCCGCCGCACATACATTGGGGCGCATGGGCGAGGCAGGGAAGTCTGTTCTTCCGGAACTGGCCAGAAGCCTCCACGAAAGTGGTTTCCCGCCGGAACTCTTGAATCAGTACGATCCCGGCGATATTCCGCTCTGGTTGGCCGAGGGACTCCTTCGCCCCGATGATCGAGCGTTCCGCCACATGGGACCAGCTCTTGCATGTTTCGATTTGCGCGGCGAAACGAGGCTTCTCCCGCTACTGATTCAAGGTGCCAAACACTCAAACCTGGATGTGCGGTATTGGGCAGTTTGTGCATTGGCGGACATGGAGGAGACGGCTGCCTCGGCTCGACCATTACTCGTCAACATTCTGAAGGAGGAACCACCACCTCAATTGACCCCAGGCGACGTGACCAAGTGGAACATGATCCGTGCAGATGCTGCTAATGGCCTAAGCGCGGTCGGTACTCAAGCGGACAGCACAGTCCGCTTGTTGGCGGAGATGCTTAGACATCCGGACGAGGAAGTCTGGAGGGGGGCGGCCCTGGCGCTGGGCCGGATGAGGGAAAGATCCGTACCGGCAATTCCAGCCCTAGTGGATGCCTTGACCAGAGACGAAGCGATAACGCCATGGAAAACAACGCACGCCGTAGTCACGGCACTGAGCAGAATCGCCGGGCCGGCGATTCCGGCGCTAATGAAAGCGCTACGGTCGAAGAACCACGTCGTTAGGCGACGGGCAGCCGAAGCGTTTCTCGGGATGTACGAAAAGAAAACCGCACTGGGCGCTTTGGTGAAGGCGGCCACTGAAGATCAGAACCGGGAAGTCCGGCGTATGGCGACGCTTGCGCTGGTGTTCCCATACGGCTCGGACACAGATGAAACCGTTGTTGTGCCTGCGCTGATTCGTATCGTCAAGGACCACAGCCCCGAAGTGCGCGCGGCGGGCGTTCGCGCGTTGGCTGCCTTGAGGCCAAGAGAGTTTCCATCGCAACCCTTTGTCGACCTCTTTGGCGACCCTGATGCAAACGTTCGACTGGCGGCAGTTCGGGCATTCTCAAGTCTGCCCCTCAACAAGGAGATCACATCTGCATTAGAGCCCCTACTCAATGATTCGGACGATCAGGTGCGGACCTGGGCAAAAGACCTCCGCGAACGTCTTCGGGGGATGTGAATTCGCACGGGCGGGCGGACGGGTCGCCGAACGGATGGTTGTGGGCATCGACCACCGAAAACCGGGCCGTCTGTGGAATGTGCTCGGAGAACGGCTTGGACAGAAAATCCGTGGTCCTGGGGATCGGCTGCTGTGTGCACTTCGGATACCGGGTAAACTGAGACAGGCGCGCCTTGAACGGTAAAATGTGAGTGCCTCACCCGTGCGTCTGACTCAGCCCTCAGTTGGCTGGTGCGGGAGGAACGCGAATGTATGAGAGGTTCACCGACCGAGCTCGCAAAGTGATGCAGTTGGCCAACGGAGAGTCCCAACGGCTCAATCACGAGTACATCGGTACCGAGCACATCCTGCTTGGACTCGTGAAAGAAGGGTCCGGCGCCGTCAAGCAAGGCACAGGTTTCGTTGCCAAACTAATCGGTCGCAGCAAGAAAGACGAGGGCGTTGGTACTGCCGCCACGGTGCTCAGGAACTTGGATGTCGATTTGCGCAAAATTCGTCTCGAGGTCGAGAAGCTTCTCGTGGGCGGACCGGACATGGTCACCATAGGTAGGCTCCCGCAAACGCCTCGGGCCAAGAAGGTCATCGAGTACGCCATGGAGGAAGCACGCCGTCTGAACCACAATTTCGTCGGCACGGGACATCTGCTCCTTGGCTTGATGCGTGAGCAAGAGGGTGTTGCCTCGCAAGTGTTGATGAACCTGGGTTTGAGAACGGAAGATGTGCGCGACGAATTGCTGAGTCTGCTCGGACACGGGCCGACATCTGTCGAGGTCGACGATCGTTCGGACAGCGTGCCGACGAGATTCGTCAAGAGCAAGACGCCGGTTCTGGACCTTCTTGGCCGCGATCTGACGAAACTGGCTAAGCAAGGCAAGCTCGGTCCCGTCATTGGCCGCGAAGGGGAAATCGAACGCGTGACGCAGATCCTGTTGCGCCGCGAGCGAAACAACCCGTTGCTGGTTGGCGAAGCACGCATTGGCGCGACGGCCATCGTCGGAGGCTTCGCTCAAGCGGTGGTCGAGGGGAACGTTCCTGAACCCCTGTTCGGCAAACGAATTGTCGCGATTGACTTCGCCACGATGACGCGCGGCACGGAGCGTGGCGACCAATTCGTGCAACGGATCAATGCTGTGGTGAACGAAGTGCGACGGGTGAAGGACACGATTCTGTTTGTCGACGGACTGCACATGCTGGTCGGAACCGATGGCGCCAAGGGGGCGATCGAGGCATCCAATCGCCTGAGGGTGGCGATAAGCTGCGGCGAATTTCAGTGTATCGGAGCGACGACGCCGGCCATATATCGAAAACACGTGGAACGAGATAGAACGTTGGACCATCTGTTCCACGCGGTCATGGTCCGGCCTCCCAATGCTTCACAAACGGTCGAGATCCTGCACGGACTTCGCGACCGGTATGAAGAACATCACCAGATGCGAATCACGGACGACGCGCTGAAAAAAGCGGCCGAACTGTCGAGTCGCGATCTCACTGGACGCTGCCTGCCTGGCGCAGCCATCGATCTGATCGACGATGCCTGCGTCCGCCACCGTGCGAGGTTGGTGTCACGGCCGCCGGATTTGAGTGAAATCGATCAGGATGTCCGAAGACTGAACAAGGAAAAGGAAGATGCAGTTGCCGATCAGGATTTCGAGAAGGCAGTAGCGCTTCGCGATCAGGCGGACCGATTGAAGATGAAGAGGGACCAGATCATTCAGGAATGGCGCGAGAAGTCGAGACATGCGGACGACGTAGTGGACGAACATATCGTGACTGAGATCGTCAATGAGATGATTGGCAAACCGTTCGCGAGTCCATCGACGGACGATCTGGTTCGGCTGATGAAGATGGAGCAGGAATTCGAGAGGCGGGTCATCGGTCAGGAAAAAGCGATCTCGCAAGTGGCTAAGACGGTTCGGTGCAGCCTCAGCGGCTTGACGGATCCGGAGCGACCCACTGTCTTGCTCTTCTTCGGACCGAGTGGGACCGGCAAGACCATGCTGGCCAAGACACTCGCTGAATTCCTGTTCGGTTACGAGGATGCGCTGATCCGAATTGACATGAGGAAGTACGCAGAGAGCCGCGATGTCAGCCGGTTGATCGGGGGCGGCTTCGGCTACGCGCTCGACGACCAAGGCGCCTGCCTGGCTGAACAAATCCGCCGTCGCCCGTGCGCTATGGTACTGCTGGACAACATCGATCAGGCCCACTTCTCTATGCTTAGCGTTGTGGAGCAGGTCATAGAAAGAGGAGAATTGCCGTACGGTCTCGACCGGAATGTCGCCCTTCACAACGCGATTGTCGTGCTGGCTGCCAACACTGGGGCCGCGGCAGCAATCACTGGCACGTCGGGGTTTGGCTTCCAGGATCCTGAACACAGCGAGGAGATGCCTAAAGCCCGGCTCAACGATAGGCTCGTGATGGCCTTCCGCCCCAGTTTTCTTGCCCGTATGGACAAAGTCGTCGTTTTCGGTCCGTTGCGTCCAAAGGACCGGAAGACCATCCTCGATATCGAACTGTCTAAGGTCGGTGATCGGTTGGCGAAACTCCCATTCAGACTCGATGTCAGCGACGAGGCCAAGGCGTTCCTCATGAAGAAAGCTAGGGATGCCGAATGCGGGGCGCGCTCGTTGCGGCGGTCCGTCGAAACTTGGATCGAGAAGCCTCTGTCAGAGAAGTTGCTGCTTGGGGAGATCTGTGAGAAGAACGTGATCACTGTTCGTGTCAGGAAGACCGGCGGCCTGGAATTTGACGCAACCACCTAACTGTCCTGTCAGGCGGTTGCAGGCGAGGGGTGGCTGCTGCCTGACTAGGGAGGGAAGCCGATGTACGAGAGATTCACCGATCGAGCTCGCAAAGTGATGCAATTGGCCAACCAGGAAGCCCAGCGGTTCAATCGCGAATACATCGGCACCGAGCACATCCTCCTCGGACTCTGCCGCGAAGGTACAGGGGTTGCCGCCAACGCGCTGCAGAATTTGGCCGTCGATCTGCACAAGGTCCGTCGTGAGGTAGAGAAGCTCGGCGAGTATGGGCCGGAAATGGTCACGATGGGCAAGCTCCCGCAAACACCAAAGGCCAAAAAGGTCATCCAATACGCCATGGGGGTGGCACGCGATCTGAATCACGACTACATCGGTACGGAACATATGCTACTTGGCCTGCTTCACGAAAGGGAAGGCACTGCTGCGCAGGTTCTGATGAACCTCGGCCTGACACTTGACAACGTCCGCGAAGAAGTGCTCAACCTCTTGGGACACGGGCTGGAAGAGACGCCCGGATCGGCGACGCAACGTCAACGCGGAAGACCTCCGACGCCCGCTCTAGATAGCCTCGGCCGGGACGTCACCGATTTGGCCAGACAAGGAAAACTTGACCCAGTGTTCGGCCATTTCGAGCGCGACGCCGAACGAGTGGCCCAAGTACTCTGCCGCCGAGTCAGGAACAACGTGCTGCTGGTCGGCGAGAGTACCTTGAGCAAGAAACTGGTGGTCGAGGCATTGGCACAACTCATCTTCCAAGGCGACACGCATCAGCATCTGGATGACTGCCACATTGTCGACTTGGACTTCGACAGGCTGTTGGCGTACGCCGAGCAGCCTGAGAAACAGATCGGGGCGCTGGCGGAGGAAATCGGCCGTCACGAAAACCTCGTACTCCTCATCGAAGATTGGGACGTTTTGGCCGGTAGTGTCGAAGCCGGGTTGCCAGATGCCGCGGCGGGTCTCTTCCGTTTGATCCTTGATCTGGTGCTTCAGAACAGAATCCAGTGTATTGGTGCGATGACGCCCGAGGCGTACCGCGAGTACGCCGAGAAGCAGCCAGCTTCGGGTCGTCTATTCCAAACCGTAATCGTCGATCCTTGGGACGCCCAGGGGACACTCGAAATCCTTCGTGCTGTGCGTCCCCGGTACGAGGCGCACCACCGGATGCAGATTACGGATGATGCACTCGAGGCAGCGGTTCGACTATCGGACCGCTACATCGCCGGCCGCTGCCAACCGGATAAAGCGATGGATCTTATCGATGAGTCGTGCGCCCGTGTCAAACTGAGGTCGATGACGCGTCCGCCCGATCTCAGAGAGATCGACGAAGAGGCTGAAAGACTGCACAGAGAAAGGGAAGAAGCGGTCGCCAATCAGGATTTCGAGAAGGCAGCAACGCTGCGCGACCCGTTGGACAAGTTGAAGAGCAGGAAGGACCAGATGATTCGCGAATGGCGCGAGAGGTCGCAGCAGATGGGCGGTGCCGTCGACGCCGAAGTCGTGGCTGCCGTCGTCAACGAGATGACGGGCAGACCGTTCGGCTGTCCGTCGACAGAAAATCGGATTCGGCTGATTGAAATGGAGCGGGAGTTGCAGAAGCGGGTCATCGGTCAGGAAGAGGCGATCTCGCAAGTGGCCAGTACGGTTCGCCGTAGCCTCAGCGTCTTGAACGATCCAAATCGTCCCACAGTGTTCCTCTTCTTTGGACCAACCGGTGTCGGCAAGACACTGCTAGCCAAGACACTGGCCGAGTTCTTGTACGGCCACGAAGACGCGCTGATCCAGGTCGACGTGGGCGGGTTCGTGGAGAAGCACGACGTCAGCCGGCTGACCGGGGGCCCTCCGGGTTATGCGGACAGCAATGAAGGCACCCACTTGGCCGAACAAATTCGCCGTCGTCCCTACGCGGTGGTGTTGCTGGACAATGTCGATCGGGCCAATCCTTGTGTCGTTGGTGTAGTGGAGCGCATCATAGAAACGGGATACCTGGCGGACACTGATTTCCGCAAGGCGATTCTGGTGATGACCGCCAGCACCGGGGCTGATGTGGCAATCGTCGGCCCGTCGAGTTTCGGCCTTCAAGATCCGGAACACCACGAGGAAAAACTGAAGGCACGAGTCGACGAACAACTGGAAAAGGTGTTTCGATCCAGTCTACTCGACAGCGTGGACGACGTCGTTGTCTTTCGTGGCTTGTGCCCAGAGGCTCGAAGTCGCATCCTGGACATCGAGCTTTCTAAGGTTGCTGATCGTCTGGCGAAGCACGGATTCAAGCTTGATGTATGCGAGGAAGCCAAGGAGTTTCTCACGAAGAAGGCCGGGGACCCTGAATACGGGGCTCGCTCGATAACGCGGTCCATCGAGACTTGGATCGAGGAGCCGCTGGCGGAGAGTTTGCTGCTGGGTACATTCGGTGGGCACAACGTGATCACCGTGCGTATGAAGAAGGTCGGCGACGACCAATCTCGGCTCGAATTCGATGCCATGACGGAATCATGAGGCTCCGGATGACTCTGGCACGAAATCACCCGTTATCATCACCGCTCCGTTGCGGTTAGTGTGGTCTGTTGTTCCTTTGCCCGGCTGCCCCGTTTCAGGCCTTGGCAGCCGGGCTTTTTTTGTTGCATCCTCGTTTTGTGCAATTAACATGACGTGTGGACCCGTGTCAGTTAAATCTTGGTTCATGGCACACTAATCGAGCTTGGCTGATGCGGGTTTCTCGTTGCATCATCCTGGAATCGCGAGCATGGACATGTCATTTCTTTTGATCGTTGCCGGCTTGGCGGTATTTGTAATCGTCGCGGTAGTCGTCATCGTCGCGGTAGTCATTGCCACCACAAAACGGAAGTGATCTCGCCTGGTTCGCTTTCTTCATAAAGCTTGGCTCCATCGATTGCCGATATTAACGAAGTCAATCTCCTTCAGTGGCCGTCGCGGTCTCACCCACCTTCGCCGCGACGGCTTTTCTTGTGCAACGAAGACGAGAATAGGCGGTCCTCGGGATGTTCGACATACCCGTAACCAATCCTTCTTCTCGCCATGTCTCGCCGCTTGCGGACCCGTCTTGCCGTTCGCCTGCCCACGCTGACGTCTCGTGAATTTCGGGCGAGCAGTTCGTAATCCTCCTCGGCTTGGTCTACACTGAGCACTGTGTGGAGTCCTGTGGGGCAGGCCTGCCTGTTCGACTAACGTCAATGCGGAGGTGCAAGCGATGCGAGGCGAGAAGACGAATCAGAAATCACGATCCACGCGGCGTACGTTTCTCAAGTCGACCGGCGCGTTGGCCGCTGGCCTGTCGGCGGCGACCGTATCCACGGCCAGGGCAGCAAAAATGGAAACGCTGGCGCTAAATGGCGGGGCCAAGGCCGTCACGTATCCGGCGGCTGATCACCGCGAGGCATATCGCTGGCCGTTGTACGGCACGGAAGAAGAGGAGGCGATTCTCGAACTGATAAGAAGACCCAGCTACAGCCCCATCGCCTTGCTGGAAAAGGACTGGCAAGAATTCACCGGGGCCAGTTTTGTCAAGTCACACTGCAACGGCACCAGCGCCCTGACGGCGATGTTCTTTGCCTTGGACCTGCCGCCGGGCAGCGAAATCATGGTGCCCAGTTATACGTTTTTTGCCACGATCGTGCCGATGCGGCTGTTTGGCCTGGTCCCGGTTTTTGTGGACATCAACCCACGGACATTGAACTTTGACCTTGAAGACGCCAAGAGGCGGTTGACCAAGAACACCAAAGCGGTGCTGCCGGTGCACTGGATCGGACTTCCCGCCGAGATGGACCACATTTGTGATTGGGCCAACGAGAAAGGGCTAATTGTCCTAGAGGATGCCGCTCACGCCCACGGCGCTTCCTTGAAGGGCCGAAAGATGAGTACGTGGGGCCGGATGGGAATCTTCAGCTACCAGACCAGCAAACCGATGCCCGCCATCGAAGGCGGGATGGGGATGTACCAGGAGCGAGACGACTACGAACGGGCGACCACGTTCGGCCACGCCGGGCTGCCGGGGCGTTTTCCTGAGGGCAGCAAGTACGCCAAATACGCCGGCACGGGCCTGGGCGTCAAGCTTCGGATCCATCCGTTTGCCGCCGCGCTGGCCCGCTGCCAACTGCCGGGACTCGAACAGCGCAACGCCACAGGGGTAGCGCAGGTCCGCTCGCTGAACGACCGCATCTTGCAGTTGCCCGGTTTGTACGAGCAGACGACCGGCCGTACCGACATGAAGCGCCTGCATTACGCCAAGAACATGCTCTTCATCGACGAAAACGAAGCCGGAATGTCGCGAGCTGCGTGCGTCAAGGCTTTGCAGGCCGAGGGCGTCCGTGCCGGGGCGTACAGTTATCGACTCCAGCACAAATGCACGCTGTACGAAGAAGCGAACTGGTGGCACCACAAGCCCATCATCCCCGAACTTCCGGGATGCGAGCAGGCAAACGCCACTGCGATCTCACTACCCTACTTTACGTCTGACGTGCCCGCGCTCGTCGAGCAATACGCGGAGACGTTCGAGAAAGTATGGGCGCACCGTAAGGAACTGGGCTGAAGATCTGCCGGATGACCAGAATCGTGAAGGGGAGGCAGAACGGTGAAGGACGCGACAACAACGCGGCGCGATTTCCTGCGGATTTCCGCGGCAGGCGCCACCGGGGTTGTTCTTGGCGGCTCTCCGGGCGTTTTGGCCGGGGTCGGCGGGTCGGTGGCCATCGAAGAGCCGTTCCACGGGGCGATTCTGAACCGAAGACACGGCCAACAGACAGAGGACGGTTTGAAGATTCGCGTGTCGGGCGAAGCGCCCTTGGGCGATCAAGTCACGGTCAACGAAGCGCCGGCCACCCGATCGGGCACTCGCTTCACTTCAAAGATCGTGCTGAAAGAAAAGGAAACGGAGATCGTCGCCGCCAGCCGTGGCCGTTTTGGCTACCACGAGCATCGGGTCCGCGTGATCTGGGACAGGAACTCATTTCCGCGGTACCGCTTCTCGATCGATGACAACAGTTTCTTTCTCCGCCACATTGCGCAGAAGAAGTACAAATCACTCTTCGAGTGCTTCTATCTCAAGATCCTGAAAACGCTCAAT
>CAZURK010000111.1:0-43645 GCA_964623055.1 uncultured Pirellulaceae bacterium
TGTTCCGTGTACCGAGGCAGTCCCTCTGATCATGGACAGAATTGGCGCTTGCCACTGGGTCGAAAAGCGTCGTCGAAACGATGACATCCACTCCCTGACTTGTCAGTCGCGAAGTCCACCCGGAGGGCGTGACCTTGGTCACTTTGGCCGACACTGTTTAGCGCACAAGCTGCGGAAGCGGGATGTAGGCCGCTGCGGTTGCGGTCAGTCGCCGTTGTCGCAGGCGATTCCCCTCACGACACGCAAGCCGATCTCAATTCGCTAAACTGTGGCGCTGTGGAGCAGAATACCAATGACTGTCACGCAAGGCGAAATGGGAGGTATCATGAACACACCGCTTCGGCGCTCATGAATCGTCTCGGGTTCCAACACGTCGCCGTCTGTGAGCATATCGAGTCATGGCGACCTCCACGCCGCGTAACCATTACGCACCTGCGACCGGACAGTGTTCTCGCGCCGTTCCCACTGCAAAGATATATGAAACAAAGTCAAGTCCGCTGCGCAACGGTTGCGCACCCTGACACGCCCGTTTGCCACCTGTTGTTGCTCGATCCGATCGGCGGATGAGTGCGCAACGGTTGCGCACTGACTGGCACTGGCCCTCGCATGAGCTAGCCCTCGGAGAAGCCGTAGAAAATCGCCAGACGAGCTTTCTGCTCACGAGCTCCGTGGGCTACTCTTCTCGCTGGCGTGCGTCATGCGGCCGCTGAGGGCCTCTCATGGCTTCTTGGCCAGTCTCTGCCCGCTTGCCTGCCTCCTGGTTGCTGCTTGAGCCTGATGCCTAAAGCAAAGATCTCCGGCACGCAGTCATCAGTGGCTCAAAGTCGACTGCGTAACCGTTACGCGCAAACTCTGCACTTGCCGACGCCATGTGCATGCCGTCGCCGGACATTATGTCCGGCGTGTCCCATTTGCAGTAATGTTACATGCGTGACAAAATCGCTGGACTCGCTCGAACGGGCCCGCTAGTACGGGCCGACATCCCGATCAAGAGGATGCCCAGGACAGAATATGCGGTCGGGTGATCGACCGCGAAGTGGGCAGCATGCTTTGACCAGACGGAGCCTCCGGCGTGCGAAGACGCCCCCCCTCAATCGCTCTGGCCGCGGGCGTCTCCTATTGACAGCTCAATCGACTCTACCTCGGCAAAGAACCTTCCGGCGTCGTCTCCCAGGTACGAAGCGACCACGTCAGACACGGCATCACTGAAGCACAGAATGTCGGCATGCTCGGGAGCCTGCGTCGAACCGTGTGGCCGACGTCGCCAATCGCTAAACAAAAGGACCACCCATCCAGTGTGTCCTGACAAATGCCAAAAAGGAGTCCCCCGGCGCCGTCCCCGCCCGCATTGAGCGCGAGCAAGGACGTCGGAGGGCATGTGGACGCTGGCGGCTATTTGCATCTGCTCCGCGTCCGGCCATCTGGCAGGCGGATCTGGCCGATACTGACAAACACGCCGACCAGTCCGATCGCGATCAAAAGGAACAGCAACCAGCTGCCCCCAATCGCCGGGATCAGGGCGGCGACTCCGATTGCGCCTGCTGCATATATGGCGTTCAGCTTCTCTCTGCTACTTCATGGGGCAACCTTTCAATAGCTAAAGCCGCCCCTGTCTGGGGCGACCGTGTTACGGGAGAACACAGTCGCCCCGAACGGATCGGGGCAAGAAAGGAGAAAGCCCCGAAGTCGACGAACACATCGAGTACGGGGCTCCCTTGAGCTACTGCCGGTTGCACCTACGCACAGGCCATGTCAGCAATCGTAGCCAACCACCCGGCCACTTCGCCGCGTGGATCGCGTTCAGCCAATAACTCCGGCGTCATGCAATCGACGGCCTTGGTATGCAGCACCTTTTTCACCCTGTTGCCGCTTCGCACTTGGGCACGGCGGGGAATGTCGCACCAAGGCGGCTTGTGGGCTCCGTTGTAGAGACGCTGGGCAATCAAGTCCGCTACGTTGTCGTTGTCGCCGAAGTGCACGTCGAAGTCGAAGGCTTGGTGAACGGCAGTGGGGTGCAGGTAGTTTTCAAGGCTCCGTTTCATCGTCAACACAGCGCGGCATCGCGGGCGTGTGTTGATGAGATTCACCACGCCTTGCCGGATCTCGGTCTCCGGCGATGCCTCGCGATCGTACAGGTGGAACTCGGGCACTGACAACGGAGCCAAGCGATCTACCCACAGCCGAACGTCGCCGCCGCCAAACGGAACGAAGACAAGTTCGCCGCGACGTTCCATGTCAGACAAATCGGGAAGGGCCGCATGGTGAGCGTGCAGCATCGCACTGATGCGAGTCAGAAAGCCAATGTCATGGATGCCTTCCACAACCAACAAAACGCGAGGGAAAATGGGGACCGGGTCTGTTGCCAGTGCGACAACGTAGGATGCGACATGCATGGCGTCTCCTTCAGTGGATGCGTGTAGTGATCGACCCGGCAGGGACAAGCTGATAGCGGTGCTGATCCCGGGGTCAGTGGATTATGCCGCGTATGCTGCGACTATTTAGCAGCTCGATCGCGGAGAAGGCGTCGTCACCGGCCAGACTGCGTTGGCTAGGCTTGCCAGAGTCACGCAGCCGCGCATGACGCAGATTCTCAACCTGCTGCATTTGGCTCCAGCCATCCAAGAAGAACTGTTGTTCTTGCCTGTTGTGTTGGCCGGCACGGATCCCATGACCGAACGCGATCTGCGGCCGATTGTGACGGGGGTGGATTGGGGAAAGCAGAGGGGATGTGGGGCAAGTCCGTATCCGGTGAGCGATGCTCTCCACCGCCGCACGCATAGAGTGCCACAACATTTGCAGGCCTACGGGTTTGTTTGTTACGATGGGCCGGAGTCGAGCGGGCGCGTCTATTGGCAGCGAGACGCGCCATCAATGGAATTGGGCTGCCTTATGAATTAATAGCCCGGCAGAGCGGAAAGAGATGATCCGTGCAACGCGATGCCTGATTGCCCTGCTAATGTTGGCAGGATGCGCCGATGCAGAAGAAGGGCCCCTTCAGACCATCGAAATTGATCGCAGTACTGACGAGTCCCCGCTGAGTATCTCTATCAGAACCGGAAGACCTGAAGTCGAAGTTGGCCAAAGAACAGACCACACGCTGGTAATCAGGAATCAGAGTTCGCAGGTCGTGACCCTGCCGAGCTTCCGATTCCTGAATGCAAAACAGGAAGATCCCGAGATTGCATTCTATCTGAAGGAGCAGATTCTTCGCATGCAGGTGAGGCACGGTACTGATGCCGTGCCGATCCACAAAGATTGGCTGGTACCCCCGGAGAAATCTCGGCAGTTCCCCACAGTCGATCTTCAACCGGGGCAGACGATACTGGAACCGTTTTCGCTTACTCGACGGTGGTATCCTTCCCTCTACTCGCTAACCACTCCAGGTGTGTACACTGTCACCGTCACTTTGGACACGACCGGGGTGAGCAGCAACAAGATACTGAAAGGTAAATTCACTTCTCAGCCGGCCAAGTTCGAGATTATCCCGGTTGGGACGTTCAGAGAAAAGAAACCCAATGAACCGCAGCATGACTACGCAGAACTGAGAGTCGCTTTCTATCTCACGCGGATCGCAAAGCACGAGGGTGAGTATTTCCCGAATGTCTGGAACGTTCTGGAAACAAAGGAGGGCGTGTCGGTTTTGATAGAAGCCCTCGACTCGGAAGATGATGAGAGAGCCCGTCCTGCACGCGGTCTCTTGGCGCAAGTACATCATTACTGTGGACGGGCAAATCCACCTGCACTGCCCAATTCCAAAAACGAGTGGATGGAATGGTGGAAGAGGGAAGGGAAGAGACTGTCTGCAAAGAAGCTTTGGTCGCATTTTGACAGCCACTATCAATAAGAAATCAAGTGTCGAACCACCTGCTGCAACCGATGGCAAGGACGCCGCGGCTGACCCGTAGCGTTGGGCGGCGAAGAACGTAGGAGACAAGCATGAGCCTTAGATGCATGCTTCATGCGTTGTCGTCAGACGAGGCGGCCCTTCTAGCATCTGGAGATGAGGAAATGGGGGAAATCGATCCAACATCGGCTGACAGCTTGGATTTGGACATGGCATGGGGAGGCATCCACTACTTGCTCACGGGGTCGTCTGATATCAGCGAGGATCCCCCCCGCCCCGAGGATTTCCTTCTCAGTGGAGCGCGTCTCGATGCCTCGGAGCACGTGGCGGTGCATACCGCCGAGGAGGTCGCTCAATTTACTGCTGTTGTGAAGGACACTTCTGCTGAGCAATTGGCTCAGCGCTTTGACGCCGAACACATGAACAGTCTCAACGTATACGGCGGATCGTGGGACATTTCCAGCAAGGCCGATTTGACCGAGTCTCTGACCGGGCTTCTAGAGTTTGTCAATGCAGCGGCCGAGGAAAATCAAGGAATGATGGTGATCATATGCTGATGCCGCCCAATCGTGTAGTCGGATGTGTTTAGCTCCCGGCCCCACACCGCCACACAGAGCCCGTATCCATGCCGCGCATGCCCTTCCAATTCCCATCCAGCCGCCGGTGTGGAATAATGGGGGTAGTCAAATAGGACGGTTGAACATGTTGGCGGAGAGAATGATCGCTTGCTGGCGGCTTGCTCAGGCCCATGGAGGCCTTTCTCGTTACTCAGGGCGTGAAGACCCTCCCCTTGCGCATGCGGCAGCACAGCCGTTCCGCCCAATTGCTTTCCGAGTTTCTCCAGTCGCATCCGGCCGTTGCCCGCGTGCGCTACGGCGGCTTGCCGGCGTGGAACCGGAATGCGATCTCGGGTTCACCAAAGGGTTTTGGCGGCCTGCTGGGCGTCGAATGGAAGGACGATTCCGTCCACCGGTACTTGGGAAGGCACGTCAAGTTGATCCTCAATGCCACCAGCCTGGGCGACCCCGTCACGCGGGTCACGGCCCGCCGCGAGGAAAGGGACCGCGGTATTCCGGCACGTTACACGCGCGTATCGGTGGGCCTGGAAGAGCCGGAAGATTTGATATCCGATTTCAAGCAGGCCATCGAGCAATGTGGCTAGACAAGTCCATCAAAAGAAAGTGACGAAACACGAAAGAAATTAGATGTCACGATGCAACACACGTTCGCAGCACCTGCATTGTCGCCGGTTCTGCTGACATCTGCAGCTTAAGTGATTCATAACTGCAGAAGGCAAGCCCCGAAGATCACGCCGGAACAGGCTGGACGCGGCCAAAACCGGAGAGGATTGAGGATATTCAAATGAACAGGGCAGGTTGTTTTTTGGCGGCTTTTCTAATGATTGTCGCGACGATGGCCAGAAGTGGCGAAAGACAAAGAAGAGAGGCTGATTTGAATCGAGGAGTTGCGGAAGCACTTCTTCCGAAGGAATTGGCTCCCGATGTCCACGTCCTCTGCGCCTCACATCGTTTCGGATCGGCGACGGTAGGCTGGGTCACGCTTGGGGATGAATCGATACTGATCGATTGCCCGCATCCGGGCTATTTGCCCAAGATTTTAGCCAGGATAGAGAGTACGACGGGTAAACCGCTGAGACGGGTCATCCTGACGCACTCGAGGCAGTCGCAGTTAAAGGCGGCGCAGGAGCTCGTGAAACTCGGTATCGCGCTCTACGCAGAACACCAAACGGCTTTGCTCTTGAAGCAGGCGTTGCCGAGCAATGACCCCGCGGCCCAGGCTATCCGGGAGGTCAGTGATGTGATGGAGATCCGAGGCAACGGCGGACTGCTCGAGTTACATCCTCTGGGACATGCGTCAGGACCGGGTAACCTCGCTGTGCTGGTACCTCACAGAAAGATCCTCTTTGCGGGAGAGGTTTGCTCAAACGGACCCAGGAACGATATTCCACGGGGCCATAACAAGCGCTGGATCGAAGCCCTTGGACAGCTTGAGCAATTGTCAGCCGAGACCGTCGTCCCCGCATTTGGCGGCTTCGGGGGCCCCGAACTTCTTCGGCGGCAAAAGGACTTTCTGATAGAGCTGCGTCGGCGTGTGAGTTATCTCATCACGCTGTCCAAGCCTCGTGACTTTGTTGTCGACAGGCTCAAGTTGCATTCCGGTGTACCCGTCTCACCGATACTTTCGCTTTGGTTCCCTTACGGCACCCCCAGAGTGCCCGACATCGAGCATTTGTACGACGAACTCACGGTGCCCATGAGCCCTTATAAGAACCATCCTTTCGATGAAGAGGATGGACGTCCGCGTGCTCTGGCGCTTATCGGCGACCGTGTTCACGACCCGGCACACATTGAAGAACACTTAGGCCGTGCGTTTTCGGATGCCGGCGTGGCTGTGCGTTTCGCTTTCGATGTTCGCGCTCTTTCTGCAGAGAACCTACAGGAGGTTAAGCTCTTCTGCATCTTGCGCGACGGTTCACACCGGCCGGACGCAACGGACAAGCCCGCTATGTGGATGACTCGCGACCAGGAAGAAGCCTTCGTCCGCTTCGTGCACAATGGCGGCGCACTTCTCGGTCTTCACAACTGTCCGGGACTTTATCCCAAGGGAGGACCTTATCTGGAACTCCTCGGAGGCACATTCAAGGGACACGGTCCTTTAGAACGGTTCCGAGTCAAGGTCCACGATGCCGACCACCCGATCACTCGCGGTGTGGAGTCTTTCGAAGTCCCTGATGAGCAACACACCCCCGTCCCGAATTTGGACAAGGTTCACATCTTTTTGAAGAGTTACTCTGAGAGGGGCGTCGAGGGCACAGCAGGTTGGGCCTACGACTTCGGCAAGGGGCGAGTGTGTTATCTTGCGAATGGGCATACACGTGAGTCGCTGGCGCATCCGATGGTACAGCGTCTTTTGCGCAATGCCATAAACTGGTGCTTGAAACGCGAGACAGAAGAAGCTGGGAAATGAGGATACTCCTCCCCAGTGTGGAATGATTGGCTGTTTCCCGTCAAATGACTGCGACGTCGGCGGCACAAGGGGCGTGCTGGGTGTGCGCAAGCTCGAGCGCACCGGTTTCCGGGTCAATTCGGAAGCATTCAACACAGTCAGCGTCCTGGCTCGCCACAAGCAAATACTTGCCACTCGGGTCGAGGGTGAGGTTCCGGGCATTCGAGTTAGCCGCTAGCGCGCATCGGCTTGAAAACGTCAGCTTACCGTCGTCAAGTCCCACGGTGTACACTGCAATGCTCTGGTGGACCCGGCAGATGTAGTAGTAGTGTGATGCGTCGGCCGACAAGCAGCCTTCTGCGCCCCAGAAATCAGCCTTGCCCAGATTTTCCGGGTGGCCGCGCCCCTCGAATCCTTCCGGATAGCAGCGCACAGTCTGCATCGGCACTAGCCCCTTGTCGTCGTCAACGGCGCATACGGCGACGGTGCCGTCAAGCTCGCAATTCACGTACGCTACCCGTAGTGACGGGTGGAAGTTGATGCCGCGGGGGCCGCACCCTGGGGCTAGCTCCACTTCACCCTGCGGCGCCAGTGCCCCCGTCGCTATATCAAGGATGTACTGGTGAACCTTGTCTGTGCCTAAATCCATCGCGTACACCAGGTTCGTTCGGGGATCGCCGTGGACACCGTGGGGATGAGGCGCTGACTGACGTAGGGGGTGCGGTCCCGCGCCCGTGTGGTCTGGCCGCGCTGTAACCTCGCCAATCGCTCCGGTATCGGGGTCGAACGGTAGCACCGAGATGCCACCCCCCCAATACCTTGTCACGAGCAAAAAGCGCCCAGTCCGGTCAAATGTTGCACACGTGTTGCCTCGGCCGCCAGTCGACTGGGTGCATACCTTCTCGAGCGCACCATCGGGCTGGATCTGGTACGATGTCACAAATCCGACACCGGGGGGCACCCCTGTGTGGTGGGAAAGCTCGTGTGTAGCAACAAGAAAGCGCCGGTTAGGGTGAATCTCCAGCCATGTCGGTGAATCTTGCTTCGTAACCTTGCCAGTTGGGGAAAGCGAGCCATCCGCACTGCTGAACGAAAAGGAGAGGATTCCTTCTCCGGGTTGCTTTGAGCCGACCCAGCCAAGCTGCCCCGGCGCAAATCCGGAATAACACCCAACGAAAGCGTATTGCTGCGACATCTCGTCTGTCCCCCACTTGGCACGCTTTGGAGTCGTGCGTCTGGCGCGGCCACGGCGGATGCGACGTCTTCGGGTCCGGTCCGGACGGGAGTCGGAAGCCGAAAAACATAACAACACAAAAACTACAACTATATGGGAGAAGCGTATCAGATCACCAATGGAAGGTCCAAGGCCGCGAGCCGGAAACTGGCGAGAATCCCTGAGTCGGTTGTCGCGCTAATTCAAATCTGACCGTTCCCAGGGGAGCAGTTTCAGGTCGCTGCAGAAGGGCGAGGCCGGGAGGCCTGCCTGGTTGTAGAGGTTCGCGTTCGACGGCGCGCCGCTGCAGGCGTAGCGATTGCCGGCGGTCTCGGTGTGTAGCGGCTTGCGAAGCCGAGTTCTACCGCCCCACAGGGCAAAGCCGCAGAGTTCGGCGTCCACCGCGTCCACCGCCCCCCTTCCAATTCCCATCCAGCCGCCGATGTGGAATAATGGGGGTGTTGCCTTGTTTGCCGCGGCGACGGATGTTCTTCCTGTTGGTATCCAAGATGCTTTCAACGACCACTGACGTCCGAGGGTCTCCGCGTTTTGGCCTCAGTGTTTTCCTTGTTTGGGTCGCCTCGGTTCTGTTGGCGCTGTGTCTGCTGTATGTCGCTTACATGGAATACTGGGCAGGAACCGCTCACGGTTTGGCACTTGCCTGCGGCATCTTATTGGTTGGTGCTAACGTAGGTGCCCCAATCGGCCACGTAATCAATCGGGGGCGGGGGACGGTTCTGGGCGGCGCAACAGGCGCTCTACTGCTTCTCTACTTTTTCTATTGCGTTCCGTTCGGTAGTGCCCCGAATGCGGCTGAAAGGGCGCGATGTACCAACAACCTTGTGCTGCTGTATGTCAACATTGTTGAATACATTGAGACGGAAGGAGGCCTGCCGACAGATCCTGACGGCAGTTTCTCACTCGGCGCACTTCTTGAAGACCAGGGAGATGTACTTAAGAAAACCAGCCTCTCGCCATGCCGCGATACTGACGTTACGAACTGCTATCTTGTTGGACACGGAGTTTCGCCGCAGATGCTGGAGCCCAATCCCATCACTCCGCCTCCCGTACTCTTTTGTGATAGACCAGGCAACCACATCCTTCGATACGACTTTGGGCTCTGCCAGCGAAAGAAGGGCAGGATCCAGGAACAGGCCTGTATCCTCTTGGCTGATGGTAATGTCTATTATTGGTCCGGCGATTCAACCGAGTACAAAGCGTGGGCAGCGTCGTTTGTGAAGGGTGTAGGACCTACATATCCGCCGGGCTTGGAACAGAGGATACGAAGGGATTACGCTGAAGCGAATGTGACAACCGAACCGTAGCCTCGGGTAACTGTCGTCTTGGCACGCGATCGCGGGTTGGCTGCTGAATCGCTGCATCCATCCCCCATTCCAATTCCCATCCAGCCGCCGGTGTGGAATAATGGGGGTGGCGTCGGTTCGGTTGGGGCGGCGACGCAGAGTGACCTTTCCTTCGGCACGGACCTTGACGGGAACACCAAACGTTAGTTGGCGATCCAGCGTTATTCGGGTGACGTACCCTGCTATGAGAGTACTCGACTAGGCATGTTCATTTCGGGTGTTGTCGCGCTTGTGGCGTTCGCTTGTATGCCCGTTGCCCTTGGGCTGAACGCAGTGATGTTCGACGCGATGCCAGGACTGATCCTCTCAGCGATCGTCGTTTGCGCCGTTAGTTGCGTCTCGTTCCTTGTTTGCATGATAGCCACTCGAACAGCTCAATCTGACAAGTAGGCTGGGATGTTGCCGCCAACACCGCCTGCCCGCAGAGTTCGGCATCCATGCCGGACACCCCCCATTTCAGTTCCCATCCAGCCGCCGGTGTGGAATAATGGGGGTGGCGCTGTTTCGTTTGCTGGGGCGATTCGTAAAATGCGGAGACTGTCTAACAGCGTAGAACCAGCAGTTGAATTGACGAAGCGCTATGCCTATGCGTCCAGTGATTGCTGAAAGCCTGCTGGCCCCTATGTTCAGTATCCATCTGTGTGCGACGAAAGCCGTTGGATCAGTTCACCGAGTAGCCCAGAAAACGGCCTCTGCCTTTGCCCTGCCACGATTCGATCAGTGGCTGTTCACGCGAATGAGGAACGAATGGAAGATCTCTTGCCCCGACGCGTCGCTGATGGAGATGATGACACCGAATTCGTCATCATCAAGCGTCTTCGCGGGGGTCCAACTCAGCACTGCGTCATCCGAGAGCGTCATCCCCGTCGGTCCGCTTTCTAACTTGCACTGTATTTTGCCGCGGCGGGACTCGATCCGAAGCCGATATCGGTATTCTTCGCCCTGTGCTGCGACGGACGGAGGAATGGAGGAGACGAATAGGTAGTCCACATCGGCAGCCTTCAATTCGGCCAAAAGGTCGAACTTGCGGATCAACAAGCGGTCACGCCCTGACGGAATGGTGACAATCCGCTGTTGATCCGGCAGGACGTGCAGCCGCTGGTCCCAATCCAGGCCGCCTTGATGGGAATACGAATCCCACATCTCACTCAGTTCCGGCAACTCGGGCAGAATCAACAGTCTCTGATGGTCCGTCAACGAATAGATGGCAACGTCCGGTATGTCGTCGCGTCCGCTGTCAGAGATCCCGAGATAGTACGCTGCATAGGGGCAAGGCAGGAACGCCCCGACTTGAGATACGTACTGCCGCTTGCGGTTGATCGGCTGGAAGGTGTCATCGAACAATCCGTCGGAGGTAAACAGGATGCGTCCATCCATAGATGGCATCAAGTAGCCGCGTGACTGGGAGTTGCTCCGAATCGTTGCTGTGGGGCCTCGCAGCTTCAATACGGTCGCATCCGAACTGCTGTTAAGGGCTCCGAGTCCGAACACCGCGGCGTCCGCGGACGCCCAAATGCGGTTGATCCACATTCCGAACCGCTCGCCTTTCACGTCGACCGGCGTGACCTTCAGTGACTGGACGTCGATAAAGACCAATTCGTCATATCCGTGTCGCGACTTGTCACGGGCCGTCACCAGAAGAGGACCGTCCGAGGCACATCCCGTCGCCATGCATTGTACGGACGGCACGGGCGAAACGACGGCCAGCTCGCGTTGCCCGCTGGCCAGGTCGTACCGCTGGAGGATTCCCTGTTTGCCATTCAACAGCACCAGCTTCTTCATCCCAGCAGCGATCAACGCATCTTCGTCCACCGGCAGATATCGTGCGATTCGGGCTTCGCGCGTCTCGAAAATGACAAGCTTCCGCAGTCCGCCCAATCGAAGAACCAAATAGTCGCCGCCACCTCCCACGCACAGACCATCGATACGACCGGGCAATCGAACTTCGATGTGCTTGCCTTCATCCGGCACGCGCCTCACAGGCGGCTCGCGTTCCGTCGCCGATTCATCGATCGGCGTCCGCCCCGAGGAAGCAACGCGGTCGGTGACAAAACGCACGGTCATCGCCGTTGCTCGGACCTGATCCTCCTTGTCGGCCGAACCGTGCAGATACCAAAAGCCGTCGGGACCAAGGTAGACACGAACGCGGTCTGTCGCTGCGTCGAACTTGCCTTCGATCGAGGTCAGCAGAGCGAAGCCTTCGGTCTTGTGGATCATTTTCGCGGGCGGCTGCCCCGCCGACCACGTGTAGACCTTCGAGTCTGTCTGCAAACGAGCGCCGCCGCCAACGGCAAGCGTCGGCGGGTCGGCGAACGGATCCTCTTCCGTCGCGCTCTCGACGGTGTCGCTAGTATCGGCGAGCAGCGCCAACGAAGGAGAAGTCGATCGATCGCAAGCGACTCCACAGAAGACCGTCGCCGCCACGCACAGGCAAAGTCGCCCTTTGCAGCTCATAGCCTAGCTCCGAATCAAAAGTACTTTGCGCCAAGGCCGTCAATCGGTGCCGGCACGCGCGTTCAAGTAGTCCCAATCGACCTTGCTCAACCGATCGACAGGGACCGTGATGACAACGCCATTTTCTTTCTTCAGCCGAACGCGATTTCCATCCAATACCTCCAACAGTTCAGCCTTGACTCGAAAACGGCCGCTGCGATCGACCCACAGGCGGTATTTCGGCTTGGGGGCGGTTTCGGGTTTGGACGGCTGGACCGCGGAATCGGCAACGTCCTGCAATTCCAGACTGAACCTATGTATGATCTCCTGTTCCGAGGCATCACGCAACGCGACCATCACCTCCGCCTGCTCCTCCTGGAATTCGGCGGGAACCGACCAGAACAGTTCGCCGGACGGCGAGACTTTCATTCCTTCCGGACCGGAGAGCAGCTCGTACTTCACGTCGGCACGCTTTGATAAGTGCGTGATTTGGTAACGAAGTGCATCGCCCTTGTTGACCGAATCCGGCGGCTGGGACGTGACCACCAGGTAATCGACAGGCGCATCCGCGAGGATCTGATCCACGTCGATCCTCTGAAGCACGATACGATTCGCCGGATCGGGAATGGTCACCAGCAGGTTGATGTGGGGCAGGAACCAAACACGTTTTCGCAGGGGCAACGACGATTCCTCGATGGTGCGAAACGTGCCCATGTCCTTCGTCGCGGGTTCAATCTCCGTAAGCGTCGCAAGCGGGCGCTCGTCGCCAACGACGTGCAGGTGAGCCTTGCCTCCCACATACTCCAACGGCGACAACGAGATATAGTATTCCCCCCATACGGCGGCGATCGTGCCGATCCGAAGCCCTTCCTTTCCGGATGCTCGCGCACATTGTCTCGCGAAGAGCAAGAGATCGGCACGGTTTCTCTTTGAATAGTATTCGAAGACCGTCTCCAACTTCGGTGGACCTTTCGTTGATCGTTGTGATTGCCATCGACTCGTGCACAGAACCGCTTCTGCTTCGGTCAGTGCCAGCGTCTCCTGCTCGAATGCGAAGTACAATCCGCTACGTGAGCCGGTGAAGACACTACCATCCGGCGATGCCTGAACTATGAATTCCGTGTTGGCGATCACCGTAGCACGTCCTGAGACCTCTAAGTCGGTCGGACGCAAGGTTTCCAGGTCGAGGAGTGTGACGGACCGTTGCTGAGTCCGACGAGCGCCTCGTTGCATGCGTTGACCGCCGAGAAAGACGGGCCCCGCGGAGGCGGCTCCCAGGCACATCTGGCCGATATAGTCGGTTGGATACAGCGATTTGACCTTCTCCCTCTGCCCGTCCTCGAAGCGGTAGCGAAGAATCACGTCCTGGTCGTCCAGATGGACCAGAAACCGGTCCGCACCGGCGGCAATCAGGACGCGCAAGTCGTGAGTTGGCAACGAAGCCGTCAGACGAGCCTGCGAAATATCAAACACGCCGACGCGATGAAGGCTCGGAAAGTACATCACCACGTACCGCCCGCTGCCACCCAAGGCGGTATCCGCGACTTCTCCGGGCAACGGTATCGACAACTTGTCTTCACTCATCTCTGGTGCCGTGAACTCGGGCCAAGTGACCTGTGGAGAAACAAAGGGGACTGGATCATCTGCGGATTCGCCCTCCTCGTGAACGACAACGCGACGCTCGTCTTGCGGGTCGTCCAGTTCGAGGGCCCAGCTTTGAAACCTCTCCTGCCCGATCGCGTCGCGCACCGAAACGACGCACTCGAATGCGGCCCGCGATTCCTCCGCAGGAACGTTCCACACGATCTCACCGTCGTCGGAGATGGTCATGCCTTTCGGGCCCGACTCGACGTGATACCTATCTACCCCGCATTTCGAGACGGCGGCGACGCGGTATCGATAGGTCTGACCGCGAATCGCATTGGTAAGCGGTCGCGAATCGATGAACAGGTAATCGATCGGGGATCGAGCTAGTTCCTGCTCGATGTCCACGCGATGGAGCGTAAGCACTTGGTTTGACCTATCCAGAATCGCCAGCAATTTGGCCTTAGGAATCAGCCACACACGTTTGTCGAAAGTCAGCCGAGGCTTGTCTCGCGAAGCCCAGTCGTCCCGTATCGGCGTGCATTCGATGTCAGGCAACTCCGCCAACTGCCGATCGTCCCCAGCGATATGCAGGCTCGCGATGCGTCTGCCACCGACTGCCTGCCGTTGTCGCTCTGCTATGTACGGGATGGACAAATAGGCGTTTCCGTGCACTGCGGGAACCACGAACCGCTCGCCATCTTGGTTCGCGCCTCGATTCAACGGCCACCTCGTCCACAATCCTCCAAAGTCGAAAGGGCTGCGAATCTCAGGCCCGGCGTAAAGCCTGAGACCCTCCGGGCTCGGCACGGCATGTGATAGCTGACGTACCGTTCCGTCGAATAGCTCGCTCCCACCGTCCAACATCACACAGACAGCGAACTCGGGGTTTGATCCTCCTTTCTGCTGCCAGATGCCAAATGTCCGTCCGTCGCGAGAGGCACGGATGCGAACATCGCGGTCATCGAACCTGATGCCCTCGGTCTCCTTTGGTTGCTTCATCCCCTCGTCTTGCAGTTGGAAGGTGTTCACGTCCGTCAACTGCAGACGGACGGGTCCGTACTCCCTTTCGGCAACGTAGACAAGAAGCGCCGGTCCTGTCGAAGCCGGCCCCATGCAGATTGCGCGAGGGCGGTAGACCGGTAAGGGAGCCATCTTCTCCCGTTCAAAAGACCGCAAGTTCCATCGTTGAATGATGTTATCCGGCAGCAGTATGACGATCAGCGACTCGGCGCCGGCGGTGAACAGCACATCCTCGGCGGCAACGGGGATCTGGCGGACAACCCCTGCTACGTTTACGTCGAAGATCGCCAGCTTTCGGTGGAACTTCGAGTAGAAGATCAGGAATCGCCCGTCACCACCCACCGTCACATCGTCACACTCGAAGGGAAGCTCGTAGATCACCCGGTCCGTTGCGAGCGCCGGAGGCTTAACCCCACTCACATTTGGCGAATCGGTCTCTTCCTTGACAGGCGACGGAAGCATCTCGGAGGCGTGATTCGGTGATTCGCTTTCGTCGGCAACGGACGACGGGGGCACCTCAGGCGATGGATCCGACGAGCCGGCCTCAACCCCTGTATTGGCCTCGACCGTAGCGTTGGTCTCATCCGTCTGTGGACTAGCACTCGTTGGGACAGCTCTAACCGGGAGCGGGCTGTCAACGGTTGGAGCTTCACAGCCAGTCGCATGCGCCATGAACAACAGGAAAATGGCGCAGGCTGGCAACCGTTCTTTCCGATCGGCCCGAACGGCGGTCCACCCCTGAAGTCGACCTATTGAGAGAGACACGACGCCGCACGATTCGGACGATCTTCCTTTCATCGTGCAAATCTCCTCACTGCCCGAGGGTAGCCATTGCACCAGGACCATCAATGGGTGCCGGCGCGTGTGTTCAAGTAGTCCCGATCGATCTTGCTCAACCGATCGACAGGTACCGTGATGACAACGCCGTTCTCCTTCTTCAATCGAACGCGATCTCCTTCCAGTACTTCCAGCAACTCTGCCTTGACTCGAAAACGGCCGCTACGATCAACCCACAGACGGTATCTCGGCTCAGGGGCGGTTTCCGGTTTGGCCGGCTGGACCGCGGTTTCGGGTACGTCCTGCAATTGAAGACTGAGCCTGTGTATGATCTCCTGTTCCGATGCATCACGCAACGCGACCATCACCTCCGCTTGCTCCTCCTCCAACTCGGCAGGGACCGACCAGGACAATTCTCCGGTCGGCGAGACTTTCATTCCTTCGGGCCCCGAGATCAGCTCATACTTCAGGTCGCCACGTTTTGACAGAACCGTGATCTGGTAGCGAAGTGTATCGCCCTTGTTGACCGAATCCGGCGGCTGAGACGTGACCACCAGGTAATCGACAGGCGTATCCGCAAGGACCTGATCCATGTCGATCTTCTGAAGCACGATACGATCCGCCGGATCAGGAATCGTAACCAGCAGATCAATGTGTGGCAGGAACCAGACTCGTTTTCGCAAAGGCAACATGGACTGCTCGATGATTCGAAACCTGCTCAACCCCTTCGTCACGGGTTCAATATCCGTGAGTGTCGCAAGCGGGCGCTCGTCACCGCCTACTTGAAGGTGTACTTTGCCTTCCACATAGTCCGGCGGAGATAGCGAGAGATGATGGTCCCCCCACACCGTTGGAAGCAAGCCAAGTCGGTATCCTCGTTCTGTAGATGTTCGCGCGCATTGCTTCGTGAAGAGCAAGAGGTCCGCACGATTCTGCTTCGAATAGTATTCGAAGACCGTTTCCAGTTTCTGCAGGCCCCTTGCCGCTCTTGGCGTTTGCCACTGAACCCAGCACAAAACCAATTCCGTGTCCGTCAGTGCTAACATCTTCTGTTCGACTGTGGAGACTGTCCCGCTACCTGAAAGGCTGAAAGCACTGCCATCTGGCGAAGCTTGAACGAGGAAGTGCTGCTGGGCGAGTCCTCCCGCCATTCCGTCAATCTCCAAATCCGTTGGGCGCAAGGTTTCTAGGTCCAGAAGCATGACGGACGGCTGTTGAGTGCGGTCAGCGCCTCGCTGCAAACGCTGGCCGCTGATGAAGACGGGGCCAGCAGAGGCGGCTCCCATGCACATCTGGCTGACATAATCGGTCGGTGCCAACGATTTGACCTTGTCCCGCTGCCCGTCCTTCAATCGATAGCGAAGGATTACGTCCTGGTCATCCAGATGGACCAGAAACCGTTCCGCGCCGGCGGCAATTAGGACACGCAAGTCGTGAGTTGGCAACGACGCCGTTAGACGAGCCTGCGATACGTCAAACACGCCGACGCAGTGCACGCTCGGGAAATACATCACGACGTACTGTCCACTGCCACCCAATGCGGTATCCGCGACCCTTGCAGGCAATGGAATCGAGACCTTGTCTTCGACCATATCAGGTGCCGTGAATGCAGGCCAACTGACCTGTGGAGAAACGAAGGGGACGGGATCATCTGCGGAGCCACCTTCCTCGTGAACGACAACGCGGCGGTCGTCTTGCGGGTCGTCCACTTGCACAGTCCAGCTCTGGAACCGTTCCTGCCCGAGCGCGTCCCGCACGGAAACGACGCAGTCGAACGCGGCTCGAGATTCATGGGCAGGCACGTGCCAGAGGACTTCGCCGACATCGGATGCTGTCATCCCTTCGGGGCCCAATTCGACCTGATATCCGTCCATCCCGCGTTTCGAGATGGCGGCGATGTGATATCGATAGGTCTCGCCGCGAATGGCGTTCCTGGGAGGTCGCGAATCGATAAACAGGTAGTCGGTCTTGGATTGGGCCAGTTTCTGTTCGATGTCCACGCGATGTAGGGTAAGCGTTTGGTTTGACCTGCCGAGAACCGCCAGCAGCTTGGCATCCGGGATCAGCCAGACTCGTTTGTCGAAAGTCAGTCGAGGCTCGTGCTGCCAATCCCAGTCCTTCCATATCGGCGAGCATTTGACATCAGGCAATTCCGCCAAAGGCCGATCGTCCCCAGCGATATGCAAGCTTGCGACACGTCTCCCACCACCTGCCGCCCGAGGTCGCTCCGCTGAATACGGGATGGACAAGTAAGCATTCCCGTGAACGGCGGGAACCAGGAAACGCTGGCCACCTTGGTCAGCGCCCCGAGCCAAAGGCCGCCGATTCAACCATTCAGAGTCAAAAGGACTACGGATTTCGGCCCCGCAGTAAAGTCTGGCACCGTCGGGGCTTGGCACGGCATATGGCAACTGACTCGAATCTCCATCAAACCGTTCGCTCCCTACATCAAACACCACATAAGCATCGAACTCAGGACTTGGACCTTCGGTATGCTGCCAGATCCCAAATACCCGTCCGTCACGAGAGGCACGGACCCGAATGTCGGGCTCCCTGAAGTCGTCGCCCTTTGGCTGCTTCATCCCCTCTTCCAGCAACTGGAAGGTACTCGTATCCAACAACTGCAGACGGACGCGCCTGAATGCCCTTTCAGCAACATAGACAAGAAGGGCCGGTCCTGTCGAAGCCACCCCCATGCAGATTGCTTGGGGGCGCTCGACCGGCAACGCAGCGATCTTCTCCCGTTCAAGGGAACGCAGATCCCATCGTTGAATGATGTTATCTGGCTGCAGTATGACGATCAAATTCTCAGCACCGGCGGTGAACAGCACGTCTTCTGCAGCAACGGGGATTTGACGCACAACCTTCGCCACGTTCACGTCGAAGATAGCCAGTTTGCGCTGGAACTTGGAATAGAAGATCAGGAATCGCCCGTCACCACCGACCGTCACATCGTCACACTCGAAAGGAAGCTCGTAGGTCACGCGGTCCGACGCAAGCACCGGAGGCTCGATCCCGTTCGCATTCGGTGCAGCGGTAGGCGACGGAAGGACCTTGGAGGCGTGATCGGGCGCTTCGCTTTCGTTCGTGCCACGCGTAGGGGGCAACTCAGGCGACGGATGCGACGGGCCGGTCTCAATCTCTGCCCCAGCCTCGCCCGACGCGTTGGGCTCAACCGTCTGCACACCTGCACTCGTCGGGTTAGCTTTGGTCTTGACGGGGCTATCGCCAGGCGGGGCATTGCACCCAACGGCGTGCGACAACAACAGCGGCAAAAGCAGGCACCCTGGAGACAGCTTTCCACGCGCGGCGGAAAATACCAATCCGCTAAGCCGTCGCCGAACCGCAGAAGCAGAAAAGACACTGTACGATGTCAGCCATTCGGTCCACAACGTTCAAACCTCCCGACTGAATGTAATTGTGATACACCGCCAATACGATTGAGCTTGCGATCCATTGATTATGCTGTTCACCGAACACGCAATCCGCTTCCCCCAAAGGATAGGATTATAGCGAACTCTCTGGCATGCGTGTGAATGCCTACGAAACGATGGCTTCGCGAAGTCTGCTCACCCCCCCGACGCCCATAACCCGCCAGCCCCAAAAGTTCGAAGAGGGTTGGCCCCGCTATAGCGAGCCGAAACGTGGGTATTTCTTTCGCGTCCTGTCCGCTATAGGGAGCCAAACCATCACTTAACCAGAACTGGCCCAAAAACAGAGACAACCGAGACAACGCGGATTTTGAGGCTTATTTCGGGGGGTGGAACGATTTCGGGTGTGTCTCTGTTTCAAAACGGAGACATTGGCGTGAGAGACGCCGAGTGACGTAACTCGTTGCGTGGACTTGGGATTGCACGAAAAAAGCCGAGGCTGGGTCCCCTCGGCTTTCATTTAACCCGTGGGTCGCTTTTGATTTCGCGACGGGGTTTCAAGTTGTGCGGGCGGAACCCTCTTCGAAATTGTGCAAAGTGCAAACAGAGACACGAAAATGTCGCGCTTTCAATTAACCGGGGGTGGGGGTTGGAAAAATGGCGACTCGGGTTATGTACCGGAGAGACTTCGCAACCGCCTCGATCGGCCCCAGATTTCGTGTACAACCATTCACGGTGAAGGTCGATGGACCATTATACGGTTCTCATATCCAGCTACACGGGCGTTTCACCGTAGTCTTCACCGGCAAGAAATCGGATGACTCGCGGAACATCGTTACTGGCCGATTCATGCCGAGGGCTTCACCGTAATCCCTTCCGGTGGCAGCCCCTCCTCATCGCTGATCCGCAGTGAAAAACCCCAGGCGCCGTTGATCTCGTGGACGCCGACCACAACCGGGGTCTCGCCTGTCTGGAGTTCAACCGTTACCCGATCGCGCCCGAACTGATGGTGATGGTGCCCCAGTCGTTCCACCACTCGGCGCCCGCCGATCCACAGGACCACACCGTCGTCCGCACCGAGGTGAAACGTCAACCGTTGCGGCCGCTCCGCGACGAGCACACAGCGGGCAAACGCCGCGACATGATCGTTCGGCCGCAACGCCGCGTCCAGATTGATGTAGCTGGACGGCGACTCGTGACGCATCCATTGGGCGGCTTTGTAGGCGGCGGTGATGATGGGCGGGTCTTTCTTCAACAGAGTCTGATTCGGGTCCGCCGCCGGGCCGTGCAGCTCAAATGTCCGTAAGAAGTGCGGCACAAGTACGCGGCCCCCGTCCTCTCGGAATTCTTCAAGCTCCTTTTTCACCTCGGAATGATCCAGCACCTGCATGAGCGGTTTGAGCGTCGCACGGCTATAGGGTTGAGCCGACGAGTGGATTTCGATCTGTTTGACCGTGGTGGGACGCTTCGCCAGGAAGACGGCCAGATCTTCCGCAGAGAAGGGCAACCCCACGTCGAGCAGCTGAACACCGTCCGAAGACGCTTGCCTCTGCGCCGTAATGGACAGACGGCGTACGCCCTCGCTCCAGCGAAGCGGCTCCTGGTAGGTTCCTGGGGATGCATCCTCACTACCGGGCGGTACCGGCAGCGACACCGTGGCCTGACGGGAATTCCCTGGGTCAAGCGTCATCCCATTGACCGTCAATCGTTCTTGAGACGTATTCGTTACCGTGTATCGAGCCCGCGGCCCGTCGCGTGTGACGGTCAGCTGCAACCGCCCGCGGCCAAGCGGTATGTTGTCGACGGCAAGGTGATCACAATTGGGCGGTAAAAGAGGACGGATGGTCATGCTGTGACCCTCTTTCCGGCGTGCCCCGGTGAGATAAAAGAGTATCGCATCCAGATTGATGCCGCTCTCCCACGGCCGCAGTCGATTTGCGTACCGGCCATCGCCGTACCCGTAACTGGGGCGATCCGGTTTGTGCACTTCCACCCACTCCCCGCTCGTAGAGGCGGAATCGATTAGGGCCGAAAAGGCGGCGGCGGCCTTCGGGTGACGGACCGCGGCCAGGTTGCTGACGAGATACCCGGGAGCACACCCGATGAAGTGGTCCATGAAAGGCGTCATGCGCACCAGGCCGGGCGGACGCCAAAGCCATCGGAGCGTTCCCTCCAGATTGCTCCGCGCTTTTTCATCGTCCGGTGAAAGATAACCTACCCATATGGGTCGAAGATTGATCGGCGCAAAGGGTGCGTGATGCGGCTCAAAGCTCACGGGAGAAAGAGCCGGAGCATACCGCCCGTCCTCGGGCAGCCACATGTGCCACTCGATCGACTCGCGCATCCGCGCGGCTGAATTTTCAAAAGTCGTACAGTCCTCATGTCGCCCCATGATGCGCGCCAGACGCACCATGGCCTCGTGAGCCGCGACATACTCAAACATGCTGTCCGCACTGTAGGCGTCCGGCCGGATCAGTGCGTTGGGGTATCCCGAGCGTGTCGGGAAAAGCGAGTAATAGGCGCCTCCCATGTAGGTCTCGTCGCCGTTAAAGGTCTGAAGGGGGCCGTGCAGGCCATCAATCAGAACCTGATGGATCGCGTTACGCCGCACGTAGTGCCAGTGCCGCTCGAGTAGTGTCTTGTCGCCCGTGGCATCCAACCACCAAGCATGTTGCAGGACGACAAAAGATGGGACTTCGCACCTATCCGTTCCGGAGGCGGCCCACTTTTCCGTCGTCAGGTCAGGATCCGACTCGACATTGAGATCCAAGGGAAACTCCCTCGCCGTGAAACCGTGTAGCGCCGACGCCTGTCGGTAGTAGGTCAAGAGGCGTCGGGCGTTTTCATAGAGTCCCGAGTGAAGAAATCCCAGAAGCGGGCCGTTTGAATCGCGCAGCCAAACCCCCTTGAAGTTGACCATGGGACAGACGCCGCCCTGTGCATCTTGTTGGACGAGAAGCAACACCTTGAGCCCTTCAACCAGATCCTCCAACCGGCGGTCGCCGCTCGTGACGTGAACCGTCGGGGCGAGCTTCTCTTTCCACCACGTGAGCGTATCCGCAAGCAGCCGGTCGTGGCGGCTGATGACCTGCTTCCTGATGGCAGACTCGGCATCCGCCGACTCTGAGAAAAGAAGCGCCAGGCAGCAAGTGCGAGGTTTCCCCGGCGCAACGTCGGGGATCGAGAAGGTAAGGTGATCGTCATCGCGTTTCAGTTCCCCACCGATCATGACGGGGCGCAGCCGCGCCATGCGATTCCTGTGCGGGTACTCGAAATAGAAACCCTGGTCGTCGCGCTGCATCGCGCGCCCGTGAAACTCGAACGCCAGCGTAACGTCCCGGCTTGCCCCTTCGAGACACTCCACGGTAACCCAACGCATAATAGCGGTCACTCCCGGGGGAGCCGCCGTGACCGTCGTCAGCCTCAACTGTTTACCTTGCTCACTGGTGAGCACCACCGGCGCGCCCCGCACAGTACGACAACTCTGCAGCGGGAGGTCAGCCGTTGCCCCCGCCTCGCGGAGGGTCATCGAAAGTTCGCCGAATCCGCCAAGGGGATTGTGGTTCCCATTGGTCTGGTAGCGGGGTCCCGTCATCATAAAGAGCGTGTTTTGCGGCAAACCGATTCCCAGGTACGTGAAACAGTACCCGTTACCCACGGGGAATACGCCGAGGTTTTCCCGATTTTCGGCCAGACGAGTCGTATCGATTCGACGGGTGTCGACCGACTGAGACCACACGCTCGTCTGCGAGGCGAGACGGTCGTACGGCGTCGTCTCGCTGCCACAGCACATAGAAAGAAGGCAAATAGACAGAGAGCTGATCATATTCGTGCTCCCTTGAGAATCATGGCGTCAAGAAAGACCTTTCAGAGCATCCTGAGCAGTTTAGGACCCCTGTAGGTGAGAAACAAGAGATGGCGCGAGGAGCCAAAGCAACATGATGAGAACAGCCACGCACACGGCTGCCACGGCAATCAGCACCGTCCAGCCCTTCTTCTCGTTGAAGGCAAACCACTGGAACCACTCGGACAGGAACAGGAATCCTTCGACGGCGAGCAGTCCGACGATCAGCCGATCCGGTGAAAGGTGATACCATCGGCGTTTGGGCTTGGACTCGGCCATAGCAACAACCCCATCGAGTCCAGCATACCACTTTTCGCCCCGCCAGAGAAAGAAAAGACCGCTGGCCGAGCACTCATGCAGAGGCAAACCACCACATCGACACGCTCATGGCCGCCTTCACCCTGCGCTATGACTTCACGCCCGGACGGACCCACACGAAGTCAATGGCATAGGCGTCGAATTTGTAGAGTTGAGCGAAGTGTCTGGCGAACGGCTCAACGTGGGCACGTTTCCAGACGCCGACGAAATGTTGTTCGTCGAGAATGTCGAGATAGTAGACGGTGACTCGGCCGTGGCCGGTGTCGTGGACTTTCAGATGTGCGGTCGCTGGTGATCGGTTCATCGGTCGGCCCTCCTTTCTGCGGAAGACATCGCCTCTACTCCTATAATTGCCGCGAAGCAGGTTATCCCGACAGGTTTTTCCTCCTATTAGTCAGTTTGCATCGTGCTCGGCAGTCTTGGATGACAATCTCCACTCAATCTAAGACGCGTAATTTGGACTTGTTGGGGCGACAATAGTAAGACAACCGGTCTCTCTGCCGAGCGGTCAGCATCCTGCAAGATACCCTCTACGATAAGCTCTCAGCCGTGACCAACCTTGTCCACCGGCTCCTGTACCCTTACTGTCATGCCATGAATCATCTACTCCCTGAAATTCGACCTCGGTCGCACCCTACGCGGCGAGATCGTCCAGTTGATCGCACCGCTGGACCCACGCGGTCAGTCCCCGCATTGTCGAGCCATGCCGCCGAAGAGACGAGTCATCGACCTGCGACAAGGCGACGAGATTTGGCACGGAAGCCGAACGTACAGCATCCGCGACATCGAAGCCTACCGAGAGAACCAGATCAGAGAGGAGCGGCTGCGGACCGATCCACCAACGGAAGGCTATGTAGTACGGGGCTCGTGAGCCGATTCGGCGGCAGATGTTGCCGCTTTCACCAACGCTCGCTCGCGGTTCGCATCATGTACTTCCGGCCGCTCGTGTGTATACTTGTCTTGTGATACGAACCCTTCGATTGTTCCTGAGCTGCCCAACGGACCGGTCCCTGCGGACTGCCCTTTGCGAATACCACAACTGAAACCGGCTCATTCGATTGATGCAGACCTTACGAATTCTCCCCTGCTTCACATACTGGTCAGTACTCACCGTGTTGCTTTTGGCACCCAATCCGGACGCAGTGGTTGGGCTGGACAAGGCGTCGTTTTCCTTCCGGAGCGACATAGCGATACACTTCCTAGCCTTCTCGGTTCTCGCTGTGCTGGTTCATGGAACGCGATGGCCGAAACGAATCGGTTGGCCTCTCGCTGCAGTCCCGGCAGCCTATGGGATCGCAGCCGAGTCGTTGCAGGCTTTTGTTCCCACCCGTTCTGTCGGACTGCAAGACTACATAGAGAACATCCTCGGGATCGCCGCTGGCACGGGTATCTACTGGCTCGCACGACGACTGCTGCGACAGCGTTACGCGGAATCGAGGCTAGAGACTGAGCCGCAAGATCGCGTGACGATGGCAACCGCGACCATCGATTGAATGGCAACGCTTCACGGCGTCACGTTCCACACTTCCAACAACCGCCACTGCGTCGCTTTTGGCTGCGTGGAGACTCGTGGTTGAGTCGTCTATCCGTGCCCCCTGACGCTTCTGGTGCGGCCTTTTCTTCGTCATGAGCCATAACCTTTACCACGGCTACGCGTTCAGACGGTCCGCCTTTCCGTCAAGGTTGCCCGCATTCGTTCCCGACTGCAAAAACGGACACATGGAAGTGATCCCATTCTTGGGCGGACTGCCCGACTTTGTGATCATCGAGCCGCGTCGTCCGATCGGATGGCGTGGCTTTTTTAGTTCGACGCCGGTCGGCAAAGCCCTTCAACCACGAACACTCGTCATCGTTGGTAGGTACGACGACGATTGAAACCATCCCAACATCCGGCCCGACCCAATCACTCCGCTTCCGAGTCAATTGGAAGCTCATGATACTCGATGTAGAGGACAGAGCACCTTACGCTGTAGTGGTCCACCGAGTTTCGGCAGCACATTTAGGTGGTGAAAGCCAGGCTTCCAATAGCCCAAACGAGGCACCGAAAGTCGCTGGACCACTACACCGGGTAGATTTCGCGCATGCGCCGGAATGCAAGAGCCTGGTCGTAAGCGATCGATTCAAGCACGGCGCGATAGAAATGCTCTCTGCGATGGGTCCATGTGAATCCAACCCAAGCGCCCTTGAAACTGGTCTGTACCGGACAGATGCGGCCGCCGAGGTGAGGGTTGAAGAAAAGATTGTCGGAACCGGGCGGTAGCTTCGCGGCCCTTTCGTCCAGGACTGCAAATCCGGAGCGGCCCGACTTTGCGCCTTCTTCTTCGTCGGCCCAGCCGAAGGTCTCCTTGAACCAGCCGTGTGTGAGTCCTCCCCCATTGATTGCGGAACAGGGATTGAACAGTCCGGGAATAGGTGACGGGAAGATCTCGATAGCGCGACCCTCGATGTCGGGCCGAAAGGTGTCAGTGCAGAAAGCGATAATCGGGTACGTACCGGCCACGTCGCATACCCGGTTGGGACGCACAAGACCTGCCCCGACGAAACCGGAAGTCTGATCGCCCGCGCCTGCCACGATGGGCGTGCCGGCCGCTAGGGCCGTGGCAGCGGCGCTCTGGCTGTCGACATGCCCGATGATGTCGGTGGGTTTCACGATTCGGGGTAGTTTCTCCATCGGTACGCCGAGCGCTTCGCACAGTTCGTCAGACCATGTGTAGGCCAGCGTGTCGCTCAGACCGGTGGTCCACAGGTGAGTGAAATCCACGAAGGCCTCCCCAGCTTTCAGCCCGGCCACCTTGCCGGCGACGTAACCGGTGGCGGTAACGAATCGCTCTGTCCGTGCATAGGCATCAGGAAACGCGTCTCGAATCCAGGCAATCTTGGGTCCTATCACGGCCATGCCGGAGCCTGTTTTGCGTCTGATGACATCGTGATGCTCGTCCATCGCATCGTTCAGTTGAGGGGCGAAACGCATGTCCAAGGGAGTCGTGTACGGAGTCGTGGCGTTCCAGTCCGCATCCACACCCAGAGTCCCGCTGATCATGCCGTCCATGCACAAAGCAGCGACGTCTGAGGCGGCGACTGCGGATTTCTCCATCAGCTCCCGGATCGCTTTCTGTGTGGCCTGGACCATCTTGTCTCCATCGTACTCCGCCACGCCCGCCCTGGGTTGGTCCGGATGGTTATCCTTCTGCGCTTCGCCGGCGGATTTGCCTTCCGTGTCGAAGATCGTCGCTTTGATGGAACTGGAACCAAGATCAATGCCGATGAGATAGGTGCGTCTCACGTGTTGGAAACCTCCGGTATGCGACGATGCCCTGGACGTGTTGGCTGGATCGTCGTTCTCTAGATCCTGCGGACCCAGCCAGTCGAGTACACCTTCCAATCGCCCCAAGGGAGACGCAGGTCCTCCTTGATGATCAGGGAAGGTTTGCCTTCCCCGATAAGCTGGAACTGTTTCCTGAGCCAACGCCTCAAATCCGCATCGAGTTCTTCCCGTCTCTCATCGGGTACGTCATAGAGATAATCTGGCGGATTCTCGTACCGCCACAGACTCAGCCACCAGATCCAGCTATCACTACGTGGTCTCTTGCTGCCTTCATAGGCTGGTCTCCTGTCGTCCAGCTTCTGAAGCAGTCGCTGAAGTGCTGCCTCATGTCCGGAAAGAAACAACCGCTGCAGCGATTCCGCAGAAGGCTCAAAGTCCCGGTAGGGGTTTTCACCACAATACGTAGCAAAGAACTTGTGGACGCGCGGGTCGTCGATTGCCAGAAGCGGTTCAATTGCTGCGTCAAGTAGATCAGATGGCTCGGGAGCGAACACGCTGTCTTTGCCGTTCTCAACTCTCCCCTCGATCTCATCGATTAGTCTATCGAGTACGGTGTCAATGCCTTCAGCTTTCTTGGGATCGGTATGCTTCAGTAGCAGCAATGCAGCCCAGAACCGGGCATCGCTGTTGGTTCCTTTTAGCCATTGTCGTGCGCGAAGAAGGTACTCTTTTCGATCAAGGAGGCACAGAAGTTGGGCCAGTTCGGCTGCGCGATTGGGCTCCTTGTCACAACGGGACACGATCAATTTCACGGCCCTTTCTTCCTCCAATTCGAGTAGCCCCCAAAAAGCCCATCGCGCATCTTGCCATTCCGCGGCATTCACAACTGCCTCGGCCAGACAGTCAGCATGTGTCGTATCTGCATTCTCGGTACACCATTTCCGCACTTGCTCGAAGTGCCGCTTGTGGCTGTCTTGCGATGAATCCTGCAGCACAGAGAAATCCACCAAGTCTTCTTGGGAAACGGTATTGAGTATTGAAGCCACCGTCCAGGAGACCTTGTGTAGACGAAGAGGGTTGTTCGGAATGAAACGATAGAGGTCGTAGGCCAGGATGTAATGCTCTGACTCAAGATATGGAAGCAACTGCAGCATCTCTGCACCCGTCAGATTCATCCTCAGAAGTTCACAGTAAGGGTTGATGGCTTCCTTCCCATCGAAGGAAACGACTGGCTGGTTTGCCTCCTTCTTGTCTTCGGGGCCTTTGTCACACAAGTATTGAGTACTTGAATAGCTGATTTCGCCGGGAATGCCCCATTGCGTGGCATGGATCAACCTTAACCGTTTCGCAAGGTGCCCGATTTGTTGCTTGCGGCTGTGTTTCTCCCTGGACCTTTCCCAATCCTGCGTGGACATCAGCCTGAGCGTTTTGAAATCCTCGGTTCGACGCGGAAGCGTAGCGAGAAGTCCCTTGGCACGATCCTGGTGGCGAAAACCGTCAAACCAGGACGATGAGAGGATCTTCGCGAAGCGCAGCGCCTCGTCGTAGTCTCGTGTCACGGTAAATGCCGTCAGCATGCGACTGTCGATCTTGACGGCAATCTCGTCGCGGAGGTTATCCAAGAGTTGTTTATCGTTGCTCACCTCCTTCATTAGCGGGATCATCAACTGGGCCGCTGTCTTTCGGTCCCCCCGCTCAAGGCTCCAGGCAGCAGCAAGTACCTCAGGAATACTTCCGTCCCAGGTGGAATGGCTCGACATCGCAGAGCTTTGCACCCCCACCTGCTTCCGTAGCTCCATTTTCTCTGAGCAATCGTGGCTGGCGTTGAACCTCTCGCGGATCTTCAGGATGCGTTTGGCAAAATCTGCGAGGCTATCCGGATGGACTCTGACATCTTCACGGCTCCACGTCCCAGGCTGTCCCCACCAATCGATGACCCTGTAATCGCCTTCTTTCTCCACAACTAGCCATGCACATACTTCGGTCTTTTCCTGATCATCGGTGGTCATGGGGAAGTACCATGAAGTCGGTACTTCGAACCGGCACCATCTTGCACCGGCAGGCACCTTATCTGGCAGTACTGTCAGACATGCCGTGAGCCATCGCTCAAGCCGAGGGCCCCGGTCTGTAAAGGAATCGTCGGGACTGCGGTCCTTCGGATTCCCATGAGGCAAAAGGCTGAAAGAAAAGGCAGCAGAACAACAGAGGATCAAGCCCGCGATTGAAAAGCGCCAGAAGATGCTCTTCCCCTGCACCGCAGTGTTCCTTCTTGTGCCGATGGGAACGTCTTGGCGATCTACGCCCAACGATAGCCTGCCCATCTCGGTCGGCGGCTTGCTTCTCTCCAGCATTTACTATTCTCCCAGGCGTATCCTGCCTGTCAACAAGTTTAGGGCACCGCGAGATTCTTCTGACTCCGGATTACTCCGATGCAATCGGCCAGCACGCGCACGGCCCCAGAGCGGTGCACCCCCCATTCCAATTCCCATCCAGCCGCCGGTGTGGAATAATGGGGGTGGCGTCGTTGCTTCGGTAGCGGCGGCGACGGATGTTCTCTTCCTGTTGGCGAAGACACCGTGTATGCCCGACTCACTTCGATTATCGTGCTGGTTGGCGTTGCGGTATCGTATGCTACGATTCTGATCGGCGCTCAATTGCGCGAGTACCACGTCGGCGGCGTCACAGGTTCGGCGTACTCCAGCGGTTGGACCATGTTCGGCCGGCCCACAATCTATCGCGTTCAGTACACGCGATATGCCCTCCCTACGTTTCGCATCGGTGAATCCGATGACGAGTGGTCTGTCGCCCACCTTTCAATCAATGCTGCCGTCATCCTCGCGCTCATCTGTTCCGTTCTTGCGTCAACTTGGCGTGTGATTCTGTTCTGCCGCCGCAAACGGACTGTTTCCATTGCGTTCATGCTCGCCATCATTACATCCATAGGGGCTGCATTCGCGCTCAGCAATGGGCTCGGCTTTCTCGCTCACCTGCAACTGAACAAGGAAGAATGGTGGGCTCCATACGAAATGTCGCCGGCGCTTCGTGCGTCCGTAGCGTACGGCGAAAACACGCGGGATAATCGGGTAGCCGGTAGTCTCTAGATCCCCGCTCTCTATTCCGATTCCCATCCAGCCGCCGGTGTGGAATAATGGGGCGTGGCTCGACGTTTTCCGCTTCGTTCGGGGCGGCGTCCGGCATGGCTCCCGGTTGGGCGATCTAACCATGGGTTTCACCGCCTACTACCGTTCCCTCGATACCATCGACGCGGAAAAGCGCGCATCGATCGAGGCTGCATGCGACGAACTTTGTCGCGGGCGTACGTGGCTCAGTTGCGAGCCGGTTCTCTTCTTTAGCGGTGACGATGATGGTCACATCATGGGCGGCAGCAAACCGAATTTCATTCCACATCCTGACGACGTCGATTCTGCTGAATCCGAAGGTCTCCCAGATGGCACAATACAGGACGCCTTAGATGTCTTGTGTCAATTATCGCGTGATCATGGCGTTGGCTGGGAGATCAGTCATGATTATTCCAACGGCCCAATAGGTTTGATCCGGAATGGTGACGCAGATCCTGAAGTCCGAGCTGTCTGTCACGACATTCTGCAGTTTTCTGCGCGAGTTGTCGACAACATAGCCAGTCAGCTCTGGTGATTCGGTCACGAAAGGTTGACCTGCTCGCAGCCGGAACCATGATATGGTCATGGTTACCACGACCCGCACTCAACATCGGTATGACCACCGCCTTCGGGAGCTTGTCCAGACGACACAGGACGTGAGCTACGCGGTCCAATGCGGCGTCCCTCGTTCGACGGCGCGCGGCTGGCTGAGCGCCCCAAGCGTCCAAGTCGTGACCCTCGACTCGCTCAACATGGACGCGACTCAACTGCAGCGTGAAGTCTTGCGGCTCCAGACTCGGATCAGGAAGTTGATCGCCTTGTTGCGAGTCTTGCTCGTGGTTCTCAAGATATCGCGATTCTCGCTGAACCAAACCCGCCTTCCCGACGGCAACGACAAGTGTTCTCTGCTGACGGTGATCGACCAGGCGAGGTCGATTCTTCCGCTGCGATCCGTGTTACGCGTTGTCCGGCTGTCGTCGTCGCGTTACCACCATTGGAAACGAGAGAATCCGTGTGCACTCGATGACGGGCCATCGTGTCCACGAGTTTGCCCCCAGCAACTCACGGCTGCCGAGGCTGAAGCGATCCATGACTTGGCAACGTCTCACGAGTATAGACATGTCCCGACCGGGACACTGGCTCTCCTCGCTCAACGCCTTGGTAAGGTCTTTGCTGCTCCGAGCACGTGGTATCGACTGATCCGCGATCACCAGTGGCGACGACCCCGGCAGCGCGTCCATCCGGCCAAGCCGAAGATCGGGATTCGGGCTTCCCATCCCAACGAGATTTGGCACATCGACACGACGTTGATCCGGTTGCTGGATGGAAGCCGAGCTTATCTGCACGCGGTGATCGACAACTTCTCGCGCCGCATCCTGGCTTGGAAGGTCACGCCATCATTCGATGCAGGTGCCACTGCGGAGATCCTACTCACGGCCGCCAAGGGTGTAGATCACGGCACGCCAACAGTGCTGGTCGATGGTGGCATTGAGAACTTCAACGGGCCTGTCGATGAACTCATCACTTCAGGGCTGCTCCATCGCGTTCTGGCCGGCATGGAAATCACGTACTCCAACTCCATGATCGAATCCTGGTGGCGAGTGCTTAAACACCAATGGCTGTACCTGAACACACTCGACACGGTCAGGGCCGTCGAGAATCTCGTGGCGTTCTACGTGCAGGAACACAATTCAGGACTACCGCACTCGGCATTCCGTGGGCAGACGCCCGATGAGATGTACTTCGAAACCGGAGACAGCATACCAGAAGAACTTGCAGCTGCCCGCCAAGAGGCACGCCGAGCCCGAGCGGAAGCGAATCGGAAGCAAGACTGTGATGCCTGCGGGTTACTGCCTGCAAGCCTGAACGGAAGGCTGCGGGCTCGATGAGTCAGATTGTCGGTAGCGAACTTGCGCCCGTTGCCAGCGACGCAAGGGGGAAACGGCCACTGGATCCCCGAATCAACAACTGTTCACGTCAAGGCTGCCGCTTGAAATCCCCGGGATGCGTGGTACCCAACGACAGTGCGACACCAGTGTCGACAACTCGCGCTGAAAAGTCCAGAATGTCGTGACAGACCGCTTGGTCAGTGGTTTTCGACGACGAATGTGACCTTCGTCGTTTGACCCGATTTCACCTCGACTGTTTGCGCAGTGGCTGGGTTCGCTTGCGCGGTGAGCACATAGCGGCCTGGGCTGCAAGCGGCTCGAACGGAGGTCTTCTGTTCGGCACTGGTCTGCCCGCTTGGCTGGATCAGCGATCGCACCATGTTAAACATGGAACGGTGTGAACGCAAACCGCGGACGGGGCCGATCGGCGTAAGCGAGGCAGGCTTGGCGTTGACCCAGACACGTTCTGGCGGTGTGCCGTCGGGACACACCGTCTGGACCTCGATGAAGCCGGCCTTGTCGGGATCGAAAGTCACCGCGGCGTCGTCCACACCGGCGCCGATTTCCCGGTAGCCGAAGAAATCCTCTGCAAAGACAGACACCATGGCGGGCCCCGAGCCCAGATGGGCCAACTCGATCTGTTCGCCCTCCACGCGTGCGAAGGGGAACCGACGAATCTGGCGATAGTTCTTCATGTCGACGATCACGCCAATGAACAGTTTCTCTTCGGGATCACCGTTCCAGTTGAGCGTGAGTTTGCGGAGTGGCTTACGCCGCAGGACGACATCGTGGCTGATCGTCTTGCCTGCCTTGACCTCAACCGGTGCCACGATCAAATCGTACTGGCGGACCACGAGACCGCGCAGACCTCCATATTCCTTCGTAAACGCGGCCGACGCCGGCCAGCCCGGCGCCAGCGACAATTTGAAGTCCACAGCGTTCTCGCCCACCATCAACTGGATTCGGTAGGCCCCCTCGGCCCCGACTGCCGTGGCTCCACCAATTGGGCCGTCACTGCCAAGTTCGGTTCCCAACGCGGGCGTGCCATCGTCATAAAGAACGCGGCCTTCCACCCATCCAGCAGCGTCTTCAAGTCTCTTGACGACGATCTGTCCAAGGTCCGTCGTCTGATTCGCGGTTACGGTACCTACAACGGACTGCTGTGCCATTCCGTCGACCGTAGTCTCCAAGCGGATCCTGCCGATTGGGATGTCCTTCAGTTCCACTTTGCCGTTGGAGAACTGAACACCGCCGTGGGACTTGCTGCTATCGAACCAGATCCGGCCGCGGGGAACAGGCGTCTTCCCGTCCGGCTGGAGTACCAAGGCCTTGACGTTGCCGAATTCCATCGTGGGCAGCTTGAACTCGACCTCGACCAAACGCTCCTCCGCACCTTCTCCGACAACAACCTCCCGGCTCCAATTCCAGTGTCCTGCTTCTTTCACTCTGACGGTCAGGCGATACTTGCCAGGGGCCAGGTTCTCCAAATCAATCTCTCCGCCCTCAAAGAAGAGCGTCTCGGTCGCAATCGTCGCGAGGCCGCGACTGAGTTTGGACATCTCGCAAGTTACGTCGAAGTGCAGTGAAGTCGGAAGAGCATTGGCCGGTTTGACCGTTACGTGAATGCGGGCGCGGTTGTCGAAGACGAGCCTCAGATCGCTTTGTCCCGGTTTGATGGCGTCGATCTTGGTGCACCATCGCCTGCGCGGCAGGTGCGACTCGCCGGGCCCAATCGCATCGACGTGGCCTTTGAACACGCGGGGCTCGGGCAGTTCGACGGAAAACCGTCCGTCTCGGTCGGTTTTGGCTTGGCGGACCCAGTCCAGCTTGCCTGGGATGTGGAAATCGAGCGTCAAGTTCGCGGCCGGGCTGCCGTCTGTGAAGACCGCGCGTCCGGCGGCGGTCAACTCGTCCATGGGCAGAACCTTGATACGGCACGACTTGCCTATTGCTTGCTCCCGTGGGACGTACACCGTCCTGGAGATGGAGTCCCTCTTCCAGAAGCTGATCCCAAATTCGTCTTCATCTTCATCTTCTCGCTTGGACACTCCCTCCAGGACGAAACGTCCGTTGCCGTCAGTCCAGCCCCGTTTTCCTCGGCAGTCGACGCGGACTCCGGCCAAAGGCTTACCAGAAGCATCCACCGCCTCGCCACGAAGCGTGACTCCTTGGGGCAATACGATCTTCGTCTCGTACCGCTTCTTCGGCGGAGTCATGGTCACGGTCTTTCTGGCCCCCGGCCACTGTGTGTGCGTGACTACGACGAAAAACAACGGAGAATCAAGCGGCAGACCCAGCAGCGAGTATCGTCCTTCGGCATCGGTGCGTGTCTGCTGCACGTTCGATAGTGCATAGCCGTCGAAAGAGGAGGGACTCGTTCTGCGGCGCTGGGCAACTACGAACGCACCGACCACGGGTTTGCCGTCCGGATCGACGACTTGGCCGCTCAGTTGGAAGCACTCGGATTCGATGTTCGGGTCGCCTTCGATCGTTATGGTGGCTGGTTCCGCCTCCAGATCGCCTGTCCAGGCGCCGGGTATCTCGCCGTCTTGGCCGGGTCCGGCCGCCAACGACTCCGTAATTGTCGCCGAAAAACTGGGCTGAACCGTGTAGATACCCGGAAGGCGGAAGTAGTAGCGTTGGCTGCTCGAGCCCGGCGAGTATGACAGGTGGACGTTGTAAGATATGGACTCGCCCGGCGGGATCTCGTGGAAGTACTTCTCGCGCACGGTACCACTCGGGGGCGTCAAACGCCGGCGAGGCGATGGGATCTCCAAGCCGTCCTTGCGCGTGACGGTGAACCGATACATGTCCTCGTACGCGTAGTCACCCCAAAAGACGACGGCCGGGGCCTTGCCCTCGTTGACCAGGCGAGTCTGGAACACCATTTTGCCGTTGCACGGGATAGACGTTTCCTTAGGCTTGGCCTCGTAACGCAATTTCGGGGCGTAGTCACCGGCGCGCTCGGGTCGGCCGTCGAGCCGGGCCAACGCCGCAATGGCCAAGCCAACCGTGGGACACCGCGAATCCCCTGCCGCAAGCTGCTCGAGCACCTGTCTAGCGGTGGCATCGCCGATCGCCTCCAACGCCCAGATCGCTCGCACTTTCTGCCGAGTCGACTTGGTGGTGTACAGCGGCTTTTCACAGGCTTCAAGCAACAAGCCGGCGGAGTATCGCACTTCGCCCGACTTTGTCTTCTTGACAGCATCGCGCAGTTTCTCCTCAGCCACTCTGCCGATCCGGACCAGTTGTTCCAGTGCTTTCCTTCTGACCTTGAATTCCGAATCATCCAATTCGCGGATCAGACGATCGAGTGAGGCATCGTCGACCTTGGGCGGTTCGAGCATCTTGGCCAGGAAAGACACGCTCTTCTCTCGTGCCGCCTTCAAGGACCGAACAGTCTGCCGCGCCTCGACAGGGTCCTCACACCCGAGTTCCTCCCACATCTCTTGGAGCCTGTCTGCTGAGGGCCCTGCAGCGGCGGGTTCCCGCCGTCCTTCTGGCTCTGCGTCGTCGCTGCTGGTGCGAGCCGGCAACGATTGCGCGGAAGCTTCGGCGGCTCCGTCGACGGAGGTCTCAGGCGCGTCAGATCCAAACGCCGGAAGAACTGCGATTGCGGCACGGCCCAGTGCCAGAGGCAACAGACAGGCCGCGACCAGCAACAAGACGACTCGACCTCCTCGACCCAACCCCGCTGGTCTGTCTTTTCGAGAGATCATGGCCAGTCTCCTTTGTAGCAAGCGGACGGTTCCCAAACCGCTGGTGACCGGCGGCACGGCCGCCTTGCGCTCGGCTGCCTCCGAGACGAAATCGATGGTTGTCAGCAGAGCGGCGGTGTAGTCTGCGGCCAGCTTGGGCCACGTCATCATGACCCGAACGTCGCAGCACTCGTCTTCCACTCGTCGCAATTGCGACCGCGTCCACCAAACCACTGGATGCCACCAGTACAATCCCGTGGCCAGAAGTTCCAGCAATCGAACCCAATGATCGCGACGCAAGACATGAGCTAACTCGTGAGTCAGCACTGTCGACCGTTCCTCAGGGGTCAGCCGCGCAAGCATGCCTTCCGGGAACAGAATCCGGGCGCGACGGCCGATCGGCCACACCAGAGGGGAAATCGGAGCCGAGACAACGTAGATGCTGGGGCAGCGAGCGCGTCCCAGTCGTTGGGCGATACGTCGCACCTCGTGCTTCAGTTCGCCTGAAGCCGGTCGGGCCACCGCCAGCAAGCGGCAGAAACGCCACGTGAGAACGCCCGTGACTACGAACCAGATCAACGAACCGGCAAACCACACGACTGCGACCGCCGAGAGGGCCGAAGGAAGCGTCGTTGCGCTCCACCTGTCCGGAATCTGCTCAATGGCCCCGGTAGATACGTCGCTCGATGGATTGACTGGAACGGTCGGTCCGGCGACATCTCTCTCTGCCCGAGGCTCCGCGACCGAGGAAGTCTGAGCGTGAAGTGCTGCCGCGATGGAACGGTCGGCGCTCTCCGAGTCCTCGGCCCCTTCGGACTTCCACGCGATCTTCGAATCAATGATAGGCTGATCGGTCCGTTCACTCGTGTCCAGGCCGACGGGCAGCATCGTCGCCGCCGATCGCTCCTGTCGACGATCCTCGGCGAAGCGAATCGGGATGCCGACGAGTGGCGGCGTCACGAGCTTGACCAAGACCAACAGCCAGAGCCCATGGGCCAATGCCGGACGCAATTTCCAAATGGTGACGAGCGCGGCCAACATGGCCAGCGGTATTGCCATCACCGCGTTGCTCAGTCCGATCTGAAGCAGCGTATTCATGATCAACTCCGCTACTCGGGCGGTTTCTGATCAAGGTCAGCCACCAGCTTCCGCAGTGCCTCACGCTCCTTCCGTGTAAGCCGACGCGAGCCAATCAACTCGGAGAAGAGGGAGGTAACCGAGCCGCCGCAGATTCCATTGGCCAACTCCTGCAATCCCCAACCGATGAGTTCTTCCCTGGCAACCAACGACTGGAACTTGTGAGCCCGATTGCTACGGTCCCGGCTGACACACCCTTTGGCTTCCAGCCGCTCCAGGAGTTTCTGAACCGTGGCGTACTGCGCGTACGTTCCCTTCGGGTAGATGACGTCGGTCAACCGGCGGATCGTCGTTGGTCCTTCGTCCCAAAGGACGTTCAACACAGCAAGCTCGCCTTCGGTCACATCGCGAAAGACCCGCGCCATAGCGCCCTCTCATAAGTCAGACAAACTTACTGAGTTCAGTGTATCGAGACGGATCGGTGAGTCAACCTCGCATGGTCGAAAAATGCGGTCGACTGAAGAACTGCGTCCTCGCGGATAGCCGGGGAATTCAGCGCGGCCAGCTTCACCAGGACGACAAGCGGTGAGATGCGGCGCTGGGAGCTACGATTGCTTCCTCAGCCGCTGTACCGCTTTGGCAGTGACAAGGGTAAGCCTATTGACGGTGCTTTGTTCGCCTTTGTCCAAAGCACGGATCCCGAGCTACTCTTGCTGCTGGAAGTCCGCCAAGAAGGGGATCAACGCAAGTGGAGTTACGCGCTGGCGCGCATGACCAGTCACCCGCTGGAAGCTCGCTACAAAGATCGCGTCATTTGGAATGTTCCCGAATGGCCCTGGCAGCCAATCGACCCGGATCCCAAAGGACCGTATATCACGTTCATTAACATGACCACCGTGAGGTGATCAGCAGATCGATCCTCGCAAGCTTTCGGTGTACTCTACCACGGTCTTCATCTGACGGGTCGTGCGTCAGCGGCCTCTTTCTCCGACGTGCATCGTAGTGTGATCAGCAATCGCGAGTCGCCTTCCTTGGTTTCCAACTCAGTCGGTGCGGGGGCATTCGGCTCGAGTGCGAGGCAGATCACGAGAGTTTCGCCTTCGAGCGAATAGACGCCGTTTGCTGGTCTTTTCGCTTGGCGGGAGAGTGCCGACAGCGCGAGTCGCTTGGGCTCCCTCGTCACGTCGAGCGTGAATTCCGTCTTGATGGATTGCGTTTTCTCTTTGACAGTGACGCTTGCACCGTCGAAGACGAACTGTGAGAAAGAAGTGTTTTCCAAGGACTTGCCGTTGAGCATGCATGAGATGACTTCCCAGGTTCCTTCGAGTTTCTGCCTTTCGACGTAGACCGGGTTGCTCTTCTCGGCGTCGGTCAGAGAACGAGCCTCGAAGAAATCGAACACGGCATCTATGTCGCCGGCGCCGGTCGGGCCGTTCTTCGCTAAGATGCCGATCCACTCCGGGTTGCCGTTCCCCCAATCCCTTTCGCCGGCCGAAACAAACTTGTTCCCGTCAGTGCTATAGGCCCGTTCGTAAGTCTTGCCGCGTTTGATGAGGCGGATCCAAATGCGTTCCTGTTCAACGCCGGACCGGTCCGTTTCGTTGATTGGTTCTCCATCCGTCTCCCGAATGAATTTGAGCTGGACGGCAGACCCGTTCCATTCTATGTCGCACTTCAAGTAGTTGTCGTCATCGTCATAAACGAGCAAACCGGCCTGTTGCCAGTTTGCGGTCGGTTTGAACGACTCGATGCAGGTGGTCAGCACGAAATCACCACCTTCGGCCACCGGGTTGCGGATCAGATAGAAGTTCTTGGCCGAAGGGCCCACACTGCCGTAGACGCCGCCGCCCTGCGTAGTGATCGTCAGTTTGCCGGGGTTCTTAGTTAGCGACACGTGCGTCGGATCAGGACGCACCGGCTCCCAGTTCAATTCGAACTTTTCGTCGAACCGGTCGAACACCCGAAACTCCGATTCGCCGGCCCGGCCGATAGACGTCCCCCACGTTAGGGCAGACAGCACGGCCAATGAGAAACCGATCAGCTTCCAGTCACAAGATTCGTGGGACAATCGCATCACTTGACTCCTGCAGAAAATGGGACCTTCACGGTAGTGTCTTACTCACAGTAAACTAGAGAGCACTGCAACATCAGGACTATCAACGATTTATTGCGTGCATCGGTTCTCTATCAGGCATTGAATACTCCCTCCCGCAATGATGCTGCGTTAGCGGTGACTGTCGACTCTGTGGACTGCAGTGGTCGCGGCTTGGCTTAACGAGCCTCCAACAATCGGTCGATTTCTTTCTCGGCTTGGTACTGGTGGGGATGCCCTCGCCAAAGGATCTTCCCTTTCTGATCGATGAACACTGCGGTGGGGACACCGGTGACCACGAAGGCCTGGGCGGCGGGGGAGTCGAATCCGTCTTCGCTCTCTCCTGCCCAAAAGTGGCGGACGTTCCGCCAACCACGTAGACGGACATGTTGCTGCAGGGCTTCCACGTCCGAATTCAGGCTCAGCGGCACAAGGGCCACCTTTCCGTCCCATTCGGAGCGGCGGTTTAGCCACAACGCGTCCAACTCCGCCAAGGGCTTCTGGCACGGCCCGCACCAGGTCGCCCAGAATTCCAGATAGACCACTCGTCCGCGGAAATCGGATAACTTCACTTGCTCCAGGGACTCGGCATCGAACATCGTGACGTTCGGAGCGAGATCGCCCGCCCGGGGAATCAGCTTGAACTCGAGTGTGCGGTGTTTCTCAGGTCCGCTTAGCCTGAAGCTGCCTATTCGGTCCCCGTCGACTTTCAGCGTGTACCAAGAGTCTTCACTCCCTCCGGCGACTTCTTCCAGGCGGATGACACTGCCGTCGGGAATGGTTCCCTTCATTGCCGTGAGAACCCCATAATTGCGATGGCCGTACTGGACCTCGAACGGCAGACCGTCGGCGAGAGCGCCGTCAGGTCGCGATACCTTCAACGAAGCGGAATAGTCGCCGCGATAAGCCGTGGGATCGAAAGGGACGTAGTCGATCCGAACGTCCGCCGTTTGTCCGGCTTTGAGCTTTATTTCTCGATAGTCCCTGAACGCTCCTGGGTGCGGTTGATCAGGGTCGATTTGCCGATCAATCACCCTGGGCGCCGTGGCGAGACTCACGTGGTACTTTCCGGACGCAAGCCCATAGAAGACCGCCTCGTGGTCGCGTCCTTCGGCCGAGGACCGGGCGACTGTGAGGAGCGTCGACGTGGTGGGAGGTATGTGCCAAAAGAGCTCGAAATAGGACGACTTGTAGGGGACTTCTTCTTGCGAGCCCGTCGGCCCAACGAAGGCCACGTTCAGGGTCGCCGGCTCCGGCAAGTCAACGTCCAAACGGCCGTCGGCTAGGTCGTCCGCCGTGAACGGTCCCGCCTCGAACCGATGCAGGAAACCCGGGTGATCGATGGAAACCGACACGGGAGGCGAGTCGGTGGGAACGCGGAACTCGTAGCGGCCGCCCCCCAGGCTCGTCAAGGACGTATAGTTCAACTCGAACGGGCGCTCGGGACGGACGTTCTGCGGCTGGCGCATCACGCGGACCCGTCCCTGGTGATCTGCGAAGTAGACGTCCGGCAACAAGTCGTCGGGAATTTCGATCCCTTCGGGGCGGTGCAAGGTCATTTCCACGTGCCGACCGCGCTCGAGAATCATCTTGATCGGCTCGTCACGGTTCGACTCACCCAAGACGCGGACGGCCGGCGCGTAGCCCTCGCTGCGGACGACCAGCTCAACCCGGTTGCTGCGATCGCGAGACCCACGGACGTCATTCGACAGCAAGCTGGGAAAGTACAACTTGCCTTTGCAGCCTGGTTGCCAGGAAACATAACGTCCATGGTGCGTATACAGCATTGCCTCGAAGGCACTCACCGGCCGGTTCTCTCGGTCGACCGCCTCGACTTGAAGACCAACCCCCGATGTTGCGCTTTGCTGGAAATGGAAGCGAAGCCTCGGCTCGCCGAGGTCAAACGCACCGGAATGGGGCACAACAAACTCGAGAACTGTCCAGTAGGAGTGCTGACGCGCGGTTACGCTCAAGCGGTACTTCTGTCCGACGACCAAGCCGGGCAGCTCGAAGCGGCCGTTCTCGTCGGCCTTAGACGCCGTTCCGAAACATCGACGAGACGCGCCCTCGCCCAAGTCGATCACGATTTTCGCCGAGACTTCGTAGCCGGCGAACGGATTACCGTCTCGATCCAAGATTCGTCCCTCGGCGCTAGCCGTGGGCCCCACGGGGATCGTCACTTCCTTTGCGTCGGCGGGGAGCTCGACGATGCCTCCCAGCGATAGGTCTGGACTCTTCGCACAAACCAACATGTCGACCAGCCGTCGCTCAGCGTCGAATCGACCGTCCGACCCTGCCACGATCCGTAGAGAACCCAGCCCCTCGCGGCCCGTTGAGGTCCCGCTGATCCTCGCTCGGGAAACGGTCTGCGTTGGATCGTCTTTATGGATCACCACGCCGGAAAGCGGCGCTCGCTCCGGCCGCGCAGCGCCAGACCGCCCGGGCTGTTCCCCGGCCGTCACCGTCAGCGCGATCGCGGGGAACACCAGGGACGCACATGATACCGATACAATCCTCAGTCTCATTTCGACCACCTCCTCTGAGAATCAATGAGTGCTACTGTTCCTCCTCCGATATCCAAAGAAGGACGCCTTGACGAGGCGTGTCATCCACCAATCCACCGGTTGCCGTTCGCGTTTCCCTGAGAACGCGGAGCAGTGGCAATCCGTGTTCGGGCGTTTCAGGAACCGTTTCCCTCGTGCCGGTCTGCGCCGACACTATGTTATTCACGTCATCAAGCCAAGACGCGCCCTCCAACGCATAATGCCGCATAACATTGCTATCCGATACTTCAACAACATAACCCCATTGTCCCGCATGGTCACGACGAACAGCAAAAGTCAGGATGAACTCTCGTTCAGCGTTCGACGGCTGGATTCTCCATACCGTCAGACAATCGTCACGGGCCGAGGGAATACCGTCTTGCGTGACTTGGTCCTGCGCAGTCCTGATGACAAACGATCGGTTCGCTGGCAGGTGAATGCGCCAACGAAACGTCAGATGCTCGTAGGAGGGAACGGCTATTGCATGAATTAGCCCAGGCTCGTGGGCGGTCAAGTAACCCACGTCATTTCGCAGAGATTCGAGCTGCATTTCGCGCTGGCGAAGTCGTCGCGACGTGACAACGTGGGGCAAAGCAAGACTCAGGACGGCCACCGTTACGACCAGCCCTCTTATCGAAAAGCGCAGCCACCGAAACGGCCGACGTCGCGTGCCGTCGGGTGTCCTCGAATCAGGCGTTTGGGAAAGCACGGGCCAACTCCGCAAAAGGGTGTGTGTGGCTTCTTGTCAGGACACTGCCTCGGGCAACTGACACGATGCCCGTCGCCTGACGGACGTATTTGTCCCGTAAGCTTCATGAACGATCTGGCACTCCGGAAGGTTCTCTTGAAGGTCGCGCACGCCTCTCTCCGACACTTGCGTGTATCCGACGTCGAGCACTCTGAGGTTGGAGCGCGCGGTTAGGTGCTTCAGCCCCGCGTCTGTGACGGACGTGCCACCCAAAGACAGCGTCGTTACTCCGCGCATCGCTGGCAACTCAGCTATTCCCCAATCAGTGTTCGTCCGATGCGGCAGATTATTCTGGGAGGCTGACAAGAACACCGTTGAAGGGCAATGGCCCCGAGCCGCGATGCAACTGTTGCTCATAATCACGGCTCAACGGGCAGCGGCAGGTCTTGCGGGGCGACGTCTTTGACGGTCAAGTCGCCGTAGACGACTCGGAAGGTGTTCGGATCCTTGGCATCCTTCAGTTTGTACCAACACACGATGCGGTCCTTATCGCCGAGTTTGACGCCCTTACCCAGGTAACGGAAACTCTTTTCGACCGTGCTGTCGGGATCCCAAGAAAAAAACACCAAGATGGGCGCATTGTGCACTGTTCCAAAGCGCCACCCGTAGCGCATGTCTGTGTCCAGAAGCTTCCGCTCGGCCTCGGTCTGGTCTTCTCGCGGCTTTCTCTGTGCACGGTCGATCTTGTCGAGAAGTTTCCAATTTGAAAAAGCTCTCTCTGGAAACTGCTTGTCATTGAAGTCGGCAAGAATACCTAGGTACTCGATCATCTCTTTCTCGGTTACGCGGTCGCGCTGTTTCACCTCGACGGTGTAGCCCTCGGGCGGTTCGAGCCGGAAGAGCGAATCATCAAGCGCCACGTCGTAACAAATGTCATGGTCTCTGCTTCCCATCATCTTTGTAAGCGATCTGTTTTGTTCGGGCAGGGTATCGCGAGCGGGGTCGTTCTCTGGATCGTAGACGTCGGCGCCAGGCTGACAGATCGTGACAAGCTGTTTGGTCTTAGCGTCAATCCAGAAATCGCAACTCCAATCGCGTTCACCGCCCACGTACCATCGAAACGTGTGCCGAAAGACGTTGGCCTCCCCGGACGCGGTCTTTCGCTTTTCTACCCACTGAAGGTTAGGCGCATTGAGTTTTTCAAGAGAGTAAGCAAACGGTCCTGGATCGTGAGCGGAGGGTGTGAATTCCGAAAGCGTCGCTTTCTTCTCCTTAGGAGAATAACTCAGTGTACGTCCACGGATTGAATCCCTGATCTCCACTGTCACAATCTGGCCTTGATCGTCCAGCCTCACATCCCGGTATAACCCTGGCGCTTTGTAAGCATGTTCGATGCATCCAGTATGAAGCCACGTCCTCTTTCCATCCTTGCTTGTGATATGTTCGTAGAATGTCGTCTTCCATGTTATGGTTTTCGCCTTTTGGATCTGCTCGAAGGTCAGGGCCAAGGCATGAGTGCCGGGGCCGGTCGCTGTGAAGTTCGAGATTCCAAGCCAGATACCTGCCAACACCGCGGCGGCTGCGGCAAACGTGACGATCCGACGCAACACCTTTTTTCTTCTTGTCGGAACGGCTGCCCGCTGGGGATCGAGACTCGCCACTGTCTGGGAGTACCGCTCTTGCCACGCATCGACCTGGGCAGCCGGCGGCGGGTCCGCACGAATCCTGTCGACCGCACGTCGCAGCACCGCTTGTAGTTCCTCGCGGTCAGGGGGGGCATCAAAATCTATTGCGTTCATGGCAAACCTCAGCAATCTGATTCGAGTAACAGCTTCTCCAATCGCGCCCGCGCCTGATAAAGCGCAGTCGACGCCGCAGTGGGCGAAATGCACAAGGTCTCGGCGATCTGCCGATAGGAAAGGTCGTCGAAGTATCGCAGGCAGAAGACTTCCGCCTCCCGGGGCGCAAGCTCTGCCAACGCGATTCGCAGTCGGGCTTCCAATTCCCGACCCGCCGCGATCGCCTCCGGATCCTCATTGGCAGCCGCGGGTTGGGTGCCGTCCAGCGGCATCGTAACCCGGCGGCGCCGCAAGGAGTCCAGCGACCGGCAGGTGGTCATTCTCCGCAGCAGGGCGCGCCAGCAGACGACTTCCGCCCCGTTCGACTGCCGGTGCGCCTCGCGAAACACGTCTTGCACCACATCTTCAGCATCCTGCGCGTGGCCAAGGATGCGCCACGCGATGCCGTAGAGACGTGGGCTATGTTCTCGAACGAGACTACTCCAATCGACCATACGGGCCCCCGTCGTCGGACATGTCACCGCCTATATCATGATTGTCGAAGCTGGCTGGAAAATGTCAGTGGAAAGGTCGGACTTTTTTTGAGGGAGTGAGGGGAAGGCAGGAAAACTGGGACCAGCAGTTGGTGTCTCTCGGCTCATCGGACACCGTGAACCGTTAGTTTGCGCGTCGTATGGGAGCTCGGCGTATCTCGGCAATGCTCGGCAAAGCCTTGAATAGCTCTTGGACTCCTTCTT
>CAZURK010000112.1:0-43541 GCA_964623055.1 uncultured Pirellulaceae bacterium
TTGCGTCGCGGTAGTAGCGGGTCATGTTGTGAAGGTGAGCCAGATACAGGAATTTTTGATACTCCGACATCACCGGCGCCCCGCACAGCGCAGCTAGCAACTCGGCTTCGTCGGCATTGCCGCGGAACTTGGTTTTGGGCGGCAACTGTTCGAGCACCTCGCCGAGGTTAGCCTGCATGTAGTCGCGGATGTGGCCGTACTCTCGGCGAAACTCGGGAAGCTTGCCCGTGGTGGTCAGGTAGTGGAAGAACTTGGCGTTGCAGAAGTCACAATATCGGCCGTGTCCTCCCGGGCCGATGCGCGAAGTAGGACCGCCGATGTTGTCCTGGCTGATCGCGTAGCCCAGCAGCGGACTTGTGAGCCAGTCGTAATTGATGACAGCCGACCAGCGGGGCGCGTTGTTGCAGACGATGAAGGCGTTGAATCCGGCCTGTTTGGCCCATGACTCCACCTTCATGTTGTAGTGTTTGCTCAGCACACGTTCTCCCGCGGGATCGCGGGCGATGCCGTTGTTCCAGAAGAGTTTTCGGGTCCCTTCTTCATGAAAGTGAATCGTCTCTTGGTACTCGTTGCTGCCATAGACTTCGTACCAGATACCGCGGTGCGTCAGATACTCGTGCGTCGTGTAGTCAGCGGAACGATCGAGATAGTCAAGCAGGAGCCAGTTGGAATCAATCCAGCCACCTCGTCGCTCCGGACCGCCGCTGCCGCCGCCCCAGCCGGCGTTGATCACGTGGGGCCACCAACTGACGGGCTGCCTGTCGGGTGCATCGAACGCTCGGACCTCGGCACCATAATCAGGTAACACGACCGTGGCCGGTTCCGAAGCTTTCGGCAATGGCGCCGCGCAGGCAGTACTGGCGAGCCAAAGAACACTTACAGCAACACACAGCAGTTTCATGACCTGTGACCTCTTTCTACTTTTCCGTTAGTGTGTAGCCCCACAGCGGTTTGCTGGGTGATTATTGTCAGCGATGTTCTCTTCCTGCGCTTGAGTATATCAAGCCCGGGACACCACGCGAACGAGCTTTTGGCTGGCACAAGGCCGAGTCGCCGCCGAGCCAATACGACGCGACGGCGAGTAGCAAAACGTGCGGTTTCATCTGTCGACCTCCAAGAGGCGTGTTATCGCGCCGACAAGTAGAAGACGAAATTGTACTGGAGGGCATTCCAACAACCCAAATCGGTCGTAGCCGCGTTTGCCAGAACGCGGCTGCCAACGAAGGGTTTGCATCTGAGGTATGGCCATTGGTGGCCCATAACCTCCTTGCATCTTTTGAATCACCAGTTCCTCCTGGTAGAATCAGTTCTGTCGGCGAGAATTAGATTTCCTATCCTTTCACGGGAACTGATAGTCATTCACCGATCGAAGCAAGCACAAAAGGTAGTGAGAAATGCGAATCTTCGGAGAATCCTCGTGTTGGCTGCCGTGCATGGTGGCCGTTTCAGCAATTTCGGCCCAAGCGGTCAATGGCCAACCACCATCGCCCGTGCGCAAGAGTCTTTCGAAGGTTGGCAACGTTCCCGTCGCCATCGTTCTGGAGCGACTCGGGGCGAAGCTTGAATGGGGATCTGATGTCAAGGAAATCGAGAGCTACTCACGCCATTTCGACCGGACCGACCTCGACAAAGATGGGAAGCACACCAAAGGGGAATACGTCGACAAGGGAGGCTACATGACGCCCCAGGCGCGGGCGGGCATCTTTCGAGCCGCCGACGGCAACGCCGATGAGGTCGTCATTAAAGCCGAATATGTCTTGAACCGGATTATCACGGGCGAAGCCAAGACGATCGTTCAGGGGATGGACGACGACAAGGACGGGTCGGTCCAGCTTCGGGAATTCATCACGCATGCAACGGACAGACTCTCCAGTGCTGAACTCGCGCGGCAGGTATTCGCCGCGCTGGACACGGACGGAAACGGAGAGATCATTATCCCCGAGTATCTGCGTGTCTGGGGCAAGTGGGCTCGCGTCGGACGGAAGTCGGCAGAGGATCGCATTGCTGCCAGACGGTCTGAACTGGAGGGCTCCTCCGACAGCCCGGCTGCTGGGATTAGCCTGGAGGAAAGACGCCGGCGAGCGTCGGAGTTGCAGCCGCTTTTGGAGGCGTTGAAGGACCAGTTCGAAGCGCGTACGTTTGATGCCGACGACGGGCTGTCCATTCCCTATCGCTTGTTCAAGCCGAAGCCGCGCGATCCGAAAAGCGAATATCCGCTGGTTGTTTATCTGCACGGCTCGGCGGGCCGGGGAACGGACAACCTGAAACAGATATCGGGCGGCAATCTGTACGGTTCACGCATTTGGGCGCTGCCGGAAAACCAGGCGGAGCGTCCTTGCTTTGTGCTGGCCCCACAATTGATGCAAGGAGTCTCCAGCCCGCGCAAAATGCCGGCTCGCGGCGAGAAGACCGCCAACGACCCCTCCGACGACGTGCTCGCCGGAAGATGGAAACTTGCGGTAGAGACTCCGGCCGGCGAAAGGCCGATGGAACTGACGCTTCGCAAGGAAGACCAGGCGTGGCACGGGACCTTGCGCGTTCCCCGCCGTGGTACGATGCCGCTGGTAAAGGTCTCGTATGAAGACGGGTGCTTGACGTGCTTGACATCCGGCCGCATGACGCTGAAGGGCGAGTTTACCGTGGCAGGGCGCCGGCTGACCGGCCAGCTTTTGACGGTGGGCAACGAGCAAAGAGCCGCCGGGGTGATGGCCTTGATTCATTCGGTCATCAAGGAGTTCAGGGTCGACGAGCGGCGCATCTACATCACCGGCCAGTCCATGGGCGGAGCCGGCACTTGGGGCATGCTGGCGGCCTATCCGGACGCATTTGCTGCCGCCGTTCCGGTGTGTGGGGTGGGCGATGTCGCTTCGGCCCCGGCGATTGTGGCGGGCGGCACGGCTATCTGGGCATTCCACGGCGAGGCCGACTCCACGGTGCCCGTCCAAGCGTCGCGTAGAATGGTCGCCGCCTTGCGTGCTGCCGGCGAATCTCCCAAGTACACTGAATACGCTGAGGTCAAACATGATTCATGGGTGGATGCCTATCCGGACCCCGCCCTTCACCAGTGGCTGTTCGAGCAAGAGCGTCGCCCGCGATAGCTATCTCGAACTGCAATAACACCCTGTTGATTTTCGTGTCGGCCGTCGCAGCGATTGTGCGATGGGCCTCCGAGCCCGTCGAAACCAGCAACTTGCCCACGATCGACGGCTTCGGAGAGCCATCGTACTAATTTCAAAACACGTTCTGAGATAGAAACCACTGCTCGGGGCACAGCTTCCCGACGCTCTTCCCCAAACGTTATTGGAGCCAGTCGTGCAGCACAGGACATATTACGTCGTGGTCATCACATGCGTGGCCTTGTGGTTCGCCTTGTCACCAAATTGCCGGGCCGACAGCCGGGCCAAATCGATCATTGAGGGTGCCGGTATTCAAGGCGGCCTGGTCGTTCACCTAGGTTGCGGAGACGGCGAACTGACTGCGGCCTTGCGCGCCGACGAGCGCTATTTGGTGCACGGCCTCGATTCGAATGCCGCTCAAGTGGCCGAGGCGCGGGAGACGATTCGTGCCCAAGGCCTCTACGGCCCAGTGTCTGTCGACACCTTCGATGGCCGGCGTCTGCCTTATGTCGACAATCTGGTTAACCTCTTGGTTGCCGATGACTTGAAGGACGTGACAAAGCAGGAGGTCATGCGTGTGCTGGCACCGAGGGGCGTGGCATGGGTCGGCGGTGGAGTGATCGTCAAGCCGTGGCCGAAGGAGATAGACGAGTGGACGCACTTTTTGCATGGCGCGGACAATAATGCAGTGGCAGAGGATACCGTCGTGGGACCGCCGAAACGCTATCAGTGGATCTCCGGCCCGAGGTGGGCCAGAAGCCATGATCACCTGAGCAGTCTCAGTGCCATGGTCTCTGCCACAGGGCGGGTTTTCTACATCGTCGACGAAGCGCCAGTCGCGTCGATCGCCTTCGCGCCTGAATGGCGACTGATTGCGCGAGATGCTTTCAGTGGCGTAGTCTTATGGAAACGTACGATCGAACCGTGGGAGGGGCATCTGCGTCCGTTCCGAACTGGTCCGACAGCATTGGCAAGACGGCTGATTGCAGCAGGCGAACATGTCTACGTGACACTTGGCTACGGTAAGCCCATCACCGTCTTGGACGCCGCGACGGGAAAGGTCGTCCGGGACTGCGAACAGACGGCCAATGCCATGGAACTCGCACTTGACAACGGGACATTGTTCGCGGTCGTTGGCGACCACGATCCGTTTCCACCGCAGGACACGGGCAGGATGTCGCATGAACTGCAAGGGACAGGAAAGACCTCGGGCTCGCCGGAACGTCATTGGCGCGTCTGGCGAGAGAAAGCTCCGCTGAAACATCTCGTCGCGCTGGATGCGGAATCCGGTGCGCTGCTCTGGAAGAAGGACGATGCGGATACACGCGAAATCATGCCGACGGCGATGGCCGTATCCGGTGGGCGTGTTTTCTTCCAAAACGAGAAGGCGCTGGTTGCGTTGGATGCCGGGACGGGAGAAGTACTCTGGCGGGCGGCGCGTCTCGTAAACCTCGATGCGCCCGCTTCGTCGGCGCCCACGCTGGTCGCCTCTGGTGATGTCGTGATCTGCGCGGACCGTGAAGCAGGCGCGACGCCGCGAAAACGCGACGAGTGGGGCCGGTTGGCGAGCTGGCATTTCTTTCCTCATACGGCGCACTCGAAAGCCGGGGAAGCGATCGCGTATGACGCTGCCACGGGCGAACGCCTATGGAGCGTGACATCCGTAGAGAACTTTCGAGCCCCGGCCGACGTATTTGTGAGGGACAATTTGGCATTTGTCCGATCCAATGAACCGGGCCTCGATGTCGGACTGGACCTGAGAACCGGTCAGGTGAAGCATCTGCCCCAGAAGAGGTCGCCCATCAGGGATCCCGGAACCCACTGGCGATGTTATCGCAACAAGGCCACGGCAAAGTACCTCGTGCTGTGCGAACAGCGCACGGAATTCTACGACCTCGAAACCGGCGCGAAAGTCAAAAACTACTGGGTGCGCGGCGCATGCCAATACGGCATGCTGCCGTGTAATGGCTTGCTGTATGCTCCACCCCATCCCTGTGCATGCTCCATTGAATCAAAACTCGACAGCTTCAACGCCCTGGCTCCGAACGCGAATCCCACGGAGGATACTTCGGACCACGAGCGGCTTGAACAAGGACCGGCGTACGAAGAGACTCGAAACCCGAAACTTGAAACTCGAAACTCGGACGATTGGCCTACGTACCGATGTGATGCGGCGCGCAGCGGGGTGGCAACGACCACGCTCGGTGCCGAGCTGGCGCCCGCGTGGGAGGCCAAGCTCAAGGGCCGCCTCACAGCACCCGTTGTCGCCGACGGCATACTCATGACCGCAGCTCCAGAGAGCCACACGCTGCATGCCCTCAACGCGGATACCGGCAAGACGATGTGGAGTTACACAGCGGGAGGCGCTGTCGACTCACCTCCAACCTCATACGACGGAACCGCGATTTTCGGCTGCGCCAATGGCTGCATTTATTGCGTGCGGGTGTGCGACGGCCGCTTGGCCTGGCGATACCGTGCTGCACAGGTCGACCGGCGGATCGTGGCGAACGGGAACGTCGAATCGGCTTGGCCATTGCACGGCAGTGTTCTGATTCAGGACGGCACCGTGTATGCCGTGGCCGGCAGAGTATCCCACATGGACGGACTTTTCTTTCTCGCCCTGGATGCTTCCACGGGGCGGGAACTCGTAAGGAAGCGGATCACTCAAGCATCGTTTCCCGATGTGCTGTCCGGCCACGGCGATAGCATCTTCATGCGGCAGATGCGGCTGGACAAGCAAGGTGACGTCCAGCCGAGTAACGTGCCACATCTGTTCAGTGCCACCGGCTTTCTCGACGACACCTGGTGGCATCGGACTTACTGGCAGTTCGGCTACGGGATGTCCGGAGGCTACACACGCTGGTTCGCCGCGGGTGAAGTTCGTCCTTCCGGGCGTCTGATGGTGATCGACGCGGAACGGATCTACGGCTTCGGCCGCCTGAATCAACTCGATTATGTTGGTAGCCACGTGGGACTAGGAAGCACGCAGTATCTGCTCTATGCCGCAAGCCGATCTGATTTCGACAACACGGTCAGAAACGAAAGGAAGAGTTCGCTACCGTGGACCGCGAAGAAGCCGGACATTCCTACGCTTTGGCAAGCGCAGATCGACCTGTTGGCCCGGGGCATGGTGCTTTGCGGTCAAGTCCTCTTCCTCACAGGGCCGCCGGACCTTTTCGCAGCGGCTCGCGGCGATGTTCCGCATCCCTACACTCCCATTCCGGCCGAGTCGCTCCGATTGCAGCGCGAAGCAATGGACGGGGAGCGGGGCTCGCTTCTGTGGGCCGTGTCCGCTGTTGACGGAAAGAAGCTGTCCGAAACCAGAGTGGACGGACTGCCGGTCTGGGACGGCCTGATTGCCGCCCGCGGACGATTGTACTTGACCATGCAGGACGGTACGGTCAGATGTTTCTCCGGCAGTAACGAGAACTGATCCGAGTAGGATCAAAACGATGAAGTTGTGAAGATCATGGATAAGAGCGTTATTGGCAGTTATGATTATCGGCCGCCACCCAGATAGCTCACTATCAGAAATCAGGATTGGACGGGAAATGCGCATGCCAACCAGATCGTCGTCCGGCTTCCTCACTGCGACTGGCTTCTTCCTTGCGATTTCGATGCTCTCGGTTTCAGCACCATCGCTGCAAGCTCAGGAGGCAGCGAAGCGTGAGATACTCGATGACAATGTTGCACGCTTCTGGATCTACGACGATATCGCTGCGGGCTACTCGGTTGCGGCAGTCACCGGCAAGCCTCTGCTGGTCTATTTTCGGTGTGTGACATGAGCTAGCTGCAAGACATTGGACGACCAGTTGGCCGTCCCCTCAGACGATGAATTGCAGAGCCTGCTGGACCAGTTTGTCTGCGTTCGACTCGTGCAGATGCATGGCGTGGACCTGTACAAGTTCCAGTTCGATGGCGCACTCTCCTTGGCAATCTTCTTCATGAACCCCGACGGCACAGTCTACGGCCGTTACGGCAGTCGCTCCGGATTGCGGGAACTCTCCGATCGGGAGATTTCCTTGGCTGGCTTCAAGAAGTCGCTGCGAGGCGCGGTAGACCTCCACGAGAAGTACACGAAGGATCGCGAGCGGGTCGGTCGGCAACTTTCCGGGAAGCTGGCGAAATCAGAACCCATCTAGCCGACGCCCGAACAGATTCCTGCACTAAAACAGAACGAATCAATCGCGGACGTAGCGGGTCTGCGTCCGGGAGATCGGATCTTGCGGCTTCAAGGACAGCCGATTCTCTCCACGGCGGATATCCAATGGGTCCTGCACCATGCCGATGACAAAGACACGCTTAAGGCCCAGGTCGAGCGGGGCACGGAGCAAACGACGGCAAGGCTCGAGCTGCCAGAGGGCTGGCGAATGGGCCTCTCCGATTGGCGGTTCATCAACTACGGCCTGCTCTACCAGATCCTGGGTCTCGGCATCAAGCAGATGCCCGAGCAGCAGGCCGAGCGTATCGGCCTTGGTGGCAAGATGGCGCTGTTGACGGATCGTGTGACCCCAGAAGTCCACATCCAGACCGGCCTCAGCAACCTTGTCCCAATCGCGGCGGTTGATGGAAAGCGCGAACCAATGACGGTCGGTGTTCTCACAGCTTACGTGTTCCGCGAAAAGCAAAAGGGAAGCAAACTGAAGATCACGACCCTGCAAATCACCGATCGGTTACCGCGTCGCGAGCGAGTGGTGGAAGTAACCGTGAAGTAGCGGGTCTCAAGGACAGCAGTACCACCAACCCGGCTACCCTAAGCCCTATTAGGATCAAGAAAATGCGACTCACACTCGCCCTTACTCTGGCCGTGATGTCGACGTGGTTGTCAGCCAATGCCCAAGATACAAACGTAAAACGTGCACCGCCTTCGTTTCATCGCGCCGCTGCCAAAGCGCCGTCTCCAGGCACCGTCTTCCTGCATCCCGAACGAATTCCGACTAAGGATGACCAATTCATCAACGTCGAGCGGGGATTTGTCTTTGTCCCCGTCAACAGGAGCAAGCCAAGAGGTGATGTAATCGCCATTGAGGTGTACAGGTTCAAAGCGGAAGGTGGTGAATCAGATCTGCCGCCCGTGTTTCAGCTTTACGGTGGACCTGGTTTTCCCGAATTGGGTGAGCATCTGAACGGGCGGAGGTTCTTCGAGCAGACAGTGTGGCTACGTCCTGAATTCTCTCGAGCGTATTGCCGCTGCCGCCGAGCGGGACTCCGGTCTTCGGAAACACGTTCCAGAGGGCGGCCTGATTCGGGCCCTAGCCAGCGTCATCCAGCAGCTTGAAAAGGAACCGGTTGTGATTCAGGTCAAGCACCCAAATACCGGGGACATGCAATCCGTGCGCATGGACGCACGCGCGGTCCGAAGTCTGACGCTGGGTTACACGGCGAGTGCGCGTTCCCGCCAAGGAATGCCTTCCTGGCCGGCCGACATCCTGGCTCTGTACCGCGGTGAATACCAGGCGGCGGCCAAGGCACTCCTTCGAAACAGTAGTAGTGTCCGCAGCCGAACTGCAAGTTACTTTGTTCTTGACTGCGCATCGGGCATCAGTCGTGAACGAAAAGGGCAATTAGACGCTGATCCGGCGGTCGCCGTGCTCGGAGACATTAATGAACTGTATCGCGCCAGTTGCCCCGTGTGGGACGTTGACCTGGGTGATGACTATTCGAATCCTGCGGGGCTGTTTGCTCCTTGTTGCAGCGCTTGCTGTTGTGGCTTTCGACTCGATCGACTCGGCGGCGGCCGAGCCGACCCTGGTCAAGAGGACGCAGGTGGGCGATCATTCCGTCATTCCAAACGCTTCTTTCACGAAGTCAATGGCGGAAGTTCTATCGCCTCCGCCGAGGACTTCGGCCCCGGTGTAGACATCACACCGTATGCCGAGGGCGTCCATCTTCTTTTTCAAGGCCTCGCCAAACTTTGCGTGGTGGATACCGATTGACTGATTTGTCACCTTCGTGTCGATAGATCCGCCGTAGCTCAACTGCGCAGGGGGATCGTCCTTGGTCAGATGGTTGATCGGGGACACCTCCTCGAACAGCTTGTATTTCTCATCCGGCAGGTCATCCAGTCGGTCCATGTCCACGTCGAAAAGTTGTGCAAGCGCCGAATGCTGGTATGTGTCCGTGCCGGGAAACAAATCTCGAATGAATCGTGGGTCGTAGGACGTTTGCCCACCATTAACCGACATACACGTCAAGCGAGTGGACTGGCGCAGGACGGGATCGGCGTTGTCTGGATCTGCCAAGTCCTCGTGGAAACCGAGCCACAGTGAAATCCCGGCCCCGGCTGATCCACCAGTCGCTGCGATCCTGGTCGAGTCCAGATTCCATTCCTCGGCCTTGTGACGGATAAATTGGATGGCTCTTGCCGAATCGAAGAATTGGGCAGGCGCGATGGCTTCGTCTGACAGGCGGTAGGTGATTGCAGCGACGGAAATCCCGGATTCGAGGCATTGGCCCAACAAATCGCCTCTGACGCTCTTGTTGCCACCTCGAAAACCGCCGCCATGGATCGACACCAGCACGGGCGTCGGCTTGTCCGACTCGGCCAGCCACACATCCATGACGTTGCGGCCATGCGGACCATACTCCACGTCTGGATGCGTTGGAGGGATCGCCGGTCGGCGACTTCTACCTTGCGGACGAAGCTGCTTTCGCTGCTCGCTTGTCAGCACTGCCCGTATTTCGTCCTGGATCTGGACCGCAAGCGCGGCTCGCTCTTTCTGGATCATCGCCAACTTCTTCTGCTGTTCTGCGGTGGGCTTGAATGCAGCTTCGGCAGCTTGTCTGGCTTCGCGGCCTTCCTTGCCCGCTTCTCGTGCCGCTCGAAACGCCTCTCGACGTGCCTGCATTTGCTCATCAGTGAAGATGCCGTTCTGCTTTGTCTGGATCTCCAACAGTTTCGGTACGTACTTCTTGCGGATTTCGTCAATCTTTGCCTTCTGGTCCTCCGAAAACTCAACACCCCGCAGCATGAACATCTGCTGAAAGGCGGCTTGTTGCGGTTGCTTGGCTCGCCTTGCGTCTTGCGACAAAAGCGTGCTTGCGATGATCAACGTCGACGCCACCGCGAGTCCATTGGTTCTTCTCATGATTGTCCTCCGGTTCTGCGTTATCTAGGGTTCTGGAATCTACCGGCTGACTGGCTACTCCATGTGAATGTCATGGGCAACATTGGGGTAGAGTCCATCGACTCCGCTCAATGGGATTGTCAACACCTCCAATCACGTTCATCGTTGCTTTTGATATTAGTTCCCGCGTGAGCCGCTCTCGACCGATGTGAGCTTCAAGTTTCTCCAATAGGCGCTCCCCGGCGAGGGAATGTTGCGGCCGATGACTAGCTGGTACACACGTAGCTGAACCTCGTGACCGGCGAACGCGCCCAGGTCGATTTGGACTGATTCCCAGTGTCTGCCTGAACGGTCTCCCTGGATCAACTGCTCGTGAACTCGCCGGTTATCGACCCAAACGTTCAGGAGCCAAGCCCGCTCGGCGTCGACACCCGCGTCGAAAGAGAGTACCGGCTTCTCATCTAACACAGCCTTGCGCCGCAGGGACACGCCGCGCACCTCGTCGCGAGGGTAGGTTGCCAGCACTTCGCCGTCGAGTCGTGTCGCACCACGGACGTTGAGTCGACAGCCGAACCCTGCACCGTGCAGCTCCCAGTCGTTGTTCCAATACCGCGTGAGATCGGCGAGCCGAAATCGTTCTGGGGCTTGCGTGACGGGCGACTTGATAGGGATGATGATTTCACCATCCAATACCCGCGCACCGTTGGCCGCTGCGATCTTCTCGCCAATTGCGGCCGTTCGGAGGCCCAGGTCGGATATGCGCTCGTCGACCGGCGGATCGTACTTCACGTGCCCCATCGAGTCGCCATGGATGCGGTCGTTCAACTGCTGAAGTAGCGCGGGTGGCAGGCACTTCGTTCCATGCATTGCTCCGAGCACGGCGCCCGCGTTGGCGGCGTTGCAGTCGGAGTCGGTGAAGTCGGCCGCCCTCGATATCAGATTCATCGTCTTCATGAAGTCACCGTCGCCGAACCAGAGTCCGGCGGCGATGAATCCACCGTTGGCCACAGCATTGTTCGTCGCCGGGTATTCGAGATGCCAACGATCGGCCACGGCCTGTGACACCTCTTCGAACGTGGCACCTTCCTCAGCGGTTTCGATGATCGTGTCAAGACATCTTCGGTAGGGCGAGCTAGGATGGATCAACGTCGCTGCCTTGCAGACTACACGACGGATGTCGTTTTCTGTGAACGCCAGGCTGACCATGCCGGCAACAAACACGCCACCGTCCGAGCCTTCGGCGTAACCGTTGATGTGTCCCAGTCGCCGCGCGATTCTCCCGGCGACGTTGGGCATGCCCGGAGCGATCGCGCCGTAAATGTCGGCACTGAATTGCGGACCGATCGTATACCAGAAGGGGTTGTAACGCGGATGCCCCGTGTCGGGCGGCCGGAAGCCTGACAAAAGCAAACGCCTCGCTTCACCGCTAGATCCCCAGGTTCCGGCCGAATCGGCGAGCCAGCGGCGGCCAAGCTGCTCGACGGTCATGTCAATGCCGTATTGTTCGAATCCCCGAAGGGCCACGATCTCGTAGTACCAGTCGTCGTCCACACGAGCGCAGTTGACCTTTAGCGGTTCCCACGTCGTTGGCTCGCGAAACTCGTTAACCCAAGTGACCGAGCCCGTCCGATGCTCAAAGGGATAGGCCAAAAGCATGCCGATGACCTGCCCGGCCCAGACGGCGTGTGTGCGGTCCCGGTAATCGTCCCGCCGGAGCCGGAATTCCTCTCCCTGAGCACTCCTTTGGAGCGGCAGGCCGCAAAGTACTGCCGCAAAAAGTAGCTGTGTCAATAGTTTGGATTGATTCTGTGTGACCATCATTGCATTCATCTGTTCTCTCTCCGACATTGCATGTTTTCACGCACCCCACAGGCTACGCGCTTTTCACTGGTTCGACGCATTCGCGTTGCCCAGACATACAATCTCGCCTGTCTTTGTAGACACGTACAGACACCCGTTGGCCGCCGCCATTCCATCCCAGACGATCGGAGAGAGACCCTGTGCGGCCACCAGTCGACCGTCGTCGGTCGAGAAGACGGCCAGCTTGCCACCCTCTGTAGCGCAGTAGATATGCTCTCCCGCGAGGACCATCGCGTTGATTGGCGCACCGGTTGCTTCCGTGACATTCCATCGGGCGCCGTGCATGAGTCGTTCGGTTCGTGTTAACTCTCCGCCATCCACTGGGACCCTCGACACCTTTCGATACGAATACCACTCTCGGTCAAAGGTCTCACATTCCTCGGCCGTGAAATCGCGTCGAAACAAGCCGTGACGATCATCAGTTGCCCCGATCAGCACGTTCTCACGCAAGACGACTGGTGGTCGCTGCTTGATGCGATCTCCTGCGCGGCCCATTCGCGGACCGTAGCTCCAATGCCCACGCGGCGCAATGACGCCGGAACCGCCGGTTGTGTAGTGGGCGAATCCGCTTTGAGGGACGACCGACGATTCGCCGGTCGTTCGGTCAAATAGCCAACGTGACATGGCTACGTTGTCACCCTCGCAGACCATCAGGTCGTAGTTGTCGAATTCCAGACCGGCGGCTTTGTAGTAATGGTGATCCGACAGATCATTTACGCACTTCATCCAGCGGACTTCGCCGTTCGCCGCATCGACTGCGAAGAAGCGCACGCCACCTTCGGCCAAATATTGCCTGCCTGCGGCAAAGTAGGCCGTGCCATCAACCATCAAAACGCTTCCGGCCACCGGCCAGGGCGATTCAGTTTGGCCGAACGCTACGATCTGTTCCTCTCCAGCCGCCGGCCGCAGACGCCATATCAGTTCCCCAGAACCAACCTGCAGACAATACACCCAACCGTTCCGTGTGCCGAATAGGCAGAGCCCGCGCCAGATGGTGGGTGGCGTGTCGACCCTGCCGTCTGCAACGAAACGCCATAGCTCCTTCCCGTTCCGAGCGTCGATTGCCACGACTTCATGGGCATCAGGCCGTGCCACCAGCAGCCTTCCCGCCGCCACGACTGGCGCTGTGACGGGGCCACGGACAAACGGGTTGTATCCCCAGTCCTCGGTGAGGTGTGTGGCTGCGGGTGTGCCGAGCGGTCGAGTCCACTTCGTTTCGAATTCGATCGGCAACTCCATAGTCGTGCTGCCGCTGCGCCAGGCGTCTCCGCGATAACAGGGCCACCCGTCGCCAACTGCGTCGACGTCAACCAGATTCGCCTCACCGGCCGTTTCGAGATATGCCGTTGGCAGCTCGTTTTCTTCCGCCACGTCGCTTCCACCGGGCCGTTCGGGCGCAAGCGCGACGAACCCTTTGAGCATGGGCCAGCAGACGCAGTTCTTGGGTGCCACGTAGACCAGCCCGTTTGCCGGCACGAAGCCGGTAGCCCGACTACAGGTTCCCTTGGAGATTCGGTGGGCGTCAACGTCACCGGTAGCCAAATCCGTGAAGTGCATTTCGCCGGCAATCATGTACCTAGGCGTGGCCACGGGCGGGAAGCAATGCCCTGTTCCAACCGGGTACCTTCGTTTAACCTCACCCGTACGTGGATCCATGCCCTCCGTGTTGCGCCCGTCACGGGTCCAGAGGAGTCCATCCACGAACAAGGCCCGCGCCTGCCCGTAGTGCCCGCCGGGTTCGCTGGATCTTCCACACAGGTAGCTTCCATCATCGGCCGAGAGAACATGGATTTCGTTGCCCTCTTCGAAGTCCGTGTAAGTTGAGGTTTCGAGCGCCAATAGCCCTGCGTGATAGGAACTCTTGGTTGCCCGCCCCAACCATTCGTAGTCTTCAGAGTCGTTTCGAAAGCGAGCCTTTCCCTGACGCCAGACCTCATCACCCGTTGCCAGATCGAGACGCAGAACCTCGCATTTCTCGCCCCGTCGAGGATTGCCCCGGACGAAGAATACGGCATTGTCCGAGACGGAAACGCACCCAGGAATGGAAGCACTCCGCCGCCACAACTGCTTTCCAGTGGCGACATCCAGGGCTCGAATGGAACTGTCGTCTACGGTGACGAGCATGCCGTCTTGATGAAAGACCTCGTGCGGCGATCCAGCCGCATCGTACCCTCTCACCGTCTCGCCCGAGTCCGCATCCCACGCCTGGAGCTTCCTCTGGTGCACGACAAAGAGGAGTTTGTCAGAGGCGACCGGATTGGCGGCTCCGAGCGGTGCCGGTTCGATCGAGCGCGACCAAAGTCGCAGTCCGTTGAACGCGTCCCGAGCGATGATGCCGGCATAGAAGTTCCGCCCGCCGGCAGAGATTTGGTAACCTGGCGCCCGCATGGGACCGGCGATCCAGCGGATGCGCCGCGGCGGAGATGCTGCGGTATCCGCACAGACAGCATTGCCCGTCGCGTTGTAGCGTGGATGGGTCCACTGATCGAATTCGGTCGGCCACGGCTTTTCGATCCGCGCCCACACACCATGCTGCTCCCGAACCTCGAACTCTCTTAGGCCGGCCTCTCGCAGCATGCTCTCAAGTTGTTGACGAGTGAACTGTCCGTCTGATTCGACCGCATCACTGCTCTGCCCAACGACAGCAACGCCTCCGAGCCTCAGTACACGAAGCACATCATCCAGAGCCGCGCCACATCGTGTCACGTCGTCCATGACAACGAGGTTCACGAGATTTTCGGCATAGGACAGCTTTTCCAGGGAACACTCGCGCACGGTCACGGTGCCGTAGGTGGAGGCAAGGTTGCGGCGAGCCGTTTTGATTCGGTTCTCGTCAAACTCCAGTCCCTCAACCAAGAACTTGCCATGACGGACAAGTTCTCCGGTCAACAGCCCCGTATCGCATCCCACGTGGACGCAGAGTCCTTTGTCGCAACCAGCCCACTCGATGAGCCACGCAGCCAATGGATCTGGCGTCGGCACGGCCGATGCGCTGGGCATGCCTGAGAAGCACGCTACCGCACAGATGACGATGTAACCGAACCAGCATTTCATCGGTCGCTTGGCGTTTCCCATGTCATTCCAGCCTTTTCCGTGTGATTGTGCCGTGGAGCGTACCGGAAAACGCCAAACGGGAAATTGCTCCAAAGAAACGGTTGAAGCCAATCGAACGAGTCAACGTTTCCGACACGTCATAGTTGATAGCGAATGCTGGGTCATTCTAGACGCATGTGAGGCTGCCTTCAAATCCACGCGCGCAGGGGGCCTTTGCAAGTAGCGCGTTGCGACTGGTTCATCGCAGAGCTATATTCAGACGCATCGACACTGCGACCCATTGCCCCTGCTCGACGCGCTCTAACACGGAGCACTTGCCATGGTCCCACGAACGTTTCTTTCTGCCGCTAGCTGCGGCTTCGTCTTGCTGATGACTACCGCAGTCTTCGCCGCCGAGCCACAAACACCACCGCGGCAGCGTGTCTTGGACGAAACTCCCAAGTTGTTCGTTGTCAACGGCTATTCAACATCATTCCAGTGGCCGAGGATCCTTCAGCGCAAGCTGGATCGTCATTTTGGCCGACGGGTTATCGAAGTCAAATCGGCAACCAAGGGCGGCACACCGATCGCAAAATGGATGGATGCACAAACAGGCGAACCATTGAAGCCCTGGATCGCCGTTCTTCGTCCGGCACTCGCGGCAACAGACGAACGGCCACGCATCGTCCTGGCCCAACAGTCGCTCCAATGGGCGTTTGGTAGCCGTGGCGATGGGATCCGAAACAGCGACGATCGTCAGCGCATCCAGCAAGGGGCCCACGTGCTCCAAAAGTATGCAGAAGGGATGTTGAAGGACGGCGCACAACAGATCTTCATCGCGATGCACATCTACAAGCACCCAATGGAACCGGAGATTGGAAACGAACGTCTTGCGCTGTCGGAACTCCAGAAGCGAGCAATCGCACGCGTGCATGCAGGTCCAGATGTTTGGGAGGCCACAAAGAAGCTCTATCCGAAGGCCTTTGCACAAGACGGTGTTCATCCAAATAGCATCGGTTCCGAAGTAATGGCTCAGATGTGGTTTGAAACGCTACTTGAACACGACGGCCGGGATGTGCCGGTGTGGAGCCGTGAGGAGATGCAGCAGGCGATCGTCGGCGAGCCACAACGCCCTGAAGCGAAACGAAAACCGGCCCCTACTGGCAACCGCCGCCCTTCGGTCGAGGAGTTCTTCCAGCAAAACGATCGCAACGGCGATGGCAAACTCACGCAGGACGAGTTTCCTGAGGGAGTCCGGCGCGTGTTCGCTCGGATCGACGCCAACGGCGACGGCTTCGTCACGAAGGAGGAGCACACGCAATTTCGTTCATCGCGTGCGAAACGCCAATGAGGCCATCTGAGCACGACCGACAACCCGATCAAGGCAAGGAAGGAGAGATTATCACTGCGGCGGGACTGGTCAGTAGACCACGGCCACAGTTGATGTTCGTGTTGTGGGCGACCACGCAATAGTTTACTAGCCCATAGTGTCGAGAGCCCGTCGGCATGTAGATACCGCTTTTGCTGCAACCTTCGATGTAGTCGTTGACAATTACGTGACCGGTAGGTATTGTCGCACGATTTGTTGGAGATGATCTCAGCATCGCCGCTCGCGTTGTCGAACAGATTGTGTTCGACCAACGCATACTGTGAAGTTCGATCGGAGAAGCCCCCCTGGCCGATCTGAATCGCCTCTCGCCCATTCGAGGATCCTCGTTCGATATCCTTGAAGTAGTTGTGATCCAACCGGTTGTACGTGTTCTGGTAATCCCCAGCGCGTATGCGGACTGCCATGCCGATGGAAAGGTTACCTTCCATATAGCAGTGGTGGATGCGATTGGATTGCGAGTTGTGCGCGAGCGTGATGATATGGCGATAAGTCTTCTCTGGATGGCCGCAGCCGATAAAGGCGCAAGCGATCAGTTGGCAGTGCGTCGCCTTGGAGAACGCAACGATGTTATCGCCCAACGCTTTGTCGAATAGAGTTCCTTCGACGATTACATGTTGCCCCATGATGTCGATGTGCGCATCTCCGGTTAATCTCGCTTTGCCAGGACTCTGTGCGCGAAACGTAATCGGCTTGCCCGGAGTGCCTTCGCCTTTGATCACGAACCGGGCGTCTTCGTACACACCGTCCTTCAGGACGACAACATCACCGGGGCGTGCCACGGCGATTCTCTCCGAGGCGAGTTGAGGCAAGTTCACGACCGTCGTTTGACCGGACGAAGATGGAGCGCAAAGGACTATCGCCTGCACCGCCAAAACTAGCAGGCTGCTGGCAAGGACTATGCGGATCATATGGGTGTCTCCTCCAACGGGTGATTCTCGCGGTGAAAGCCGTTGATCACCGAACTCGCACCGAAACAACTGTGAAGGATGGATTCGCGAGCGCGGCACGTCCGAGCAAGTAGCAGCGAGTTAGAGGATTGGGTAGACTCACGATTGCGTCAAGAACCAGCCCGCAGGGACATAGGATCTGTTCTATCGAGAGAGATCAAGTCTTCTATTTCATCTAAGGAGGCTCACTGTGAAGACTATCAGTCGCCGTAACTTCCTGGGCAGCACCGGCACTGCTGGCGTCGCAGCGCTGACGCTAACTCCGGAGAAATCAGCCGTCGCCCAGTGCGACAGAGTCCTGCGGCTTTCGCCGACGACGAAACCCACAAATCCCAAGGACGTGAAGATCGCCGTCAAACCCGTGGGCAACTACATGATTCACGACGGCGTCTGGACAGGTCCGTGTCGCTGGGACCCGAATCCACCACCAGAACAAGAGAGGGTGAAGTTCAGGAAGGATTTTGACAGCTTGGTTGGAACTCTAAAACGTAATCTTTCGAGCGACGTGGAGATCCTCGATCCGGCCTGTATCGAATACTCCGAGTCCGAGGGATACGGTGAGAAACAGTTTCGGCAGTTGGATGCGGATGCAAATCATGTGGATGCCTACTTCGCCGCTGGGAATATCTACCCACAGTACGCTGGATCGCTCATGGGCGAACGGTACAAGAAGCCAATCCTGATGCTCGGCGGCTACGTGCCCTGGGATATGTCGGCACGATTGCGCAGCAAAGGCCTCGAAGGATACGCGCTGGCGGATTTAAATGAGGCCGACGAACTGCTGACTGTACTCCGTGCGAGGAAGGTCTTCCAGCAGACGCACCTGCTGCTGATCTCGGATATCCCGTACAAGAACCGTCCCGCGCCCAGCGCCTGCGTGAATTTCCCTGAACTGCGAGATCGGTTTGGACTGCAGGTAACGATTGCCGGCTACAAGGAAATGGCCGCAGAACGCGCAAAGGTATTGAATGACCCCACGAGCATGGAAGAAGTCAACTCGCTAACCGATGCGCTAATCGAAGGTGCCGAAGAAGTGCGCATGAAGCGGGAAGGGATCCTGCCCAGCGTCATCATGTACCGAGTGGTGAAGAACTTGATGCGGCGCAATGGCTGCAACGCGTTTACGATGGAGTGCTTCGAGCTGTGCTCCAGCAAGCTGTCCCATGACTGGCAATTTGTGCCCTGCCTGATTCATTCCTTGCTAAAGGACGAAGGCTACACCTCCGGATGCGAAGGCGATATCAATGCGACGATGGCGATGGACCTCTTGATGGCGGTCGCGAAACGTGCGGCGTTTATGGGGAACTTCATGCCAATCGACGAGACGACAATGCACTTCGGCCACAATGTGCCGGCCCTGAAGATGTTGGGATTCGACCAGCCGAACCTGCCCTATGCACTGCAGAATTACGTCCGCAAAGGATGGGGCCCCAAGGTTCAGATGGACATGGCGGCGTTTTCCGAAAAGACCATGACCATCGCCCGCTGCGATCCCCTGATCCGGAAGGTACTTCTGGTCAAGGGGCAGATAACGGGCTGCCAAGGCCAGAATGAAATCGGCTGCTCGCTGAGGGTCCATATTCCCGTGCCTAGCACCAAGGATCTGGTGAAAAAAGCTCGCAATTACGGGTTCCATTTCGCAGGGGTGTACGGCGACTACACCCAGCAGATGATCCAGTTAGCCGAGATGCTGAAGATGGAAGTGGAGACGTATAACGTCTGAGAGTTGATCTCACGTGGACAAGAGGTCGCATCAACAATTGGGATATCCTCGCCCTGAGTAGCGGACCAGATTCAGACAGAACGAGCACACGGCATGAGTTCTCGAATTTGTCGCGAGCTGCTCTTACCCTGGAGGAATCCGGCCACTGCAAGCGGATGCTGTATCAATGGTCGGGAGTCCCACCGAATGGGCGACAGTAGGAGAGATGTACGAGAACGCGCACGGGAAGACGAACCTGACCGTGGTAACAAAGGGAACGGCCCGGAAAACCCGCCGGTAGAGGCGCTGTCCCGGGCTTCCGTCGATACGTTGACAACCCGCGGAAGGACATTTCATGAAACGGTCTTGGCGAGTGATATCCGCATGTTTCGCGGTTGGAATTGCGATTCCGATGACAACCGAGATGAGCCGAGCCGAGGTGGCCATCCCGGACTCCGTCATCGCCGATTGGGAGCGGCAAGACTCCGTAGAGACGATCGGCTATCAACAAGCGTATGAAGACATTGTAGCGAAACTGTCAGCCGAATCGAAAAGCACACTTCGATCTGTCTTGAACAAGTCAGTCAAGCCGAATGACTCGACCGAGTATTCTCACAAACGGGCGTACGCACAGGCCCGCCATGCTCTGCGCGTCCAAAGACTGACGCCGTACCTTGACCGCATACAAACGATCGTCTTTGCCAAGAACTACGGATTGCTGAGCAACTACTCTGGCAGCCTCCCGTTCAATACCTGCGGATTGTCCTTTGAGGGCTTGAAGGAATGGGGACCCGGTGCCGAGCTGTGTGTCTTAACCCTCAAGGATGACTTCTATGGCGTGGAAACCGTCCTTCTCGAAGACCGAGACGGATGCATCCGAGATCCTAAAGTCTCGTTCGACGGCGACCGTTTACTCTTCGCGTGGAAAAAATCACCCAAAGATGATGACTACCATTTGTATGAAATGGACGTTGCCACGCGCGACGTTCGGCAATTGACGCACGGCAAGGAATACGCTGACTACGAGGGCGAGTACATGCCCAACGGAGATATCGTCTTCACGTCAACGCGAAGTCAGAACATCCGCAACTGTGGCGCCATCAATGTAGGCAACCTGTTCATGTGCGATAAGGACGGTCGCTTCATCCGTCGGATCGGATACGACCAAGTCGCCACGGCTCATCCGGCATTGTTGCCAAACGGCCAGGTGATCTACACACGCTGGGAGTATAACGATCGCAATCACATGTCTAACATCGGTCTTTTCGTGATGAACCCCGACGGGTCGCGGCAAACGGAGTATTACGGGAACTCCTCATGGTGGCCAGTCTGTCTGCTGCAAGCTCGCGGAATCCCAGGTACCTCCAAGGCCATGGCCGTTCTGTGTGGACACCATTCATCGGCTTCAGGCAAACCGGCGATTATTGATCCCAGAAAAGCAAGGAACTACCCGCTGGGCGGCAAGGCAAGTGAATATGGCGTTCAACTGATCTGCCCAGTGCGCGAGTATGTTTACGATGAATCCGACCTGGGGCAAAGCGATCGTTGGGGCGGCCGCGGGGAGCAGTATCAGTACCCGTATCCTTTGAGCGAGGATGCGATGCTCGTCGCCTATCGAACCGCGAACCCAAAGCCGCACTATGCCGGGCCGCCCTACCCGGTCCGATTTGAGATCTTTTTTGTGACAGTCGACGGAGATCGGGAACTGCTGGTGAGTGACGATAGGCTTCATTGCACACAACCCTACCCGTTCGCCCCACATCCGAAACCGCCGCTGTTTGCGAGTGACGTCGATTACCGGAAGAAGACGGGCGCCTATTACGTCCAAGACATCTATTCCGGCTACGGATTGAACGGTGTGCCGCGCGGCACTGTGCAGAAGCTTCGTGTCGTCGCCTTGGACTATGTTGCGGCTCAAGTCGGGAGACATGGCGGGATGGGCAAAACCACCCATGGCGTCCCGGCGCCAACCTCCGGCAGTTTCATGGCCACCCCGATTTCGCGAAACTGGGGAGCATGGGACGTCAAGATCGTGCTGGGGGAAGCGCCCGTTCACGAAGACGGCTCCGCGGCGTTTGTCATTCCCGCACGCAGGCCCGTCTATTTTCAGGCAATCAACGCCAAGGGGCATTGTGTGCAGACAATGAGGAGTTGGTCGACGCTCATGCCCGGCGAAACAAACTACTGCGTCGGATGCCACGAGCACAGGAATGAGACGCCAGCCGCGACACCGTGGCCCACGATCGCGGTGCGAAAAGGGGCCCAGCCGCTTGAGCCATTCCACGGCATCGAAAACCAGGGATTCAGTTATCCGAAGTTCGTCCAGCCTATCTTTGATGAACACTGCATTCGGTGTCACGACGAGGAACATCCTAGGGGGATCAACCTGAAAGAAACGCCGCTTGTGCGGGACGAGGATGCGAGGAAGGAGTGGAATCAGTCTTACGAGGTTCTAACGAACAAGAAGCTGGTGTCCTGGATAACCGCCAACTCAGCAACAAACATGCTACCACCCTACGCAGATGGCTCCTGCAAGAGCAGGCTGATAAGCAATCTACAGAAGGGTCACAATGACACATCCATCACGGACGAAGAAATCGAGGTGGTGTCATGCTGGATTGACTTGCTGATTCCCCACTGCGGCACCCACACGGAGAGAATGTCTGGTGACGCGAGCGTGGCCAAGTACGACTCGTTCTTGGACCGAAGAAGGAAATGGGAGGCAGAGGAAAGACAACAAATCGACGCGCTTGTGCGTGAACAACACGGGATTATAGCCAGGGATGACGAGCCGTGATTGCCCGTACCGCAACTCGGTTCGATATTCTGCGAGGGCTGTTGATGATTAGACCGACGTCGGCCATCAGAAAAAAACCTGGGCCGGCATCCGCAGCTTAGATGCCGAGGTCAGCGACTCGTCAGTCCACCAGCGATTCTTCATCAAGGACATCCATACCTTGCCCCGAAGCTTGAGCCGGCCGTCGTCCTCCAGAATTGCTCGATGCCCCGGTCCGCCCTGGTCTTGGGCCAGGAGCGACCACGCATAGATCCCGTTGACCAGCCGGTGGCTGGACAGGACGGTCACCGCCCGCTCGGTCATCGCTGCTCGTTCGAATTCATTGCCGACCGTATCGTTCATTTCGAACTCGGTCGCGGCGTACGGCAAGTTGAATTGCTCGAAGTAGCAAAGCCGCTTGTATATGGTCTCCGGCGGAGTTTTAGCGTGAAAACGACTCTGAAAGCCGATGCCCGAAATCGGGGCCCCGTTTTCCAGCAGATATCGTATCTCCTCTTCATACCGTTTCATGTTGGGTGTGATGACCTCCGGCGAAGGATCGGAGATTACCCGGTATTCGTTCAAGTACAGCCCCGCGTCCTTGTCCACTGCATTCTGTCGCGCAAAACGAAACCAATCCACGATCACGTCTTTGCCGACAAGGTCCTGGACCACGTGATTATCCCGGGTTTCGTTAATTACGTCCCATTCGAATACCGGCCATTGCCTCGACGCTTCCTCGACCATCTTCTTGCACAGCTCTCGGACAGCTTGCTTCTCCGACGGTGTTAGCTTTTCCCGGGGCACTCCTTTCTTGAGACCGCTCCAGTCGATGGACGGATCAGGCACATAGACCATCTCACTCAGTTCGGGAGGCATGAAGTTCATCCAGACGCCGCCGGGCCACATCAGACAATGACCTCGAACCGGGATGTCGTGCTCCTGAAACCAGGCGAACAGGGCCGGCAAGTGCGGTTCGCTCCGAGGGCGTTGCTTGTACTTCAGATACTTATTGAAACCGGCTGCGTTGAAGCCGAGTTCGAGAAACATCTCCTTGTACTGTTCCGGCGAAATCCTGCGGGGTTTCTGACCGGGCGCCGGTTCGTGCATGCTCTGGCCGCCGACGATCCCGCCAAAGCGAAATAGGTGTCGCGTCTGCTGTATCCGAACCGGCACGCCCGACAACGGTCTTCCCTGTTCGTCGACGATCCGCAGCACCAAGTCGGCCTTGCGCAGCCGATCGATCCGCTTCTCGGCCGCCTGACGCCACGACTCGGCGCCGCCTTCCGCTTCTTTGACAATCGATTCGATGCCATGGACGTATTTCCCTGAATAGTCGGGCCGGGTAGACGACAAGGGAGAGTCGCTCTCTCGTTGCGAGGGTTCCGGCTTGCGGCGGGGTACCGTTTGGCCGGCCCGAGCCGCTTGGATATCGAGAAACTTGGCCATTTGCTCCTTAGAGAGTAGCTCTTCCAGCTCGGCGTGACGGGCCCGATAGTACGGCCCCTGCTTGGCTTGGCGCTCCTGCGAAGGCATGCGTTGGAACTCAGCCCATTTCTGCGTCATCTGTTTCTGAATATCCAGAAACCTGGGCCGTTGCCCGTCGGTGAGATCGAGTTGCTCTAGGTATGGGGCGACCCAAGCGTTGAACTGGGCGTCGTCGCCGGCTGGCTGAGGGTTGTTCGGTTTCCGAGCGACTTGGGCTGGCTGCGACGCTCTTCGCTTGCGCCTTTCCGTGGTTGCGGCAGCGATCTGCGCCAGCCGCTCACCTCTTATTTCGACGGCATGTTCATTGGCGCCATTTCGGCTGTCCATATAGTCGGTGGTGCCAACGTGGGTGGCGATCTCATAGAGCCGCGACGAGAGGTCCTGAATCGCCTCCTCCATCTCCGGATAGAATTCGCCGGTAGGCGTCATGAGCCCGCAGTGCTGCCATTGCTCCTTGCCGGGCATCGTTTTCCAGGTGTCGATGATGCCGCAGATGTGCCAGCCGACGAAATCGCATCGAGCGAAGGCCGACTCAGCGAACTCTCGCGTCCATGCTGCTCGCTCGGCCTGGCTGCGTGCCTGGCAGTGCGGATTGCCCAGTGGATTGGGCAACATCTCGCCGGGGACACCGTAGCTCGAATCGCCGTTCAACAGCGGCTTGTCGACCTTCGACGACCAGAGATCCAAGCGTGGTCCTTGATACTCCCATCGTCCGTAGCACTGGACGAGTATCAGATCGGTATGCCGGCCGGTGATGTCGACCACATGGTCCAGCGCATCACCATTCCCGTTGAGTTTATCGCCGAGGAACATGTGATTCGAGTCGTAGCGCCGAAAAGCCGCTTTGGCTACCGCGTAGTATCGGTCGACGCAACGTCGCAAGAACTTCATGTTGTCGTCTAGCTCGGCTTGATTGGCGAAATCGGTCTCGGGTCGCCAGTCCTCGGCAGCAGCCATCGCATCCCAGGACGGGAACTCCGTATCGTACACTTCGTTGAATGCGTCAACGTTGGGGTAACGTGCGCGCATCGTCGACACGTAGGCCTGCTTCCCGGGAGCGTCCGCGCCTAAGTTTCGCAAAACGCGAGGCCACGTCGTTCCCTTCGACCGTCGGCTTTCCATATCCGACAGAACCGGAACATCGGCCATGGCGAAGCCGAGAATCATCGGGTCATCAGCATACGGCCGCACCAGCTTGCGGGCCACCACATCGCAGTGGCTCTCAAATTCCGGCGAGAAGATGTCGACATACGCTTCGGGCTTCGGGTTCCGCCAAGACGAAAACCGCACGGGCTCGTACTGCCGAATGTACGGCATGACCGGCCCCAACGGCGGATCGATCAGCATGGGGGCCTCCGAATGAAAGCCGAGCGTGCTGAACCCCAAACGCCGGCAATCGGCAATCGCTCGATCTCGAAAGCCCTTCTGCCAGGCCTGGTCCCACGGGCGATCGGCTCCGAACTCCTTGACCCAATGCTCCCGATTGTAGTCCTGCGCCCACCATCCCGGGTGATAGTGGTTGATGCCCAGCGAGAGAAACGCGTTACCCTCGGGCGTCACCAGCCACCAGCGCCGGCCGTCGTGTTCCGTGCGGAAGTACCCGGTCGCCTCGAATTGCTTTCCTTTCCACCCTCCGAAGCGATCCAGTTCGCGTGTCTTCGGCGGCTCTCCACCAAAGCACGTGAGGCCAGTCGCCAGACTGGCAAGAAGGAAGACAAGCACCTGTCTCATCGATCTCGCTCCACGACTCCATCGTTTAGAAGTGCTTCGACATCAGCATTGATCTTACCAATCTCGCGGTCATTCTGCTTGTCCGTCGCGAGCGATTGCTCAGTTCTGGCATTGGGAGACCGAACGACAATACGAAGCTTATCGCCTCGGCCAAGGACGGCAAGATCGACGTCTAGCCGCTCATGTGGGGGCGACCGACGCGCGCAACGAACAATCGCTTCGTCACCCAGGCCGATGTGACCCGCGCAGGTTGGGTGATCCGTGGTCGGCCCGAAAAACCGGTCGAATTTTGGAATGCCCGACAATACGTATGAGTAAATGAAACGACGGGGGCAGTAACGTGTGTCTGAGGCGCGGCTTCAGCCGTCACCTCCAGGCTGTTGTTGGCCAGATCTGTAGATCACATCGGCCTGTCCCTTTTTCGAGTGCTGCTGCCTATTGCCGGTAGCCACGTAGCGTTATTCGGTCCAGCAGAATAGTCTGGTCTTGATCGCCAAACAGGAACGCCACCCGGACATCGTTTACATCCCTGCCAGTATGCCTGCACTCGATTGTGTATTCCCTTTCTGCATTCGAGATTGCCACCGGCATGGATGTCCAAAACCCATCACTTGAGCCGGAGACATTGGCCAATCGCAACTTAACGGTTCCCGTGCCATTCACGGACTTGGCCAGGAAGCAGATCCTATAGAGCCTTCCCTTTCTCACGGAGATCAGGTACCTGCCGGGAGGGTTGCCCCTCCCCTTCGGAGTTTCCTGGTAGACTTCGGCACGATCCGATTTCGTGGCTTCGACCTTGAGTGCAGTCGGACCGCTCAGGCCTGCACTCCTCGCCACGGATATCTTTGCGGATCCTTCGCTGAGCCAGTGATCGGTTCCCCAGCTGAACTCCGTATTGATGAGTGGCGACATAGGCGGGACCGGGGGCGCCGTGACTCCCGTAAGAATATCAAGCGCGTCCTGGTTCCAGCCGTCCTCGGTATGAAGAATGTTGAAGGCCCATTGGTTATTGAAACCTGCACAATAATACATCCAGCCGATGTTGTGCTTCTTGCATTCATCGGCCACAAACCCGATATAGGCCTTGAAGTCCTCAACCGAATGACAGGGCGGCGCCCAGGCGCCCCATTCGCTCAGAAGAAGAGGCTTCCGCCATTTCTTCGACCATGCCACCGGGTGTGACATCTGCTCCCTCACTTCATCCTTCCATCCCGGTACTGCGCCCAGACCCAAGGTCCAATGCGTGAACTTGTGAGGCTGATACATGTGGAAGATACCGATGATATTGGTGTCGTCCTCAAATCCAGTGCCGTCCTCCAGCTTATACGTCAGGTACTCCGGTGTGACGAACTGCTCAAGTTCACGACACCCGTTCAAGCCAGGACCGCCGATTCCGAGGGTGCGTCCTGGGTTGGTCTTCCTGATGATGGGGATAGCTGCGTTGAGGTACTCCATAACCGTTTCGCCGTCCTTTATCCCCTGAATCCCTCCGGGTCCCACGATCAACCCCGCTGGTTCGTTCCAGAGATCAAAAACAAGGCCTTCGGGATAGTCTTGATAGTACTTCGCAATTCTGTCCCAAGCCCTGACAAACTCCCGTATCCCTTCCTTTGGCTTCGATGCCCACCCGCCGCTTCCCCACAAAGAGATCACGACAGCAATACCCCGGTCCAACGCGTCCTCTATCCTGGTCTTGTAGATAGCGGGATCTCTCCCTGCGACAACGTAGAAGCGGACACTTTGGAATCCCGCCGCTTTGACGGCGTCGTATTGGGCAGGATCATACAACACCTTCCTGGGCGGGCCTCCTTCAAGCGGGGAGACATCCACGACGATGCCTTTGCCGATTCGTTCGACCGTGATCTCTGCTTTGCTCAACTTCGCCGCCCGACTCTTCTTCTCCCCTTCCGCACTTACGGCGAGGCAGAAAGGACTCACTGAGAGCGACATAAGGGAGATTGCCAACCCCGCTGCCCTAATCCGATTGCTTCGTATGATCACCGTTCGATACTCCTCATTCGCTTTGAATGGCTCTTGCGTCTTAGTTCGCACGCTTGAGTGTGTTGTCGAAGAAATCCCTCGAAGAATGAGCCTTCGTCTGCGTGAGATCTATATGGCCAACGTCGAGGATCAGGCGCGGCTACGTGCCGTCGCCTGGATCCGCCTTGTTCGGCTTTGTCTCCATCTTGTGAAAACGCCAATCCTTGCTCTTCTGGACCGGGCATCGGATGACCGTGTTTTTCTCCAATACAGTTCTCGGAGCGTTCGCGACTAGGATACCGCGAACGAACGAATCTCGAATGTAGCAGCCGCTGATCTTTCCAGTCGCATTGAAGAAGGCGACCGCATCATCCCCGAGCGCAATGAACCGACAGTTCTTGACGAGGTGGCCTGATGTGGCTGGATCATTGGGTTGACCAATCTGCGGCCCACCGCCGGGTGTTGCCAAACAGGGCGTCTGACCATTGATGGCAGGAGCGCGGTCGATCACACAGTCCACGAACTGAACCTTCTCAAACCCACCTCGGAACACACCTCGGCTCTTGTGGGTCCATTTGACCGACTGAAGAAGAAAGTCGGATCCAGAATAGAACCAGTAGGTCTGTCCACCAAATTCCGTGTCACCTTTGCTGTGCTTTGACTTGATCCCGATCAGATCGCCTTTCGAATAGTTCGCCACTTTGTTCTTTTGCTTGAGATCGAGTTGCCACTGTCGGGCGTCGATGAGCCTGCAGCGCGTCCACGGAATCTGCTCATTGTTTTCCTCGATCACCTCAGGGTCGGTCGCGCTATTCGTATATCGTCGCAGGAAGCGCCCTTGTTTGCTGAAGGGGTTGAAGATCATATTCGGAGTGGGAAAGCCGGGATGAATATCAAGGATAACTCTCCCCGGTGCGACTTCAACGACCAACCCTTGGCTGACGGTGTAGTCCTTACGAGTCATATGCATGTCAGCAAAGGTCACGCCGTGGACATCACGCCCATACAGAGCATGCTTGTTGTCAGCGAACACCAAAACGTTCTGTCCATCCCTTTGCCTTGAAAGATCAGGCGGCCATTCGGCCCAGGTTTGATGCCGCTGAGGTCAATGGTGCCCTTGCTCGGGCCGCTATCCTCTAGCCAGAACGATCCCTTCTCGAATTCCAGAATCACCACGTCATTTGATGCATTATCGAAATGTATCTTCGCTTCGCTCACCGCTTTTTGGATACCTTTGGCACTCACGCCATATTTCGCGCGGACATTCCACCTGAGCGTTTCCGCCTTCGCTGTTAGGCAAAAAGCACTCATCATGAGCACGGCTACAACTTGGCATCTCTTGTGCATACGCTTCCTTTGAGCCGAACCGATGGTTAACCAGAACGGCCTATCACCGGCACTGCACCTGGGAATATACCGACCGGCGCGATCACGGGCGACCCAGGGGACTTCGCACACCACTTGGCAGGATGCAGTTACGTGCGTCGGCGAAATCGATCTCTGCACTCTTGGACTGCACCAAAAGTACAGAGGGACGACACACCTACGCAGTTAAGCGGGGGGGTAGCGGATGGCGGCGTCCAAGACGTACCGATGGCCCGTCGGAGCAGGTTTTGATTCTTGACAGTCATCCTATGACAACCCCATTCTGACAAGTATGCCCTGACGGTGACACTGACGTCGGCCATCCGTCGGCGAGTGTGTCAGTCGCCGTGATGGCCCAGGGGAATACGCCGGGCAAACGACTAGGCTGCTACGGACCACGAATCGCCGACGAACTCTCGTCTTGTTCGCGAACAACGACCACGCGATAACAATCACTGGCCGATCCTAACGACGACGGCGATCCTCCGGTTGCCTTGGTGGGAGGTATCTCGGATTGTATCGACCGCGCTCCCTGAACCCGCCGATGCCCGGTTGCATGCGTCCGAAGTAGGGATAGCTTTCGAAGATATCGCCGTATCCGACCATTCGTGGATCGGCCTGCTCTTTCAGAATCTCATCCAAGCGGGTACGCAGAAGCGTGAGAACCGCGGTGTGGTCGGGATTGGCCGCCAAGTTCCGTAGGCAATTTGGATCCGCTTCTACGTCATAGAGCTCTTCAGCGGGACGCTTGGCATAAGTAATCGAGTAGTACGGACCGACAACGATAGTGCGTTGCCTTGACAAGATGAAAGCCTTCGTGGGGTTGATCATTTTGGTGTGGCAGTAATAGCCGGGCGGATCGCCCATGGGCCATCGGTCCGGTTTGAGGTTGCGAATGTAAAGGTGCTTCTTCGTTCGGATGGCCCGTGTGGGATATCCCAGATTGTCAGCTCTGGCGTGATTGTGGCGTTCTTTGCCCAATACGACGCAATCTCTTGAGGAATCAACCCAGCCCGAAGAGTCCGAAGTCAGAGTGTCGAGCAGGCTGCGGCCGACCATCTCCGGCGGTGGCGAGAGTCCCGCGGCCTCCAGGAACGTCGGCGCCAGATCGACGAAGCTAACCAGATCCTTGACGACGCGGCCTGCCGGAATCCGTGCGGGCCATTGAATCGCCAGCGGGACTCGTGTGCCGGCTTCGTACAAAGTGGCCTTAGCGCGGGGAAACGGCATTCCGTTGTCGCTGGTGATGACGACCAGTGTATTCTCCAATTCGCCGAGGCGCTCCAACTGCCGGAGCATCTTGTCTAGCTGCTTGTCGAACCATTCGATCTCCAACCGGTAGTCGACCAGATCGCTGCGGACGATCTCGTTGTCGGGATAGAAGGGAGGGACAGTGACATCCTCCGGCGATTTACCAGCACGGACGCCAGAGCCATCTTCGAAGTTTCGGTGGGGTTCGTGACACCCGAACCAGAAACAGAACGGCGCATCGGGCGGACGCGCTTCGAGGAACTCGGTGAAGTTGGCCGAGTAATCGCAGGAGCTGATCTCGCTGGTTGGTGGCTCCAAGCGGTGTGCGTTGTACGCTTTGCCTGCGGGATTCTGCTTGCGGCCGGCAGCCTTCCAATTGCCCGGCGCCAAGGGCTTGCCCGTGTAGCCGACGTGGTAGCCGACGCGTTCCAACAGTTCCGGATACACCTCAAACTTGGCCGGGAACAAGCTAGACTGCACGAGGGTCCTGGAACCAGCACCAGGCACCACTTGGCGCCAGCTCAATGGTACGCGCCATCCGCGTCGAGGGCTCCCCGGTGGACTCGCCAAGGGCTGTTCTTCCTGGAATGGTGATCAGCACGCCGAGGATGAGAAGGCCCGGGTTCGAAAGGAAACCCCAAGAGCATCGTTGCATGATATCTCCCGCTTCCCGACACATGTTTTTCCTCTGCCGTTGCTACATCGACCTGACGGAATCGCTACCATTATGGTTCTAAGCGCCGCGCCCATTCAACCTGCAGCGCTAACCCATGGGTAGCGATCGAAGGAAAGGGCGAGAATTGGCGGAATATGAACGAGGGCTCATCAACATGACTAACAATCTCCGCAAAGAAGTGCCACTGCACGGCGCAATCACGGTTCTATTATCCCTGATCGTCATACTTACGATTGTTTCGTCGGCTATTGGCGAAGACGCTCAACCGGACAGTCAGGATTCCACGGCGAAACACGGCAAGCTCCGTGTGGCTACTTGCCAGTTCCCGGTCGGGGCCGATGTTGCTGCGAATGCCGAGTGGATTCGCAAGCAGATGCACCAGGCCAAGCGACTAGAGGCCGACATCGCACACTTCCCAGAGGTCGCCCTTTCCGGGTACGCCGGTGTCGACCATAAGAATCTCGAAGACTTCGACTGGGAAGCACAACGGGGCGAGTTGGGAACGATCCTCGCGCTGGCTCGTTCGCTTCGCATCTGGGTGGTCCTCGGCGCGGCTCACCAGCTTACGGGCACAAACAAACCACACAATTCGCTCTATGTGATTGATGATGAAGGTCGCGTCGTCGACCGCTATGACAAGCGATTCTGCACTGGGGGCGATCTGAAGCACTACTCGCCGGGCGACCACTTCGTCACTTTCGATGTCAACAACGTTCGTTGTGGGCTGTTGATCTGTTATGACGTTCGCTTTCCCGAACTCTACCGCCAATACCACAAGCTGGGTGTTCAGGTGATGTTTCATTCGTTTTACAACGCCCGTCAGAAACCCGGCTCCATCCATCCCAAGATCATGCCCCCCACGGCCCAAGCCCGTGCCGCCACCAACGCCATGTTTCTGTCTATGAACAACTCCTCCGCCCCACATAGTTGGCAGAGCCTATTCATAACTCCCGACGGATTGATCGACGAGAGACTTCCGCTCGACGAGCCCGGCGTAATGGTCAACCTCGTGGATACAAGCAAGCGTTACTACGACGCCAGCCGCCCGTACCGACTTGATAGCATTAACGGAAAGTGGAATAGCGGCGAAACCGTCGACGACGCCCGGTCCAAAGATCGCCAATCGTACTAAGGACACTTCCCGATGGCGACGATGCAAACGCACTGCTGGTAGCGCCGAGACGCGAAGGGTACGAATTGCCGGATCTGTCATAACTCGATGATCTCTCGAAGTAGATTCATGATGGAGCGAATTGTGAAGCACATAAACTTGACGGGTATTCTCTTGCTCTGGATAGCGCCGACAACGATTGGTTGGGACGGGGTTTTGTTTGCCGGCGAGTCGATAGGGAGCGAGCGTGAGCTGCCCGACCAGCCTTGGCATACGCACTTTGTGGACGAAACGAAGAAAACACCAGCGGGGCGGCTGAACGCCGGCGCGGCGTGGTGTGATAGTTTCTTGGGTAAGGCACTGAAGGGACAACTCCGAAAGTCGGCGGCGCAAACGACTTGGGATCAGTGGGGGATGTTTCTGGACTGTGCGATTTGGGGCTACCTGTCGCCGGACAGCGCATTCCATGGCGAAGAGCGGCTGGTAGAGATGAGCCGCCAGTGGCTGGACACGCTGTTCGTGAGACTCCAGACGAAACCGGAAGATCCGAAGTCGGCCGAGAAATGGCAGCCGAATCGTCTGGGTACGTGGTCGTTTCATCACTACACGATGCCGCTACTGGAGATCGAGGCACGACCGGCGCTGAAATCGCGCTTGGGCGCAGAACGCGTCGACCGATTCCGCGACATCGTGTTGGAGAACATCGAGCGAAACACGACGCCAGAAAAATTCGACGATCTGATGGGCCGTGCGGAAACGTACATCAATATCATCATGCACCCGATGGCAGTGTATATCCACGGCTGGGTGTTAACCGGCGAGCGGAAGTATTTGGTGATGGCGCAGCGGATCATCCGTACCCTCGGCCGCGACCAATTGCCAAATGGCATGTTTCCGTATCGCTATCGCATCTACGGCGAGCGACACTCGGAATACGAGGCAATGTACTATCACGCGATCAACATTCGTGGGCTCTATCTGTACTGGTGGGCGACGGGCAGCAAGGAAGCCGATGCCATCTTCCGCAAATCGGTGCCATATTACCCGCTCAACTTGGAGCCACCGCACTACTTCAACGACGGGCCGGACATCTGGTGGAAGGACCAGTGGCGCACGTTCTGGCCGCATCACGTGGCCATGGTGGCCGCCGCGGCTGGGGATGGAGAGAATGCGACGATCGCGAATGCTATGGCGCACGACAACGTCTGTCATGATCGTTTTGACGTCGTGCTGGGCGCACACGCCTTTCAGCAGATGGCGTTACGCGACATAGCCGAGCAGCCGGTTCGCAACGACTACATCATCGAAGACCCGGACATTCGCGGCGTGCGGCTTCGCTTCGGCCGATGGTCGTCCACGTTTACGACCGGTTCGTTCACCTACACACGCACCAGCGCAATGAAAGTGAGCGAAGACGACGGCAGTTTCAGCGCGCTGCATATGGCTCGACCTTACGTACGCGTCGCGCCGCTAGAGAAAGCACACCGCACGGAGTCGGATTACGGAACGTTGGGTCGCGAAGGCGCCGACTACTCGTTGGCGATCGGCGAGCGTGCTGCGGTGGTGGCGACCAGCTATCAGCCCGCGTTGACCAGCCATACATGGCGCGACGAACAACCGATCGCACCGTGGCGAATGAACGAATTGTGGCTGGTGACAGACCGCGGCACCGTCGGTCTGCTCGGAAGCCAGTGTCTTGAGAACACGGAGGCGCGGGAACTCTGCCACATGTTTCGATTCATACCGCCCACCAGAGACATCTGGGCGGAGCAGCTCGATGATTCAACCTATGCATGTGGCGAGCTTCGTTTTCGTGTGTGGCAGTCGGATATGCCTTTTGTGATCGAGGAACGCGCACGTCGGTATGCCTTGAGCACCGCTCCAAAGGGACGCAGGGATTGGCAGTTGTGTCTGTCCGACACCGATCGGTCGGCCGAACAGATCGCACAAGATCCACCAGGCGAAGGACAGGTTAAGCCAGCGCTGAAGCTGCCGGAAATGCGCAGTTACGCGAAAGACTATCGGCGAACGAGCCTGGTCGAGGTATCGCCGCTGACGCGACAGGGGTTCGAAAACGTAGCGTCCGCAACGCAAGACGACGTGCTGGCTTTTCGAGTTAGAAACGCAAAGGGTGAGTATTTGGCTCTCTACAACTGCGGAGCACAGGCGGCTGAGTACGAATGTCGCGGCAAACCGAAACGCGTCTGGGTGTCTTGGGACCAGGCAGACGAAACCACGCCGATACTCAAGGTGCCGCCGCGTGGTGTCGCCCTCCTGGAAATGTAATATCCTGGATGTGGCGAGAAGGTATGTGGCGAAAGCCCTGGAAAGGAAAGTGCGATGATGAACAGGAATGTGAGCTGGAAGACTCGCTCACCGCGGTGAAGCCGTCGATATTAGATGACTCAACGACTTGGATGCTTCAATACAGAGGAGATATGCGAAATGAGATCGTACGGCTTTCCTGCAGTCTTTGCCGTGATCGTCCTGGCCGCTCAAGCGCTGGCGGCTGAGCGACCGAACCTGGTCTTCATGATCGCGGATGACTGCACTTACCTGGATATGGAGATCTACGGCGGACAGGCGAAGACGCCCAACTTGAAGCAGTTGGCTCGCGAAGGAATGCTGTTTTCGCGCTGCTTTCAGGCGGCGCCGATGTGCTCGCCGACTCGGCACAATATATACACCGGCATCTACCCGGTGAAATCGGGCGCTTGGCCGAATCACACTTGCGTCTACCCTGGCACCAAGTCGATCGCTCACTACCTCCGGGTCGTTGGCTATCGCGTGGCGCTGTCGGGGAAGACGCACATCGCCCCGCGTGAGTCGTTCCCGTTCGAGTATTCGGGCGAATTCAGGTCGGCCGATCCGGCGAAACCGAATCCCTATCCGGCCATCGAAAAACTGATCGCCGAATCGAAGGCTTCAGGCTCGCCGTTCTGCCTCTTCGCTTGTTCCAACGAACCGCATACGCCTTACACGAAGGGGGATCCCACGGCCTATCCGCCGGAATCGCTCGCGTTGCCTACCTCGTTCGTCGACACGGACCAGACACGGCATCAGTATTCCAAGTACTTGGCCGAAATCACCTACTTCGACGCCCAGTGCGGAGCGCTCTTGAGGCTGTTAGACAAGCATGGCGTCGCCTCACGTACGCTGGTAATGGTGGTCTCCGAACAGGGATCAGGATTTCCCTTTGCCAAGTGGACGTGTTATGAACTTGGCTTGACCTCAGGCATGATCGTTCGTTGGCCAGGGAAGATTCGGCCCGGATCGAAGACCGCGGCACTGGTTGAATACTGCGATGTTGCGCCCACTTTTCTAGACGTCGCCGGTCTGGAGATTCCCGCGACGATGGATGGCAAGTCGTTTCTTCCTGTACTGCTGGGTGAACGGAACGAGCACAAGACCTATACGTTCGGCCTTCAAACGACACGCGGTATCGGCAACGGCTCGGAGGTGTTTGGAATTCGTTCGTGCGGCACCAAGACTCATCGCTATATCCGCAACCTGCACCACGATGCCAAGTTCCAAAATGTCGTCACACGGCCCGGCGGCGACCGAGCCGACTTCTGGACTTCATGGCTGGCAAAAGCCGAGGCGGGAGACGCCCATGCGCAAGCGATGACCAACAAGTATCAACACCGTCCCGCCGAGGAGTTGTACGATGTCGCCAACGATCCACATTGCCTGAACAACTTGATCAAAGATCCTCGTCTCGCGGAGTTGAAAGCGGAGCTCTCCCAACAGCTCGACGAATGGATGAAGTCGCAAGGCGACAAAGGCGCCGAGACCGAAGCGATTGCTCACACGCGAAAAGCAAACTACGGAAAGAAGACCTCGCGAAAGAAGAAAGCGAAGCGGTAGGCGACTGTGGAACCCAGAGGGACCGTCAAAAATACGCCACGAGTCGGAATTGGCTTTTGACTCGGAGAGTTGCCGAGAGCTGGCCGATATGCTTCGGTCCCTGACCATGTCTTCAGAGAAAAGCGTGTTCCATGATTACAGAACGTTCACTTGCGGCAATTGCCGTCGCCTTGCTGTTGACGGCGGTCGCTCGCGGAGATGGGGAACTCCTTCGCAACGGTTCTTTTGAGGGTGACTATACCGACGGGATTGCAGCAGGGTGGGCGGACAACTCTCGGAGCTGGGCCGATCTGGATGTTCATTATCAACGTGAACAGGTTTCTCAGCACCGAGGCGACGCATGTCAGCGGATCCGTTGCCCTCGGCTGGACTACGGCGCGGTCCAACTGATACCCACTGAGCCGATTCCGCTGGCGGCCGGCCGGATCTATCGCGTGAGTGCTTGGCTGCGCGGCGACGTGGGTCCGGTGGCCTTTCAGTTGCGTCAGTCGCCGTCGCCGTACCACGTCTATGTGGAAAAGGCCGCGCATGCCAATGACCGCTGGGAGCGCGTTGAGTATTTCTATACGTCCAACGTTGATGACCCTTCGGCGCGGCTGATGATCCGCTTCACCAATGAGGGCACACTGTGGGTCGATGACGTGTCTGTTCAGATCCTGACCGAACAGGAAGCCGCCGCCGCCATTGAAGCACCCAGAACTGGGAATCTGCTCCGCAATGGACAGTTTGATCTTCGCTTGGCAAATTGGCTAATCAGCCACGGTTGTGATTACTGGCAAGCGGCGAAGATGACCGTGCAAAATCTGGATGGCAATCCCTGCTTGCGATTGCGGGTACCTGAAGGCGTTCATGTCACACTGGCCAGTGACGTGGTGCCGGTGTCGCCCGGACATCCGATCTACTTCTCTTGCCGCTTGAGAGCCAGTACACCCACCGAGGTCAACGCGGGCACAAAACACTGCGGCGTGCGAGCGAAGCTTGATACCAACTGGCAGACGGTCAGCGCTGTCGGCAAAACGCGATTTGCCCCCGAAACGATCGACTACATTAGTTTCCGGATACTCGGCCCGTCGACCGTGTGGATCGACGACGTTCAGCTTTGGCAGGATGACGCAGGCGACGGAGCCGCCAACTTTCAGGCAGCGATTGTCGCCGACCGACATCCGCTGGCCTATTATCACGATGGTGATGATCCCGTGCTTCACTTGATGGCATCAACGCCAGCGTCATCGCCGCTCACGCCGGTGCGCTGGTCGATCGAAGATTTCTGGGGAGAGGTTCGCCGATCAGGCCAATGGTCTCCACCGGGAACCGGCCGTACGGAGATGCAGATAGAAACGAGCGATCTCGGCCGAGGCTGGTACCGCGCTTCAGTCCACTGGCAGGGCGATGCTCCAGGTGTGCACCAATGTACGTTTGCCATCTTGCCGCCGCCCGAACGGTCGTCGGATGCCGCGGCTTCGCCTTTCGGTGCGCATTTTTCTCTCGACGCCGATGGTCTTGCCATTGCCCGTGCCGTCGGAGTGCGATGGCTTCGCCTGCATCCTCCGAATCACACCAAATGGCGGGTGGTAGAGCCTTATGTGAAAGGAGAATGGGCATGGCGCGATCAACCGATTGCCGTTGCCAAAGAGGCCGGTTTGCTGCTGATGGGATCCCTGGACCGCTGCCCGACCTGGGCATCGACAGCTCCCCCTGGGACTGCCGACCATTCATTCTACACGGGGCGGGGTGCATGGTTGCCCAAAGACTGGAAGGATTGGGAAGAGTACGTGGCAAGGACAGTTCGTCGCTACAAGAACGATATCCACGTCTGGGAAGTGTGGAACGAGCCGAACCTCACCAACTGGCTCGTTCCGCGCACCGGACAGACGCGCGCCGAAGCGTATGTCGAGATGTTGCGGCATACCTATCCGATTGTGAAACGTGAGAATCCACAGGCGACGGTTATCGCAGGTTGTGTCGCGGGAGCCCATCACGAAGGTTCGCCGGCGCGCAAGTTCACGTGGGACATCATCGACGGTGGAGCGCTGGAACTCATGGATGCTTTCAGCTTCCACCAATACATCACGCAGTCGGTAGACGAGACGCGAGAACCGATCGAGCTATGGATCAATGCGATCCGGGATAAGATGCGCCAATCTGGGCGCGTATTGCCGATCTTCAACAGCGAAGGAGGCTACGCGAATCCGGGCACCTGTATACCGTATCGACCATCTCCGGCGGATACCGTATCGGCTGAAGAGATGGCCCGCTGGTTGGTACGTCAATATGTGAGTCAGCTTGCACTGGGCGTACGCCAATTCTACTTTTACAATTTCTTCATCGACGGTTCTCCGGTAATACGACCGTGGCAAGGTTTCCTGGAAGGCGACGGCCAACCTCGGCCCAATGTGGCTGTCTATGCCCAGATGACCTGGATCCTCGACGGAGCTCGGTTTCTCCGCACGGAACGACCCACCGAGGATACTTGGATCCACCATTTTTTGACGCCGCGCGGAAACGTTGCCGTCATCTGGGCAAAAACGGAGACCGCGGTCGATTTGGATTTCGCCGGCGCGACGCAGGCCTGGAACCTGATGGGAAGTCCCGTGACGCTGCCTCCTGACGGAAAAGTGACGGTCACGGATGCACCGATCTATATTCGGCGGTGATGCTCGGCAGGTGGAAGGCCCCGGTGAGGCGAGCGAGTGAAAGCATGCTCGAAGCCGGGAAACTCGCTAACCAATCGGCGGCTGATCACTGATGACGGTCAAGCCAAGTTGCGCGTGCTCTGATCCAGACTTCCACATCGCGCGTCATCGTGACGCCGTCGGGAAGGTCGACTGGGTAGTCGCCGTCGCCCAGCCACACGAGTGTGACGTTACTGCTGCGCTATGGTTGAGCGTCTTCCGAGGCATGGATTCCTTTCTGGAGCTCCCGGATGGAGGGCGTGTTGCCGATCTCGGAAGTCGAGTCGTGTTCCGTCGTCTTCTCCCACTGTTCAAATGACAATAGGGGTCCGTTTCCCCAGACGAAGGTGCCTCCTACGCTGTACACATTCTCATTGCACACAAAATCGTCGGGTACGTAGTCTACGACGACCTGTCGGCTGCTGCCTCCTGTGGTGTGAAACTTGTTATTGTGGATGGCGAAGCTGTTGTGCTTGAACGCGGTCGTCGGCTTGATTACAAGCATCCCCTCGGTGGGAGCTCCATGCATAGTGTTGCCTATGATGCGGATGGTACCTTGTTGCGGTGCCTCCTTGTTTCCTGCGGTACACCGAATAGCCGCCGGCTGCCAACCCGCTGCGGAGATCATGAGGTTGTTGCTGACCGTGACATTCCTGATCGTCTCGTCTTTGGGAGCGTCGGCGTAACCAACGAGATTAACGGCGATGGGCAGTTTTCCACGCTTGGCGTCAGACACCCAGAAGAGGTTGCGGTCGATGACAATATTGTCGATCGGACGATGCATCAGATAGCCTTTCGCAAACGACTGCAACGTCACACCTACGTCAATCAGAACGTTGCCCCGAATCAACCAGTCCCGCGTGCCCTGGCAGGGTTTCACGCCTGTGGAGAATCCGCGGGAACTCCACCGAGCGCAATTCATGTCGACCACGTTGTCGAGGATTTCGCAATCGTTGAACCGTCCCCATAGTTTCCATCCCGTTGCGGATCGTCGTTGGTTCGTTTCTTTGCCGGGGTCCATGCTGAGCGAGTTGTTCTGGAAGCGGTAACGTCCTCCCTCCTCGTGAATGGCTCCCCTGCAGAAATAAGCGCCGAAATCCTGGACGTTGTTGTTGATAAACGCGACATCCGTGAATGGGTGTCCCCAGAAACTGAGCACGATCGAGTTCGAGTGGTTTCTCAAGCAACAGTGACCGCGATTGATGTCGCACAACTCCACGTCGTGGATGTAGACGTGACTCTCCCGCCCGCCGTTGTAGAACAGCTTGAACGCGCCTGACTTGACCCGTTCCCGATACCCGTAATCGCGAATGGTGAGATGAGCGATTTCGATGTAGCTGTTGTGTCTACCAGGAATCGTATCGACGGCCACGTCGCGCACTCCCTGCCCGTCAAGAACAGCGATGTCATCCTCGTCGAACGGCGGATACTGCCATCACGGCGACAATCGAGGCACGAGTTATGGCGATCGGATGCGCAAAGCGATCAAAGACGGTCGGACGGTCGATGTATGGTTGACGAAAACCGTGATTCCTGAGATAGCTAAGATGGTCCAGCCAATCGTCGTGCCATGCCATGAATACGAAATGGGCCACAAGCCCAAACACGGACTCGGCTGGCTCATGCCTTGGCATAACTCATTCATGAAAGGCCGATATGCCGAAGGGAAAGGCCTGATCTTAACTTGGGGAGAGCATTTCCACTTCGACTAAGCGATCTTCGGCTCTCTTGAGATGGTGCGGTATCGTTCTATGAGAGACTTCGTTCTGCGACGGACACCGCCGCCCTATCGGTCAGCCAGGCAGCCGACGTGGTCGCAGCTCGCCGAGTTGCGCGGCCTGGACTTGAATCAACTGGCGCTCATCAGTTCTTTGCTTTGGCGTCCCCGATGCAGATCAGGTGGTTGAGAGTGCGGATGTACATGCGGCCGTTCGCGATCGCAGGGGTCGAGTCCGATGTCTCTGGCAGTGTATTTCTGGCAAGGAACTCGTATTTGGGGCCAACTTTCAGCACAACCACCTCGCCGCTACGGGTGACCACGTAGATCCGCCCATTCACGTAAACGGGAGAGGCGTAGAATTTCGCGTCCAAGTCCTCCTGCCACACCAGCTCGCCCGTGGCTGCTACCACGCAAGTCATTACTCCGAGGTCGCTCAGGATGTGCATGTGCTCGTCGATTGCGATTGGCGTGGGGACATACGGCAGGTCACGTTCCAGCTTCCAGGCCACCGTTGGGTCGCGGCCAGTGAGCGTGTCGCCTGGGCGGATAGCCGCCGACTGGCGCCCGGCCCCGCCAGCACCGGCGGTTGCGAAGATCACGCTTCCGGCCACCACGGGTGATGCGACGCTTTTGTACGTGAACAACTTGTCGCTCTCCCACTTCTTTTCCCCGCTGACGGGATCGACCCCCGTCATACCGTTCGCCTCGCTGACAAAGACCACTTGCGGGTTGCCATCCTTCGGGCGATAGACCGCGGGCGTAATGTAGGACGTCATTTTGCTGTTCCGCTTGATCTCCCAGATCGTCTCGCCCGTTTTGCCGTCCAGTCCGGCCAGGAAACTGGTCTCCTTATTGTCGTTGCCGACGATCATCAGCCCGCCCATTGCGATCGGCGAAGCACCGGCGCCGTGTATGGCCTTGAATTCGCCCATCTCACGCCGCCACAGCGTATTCCCCGCGTGGTCCAGAGCGAGAGCGACGAATATGTTGCCCGATATCCAATTGACGTACACACGCTCGGCGTCGACAGCGGGCGTCGAGGCAGCGAAGCTGTTCCGGCGGTTATGCCGGTAGGGAGTGAACGGCATCTTTGTGGACCACAGCGTCTTACCCGAACTCGCATCGAGACAAACGACTTCACGCTGCTCTTGCGCGTCGTGCGAACAGGTCACGAAGATGCGATCGCCCCACAACACGGGCGACGAGTGACCCGGCCCTGGAAGCTTAACCTTCCACAGGTAGTCCGCTTCCACAAAGGACACGGGAATCGACTCGCCCTTGCCAATGCCCGTCCCGTCCGGTCCGCGGAACCGCGTCCACTCCTGTCCGCCTGCCGTCCCACACAGAACGACGAACGTCATCAGGCAAACCCCACACCACTTCGATCGCAAACGCTTCATTACATGCTCCTATACTCTGTGGATGTCGTATTCGATTGTGCTTCCGCGTTTTCCGATTTCTCATCCTCACAAAATCCAGCCGGCGATTGTACTAGCCGGCAGGATGCTCGTCCAACTGTGTGATGACCGAGAGAACACAACAGGATGAAACACACGAATCGCAGCACACTCACAACGTCCATCCCTTCCGATGTTTCTGATCCAGGGCCGTGGCCTCGTCGTCGCCAACTGACGGGTGCGAATCTCCGTTAACGTGCCCCGCTGGCCAACGCTTTGGCTGCCGCATTCACAATGGCTTGCGACGTAACCGTGGCGCCACTGATCGCGTCGATTCCTTCGACCGATTGCTTGGTGACAATCTGTTGAGGAATGTCCTTGAGCGCGGAGTAGAATTGCTTTTCTCTGTGCTTCGCAACCCGCACCGACTCGATACGTCCACCGGCGACCGTCACCTTCACTTCCAACGGCCCAGCATACCCCGTTGTCGTCGCCGCATAGGCCCCGTCCGCCACTTGCTTAGGATCAGCTTGCTCCAACAGACGAACGGCTTCGATACTCTCTTTGGCTCTCCCATGAAAGCGTCGCAGATACTCTTCGTTTCTCGCAGCCGAACTCTGAAGTACTTTCTGGTAGTATTGGATGGCTTCTTCCGTTCGGCCTGCCGACCGACAAGCGTCGCCACCCAAGAGACAGGCTTCCATCGGTCGTCCTGCTCTGACATAGAGTTCGACTAACTGCAAGGCTCGATCGGTATCACCCATATCGCTATACAGCTTGATCATTTCCAGGGGCACGGTCCGCGACTTCAACTCTTCAAGCGCCATCTCTCTATTGCCCAACCGCCAGTAGCACTCCGCCAAGTGGACGCTGGCTGGAGTTCCCTTTTCCGAACCACTCTTGCCATACCAGAACGCGGCGCGTGGATAGTCCTGGAAGAGCCGAAAATACATGTGGCCAAGCTCTCGCATATCACGGGCCAACAGCGTGGGCTCATCGCGATGCTTCGGGAGAATGTGGTGGATCAGCTTGGCACCTGACGTCCAACGTACTGGATTTGGGTAGACATTGGACCAAAGGTAGTGAAAGACATACGTGTTGGCTTGCCATCCCTTTCCTTGCGGCTTCAGAGGCCACGACAAATCCAAGGTCGGTGGATATGCCAGAGGTGCGCGCGGCCACGGTTGCCGGGTTTACCGGCGTACACTTTGCAGATTTCTCAAGTGACGTTCTCAAAGACCCAACTTGCCGAAAGCCCACGCTGGTCGTCAAGCAGGTCGTGGCCCAATGCCGTTCACGAGTTCTTTGGACGCATTCGCCATTTGACCAGCACGAATCTCACAGATTCACGTTCGAACGAGTCGTCGCCGCCCTGCTGGAACTGCCACTGAAGTTGCGGCCCGGGTTGCTTCTGGGCGGCGAAGTGTGGGGCGCACTCGATTGGGTTGACGATCGCTATAAGCTCAGCCTCGATATCAGCGACCGCTCGGCCCACGCCCGCAGAATCCTCCAGCAGTACAAGTCGCAAATCGGCGCGCATCATTACGACGAGGGCGCGGAGGGCCGATGGAAGAGCAACGGGGCGTTCCGGGACCCACACGAAGTTCAGAAGTCGCTCGCCACGGTCTACGCCATCGACCTGACGCCGTTGATTGACGAAGACCCGATGTCGATCGACGAGTTTGTGTCGAGAGTCGTTTCAACAAGCCTGGGGTTCGAGTATCCCATCCTGCACTCCCGGCGTACCAGTGCCCTTCCCGTCCGGATGGCTTCACGGCAAGCGTCGCCGCCACAGAAGCCGCTCAAGACACCTCGCAAGATGGAGATACAGAGATGATCGATCAGTACCAGTCCCTCCTATCGGCGTTGCCCGATGCGACCGAGCCGCCAATGTACCGCGAAATCCTAGAGCAGCCCAGCAAATGGCAAGCTCACTTGGCGCACCTTTTGTCAAACCGCATGGACGAAGGCGGACTTAGCGATATGCTGAAATCCGCCTCCATCATAGACATCGTGGGGATCGGCAGTTCCGAGCACGCTGGCTGGGTTGCGTACGCTTGGACGAAGAAGGTTAACGTTCAGTCGTCGACGCTGTACCGCCCGATCGGCGATTTGGCGATCTTCCTTTCGCAAAGCGGCAGGACCACCGACACGCTCGACGCGGTCGGACGAGCGAAAGCGTACACCGACCGCCCGGTCCGCGTGGTAGGCATCACGACCGATCCGAATTCGACACTCGCGCGAAAGGCCGATGAGGCCGTCGTTTTGGATATCCACGAACTGGCCATCGCCGCTACGGTATCCATGACCACCAGCGTATTGTCAATAGAGGCAATGTTAGCCCAAACTTTCTTGTGTCGGGAAGCCGGATTTCGGCTTGAAACGTTGGGAT
>CAZURK010000113.1:0-43197 GCA_964623055.1 uncultured Pirellulaceae bacterium
GGCTTTGGGGCGTCAGAGGTGGCAAATTGGACGTTCCCGCAACGTCCGATAATGTTTCTTATGTTCGGTTGCGAATGGGGTTTTCCCAGCGAATTAGGCCGATTCTTGATCGCTATCAATTCTGGCCGTTGAATCGCACTTCGGGCAATCTTCGCAGGTATCGTTCGATTGCGTCGTCGGCTTCGTTGTTGCCCCGAGCCGCTTCATCAGAGATGTTCGCTGGGGCCAGAGCGTCCGGGGTTTCGTTGGGATGCTCGGCCTCGGACAAGCCCGTTGTGTCGTCGTCGTGTCGATGGGACGTGCGTTCTTCGTCCGCCAGACGTTCGTCCAGGGAGTGAATGTAGCGCCCAATTACGTCGTGAATCTCGTCTGGCATGATCGCATGTGAACGGTCCAACAGCAGGGCGATGTAGTATCCGGAACGGGATTCGATGATCGCCTTCTTCTGGGCCTCGCCCAGCAGGGTGACGGCGAACAGTGTAATGATCACGCACCACAGGACGCCTCGGCAGAAGCCCAGCACTGCCCCGGCATGGCGATCGAATTCCTTCAGTTTCACCCGGTCGATTGCGTTCGATACAAACCGAAAAACCAGCCAGATTGCTAGCGACGTACCCAGGTACAGGATTAGCATGGCCAGGAACGTGTTCCAGGGCGGCGATGCGTTGAGCATTTCGGACAGCGGGCCGCGAAATCGATAGGCGACAAAGTAGCTAGCAAAGATCGACCCCAGAGAGGCCACCTGCCAGGCCAGCCCTTTCCAGGCTCCAAAGAGGGTGCCGATCGCCACGACACCCAACATGATCAAATCGTAGACTTCCATCTGAACCAAACTCCCCTGCAAGCAGTGCGACGAGTATAGCGGCGCCGTCCGATTCGTCGAAGACCAATCGATTATTGATCTTGGCCCACTTCGGCGACTTCGGATATAGTCCAACGCGATCGTTCGCCTCCAAGTTTGCCTCCTTTCACAATAGGACCCCGGTTTCTGGTACCCGAGACCGGGGTTCTGCATCTGTGTCCATCGCCATGGCAGATTTCAAGACGCACATCGGTACAAGCACGCTGGTGGGAATCGGGTACGGCGCAGCAGGCTCCCTTGCCGGGGCGCCGATTTCCACGTGCCTAGTCGCCGGCGGTTTGTGCAGTGTCTCCGGGATGCTGCCGGACTTGGACAGCGATTCAGGCAAGCCGGTGCGCGAAATGATGTGCTTTATGGCCGCCGTGGTGCCCGCACTGATGCTACCCCGTTTCCTGCAGATGGGATGGGGCCCCGAGCAGATTACGTTGGCGGCCGCCGGGCTGTACCTGGCCATTCGTTTTGGTGTGGCCGAGCTGTTCAAGCGTTACACCGTACATCGTGGCATGTGGCACAGCCTGCCCGCCACGGCGACTGTAGGTTTGCTGGCCTTCCTGGTCGTATCGGGCGACAGCCTGGAAATCCGTCTGTTCAAAACCGGTGCCGTTGTCCTGGGTTTTCTGAGCCATCTGGTATTGGACGAATTCTGGAGCGTGAACGTGCGCCGCGGACGATTGAAGATCAAGAGGTCCTTCGGCACCGCGATTAAGCTTTGGACTAGGAGAAGCGTGTGGGCCAACGTTTCCACGTACGGCAAGGTGATCGTTTTGGTTGCCGCGGTGATCGGCGATCCGTATCTCATGGACCAATTGGGCGCTGAACAGCCCGAGTTGCCGCATTCGCCCAAGGAGTGGCTTCAACGTGTCGTGGACCGCAGTACAGAACTGTTCCTGGGAGCCGCAGAAGACGCAAACGAGGAGCTAACTCCAAACTCCGCGGAGGAGCCGACTCCAGAGTTCACCGACGCGCCTAATGCTCCAGCCGCGCCTAATGCTCCAGACGAGCCAGATGCGGAGACGGCTAGAAGGCCTTTCTACTATCCAATAATAGAGTCACCGGTCCGTCGTTGACCAGCGCCACGTCCATGTGCGCGCGAAACCGGCCAGTGGCGACTGTCACGTTTCGTTGTTGAACTTCGTCAACGAACATCTGGTAAAGACGTTGGGCCATTTCGGGTTCAGCCGCGGCAATGAAACTTGGCCGGCGGCCTTTGCGGCAGTCGCCCAGCAATGTGAATTGGCTAACGACCAACATCGAACCGCCAACGTCGACTAGCGAACGGTTCATCTTGCCGTCGTTGTCCTCGAAAATGCGCAACCCCGTTGTCTTTTCGGCCATGTACTGAACGTCGCGCTGGGTATCATCCTGCGTGATGCCAAGCAATACCAGCATCCCGTGGCCGATTTGCCCGACCACCTTGCCATCGACGGTCACGCTTGCTTCGCTGACCCGCTGCACACAGGTTCGCACGGTTCGGTAACCCCCAGCCGGAAAATGACGAATGACCAAGCAACAATGACCAATATCGGAACGTGCGGAAACGTGACTTCCTACGCCCTGCCCTACTCTGCCCTGCCCTGGGGAGAATGACGAATGACCAAGCACAATGACTAATGTCCAGATCCCAGCGGCCAAATCCCTTATTGGACATTGGTGCTTGGTCATTCGTCATTTCCCCAGCAGTGTAAGCCTGCATCCTGTCGTTCACCAGTCGGTCCCCTGCAAGAAATGCCGAAGCGCTGTAGAATTTCCCGCATGGAAGGCCAAGAACAACTCGAACAGCATAAGCCGTTGCTCGCGGTGACCATGGGTGATCCGACGGGGGTGGGACCGGAGACGATTGCGGGCGCTTGGTCCAATCCCACGCTGCACGATGTGTGCCGAATGGTGGTTGTTGGTCGTCCCGCAATCATTCGTCGCGCTGCTACGCTGCTGGATTGCGCGCTTGACGTGACTGAAGTTTCGTCGCCCGAGGCGGCTTTCTCGGACCCCACTGCCCTGCCCTGCCTCGCTTGCGGCTCGGAAGATGCCGAGTCGGCGGCACCTTCCACGATCGACGCGCGCGGCGGACAGGCGGCTTACGATGCGCTGGTCGAAGCAACTGGGCTGGCACTCTCTGGACAAGTCGATGGCATCGTGACAGCGCCCTTGAACAAGGCGGCGTTGTGGGCCGCCGGCCACCATTATCCCGGACATACGGAACTGTTGGCCGAGCGGTGTGGCGTTGACGACTTTGCCATGATGTTGTACCTGGCACATAGCCGGACCGTGTGTGGTCGCGTCGGTCTGGGCGTCGTCCACGTTACTCTGCACTTGGCCATGCGCGACGTTATTGAGCAGATCACTATTCGCAACGTTTTGTCCAGAGCAAGGCTGGCCAACGCCTTCGTCAAGTCGCTGCTTGCCGATCGCCACGTTGCCGATGCTCCGCGCATCGGCGTCGCTGCGATCAACCCTCACGCAGGCGAGCAATGCCTGTTTGGTGACGAGGAGCAACGCTTCATTTGGCCGGCCGTCGACTTGGGGGTGGCTGAGGGTTTGAATATCACGGGCCCCCTGCCCTGCGATACACTGATGACACGCGCGGCTGCCGGCGAATTCGATGCAGTGGTGGCGATGTACCACGACCAGGGGCATATCGCTTTGAAGCTACTAGGCATGCACCGAGCAGTGAACATCACCCTTGGACTGCCCATCGTGCGAACCAGCGTGGCTCACGGGACCGCATTCGATCTGGCTTGGCAAGGCCGTGCGGAGACCACCGGGATGGTCGAGGCGATACGAGTCGCGGCGATGCTAGCACGACATCGCAGCTAGCGCCCGGTCTGCACATTGCCCACCTGCCGCGAAGTCCATCGTTTTTCAGCCCCCCGTTTTGTAGGTGAAGGGCTTGCCATCGCATCGGCAAATCCTGATACTGTTTTGCGCAAAACCGGGTAGCTTTCAGGAAACGCCGCGTTGCGGCGCTCGCTTAACAAGGAGGGATCTCATGAGAGTGGTTTTGGCCCCCGGTTGGAAGACGGAGTTGGATCGCGGTCCCGATTGGCTGTTCGTCAGGCTCTACGGGCCGGACAGCAGCCACGCCGATGCGACGGGATTGGCCGAGACTCTCGGCATGCTGCTGCGGCAGGAGTTCAAGCGACGCATGGTCCTGGAATTGGACGAGTTGCTGGACATGCCACAGGATCTCGTCAGCGAGGTGATACTACTGCACGACGCGCTCGAACGCGAAGGGGGCGTGTTGCGATTGTGCGGAGTATCCAGCGAACATCAGCACGCGCTCGAGGGAATCGATACCAATTACCGTTTCATCGCGTTTCGCGATCGCGAAGAGGCGGTACTGGGATTCTATCGCCCCGGGAAGCCTCGTTGACCGACGGTCGCGGTTCACTTCGCACATACCTGGAGCCGTTCTTGCTGGACAGGCGGCTCCGGGTTTTTCTTCCCGGTCAGACCATTGACGGCAAGCACACCTCGAGTTGGTTCTCGACTTGAGCGACGCCGTCCACAGTTCGTACGGTCTCTTGAGCCATCTGTTTCTGATAGTACGAGCGGACGACTCCGCGAAGCACAACGTGCCCCGCGTGCATTTCGATTCGCACTAGTTTGTCAACAAGGTGGGGAGCACGGCTGATGGCCGATTCGATGCGGTCCTCCAACGTGGTTGCGGTGGTTGTCATGGCAGGTTTCCTCGCAGGCGTGTCCGAATCTCGATTCATATCCCCGTCGATCCTGGCCGACGCATGCCCTGAACATCGGCGGACTTTGCCGATAATCTTTGATTTTTGTGCCGCGCAACCTGGATAAGGCAGCGAACCGGTTACGGTCGTAACAGCACTAACGATTGCGTTGAGGAGAACAGAATACTCCTGCCACGAAATATTCCTGCCCTCTGGCTTGAAGAGAAGAGACTCCGGCAGGAATATTCACGGCAGGAATATTTACTTTGGAACAGAGTCTCGACTCAGACGCTATGCGTGTTCGTTGTTCTCGTAGGCGGAAGAACTGTGGATCGCGTCAAGACTTCGCCCCCCTGCCCTGCCCCGTTTGTACTTCAACTAGCTGATTGAGCACTCGCCTTTTCTCCTCCAATTGGACCAGAGATACTCGACGGTCAAACAGAGGAACCACGGTGCGTATTCGATCCAAGTCATTACTAGGTCGAAGAAAGCCAAGCCGTGATAGCCGGTGCCCATCACGGGCGTGTCCGAGAAGTGGTATCCAAACCAGAATCTGAGATAGTACAGCAATACAAGACCGCTCATGGCCAGCCAGACGCGACTGCGGGCAAACGGCAGCAGCGGCAACATCCACGTCCAGTACCAGGGGTTCTGCGTGGGGCAAAGCAGCCAGAACCACGCCAACGTCAGAAACGAGTACTCCAGCCAGGCCAATCGGTCAGTTGAGCGAAACACACGCCATGCGAACCAGCCGGCCAACACCAGAAACACACTGGCGGTAACCGTCCGAGCGATCAGAAAGGAGGCTTCCCAGCGAATGACTTCAATCTCGTGGGGGTTCAATTCCTCGGTATCCAGTTCGCCGGTTATTCGCTCGTTCAGCGTCTCGCGAAGCGACCGTGGCACGACCAAGAACCAGGCGGTCTTTCTTTCTGCATTCGCGTCGGCCGGTTCGGAATCAACGCGAGGTACCTTGAGGTTTTCGATTAGAAGCAGAAAGAGAAAGTCGTTCATTTCCCAGCGGCGTAAGAAGGTCTTCAGACCCAAACTTGGATCGCTGGCGCCGAGGCGTGTATCGGCCTCCGCGTCGCTTTCTGCTGTTGGTCCCTGCGCTGTCTCATCCGCGCCGTTTTGCACCAAGGGCGGAGCCATCGGCCACATGATCAGAACCATGACCGAAGCGAACGCCAACATCGTCACCGCCGCCGTCCGCCAACCAACGTGCCGTACCGCGCATGCAGCCAGCAACGGCGCCAGTACGATCGGGTACAGTTTGGCTCCGACACCCAATGCAAGGACGATAGCGGCCGTGACAGCTATCAGCGCTGGCCTGGAATACCATCGAGAGGAAACTGGTTCAGTTCGCCGAGACGCTCCAGTGGTTGTTTCGTTCAGTTCGGTCTTGCCTTGTCTATTCGAGAGGCAAAGTCGAGCCAACAAACACGCGAAAAGCGCCGTCAGAAAGACGGGAATTGCGTCCAGGTGTCCGCTGTTGGAGAACTCTTTCATCAACAGCGGGCACCAGCCGTAGATGACCGATAGGCCAATCGGCAAGCCGGTCAGGCGAAGCAGCCCAACGACAAGCACCAACGTCAGCATATCGAACGCGGACAGCCAGATCTTCATGACGATCAGACGGCCTTCGACCGTCGCGTTCTCGGGCGTGGTCAACGCCGCACCCGCGAATACTGCCTGGCTGACCGGTGGATACACAGTAGGCACTTGTGGATAGTGGATGCGATTCAGAATCGTGTCTAACGACGGGCTGGAATCGCGCATTTGAACCAATCGCGTGAGATCCTCTTCACGCCGTTGGTCAGCGGATGCGTCGCGTATCTGCTGAGGGCTGTAACGGAATGGACTGACGCCCTTGCTCGATACGGCGCCGTCCCACAAATACCGGTAGATATCAATCTCTTGGATAGGTGTTGACGGCAGCAGCGTCACGCGGAACGCAAGCGAAGAAACAAGGACAACACCAAGCAGCCAGCGATTCTGCTTGGCTCTTGCGGCAACCCAAATCGCAATCAGATAGACGAAGAATGCTGCGGCGAACAGGGCCAAGACCCAAATGATCGGCCGTTCGGCTTCCGGTGAGCCGTAATAGAATCGCCTGCTGAGCGCCGCCACACCCCCGTACAGCGTGCAGGAGATCACGGCAAGCAGAACTAGAAGACCCAGTACGACCTTCGGCCGAGTGCACCTGGATGCTTGCGGTATTTCCCTTGGGTTCAGAGATCCCACGTGCCTGCCCTATGCGGCGTCGGTCTGGGTCGGCTTCCAGCGGCGGAATCCGTACTTGGCGATTGTGTATAATATCTTTGAACCGGCCTTGATCGTCCCGCTGACCGTCCCGCTGATTTTGCTCGTGCCAACCCGCCGCCGATATGGCACGGGAATCTCGTTGATGCGAAGCCCCGCGCGTGCCGCTTTGATTTGCATCTCGATTGTCCAGCCGAAATTCTGGTCCGACATGCCCAACTCGCACAACCGCGCGTAACTGATCGCTCGGAACGGGCCCAAATCGGTGTAACGAATGCCAAACAGGACTCGCATCAGCAGGCACGCGAAACGATTGCCGTAGACGCTTTGTGGCGGCATTGCGCCCGGCTCGCGCTGGCCCAGCAACCGGGATCCCAGCACGAAATCCGATCGGCCTTCCAAGATCGGCTCGACCAGTTGCGGCAGGAGGTCCGGATGGTCGCTGTAGTCGGCGTCGACAAATACGACGACTTCCGGGGTTGACCCTCCTTCGTTCCTAGATTCGTGAACGGCAGCCAAACCGCGCAGACAGGCTGTGCCGTAGCCGCGTTTTGGCTCCGGGACGACCGTGGCGCCGTGCCGAGCCGCCACTTCGGCCGTCGCGTCCCGACTGCCGTTGTCGACAACGATCACTTGCCCAACGTCAGGCAAGTCGTTCAGCACCAGCGGCAACGATTCCTCTTCGTCAAGCGCCGGAATTACGACCGTTATCGCGTCCAGTGGGCTACTGGGTCTCTGCAACGGACACCCCCCTGCCCTGCCCCGTCACTGCAGCCATGGCGGCGTTTCGCCAACGCCGGGCAACTGAATCAACCTGACGCTGTGGATGCCTGGATACGCGGCGACTTCGTCGATTGCCTCTGGCGACGGTAGACCGTCCAAGTTCAATACACCGATTGCGCTGCCGCCCGGCTCCTCGCTGCTCCTCCCGACTGACATTTGAGCGATGTTGGTGCCGTGTGAGCCGAAAATCGTGCCCACTCCTCCAATCATTCCGGGGATATCATCATGGGTGAAGACTAACATGATGCCATCCAGATATGCCTCAAGCCAGAACCCGCCCAGCCGTGTCAGCCGCGGCATGTTGTTTCCGAACAACGTCCCACCCGCTGTGTACGTCTGGCCTTCGCAGGTGAGCGCGGCGGTGATGGCAGAACTGAAAATACCCGCCTTACTCTGCGTCTCTTCACTGAGTCGAATCCCGTGTTCACGAAGCAAAATGTCAGCGTTGATGATGTTGACTTCTTCTTCCATTGCCGATTCCAGCAGGCCGGCACAGAAGGCCGATGTCAGCAGATGCGTGTCCTTGTCAGCCACCTCGCCAAGGTAGCTCAGTGAACACGATTCGATGGCGCCATCGTGCCATTGAGCCAGCAGGCGGCCGAGGCGGTAGGCAACGTCCAGGTGTCCACGTAGCGCGGCCAGCGTTTTCGGATCCACCGCCGCGACGTTTACTGCATGCCGGATCTCGCCCGTGGTGAGGAAATTGACTAACAGTTGCACGGCCTCGACCGCCACGTTCGTTTGAGCCTCCCCGGTGCTGGCGCCAAGGTGCGGCGTGCAGACCACGTTTGGCATGCCGTACAGAGGGCTTTCCTTGCAGGGTTCGCTGGCATAGACGTCCAACGCCACGCCACCCAGCTTGCCACTCTCCAATCCCTCGGCCAATGCCGCCTCGTTGTAGATCCCGCCGCGGGCGGCGTTGACCAACCGCGCGCCGGGTTTCATTATCTCGATCTCTTCTGTGCCGATCAGATCCTCGGTCTCCGGCGTCAGCGGCGTGTGCACGGTCAGATAGTCGATGCTCGGCAGCATGTCGCGGACGTTTTCGACCAACTCGATTCCCAACTTCTCTGCCGCTTCGGACGACAGGAAAGGATCGTAACCCAGCACTCGCATTTCAAATGCCCGGGCTCGTTTGGCCATTTCTTTGCCGATCCGTCCCAAACCGACGATACCCAGCGTCTTGTCCGCTAACTGGGTTCCCATGTAAGCCCTCTTGTCCCATCGGCCTTCGACCAGGCTCTGGTAAGCCGGTGCGATGTTCCGCGACAAGGCCAGCATCAGTGCAAAAGCGTGCTCGGCCGTGCTGAGCGTGTTCCCCGAGGGCGTGTTCATTACCACGATGCCCTGCCGCGTCGCCATCGGCTTGTCGATATTGTCGGTCCCCACGCCCGCTCGAACGATCGCTTTCAATCGCTGGTTGCCCTCCAGGGCTTCGGCCATGATCTTCGCACCGCTTCGGCAGACAGCGCCGTCGAATTCCGTAAGCGCCTGCCGCAAATCTTCGCCTTTGAGCCCTGTGTGGACTTCGTATTCGATGCCCTCGGCGGCCTCAAGCATATCGAGGCCTTCTTGAGCGATATTATCCAGTACGATGACCTTGGACATGTCTGCTGCCTGTGCTCCCTTCAGTAGTCGTTAGCCGGCGTTCTTCGCGTGAAAGTCACGCATAAATTCCCGCAACGCCTGGACGCCCTCCACGGGCATGGCGTTGTAGATCGAAGCTCGCATTCCACCTACGCTGCGATGCCCCTTTAGCGTGCAGAGCTTGTTCGCCTCTGCCTCGGCGAGGAACTTCTTCTCCAACTCCTCCGTCGGCAACCGGAACGTGACATTCATTACGGATCGGCAATCCGGCCGGGCGTGACCGCGATAGAAGCCGTCGCTTTGATCGATCACTTCGTAAAGCAAACCTGACTTCTCGCGATTCTGCTCGTACATCTTCTCCAGCCCGCCGATATCGTCCTGCAGCCAGCGCGCGACCAAACCGACCATATACACGCCGAACGCCGGCGGCGTGTTCCACAGCGAATCGTTGTCGGCGTGGATGCGGTAATTCAGGTAACCGGGCAGCGAATCGTGGCTTCGTTCCAGCAAGTCGTTTCGGATGATCACCACGGTGACACCGGCCGGTCCAGCGTTCTTCTGAGCGCATGCGAACAGGATACCGTACCGAGTGATGTCCACCGGTCGGTGCAGGAAATCCGATGACGCATCGCAGACCAACGGGACGTTACCCGTGTCGGGCTCGGCGGAGAACTGGACGCCCTGGATTGTCTCGTTCGAGGCAATGTACACATAGGCCGAATTGGGGTCAAAATCTAACTGGTCGACCGCCGGCAGCCGGTCGTAATTCGTTTCCTTCCCATCCCACACGACTCGGACGGCACCTTCCTTCTCGGCCTCCTCACGAGCCTTCTTGCCCCATGTGCCCGTCAGAACGAAATCCGCGGACGAATCAGAACCGCGAAGCAGATTCATGGGGATCATCGAGAATTGCAGCCTGGCTCCCCCCTGTAGGAACAGTATGTGGTAGTCGTCGGGCACCGACAACAGACTCTTCAGGCCCTCTTTGGCTGACTCGTGAATCCGCGAGAATGCCTTGCTCCGGTGACTAATCTCCAGTACGGACGCTCCAACATCAGGCAGTGTAAGGAGTTCCCGCTGAGCTTGCTCCAGAACCGGCAAGGGCAGCACGGCCGGACCAGCGGAGAAGTTGAAAACACGATCCGTCATCGCATTGGTTCCGTGGCTCTAAAGGAAAGTTGAGTAACTGAGAATCGCGTATTTTATGCATCCGAGGTGTGGATGAGAAGAACGGGGAGCAGATTTGGGCATCGTACGCCAAGCTCGATGTCCAGTGCACTCCTTGTTACGATAATGTCCCCAGTAGAGACCCAAACGCGGGCGACCTGTTGCCGATCCCGACGCTTCCCTGACCCCTACGGTGACTCGAGTGCGCATTTTCAAGAGAGCGAAACGAGACCAGACCCACGATGTCCGCGCCATCGTCATTACGGGCTCAGGTGCCGGAATTGGTGCTGCGACAGCCTCGCGGCTGAACGAGAAAGGCCACCTCATCTTTGCGGGTGTCCGGAAGACGGATCAAGGCGAAGCCCTGAAGACGGCAGTCAGGCATCGGGAGAATCTGATTCCTTTGTCCCTGGACGTGACGGACGAGGACGCTATTACCGAGGCTGCACAGCAGGTGAAGGACGTCCTAACCAATCGCGGAATGCGGCTGGGCGGATTGGTGAATAACGCGGCGGACGAAAACCTCGGCCCCGTTGAAGTGCTGCCCTTAGAGGTTTTTCGCAGTGAAATGGAGGTGGGCTATCTGGGAACGGTGGCGGTGACAAAGACCTTTCTGCCATTGCTACGTGAGGGTAACGGACGGATCGTCAATATGAGTTCCGTCAACGGTAGGTGTACGTTCAAGCACCATGCAACAACCTGCGCCACCAAGTATGCGGTGGAAGCCTTCTCCGATGCCTTGCGAATGGAACTGAAGCCGTGGGGAATGCACGTTGCAGTTGTCGAACCAGGGCCAACCGACACTCCGCTGATGGCGCAAAGGACCGTGGGAGAATTCACGCAAAAGATGACGCAGTATCCCCAGGAGAAACTCGCTTTGTACTTCCCAGACTACGAAGCGACGGTCGAGCGCGTCACCGCGTTCGTGGAGAGACTGAGCACACCACCGCGGAACAGGTTGGCAAGAATAAGACGGCTGCTAAATGGACAAGGCTGGTTACATCGTCCCGAGGAGGTCGCAAGAGCCATCGAGAATGCATTGACGAGCCGCAAGCCAAAGACGCGTTACCTGGTTGGCGCCCAGGCGAAATTGATCTATTTGGCTCGCTGCTTGCTTGGCGACCGGCGTTTTGATCGATTCATCGGCGAGAAAGTGTTTGATTTCTGACGTGCCGGTCACCGCGTGGCAGAGGGACCCGAGTCCACCATCCGCGTACCGCCGGGCCGAGTGGGAGTCCCGCCGCCGCTCAAGGTGTGGTTCAGCGCGGCGATTCGCTCGGCGATTTTTGGCTGGAAGTGATTCAAGCTGTAGGATTGCTGGTAGTTTCTAAGGGCCTGCTGGTACTCGCCCGATTGTTCTCGCAGGCGTCCCAGTGCATTCCAGGCCCGTGCACTCTGTTGATCGATCTTCAGTGCCTCGGTCAGATGGACCTGGGCCGTCTCAGGTTTGCCGAACTCCTCGTACAACCTGGCCAGTTCGATCCGCGCGTCGGCGAGTTGGGGACTGCGGATCGCCCAATTCTTCAGCAGGTTGAACGCGCGATCCGAGCGGCCCGTCTCGGCCAGCAAGACCGCCAATCCGCGATGGCAATCCGTGTGGTTCTCTTCCACGTCCAGGCAACGATTGTACATCGCCTCGGCCTGGCTCAACAGCTTCTGGTCGTTGCGGGCAGTACCCATCCGATGAACCGTGGCGGCCATGTTGTAGTACGCATCCGCGTTCTTGGGGTCAGTAGTCAGTGCCTGTTGGAATCGCTGCATTGCCGCATCGTACTGCCCCTGCTGGTAACATTGAACGCCCCGCAGATTCTGGCTATCGGCGGCGATTTTGCAGCCGGTCGACACCAGCAACGTGAGGACCCCAAGTACCACTGCGGACAGCCGCCCCGAAGACACCGTTGCCGAAGACACTGATGTACTCACTTTCGCCACGCTTTCCTATCGAAAAGAAAAGTGGAAATAGACCGCCTCCCCGAAGTGTTGGGTGGCGGCATTACGAGAGGCGGCGGGAGGGTAGTCGCATTCGCTGTCTGCGGCAAGGGCAAATTCGCGAGTCGCGGTACGCGAGCACCGTTATGCCGCGGCCGGTTTACGGTGTCCTTGTTTAACGGCAATACCGTTTAGATTTTGGGTCGATCTGTCGTGGGATAGGCTTCCAGCCTGTCATATCTGGTAGGCGAACTGCTCGGCACCCCAAGATGCAGTGCAAGCATGACAGGCAAGATGCCTATCCCACGTGAAAAATGAACAGTATTGTGTTTAACGGCAAGCGGAAGGCGACTGTGAATCCAGCGCACAGTCGCAATCCTGCGCACAGCCGCCTTCGGCTTGCCGCCAAACGGGATGGGCGGACATGTCATGCTGGCAGCGGTATAGCTGGGCCGAAAAGCGAGAGAAGGACGGCATTTGGCCGTCCTTCCCATTGGTTTGATCTTCTGTCTTCTCTCGCTTCGCGACTACTCGTCGTCCGGACCAAGGGCCTCATCACCCAGTTGTGGTGACCCAGAGATTTGGGCGGGCATTGCTTCCCCATTGTCGTCTAGTTTCACGTATCCTAACGATCGGACAACCTCAAGGATTTCACTGCAGGTCGGAAACATGCGGCCGCTGCGGCGCTTGTATGCATCGAGTGCTTGCATAAAGTCTATCTCGTCGCTGGTATAGTCGCGTTCGCAAGTGGTGGGATCGATTTGGCGTCGGCGCTGAGTTTTGCGACGTTCGTCCTTGCGCCGGTCGACCGCCACCGGGATACTCTCTTGGCGCCGGTCGCCGTCATCTCCGCGTCGGTCCGTTGATCGCCGTTCCAATTCCACGGCCTGCACTGCTTGTTGAAGGGTTTCTGTCACGGGGCGTTCCTCCCGATTTGAACGATGTTGCCACAAATGCGGAAAAAGCAAACACTAACGCGGCGACATTTTGGCTATGAGAAGGTTAGCACATAAATATGCGCAGTCCAGGAAAAGTGGAGATTTTAGGGCGTCTTCTGCGTTGGTGCGGGATTTGGCGGCACGGAAGAATCTGTGTTTGGGCTGGCGAAGTCGTAGGGTCGGTTCCTACCGGCCGATGAAACGACAATCAAGCGCCCGGCCGGTAGGAACCGGCCCTACTCGACTTTTCCGCCTGAAGGCGGGACTCGAATGGGATCTCAGGGCGGTGGCCGTGCAGCAGCTCGGCCCCGATTCGCCAGACGCGCGTGGTCCCCTGCCCTGCCCTGCTATGCCGAGATGGACCTAAAAGGAAGGTACTGGGCACTGGGAGAATGGCCGGTCGGTTCTTCTGACTGCTCGTGCCTGCCGATGGGGATCGTGCTGCGAAGAGCGTCGATCGCTACGGCAAGCGAGGAAGTGATGGGTCGTAATCCACCCCTGATCTGGTCCACCGGCACGAGGCGATCGAGACTATTGGACGCCAATTGCCTCAACAAGGGGTTCGGAAACTGCTCGTCATCTTCCGGTTCACTATCGGGATCGCCATCAATTGTTTCCCGAGGCAACTGCGGCCCATTGTCGTGCGACGACTCGCCGTCGGTTGAATCGGGCGCAGGCGTCTCTGGGTGTTTCTCGTGGTTGTCTTCGACCATTTGTGGTACGTTCGGGTCGTCGGGCGCGAGGCGATTACGCAGAAAAGGAATCAGCGCAATCAGAAGCCCTGCGGCGATTGCCACAGCCGCCACCGTAAACCACTGCCGAGCGTGCCTCGCTGGCCGCACGGTCTGTGTCTCCTCCGCGCAGACCTGAGCCACCACGCGCCCGGTGAAGTCGGAACTGAGTTCCGGGATTTCGCCGCCCCCAAGCCCTCCGAAGAGGTCGCCGTAGGTGCGAAGCATTCCGCGGCATTTGAGGCATGCGTCGGCATGCTCCATCAGCGGTTGGTCACTGTGGACAGACGCCCTGTCGTCGAGCAAACTGTGCACTCGCTCGTTAAACTCGTCGCATTTCATGTTGCGACTCCCAAACCACTTCGCGCATTTGGAGGAGGGAGATCAATTCCTGGCGCGCGCGGCGAATCCAAGTCTTGATCGTTCCCAACGGACGTTCGAGCATCTCCGCTATGTGCTCGTATGTCAGTTCGTGTTCGTGGAACAGGACAAATGCCTCGCGGTATTCGTCACGTATCCTACCAAGCGCCAATTGCACTTCTTCCGCGAGGTTTCGGGCCGCCTCAAGGTCCGGCGAATCATCAACAAATTGGTCGTCGCTGATCGCTCCCATCGCTGGCTTCCGCCCGCGAGCGGCAAGAGCCGTGCGGCAGCGGTTGCCCGCGATCGCCAACAGCCAAGGCTCGAAGTCCCGGTCTTGGTCCCACCGGGAAAGGCTCTTCAAGGCTCGAACAAAAGTCTCTTGAGCCGCATCTTCCGCGTCCTGGCGATGCCCAAGCATTCGATAACACAATCCGAACACCTGTTCGCGATATCGGTCGACAAGGTCGGCCATCGCATCCTGGTCGCCTGCAAGGCAGCGGTTGGCCAATTGGCGGAAGTCGTCAGACAAAGGTCGTCCCCCTGCCCGTTCCAGAGGATAATACCTATCACCAGCCCCACGGGTTTCATGGCCTGGCACAAGATGGAGAAACGTCCATTCTCTCTATTCGCTGCAGATTAGCGATTATTGAAGAATTTCCTTAGTACGTGGGCCGCCGCCTCGCCCGAATCTGCGGATTCCGGATCGGCAATTTTGGGTAGCTTGCCGAGTTTCTTCTTTTTCTTGCCGGTATCCTTCTCGGCCGTTGTCTGCGCGGGGCTCGGCATTTCCTTGGTGTCGTCACCGTCCTGCTGCTTCACCTTCGCTTGCTCGGATCGTCTTTCAAGTTCCTTCTGGAGTCGTCCCTGGTCGGTCTCGTCCAGCATCATCTGTCGGGTATCCGGATCGGCGAAGCGCTGTTCACGCTCCAAATCATCTGCCTCGTCCAGCCAATTGCTGATGTCGCTGTCTTCGAGAAGCGTTGTTTCCTGGTTGCTGGCAGTCGTTCGCACAGCAGCCTCTTTGATGCTTTTCACCTTGGGCTTCTTCTCGCCGCCGACGCTATGGTCGATCAACACCTCGAAGGCGAGCGGTCCAACCTGCACCTTGTCTCCAGTTTTAAGGACACGGTCCGCTTTGATACTCTTGCCGTTGACGAAGGTGCCGTTCTTGCTTTCCAGGTCACGGATTAGCACTTCGCCCTTCTGCGTGATGATTACACAATGCCTTCGGCTTACCGCCTCGCTCTTCGGCCGCATATGGCAATCTTCCCCGCGTCCAATCAAGCATTTCGGCGTTGGAAGTCTGACTTCCTTTCCAGCGCCCGTACCTTTCAACACCTTGAGCTTGATCTTCATTTGAAGCCTTTCCTACGCAACGATGACTCCGCTCCGCCAGAGATGGACACAGCGGCCTGGCATGAAGAGTGAATGAAATATTTGCGAAGTCGCGCGAATGAATCTGTGTATAAACCTTCCCAACAGTAGCATAGCAGAGCCATGAACTCGCGTCAAAATACCCGATGGAAAGGGGTTAAGCAACCTAGGTTATCTTCGACATGTCCATCGCTCGTGGGCGAATTTTTCCCTTACTAAATTCCCCGCCGCTACATATTCCTCGTCGGTGGGGGTGCCGGAGGCGAGGGAAAGCCCGAGGCGCTCGCTGACGCGCTGGGCCCATCGTAGCGCCAAGTCCCGCGGCCTTATGGGAACACTGGCGATATCCTCGATTCCCTCTAGTTCGGGGGACGAGATAGACTTTTGTAGCAGTACGCTTCCGTGCTGAAGGAGTGCCTTCTTGTGCCGGCGCTGAGCACTTCCGGCAATCTTCGCATCGTCGATCAGCACATCGCCCCGTGAACGCCGCTTGAAGCACAAAAACGGTTCGGCTTGGCCGCTGCGTTGAAGCGACTCCGGGCACACCAATGCGCTTATTCCAAAAGTTGCCAGTTCGTCGACCAGTGTTGTGTGAAATGCATCGTAAAGCGACAACGGATCCGATCTGACATGCAGGGGAACATGGCACGTAAAGCTGTACGTCAACTCCTGATCATGGATGATGGCCCCGCCACCGGTGGTCCTGCGCACCACGGGGCACGTTCGACTGGGCTCGTGCCGTGCACGGTCCTCGTGCCTCTGGAAGTATCCCAACGAGAGAGTCGGCTGCTCCCACAGATAGAATCTCAGACGCCCCCCCTGCCCTGCCCTGCCCGCCGACTGCAGCAACGCTTCGTCCATGGCCATGTTCCACGCACCGGAGGCGGGCTCGTCGACAATCAATCGGCAGTCCATTTTGTCACCGGTGTACGAGCCGCCTTTACTTCGTCGGGTCGGCTGATGGCGGTTGTGTGAGGAGCTTCGCGCAGAAGGTCGCGTGGTTCCTCGGTGATCTTGAACAAGGTTTCGGCGAAGGCGTCCAAGGTCTCTTTGCTCTCCGTTTCCGTCGGTTCAATCATGATCGCCTCGGGCACGGTCAACGGAAAGTACACGGTGGGGGCATGGAATCCGAAGTCCAAGAGGCGTTTCGCGATCCCCATCGCCGTGATCCCTTTGTTCTTCTTCAACGACTCGGCCGTTGCCACAAACTCGTGCATGCAACGGTCACCTTGAGGAACTGGTAGGAAGTGTCTCAAGCGACTGAGCAGATAGTTGGCGTTCAGCACCGCGTTCTCGGCAACACGACGCAGACCGTCCGGTCCGTGAGTGAGAATGTAACAGTAGGCTCGCACCAACACACCGACGTTGCCGAAGAAGCTGCGAACTCGACCAATCGACTTCGCCCGGTCGTAACGAAGCATGTACTGCTCGCCGTCAAATTCGACAAAGGGCGTTGGCAGGTAAGCTCCCAAGCTCTCCGTCACGCACACAGGTCCGGCACCAGGCCCACCGCCGCCATGAGGACCGCTGAACGTTTTGTGAGGATTGAAATGCATCATGTCCGCCCCGAAGTCACCGGGCCGGGCGAGCCCCATGATCGCATTCATGTTCGCGCCGTCCAAATAGATCAGACCCCTACGATCGTGCACCATTCTGGCGATCTCGGCCACTTGGCCATCGAACAGTCCCAGCGTGTTGGGATTGGTGATCATGAAGACGGCGATTTGATCGTCCAGCTTTGTGCGCAGGTCTTCCATATCGACATAACTGGACGCGGTGCTGCGGACGGTGACCGACTGGAAGCCGGCCATGCGCGCGCTGGCTGGGTTTGTCCCGTGTGCACTATCCGGCGTCAGCACCTTGGTCCGTTTCTCGCCCAACTCGCGAAAAGCCGCCGCTGCCACCATCAAAGCCGTAAGCTCGCCATGGGCCCCGGCCGCGGGCTGGAGCGTGACAGCCGGTAGTCCGGAAATCTCGCCCAGCAACTGCTGAAGCTCGAACAGCAGCCGCAGCAAACCTTGCAGCGTCTGCTGCGGCTGGTAGGGATGCACGTCGATGAAACCGGGCAGCGATGCGAGCCGCTCGTTGCGCTTCGGATTGTATTTCATCGTGCAGGAGCCGAGCGGATAGTAGTGTGTGTCGACCGACATATTCTGCTGGGACAGATTGGTGAAATGTCGCACCACGTCCGGTTCGGCCAGTTCGGGCAATGGTGGTGCCGTTTCGGCCACCGCATCAGCCGGCAGCAACTCGTCCAGCGGGCACATCGGCACATCCGGCTCGGGCAGACGTAAACATCGTCGTCCGGGTTTGGAGAGTTCGAACAGTAATTGAGTGGATCTCAGATCTCGCATGACACTATGTCGACGGCCGTTGCTTTTCCGCGGAGATAGTCGAGCAACTCGAACCAGCGAGGCACTCGGCCAACGCTTGGATTTCGTCTTTCGTACGTTTCTCGGTAACCGCTACCAGGAAACAGTCATCCAGTTCGGGATACCAGCGACCCAGCGGTACGCCGGCCAGAAAACCGGCTTCCGCTGTGTCGGCCAACAAATCCGAAACCTGTCCTTGGGCGTCTCGAACCACGCACTCCTTGAAGAACGGTTTCTGAAATGCCGCCGAGAATCGGTCGCCGGTGCTAATCTGCTCCAACGCGTAGTGGGCCTTCTGCAAGCACAAGTCGGCCGTTTCGCGCAGTCCTTGCGGACCGAGCGTCGCCAGATAGATCCCGGCCCGCAACGCGATCAACCCTTGGTTCGTGCAGATGTTGCTGGTCGCTTTTTCACGTCGAATATGCTGCTCGCGTGTTTGCAGCGTTAGCACCCAGCAGCGTCGACCTCGCCGATCCGTCGTTTGTCCGGCGATTCGACCAGGTAGCCGGCGGACATATTTCTCGCGACAAGCCATGATGCCCAGGTAGGGTCCTCCGAACGACATCGGCGTCCCCAGCGACTGCCCTTCAGCCACAGCGATATCGGCGCCCAAGTCGCCCGGTCGTTTGAGCAGCCCCAAGCTGATGGGATCGAACAACTGAACAAGCAAGGCATCCGCTCCGCGTGCGACTTCGCCAATCGCTTGAACCTCCTCCAGGCAACCGAAGAAGTTGGGATGCTGGATCAATACGCAGGCGGTATTGTCATCCACTGCATCCTTCAACTCGTCCACGTTGGCAGTTCCATCAGCAGCGCCGACGGTGACCAACTCGGTATCCAGATTCGCAAGATACGTTTGTAGGATCGCTCGGTATTCGGGATGAACGCTTGCGGGTGCTACCACCCTGCCCTCTCGCCGGGTCACGCTCATGGACATCAACACAGCTTCTACAGCCGCAGTCCCGCCGTCGTAGAGACTTGCGTTGGACACGTCCATGCCGGTCAACTGGCAGACGAGCGTCTGGTATTCGAACATCGCCTGCAAGTTGCCCTGGCTTACCTCCGGCTGGTACGGCGTATACGAAGTGAAGAACTCGCCTCGCGACGCGAGCGCGTCGACCACGGCCGGCACGAAATGGTCGTAGGCGCCGCCGCCCAGGAAACAGACCTTGTCGCCTGCATGCGAGTTTTCGGCTGCCAACGCGGCCATGTGCGCGGTCAATTCCAGCTCGCCGAGCGCTGGCGGGATATCGAGGAGCCCAGTCAGGCGAAATTCCTGCGGTACGCCTTCGAACAACTGCTCGACCGAAGCAACGCCGATCGCCTCCAGCATCGCTTGTTGATCTTCAGGCGTGTTGAACGAGTACGGCATGGATTACGTTCTACCCTTCCTCGGCACATTGCTTCTGGTAGGCATCGTAGTCCATGAGCTTCGAAAGGGAACTCTCGTCGGTGACTCGCACCTTGACGAACCAGCCGGCGCCGTAAGGGTCCTCGTTCAGTATTTCCAGTTTGTCGGGCAACTCGGTATTGACCTGGATCACCTCGCCCGTGACCGGGCAGTACAGCGAACTGACAGCCTTGACCGATTCGACCTCGCCGAACTCCTCGCCCGCCTTCGCCTGGCGGCCGACTTCGGGCAAGGCCAAGTAGACCAGGTCCGTCAATTGTTCGATGGCGAACGCCGAAATGCCGATTGTTGCCACCTTCGCACCGCCTTCTTCGGCGACATGTACCCATTCGTGAGTTTCGTGGAATAGCAGTTCTTCTGGATTCACGGTTTACGTCCTCGACAAGTGCGTCCTATTTGGCCACCCGCGGCTGACCCAATCTTAGAGACTCATAGCCGGACCTTTCAAGGATGCTTGGCCAATATTGACGCCACGAAATCGTCAGTCTTGCAGTCTCGTAGGTTATGCTTCAGCATATCATCGCGTTTCTTGGCCCCGCGTGAGGGATATGCTGAAGCATAACCTACGCGCCGCCAATCGCCCTACTTTGCGGACTCGTCCGCAGAACCAGATCGATTCCAGTCTGGACGCACATTTTTTCCACCGCTTTTGCCGCATTTCGCAAGCTAGAATTCACTATTCGGGACCGTTGCGCGACCGGGTGGGCGATATTGGCCGGAGCGGGCACGATGGTTCGGTCCCGTCCCACGTCTCAAATCGACAAGGGGGAAACGCGGTGAGAGTAAGCGATGCGGCGACATTCGCCAAGCAGACACCGGTTATCGTCTCGAACGGCTTGAACGTCCTACGGCAATACGGGCACATCAAGACCGGTGCGAAAATCAGCCGACCGAACATGATCTACGTCACGATTGGCGAGCGCTGCAATCTGCGGTGCAAATACTGCTACAGTTGGAAGTCGACCGGTCAGAATGATCTGCCGACAGATGTGTGGATCAAGACGCTCGACGAACTGCTCAGTTGGACCAGGCGCCCCAAGCTGAATATCTCCGGCGGCGAGCCCTTTGTTCGCAAGGACATATTTGACATCCTGAAGTTCGCGGTTGACAAAGGCGCGCTGACGGGAGTCGTGACGAACGGATACGCAATGACGCCCAAGATGGCGCCGCGTGTGGTCGATCTGGGCCTGACGAACCTGAACATCTCCGTCGACAGCCTTGAGCCCAAGGTCTTTGACTTCATCAGGGCAGATGGCCGAGAAGGTCACACCCAACGGGTAATCGACTCCATTCTACGTGTCATGGAGGAGATCGGACGGCAGCGATCGAACATGAAAGTGTTTCTGAAAACCGTCGTCTGCGGACAGAACGCGGACTCGCTCGTTCCGCTGGTTCGATTTGTCACAGAGCATGGGATTACGGGAATTATCTTCCAGCCGCTGCAGGACGTCTTCGGAGATTCGCCGGATTGGGGCGACCGGTGGTACAAACACACCGTGCTGTGGCCCAAGGATCCCAAACCGCTGGCCGATGCGGCTGAGGAATTGATCGAATTGAAACGGAACGGCGCACCGATCATGAATCCCATCTCGCATCTGGAGTCGTGGGGCGACTATTTTGAAGATCCCATTCACGGCGTGGGAGGGCAACTGGGCAACAAGACCGCAGATGGCGGGCGGCCGCGGGCTTGCCGCATCGGCCACACGCATTTGTACGTGGGCGCCAACGGCGACATCCACCTGTGCTGGGACTACCCGCGAATCGGCAACATTACGAGCGACTCGATCCCCGAGTGTTGGGTGAGCGACGAGGCAGAGCGAGTGCGGGAGAAGATCGCACGCTGCGCCAAGCCCTGCACGGTCAGTTGCCTGTTGGATCGCGGCTTCAAAGACACCGTGTCGACATTCGTCAAGCTGGTCGCGCCAAACCGGTAGCCGTCGGCAACCTCACTCCGCCCACTCAATTCGAGTCGGACTGCGCCAATTCGGTGATCGTTTGAAGCCTGAAGCGCAAGCGAAGAAACGCGTTGTGCCAGTGGATCTTCGCTTGCGCTTCAGGCTTCCATCTCCACGCTCCGCCCGCCAAAGTGGTGCTGTCCAACGAGGCAATTGGAAAAAACTCGATGCGCGTGACCTAACGTGTCCAATCCGCTGCGATGATGTTTGAAGAAGGTCAGCAGAGGCCCAAAAAAACTCCCTAACCAATTTCTTCTAACTTGGGGGGCTCGTGGCACTTGAAAGTTCGGAAACTCTCGCCCATAAAGGAGGTAAGAACAATGGTCACCGCAGCGAAGGCAAACAGTCAAATGGCCAAGAAACAACCAAAATCCGACAGAACAACCGACAAGACATCCAGCAAGAGTGTCGCTTCCACCAAAGGAAAATCGTCGGCTCCAGACGACGACGCCAATCTGAAGACGGCGCTGCAGCAGATTGAGAAGAAATTCGGCCAAGGGGCCATCATGCCGTTGGGCGCCGACAGACGGGGACCTGTCGCCGGCATTTCCACGGGCAGCCTGTCGCTGGATATGGCCCTGGGCGGGCAAGGCATCCCGCGCGGCCGCGTCATCGAGCTGTTTGGTCCGGAAGCCAGCGGTAAGACGACGCTGGCCCTGCACTGTGCGGCCGAAGCCCAGAAGAACGGCGGCATCGCGGCGATCATCGACGCCGAACACGCCTTCGACCCGACCTGGGGGAAAAAGCTGGGCGTGGAACTGGATACGCTGCTTGTCAGCCAGCCAAACTGCGGCGAAGAGGCCATGCAGATCACCGAGATGTTGATCAAGTCCAACGCGGTCGATCTAATCATCATCGATTCGGTGGCAGCGCTGGTGCCGCGACAGGAGTTGGAAGGCGAGATGGGCGATACGCACGTGGGGCTGCAGGCGCGGCTGATGAGCCAGGCTATGCGAAAGCTGACCGGCGCGATCGCCAAGAGCAAAACCGCCGTGATTTTCATTAACCAGATCCGCGAGAAGATCGGCGTCATGTTCGGCAGCCCGGAAACCACGCCGGGTGGTCGCGCGCTAAAATTCTACAGCTCGTGCCGGTTGGACGTACGTCGCATCGGACAGTTGAAAGACGGCGAGGATGTGGTCGGGCAGCGCGTTCGGGCTAAGGTGGTCAAGAACAAGGTCGCCCCGCCGTTCCGTCTCGCAGAATTCGACATGATGCACACCAACGGCATCAGCTACGAAGGCGACGTGTTGGATTTGGCGGTGACACACAACATCGTCAATCGCAGTGGGGCTTGGTTCAAATACGGCGACGCGTATCTGGGCCAAGGCAAAGAGAAGGCCAGAGGGTTTATGATCGAGAACTCGGATGTGACCGAGGAGATCAAGCAGAAAGTCTTGGCCGCTGGCGGCTACGGCGTGGAGCCGCCCCCGGTCCAGAACGAAACGTCGAGTTGAGCATGGGCTGCCGAGGGCGCAGCCGCGCGCCGTAGGGCATTGTCTGGAGAAAGGGAGGGTGAGGCTCCTGCCGAGCCGGGCCTCGCCCCACCAGAATCACGTCACATTGCGTCTTGAGACACAGTGCAAGGTTGTCGGGAGAAGTAGTCGTTGAATTCGCTTCGATCGAATCGGTTCAGAACTCAGCGGTGGCGTTGCCACCACCTTCCGCTCTGGGCGACCCTCGTCGGCGCTGGCGTGTTGCTGTTGACGCTGGTCAGGTCGCCACAGTTGGGTGCCCAGGAGCCGAACGCGTTGGAGGCTGCGCTGGCAATCGAGAAAGCGCTTGTGGACGCGGTTGCCCGAGCCGACAAATCCGTGGTAGCTATCGCCCGCTACCGAAAGGATCGTCCTACGCCTCCGGGCGGCCGCTTTGGCACACCTTTTCGTCCAGGTGCGGACCCGGAGGATGCACCCAACGAATTTGCGACTGGGGTCGTTATCGACCGGCGGGGCTACATCGTCACGAACTATCACGTTCTGGGTGATCCTGCAGAGAACACGTACAAGGTTTGGGTGAAACGGCGACCTTTCCAGGTGGTCAGCGTGATGACCGTCGGCGAGGTGAAAGCCGGCGAGGTGAAAGCCGGCGATCCCTGGACGGATCTGGCCGTGCTCAAGATCGAGGCCGATGACCTGGAACCAATCACTTTTGGCGACACGAAGAACCTCAAGAAATGTCAGATCGTCATTGCGTTGGGGAATCCCTACAACATCGCTCGCGATGGCGATGTCAGCGCCAGTTGGGGAGTCATCTCGAATGTGGGACGGCGCGCTCCGGCCAGTCCGGAGGGCTTTCGCCCTGACACGGGCCGGGAGACGCTCTATCACTACGGCGGCCTGATCCAGACGGACGCCAAACTGAACCTGGGCACCAGCGGTGGAGCGCTGATCAATCTCAAGGGTGAGATGATTGGCCTGACAACCGCCTTGGCGGCCAAGGAGGGCTACGAGAAGTCAATCGGGTTTGCCATCCCGGTGGACGATGTGTTCCTGCGCACCATCGAAACGTTGAAGACCGGTCGCAAGGCCGAATTTGGTTTCCTTGGCGTCTCGCCGGCCAATCTGGGCGAAGCGATGCGGCGGAACGGCCAGCACGGGGCTCAGTTGGCCAGCGTCGTTCGCGGCACTCCCGCATGGGCGGCTGGACTTAAAGAGGGCGATGTCATCACGCACGTTAATGGCCAGCGGATCTATGATCGCGACATGTTGATGCTCGAATTGGGTGGACAGGCCGTCGAATCGAGTATCCGCATTACCGTCGAACGTGACGCCGAGTTGGGAGAACATGGGCGAGTAGTCCACACGTCCGCGAAGCTATTGAAAAAGCACATCCCTTCTTCACGACCCGCCTTCTCGCAGACCGAAGATCCGCTCTGGCGCGGGGTGCGTGTGGACTATTTTTCGGCCCTTCCGGCAGAGGTGCTCACGCGTTCCTTGCAGGACGTCCGACGGCCGGAGGGCGTTCCCAATGGCGTTCTGGCGGCGGTTGACGTTCAACGTGATTCCCCCGCGTGGAGAGCTGGCCTGCGACCAGGAAGTCTGTTCACCCATGTCGACGACAAACGCGTGACGACCCCCAAGGAGTTCTTTTCCTTGGTTGCGACCAAGAATGGGGACGTGCGTCTGACCATCATCTCCGGCACGCTCGAGACGGTTACGGTCTCGCCTTGACTTCTATTGGTCAACGGGATTTGGCCATAGGTCATTCGAGGGCACTCGCGTCTTGGGTGCCATGTACCAAATCCGGACAACCGGATATCATGTTTCCATTGTTATGTAGCCGACGAGATCAGATTCCGTGTGTGAGCCATGAAAAGCGACGAACTTCGCGAGAAATACCTTGAATTCTTCGAGGCCCGAGGACATAGCCGCGAGCCCAGCGACGTCCTGGTGCCTACATGGGACCCCTCCGTCCTGTTCACGCCGGCTGGCATGAACCAGTTCAAGGACCATTTTCTGGGCAAGGTCAAGTTGGACTTCACCCGCGCGACGACTTGTCAGAAATGCCTGCGCACCGGTGACATCGACAACGTGGGGCGGACGGCGTATCACCACACGTTTTTCGAGATGCTGGGCAATTTCAGTTTCGGCGACTACTTCAAACGCGAAGCGATCCACTGGGCGTGGGAGTTTCTGACGGACAAGAAGTGGCTGGGAATCGATCCCGAACGGCTGACTGTGTCGGTATACCTGGACGATGACGAAGCATCGAGAATCTGGGCTGACGAGATTGGGATACCGCAGGGCAAGATCGAACGCCTGGACGAGGACGAGAACTTCTGGCCTGCCAACGCACCAAGCCGAGGTCCGGATGGAGTGTGCGGTCCGTGCAGCGAGATCTTCTACCACGATGACTTTGGCGACGAGGTCGAGGTCTGGAATCTGGTTTTCACACAATTCCACCGAGTGGGCAACCCGCCCAACAACCTGCGACCGCTGCCCAGCAAGAACATCGACACCGGGATGGGATTCGAGCGAGCGGCCGCCTGCCTGCAGGGCGTCCGGACCAACTTTCACATCGACATCCTGCAACCGATCGTCGAAGCGGCCGCGGAGGTGTGCGGTTTTGCTTACGAATTCGATTCCGACAACGGACGGCGACTCCGGCGGATTACCGATCACGTTCGAGCTTGCACGATGGCCGTCCACGAAAACGTTTATCCAGGGCCGCAAAAAGAGAAGTACGTGATTCGCCGTTTGCTGCGTCGAGCGGTACTGGACGGGCATCAGATCGGCGTACGCGAACCATTTCTTCACAAGATCGTCCCAGCCGTCGTGGAAACGATGAAGGCGCCGTATCCCGATTTGCCGGGAACCACCGATCGCGTGATGGACGTCATCAAGAACGAAGAGGCCAACTTTTTTGGCACTATCGACGCTGGCTTGGCGCGAATCGAGAAGATCTTTGACCAGATGAAGACGGCCAATCGAACGGCGGTCGACGGCGCCGAAGCGGCCGACTTGTACCAAACCTATGGCGTGCCGCCCGAAGTGTTCGAGACGATGGCGGCAGAGAATAACCTAGCGTTCGATTGGGACGGCTACCGGCAGGCCATGCAGGAGCACGGCGAGGCGTCAGGTAAGGTTGTCCATACGGTCATGGGGGACAAGGGACCGATCGACGCCATCAAGAAAGTGCTCCATGAAACCGAGTTTCTCGGCTACGAGACGGAAGATACAGAAGCGGAACTGAAGTTCATCGTCGCCCAGAATCAACTGTGCGATCACTTGCATGAAGTCGGGCACGACATGGAGGTGGTCGTCGTCCTTGATCGTTCACCTTTCTACGGCGAAAGCGGTGGTCAAGTTGGCGATTCCGGCGAGATTGCCGGCGAGGGATTCCGTTTCCAAGTGAGTGATACACAAAGGGACGGAGATCTCGTTCTGCACCGTGGCCATCTGGTCGAAGGGGAACTACGCCCCGGTCAGAAAGTCACCGCTCGCGTTGATGCTGCGCGCCGCCGGGGGATTCGCCGCGCCCACTCCGCAACTCACATCTTGCACTTTGCCTTGCAGAAGAACCTGGGCTCTCACGCCCAACAGCAGGGCTCGAAGGTAGACGACGATTGGCTACGGTTCGATTTCACCAATATGTCACCAGTCTCCGTCGACCAGCTTACTGCTATCGAGCACGATGCAAGCGAACGAATCACTGGAGCAGAACCAGTCAGCGCCGAGGTTCTACCGCTGGGCGAGGCTCGCCAAGCCGGCGCGATGATGTTGTTCGGCGAAAAGTATCCCGATCCGGTTCGCATGGTGACCATGGGCGATTTCAGTCGAGAACTCTGCGGCGGCACACACTTGGACAACACGGGCGATATTGGTTCGTTGGAGATCGTCACCGAAGAAGGCGTGGCGGCTGGTACTCGCCGGATCGTTGCACTGACGGGCGAAAAGGCAAAACAACACGCAGAGAAGACGCGAGCCGCACTGACAGAAGCGGCCACTGCTCTGGATGTGGGCCTGTTGGACGCGCCTGAAGTGCTACGCGAACTGGTCGAGTTGGCTCGCGAACTGAAGAAGCGGGTATCTTCGGGAGGAAAAGCCTCCGAGCTGGAAGTGAAGAAGATAGAGAACAAAACCGACGATGTGAATGCGGACTACGTCCAAGTCAAAGGGGCCCTGCGCGACGCAGCCCGCACACTGAACGTGTCGCCCTTTGATTTGCCACAGCGCGTTGCCTCGCTGTTGGACGAAGTTGGTGGGCTGAAGAAGCAACTCGCCCAATTGGCTGAATCCGGCGGACTGTCCGCCGATGCGTTGTTGGACACAGCCGAGTCGGTGGGCGAAACCAAGGTAATCGTGGCAGAAACGCCGGGCGCGAATCCCAATCTGATGCGCCAATTGATCGATCAGCTCCGCAAGAGAGCGGACTCAACGGCCGTATTGCTTGGTGCGGCTGCCGGCGAGTCCAAGGTCGTTCTGGTCGCCGGCGTCAGCCGTGACTTGATCAAACGTGGCGTCAGCGCGGGCAACTGGGTCAAAGAGGTGGCTCCTGTCGTTGGCGGCGGCGGCGGCGGCAAGCCGGACATGGCACAAGCCGGTGGCAAGGAGCCGGGGAAACTCCCCGAGGCGCTAGAAACGGCCAAAGCCAAGATCCGAGAAATGCTCGCATAGCGTGCAAAAGGGGTCGGGAGTCGTTTGTGCGAAGCACCCGAAGGCCCGTCCCGGCAAACGACTCCCGACCCCTTTTGCACACAGCACGAATCCCTCATTTGCGGGCACTTCCTCTCCAATAACCATTGCGCTCTGCCACACGAGCGGCGGATCATCTATAATGGTAGTCCGCTGAGCCGTCCTCACTCTTTCCCGAATTCGAACGAACGTCGGTCGCAAAGGTTTCACCAATGTCCGCTACCACCACCTCGCGTAGGTCCTTCCTGAGAAGCGCCGCCGGTGCAGTCGCAGGTTGCGCATTCGCCCCTTACTTCTTCACCTCCGATGCAGAGGCGAAGGACAAACCAACTTCCGCCAACGATCGTTTCCGCATCGGCTCGATCGGTATGCGATATCAAGGCTCTGTCGTCGCCGACAAAGCCGTGGCCCACGGCGATATTGTGGCGATTTGTGATGTGGATCGAGAGATCGCCGAGAAGGCAAAGGAACAGTTCGGCGGCAAGGCCGATTTGTACGAAGACTATCGCAAGATGCTCGATCGCAAGGACATCGACGTCATTACGATCGGCACACCCGATCATTGGCACACGAAGATGGTCGTCGACGCATGTCGCGCGGGCAAAGACGTCTACATCGAAAAGCCGCTGACCCTGACCGTGGACGAAGGCAAGTTGATGACCCGCGTCGTTAAGGAGACCGGCCGGGTCGTCCAAGTGGGTTCATGGCAACGGAGCGACCACCGCTTCCGTTTGGGCCTGGAGTTGGTGCGCCAAGGTCGCATCGGGCAACTCCAGCGCGTGGACGTGATACTCGGCAAGAACAAGACCAGTGGTCCGTTCCAAACGGAGACGCCGCCGTCGAATTTGGATTGGGACATGTGGCAGGGCCAAACACCCAATGTGCCGTACATCAAGGAACGATGTCATTACACGTTCCGCTGGTGGTACGAGTATTCAGGCGGCCAAATGACCGACTGGGGCGCACATCATTTGGACATCGCACAATGGGGAATCGGTTCGTTGCCGGTTGCCGTGGAGACCAAGGCCAAGTTTCCAAACGTCACGAACGGATACAACGTGGCCGTTGACTACTATGCCGAATACAAATACGCCAACGGAGTCGTAATGACCGTCGCCGACAACGGCCGAAACGGTGTCATGTTTACCGGCACCGATGGGCGCATCTTCGTCAACCGCGGAACCGTGTCGGGCAAGCCGGTCGAGGATTTAGTACAGAACCCGCTGCCGCGCGAAGAATTCAAACTGTACGCCCGCGACAATCTTGACCGCCCGCCACGCATGGGAAAATTGGATTCGATCGTCAATCACATGGGCAATTTCTTCGATTGCATCAAGACCCGCGAGACACCGATTTCCGACGTGGTCAGCCAGCACCAAAGCGTCACCACGTGCCACATCGGCAATATTTCGATGCGGCTGGGCCGGCCCCTGCGATGGGATCCGGAGACCGAGACGTTCATTGGCGACGACGAGGCCAACCAATGGCTCTGCCGCGAGCAGCGCGAAGGCTACGAAATCACGGCGTGAGCGAAGAAGAAATGAAAGGCAGGAGTATTGTTGGCAGGAATATGGAAGATGAAGAGGGGCGCATAGGAATACTCCTGCCTACCTTCTTCTACCACCGCGTTTCCCGACCACTCTGAACCAGCCACATATGACGGGAGCCCAAACCATGACCTCAGCCCGATTGAATCGTCGGCGGTTCACCGCCAGCGTATGCTCCTCTTTGGCCGTTGGCGTACTTGGCAACCAAGTCGCTCGCGCCAACCCTGAATCGTCGTTCCGGCTCAACTACATCCTCGCGTCTCCCATGTATGGCGAGATGCCCTTGGCTGAGGTTCTGCCGGAAGTCAAGAAGACTGGCGCCGAATGCATCGACATTTGGCCGCGGCGGCATGCGAATCATCGCGAGCAGGTCGAGAAGATGGGCCACGAGCGCTTCGTGGCAATGCTCAAGGACCATGACGTGGGGCTGGGCATGATCACGCGTTACGATCTGGGGCCGTACAGGTTGCAGGACGAGATGCGCGTGCTGAAGAAGTTCGGCGGCCGAGTGATCGTCACGGGTGCCAAAAACGCGGAGGGAAAGACACTGCGAGATCGTGTGAAGGCCTTTGTCGAAAGCCTCGGGCCGCACGTAGCTGTTGCCGAGGAACTGGGCGTCGCAATTGGGATCGAGAACCACGGCCATTCTCTGATCCACAGCCCGGATTCGATCAAGTACTTCGCCGAGTTCGCCAAGTCGAAGCATTTGGGCATTGCATTGGCGCCGTATCATTTGCCGCAGGAAGAAGACGTCATCGCCAAAGCGATCACCGATTTGGGCGAGTCACTTGTCCATTTCCAGGGTTGGCAGCATGGCATGGGCTGCATGAAGAAATTGCCCAAAGAGCAGGAACTGCTGCAGATGCCCGGACGCGGCCCGCTGGACTTCACGCCAGTTCTCAAAGCGCTGAAGCAAATCAACTACCAGGGTTTCACCGAAATCTTCATGCACCCGGTGCCACGCGGCATACCGATCCTGGAAACCGCCGCCGCAGTCACGGAGGAAATCAACCGGGCACGCAAGTACCTGGAGGGCTGTTTGGCGAAGGTGTAATTCCCCTACACCCCGATAATCCGTTGAACTGCCTCGATCAGCGTCTTGGCGTCGTCGGCCAGCGAGCACTCTTCGCTTTGGCCCGTTTGCAGGTCTTTGACTTGGCAGGTGTTGGCATCGAATTCGCGACTGCCTGCGATCAACGCCACGCGGAATCCGCGTTGGTCCGCGTATCTCAACTGCTGCTTGAGCTTCTTGGCGTCTGGGAAAACCTCGACTCCCACACCCGTCGCTCGCACTTGGCTTGCCAGCCGCAGGTAATCGCCCAGCCGATCGCGGTCGAAGTAGGTCACTAGGACCTCGGCGGGCGTGCGCACCTTCTCCACCATTTCCAGCTCTTTCATGGCCGCCAGCAGTCGATCCAATCCTAGCGATGCGCCGATTCCCGGCAGATCCTGTTTGGTGTACAGCCCTGCCAGATTGTCGTATCTGCCACCCGAACAGACACTACCGATCGTCGGCAGGTCGTCCAGGAACGTTTCGAAAATGGCTCCCGTGTAGTAATCCAATCCACGGGCAATCGAAACGTCCAATACGACGCGCTCTTCAGCCACGCCGGCCGACTTGATGCCGCTGATGATCTGCGCAAGTCGCTCGACGCCTTCTTCGCCCGTCTGGCTGCCGGCAACCAGCGATCCTAGTTGGCCGAGGATCTGGTCGTTCGAACCGGACAGTTCGGCCAACTGCAGTACGTGGGCAGCCTGATCCGCGCTCGTCCCGGCCACAGTCACCATCTCGTCGGCAACCTTCTCAGCACCGATCTTCGCAAGCTTGTCCAACGCGCGCAGAATTTCGGTCGACCTGTCCCGCAGTTCGAGCTTTTCCAACAGTCCGTTCAGCACGGTACGGTTGTTGATGCGGATTGTGAAACCAGAGAAACCGATCTCCTGCATCAAGTCGTGAATCACCAACGCCGTTTCGATGTCCGCGGCCACCGACCTGGTGCCGATGGTATCGAAATCACACTGCATGAATTCACGATAGCGGCCTCGTTGCGTGTTCTCGCCTCGCCAGACCGCAGCAATGTGATAGCGTTTGAAGGGCGTGCCGATGTCGCTGATGTGTTGCGCCGCGAAGCGCGCCAGCGGTATGGTCAGATCGAATCGCATACCCACGTCGCGACCGCCATGATCCTGAAAACGATAGAGTTGCCGATCCGTCTCGTCACTGCCCTTGCCGGTCAGGATTTCCAAGTACTCTAACGCCGGCGTATCAATGGGACTGAATCCGTACGAACGGTAGACTCGTTTGGCAGTGTCGATCAGCCGCTCGCGAGGAATCATCGACTCCGGCAGATAATCCCGGAATCCCTTGAGTGTACGAGGCTGAATCAATGGTTGTGTGCTCATTCGTCTGCAAACCTACCCCGCCACCGGCAACAGCTCCGGCTTGCGGCTGCGGATGCCCTCCCCCAACTCATTCGGAAGAACAGCTTCGATGTACTCTTCAACCTGCTCCGGCGTCTCGAAATAGCGATCATAGGTCCAATCGTCTTCGTACTCGCAGACGTCCATCTTGTACTCGCGGCAGATCTGCGGCCGGTCTTCGTAGACCCCACAGCGGTTGTCGTCCATCAGATGCTTGCACTTTGTATGGACCATCAGGTACCAGTCGTCGTCTTCGACAAACACAGTCGCCTGTCCGTGCAGCAGGTACCAACGAATGAAGTCAAGATCCCTGCGTGTTTCGGGTGTATCGATAGGCAACGCGAAATAACGGCAGCACTTGCCCGTGCAATAGTCGCACGGATATTTGCCCGATGGAATCTCCTCGCGAGGCAGTTTCGTTTTGGCCATGATTCTCTCCAACGTGGGGCACGTTACCAACGTGCCAAGCGTCCAATAGGCACGCTGGAAACGTGCCCCACAAGATGTGCATGTTGGCAAGCAAGAAGCCTGTCAAATCAGGACACTACAGGATACGATTTGTTCAGGATATTGGATAGGTGCCTGATTCAGCCACCAGCAACGCGAACCTCGGGCTCCGTTGGTGCGTCTGACACACTGATAGTCGGAGTCTGACAACAGGTGCAACATGCTGACCATTGACGGATCACAAGGCGAAGGGGGCGGGCAGATCGTGCGGTCGTCGCTGGCTCTATCGCTGGTTACGGGCAAGCCGGTGACGATCGAACGCGTGCGCGCCGGGCGAAGGAAGCCGGGGTTGGGGCGTCAACATCTGAAGGCGGTGCAGGCGGCGCGCAAGATTTCGAAGGCAAGGGTCGACGGAGCCGAACTCGGGTCCTCGCGGATCGTCTTCCAGCCGGGCAGAGTCAAAGCCGGTAACTACTCGTTCCGCATCGCCACCGCCGGCAGCACGACGCTGGTTCTGCAGACCGTTCTGCCGGCGCTGATGATCGCCGACGGTGTTTCCACCATTACCCTTGAGGGCGGCACACACAACCCCTTCGCGCCGCCCTACGATTTCCTGGCGAAAGCCTACCTGCCGCTCCTTGCTCGCATGGGTCCGCAAGTGAAGGCCAATTTGGAGCGCCCGGGCTTCTACCCAGCAGGCGGGGGCAAGTTCACCGTGGAAGTCGCTCCCGTTGAGAAACTTGGCCGTCTGGAGTTGATTGAACGTGGCGAGATCGCTGCTCGACGTGTCTGGGCCGTGGTAGCCAACCTGCCTGGGCACATTGCCGAGCGAGAATGCCGCACAATCGCAAAGAAGACCGGCTGGGATGTTTCGTGCTTTGAAATCCATGAGATTGCCGATTCGCCGGGCCCCGGCAATGTGGTGATGATCGAAATCGAGTCGACCAACGTCACGGAGTTGTTCACCGGCTTTGGCGAACGAGGCGTGCGAGCAGAAACTGTCGCCGCGCGCGTTCTGGATTCCGCTTTGCGATACGCAGATGTGAATGTCCCGATCGGCGAGAACCTCGCCGACCAACTGATGTTGCCGCTGGGCATCGGCGCCTACCAAAGAACCGGCGGCGGCGTGTTTCGCACGCTGGCCCCGTCCCAGCACTCGATGACGCACATCCAGGTGCTGAAAGCGTTTCTGGACATCAAGATCCGCATCCAAGAAGACGGCTGCGACGACTGTACGGTTCGCATTGGGGCGTAACGCGTCGCTGTTGGCAGCCGAGGCCGCTCGTGTCTTCGCCGTAGGACGGATTGCCTAATCCGTCCGTTGCATCACGTTTCGAATCGACGAACATCGTTGTCTTTCAAGAATCACTGGCGGCGAACTTTGGACATTCTTCTGATTCGATGACCTCGGCGCCCAGGGACGGATTAGGCAATCCGTCCTACATTTCGGCCTGCCGCGTTTGTCCTTTGTCAGGTTGCATTTCGACACTGGTTGACCGAGAATCTCGAAACCTCAAGGAGACTCAGCAACCACCGTGACGCTACCAATCAAGACACTGCCGATCGCCGAACGCTGGGACTGCAGCGGTTGCGGCAAGTGCTGTCGCGGCAACCTCGTGCCGTTGGACGACGATGATTTGCAGCGGCTGCGCGAGCAACAATGGGATCAGCATCCGGACTACGCGGGCGTGCGCACGGTGGTGCGGCAAGGGCTGCTCAGCAGGCGATATCGACTGGCCCAGAGATACGACGGGACTTGCGTTTTCTTGACCGAAGACGGGCTCTGCCGAATTCACCAGGAGTTTGGCTTCGAGAACAAGCCGCTGGTCTGCCGGGTGTATCCTCTGCAGTTGGTCCCCGTCGACAATACGGCCTATCTGACCCTGCGACGCAGTTGTCCGACGGCCGCCGCGGACCAAGGCAGCGAGATGAAGGAGCATCGCGGCGACGCCAAGCGGTTCGTCAAGGAGCGCCCACGACTTGCCGAACCGATCAGCCCGCCAAGTATCGCGCGGGGTCTGCGTCGATCGTGGAAAGACACGCTACTGGTCACCGACGCGATCGAACGGCTGCTGACCGACGAGCGCTATCCGCTAGTTCGGCGACTGGTCCACGGGCTGCGATTCTGCGATCTGCTTGACCAATGTCGACTGAAGCGGCTGGACACGCCGAAGCTCCAAGAACTGACCCAAGTACTGGTGGAAAACGCTCCGCAAGAGGTGGGCGATCTGTTTCGCGAGCGCAAGCCACCCGGCCGAGCCGCCGCCGTGCTGTTCCGGCAAATCACGGCCGACTACCTGCGGCTGCATCCTCTGTACATCGTGCGCGAATCCTGGCGACAGCGTTGGCGAATGGCAATGGCAGCGTGGGCTTTCACGCGCGGCAAAGGCAACGTGACTCGTTTGCATCCGGATTTCCCGGAACGGACGTTCGAAGCCATCGAGGAACATGCGCTGGGGCACCTGGAGGAAGCCGTCCAAAAGCCGCTGAATCGCTACTTTGAAACCACGGCCGTGTCAAGACAATACGCCGTGGTAAGCCGGCCCGGCTGGTCCGTGATCGAAAAATGCCGCGCCTTGATCGTCGCCTACCCTGTCGCCTTGTGGATGCTCCGCTATTTCTGTGGCGAAGGACCTCCCACCGTCGACCACGCAATCGACATGGTGACCGCCATCGACCGCGGCCAAGGCCACGCCCCGCTGGCTGGCCGCCAACATCGCCGTCGCATCGCAAGCCTCGCTACCCTCGGCGAACTGGACCGCATCATAGTCTGGTACGCGCGTTGACCGAGACTTCCGTGTGTGTGAAGTCACAATCGCGGTCAGTTCCCGTTGACCGACGACTGCAGTAACAGTAGGCTTGAATATTGGCACCGATCCACTCATCTTCTGGGAGTTGCCGCATGGCATCGGTCTTGGAGCCCCCCGCCCTCCGATTGGGCCCGCAGTCGAACGGAGTTTTGCTCACGCCGGAGGAATTCGACGCCGCTCAGTTCGAAGAAGGCTGGCGATACGAACTCATTCGTGGAGTACTGATCGCGAGTCCAGTACCACTGCGCGAGGAACGTGATCCAAACGAGGAATTGGGTAGGTGGCTGCGCAACTATCAGGAAAACCATCCCGAGGGACGGGCACTCGACGCGACGGTATCAGAGGAGACGATACATACAGGCACCCAACGCCGGCGTGGCGATCGAGCAATCTGGGCGGGACTCGGAAGGCTTCCTGGACGTCAAGAAACGCCGACCATTGTGGTCGAATTCGTCTCATCGGGCCGTCGCAATCGTGATCGGGATTACGAGGAAAAGCGAGACGAGTACTTGGCCATCGGTGTTCGGGAGTATTGGATCATCGACCGCTTCTCGCATTCGATGACCGTGTACTCGTGCAGCGAAGTCGAGCCAAGCAAGAAAGTCGTCCCCAGCGACGAGAAGTATTCCACGCCATTGCTGCCAGGTTTTGTGCTGCAACTGGCCCCTCTTTTCGAACTCGCGGACCGCTGGGATCGCTGACGGTGTGAGGTGGTGGATGACGGCGAAGCGAGGGAATTCATCAGCCGGCTGCGTATTCCCGTTCCTCATTCTTCTGTCACGCCATTCTTGAGCGGGCTCTCCACCCCGCGCCGACCATCCCAAAGCGACTGCGCTGCTGGTCGCGTTACGAATCAGTTACACCGAGGGTATCGTGGAGTTGCTAGAATTCGAGTGTTTGAGTTTGTTCCTGCAACACGAGGAGTCTCCACGATGACCGCTTCAAGTCCCCATTGCCGAACGCCGTTTTCGATCCTTTTGCACATCCTCTGCGTGGCCATGTGGGCATCGCTTGGCTGTAGCACGTACTTCGTCAAAGAAGTGCATGCCGCAGAATCGGGAGGATCGGAACTCGATCTGAAGACGGAACGCGTGATCGTCTTCAAGGACGGCTACGCACTGGTCCTCAAACGTGGCGTGGCCGTGACGGACGACAGTGGCGAAATCTATACGAACGAGGTTCCCGATGCGGCCGTCCTGGGATCGTTCTGGGCGACGCCCAAGGAAGGGCGTATCACTGCGATGGTCGCCAGTCGAGTGGAAGAGAAGAACGCCGAAGAGAAGCAAGTTTCCTGCACGCAGACCATCGAAATCCTCAAAGCAAACCTCGGCAAGAAGTGTTCAGTGCAATTACCCGACGAGTCGGTTCTCTCGGGCGTGATCCAAGACGTGCTGACCCACGAAACCAGCGCGCCGATGACCGATACGATTCGAGCCACTTTTGGATCGTCGCTCAGTTCGCGTTTGTCCAGCGTCCGTCCGATCACCGCTCGGCCGCCATCGCCCGCTTCTTCCCAGTCCGTGTCCGGCATCACCGGTACTCATTTCGTGTTGCGCACCGAAAAAGGCGACGTCCTGCTTTCTGCCAGCGACATCCGACGGCTGACGGTCGACAAGATGGTGACCAAACTAACGCGAACCGTCACCAGCACCAAACAGACCAAACGACTAACGTTTCATTTCGCCGAGGCCGGCAAGCGGCGCGAGTTGCTGATTGCCTACTTCCGACCCGGGTTGCGCTGGATTCCGACATATCGCATCAACCTGAGCGAAAACAAGAAGAAGGAGAAAATCGCCGACATTGCCATGCAAGCCGAACTGCTGAATGAGGCCGAGGATCTGATCGACACGCCGATCGACATCGTCGTGGGCGTACCGAACTTCCGCTTTCGAACCATCCCCAGTCCGTTGATTCTCGAGCAAACGTTGCGCAATGCCCTGCAGCAAGCCGCACCTCAGATCATGGGCCAATTCAGCAACAACGGTCTCTCCAACGCCTTGTTCACGCAACGGGCCGGCGAATTCCGCCGCAACACCCCGCAACCGGCGAACCAGCCGGAGAGTACGGCAGTCCAGTTGCCCGACGAACTGACAACCGCTGCGGCCCAAGAGCTGTTCGTCTACAGCCTGAACAAGCTGACGCTGCGCAAAGGCGAACGAGCCGCAGTACCCGTCTTCACGACCCAGGCGCCGTATCGAAGCATCCACACCTGGAACATGCACGTGAAACGCAACGACATCGCCGCCGCGCCCAGCGGTTCGGGCGTCCGGTCGCCGCTTGTGCTATCGAAAAACGAAGTCTGGCGACAGATCGAAATGACCAATACCACCGGAGTGCCATGGACGACTGGCGCAGCCATGATCATGCAGGGCAACCAGCCGCTGGCTCAAGAACTGCTCACCTACACATCGCCAAAAGCCGTCTGCCGAGTGCCAGTCACCGTGGCTATCGACATCCGCGGCAGTTTCTCGGAGCAGGAAATCGGACGGCAACTCAAGGCAATGACGTGGAGCAGTCACTACTACGCCAAGATCAACCAACGTGCGACCGTTACCCTAATCAACCACAAGCCAGAGCCCGCCGACATCGAGGTGACCTTACGTTTTGGCGGTCGAGCCGACGAAGCCAGCCACGACGGTGACGTAACGCTGATGCCGTACCGTGCCGACGATTGGGAACGCTACCGCGGCGACCCCGCCGTAAACAACAGCTCGACCGTCTTCTGGCGCATCACCCTAAAGCCCGGCGAAACCTTCCAGCCAACCGTCGATTACCACTTCTACACCCGGCACTGACGCCGCGTCGGGCGAGCTTATCCCGTCGCCTCCCCGTTGTGGTCCGTCTCCTGAACCATTCCGCACGCGACCGTTGTGGCCGGTCTCCTGACCGTGCCACAGGCTTCGACCGAAGGTCTCCGGATCGCGACGCACCCTCCCTCGCCCCCCAGGCGACAGTCGTCCGGTGCCCCGCATTGGCCACTGGCAAGGAAACCTGGCTTTTCGAATAACCGATTTTCTGAATGCGGGTCGGATCCACGGCAGAGGGCCGGAGAGGAAGAGATGAAGAGACAAGAAAAGACGTGCAGGCACACCATCCCAACGTTGTCGACAGGCGAGCGGCAATCCTGGCCCGGAAGCCCTTTCAGGGACTCTGTTCCCGAGTGTTTTCTCTGCGTACACTAATACTGGTGACGGCCTCGATCTCACGCAGGACACGCAGGGAATGGATCCGATAGACCGAGAGGGCATTTGGGTACCCAAGCTCGAAGGAAAATCAAGAGAAGCGTTTCAGCGTTTGCAGAGAGTGTACTACGCCTACGCCAAAGCTCCATATTGGTGGCTGGACGAGACCCCACCTGACAAAGACACATACGATCTCATAGCAATGTACGTTACATACTATGTAGAGGACCCGGTTTCGGAGCACATGGCCAAACTTGGCCCACAAGGGGTAAGCCTGTTCTATCACGAAGGCGAGGAACTGCGTTGGCTGATTGACAACGGCTACCAGCCGTTCATGCGAGCTCCCAAGAGAGTCCCCAAGGGGTTGAAGCCCACCGAATCGGAATGGAAGAAGTTGGTTGAGGCCTCTGACCTAGCCCATGCCCGGGGACTTATTGAGGAACACCGTTACCTTCAGAAGCGATCCCCAGAGAAGTTCTTGTTGGGCGACTTGGTGAAAGGGAATCCGGTCGCAAGTGGTCCCAAGGGCGACTTGCAGGTTCTGGAGGACGTCGTAAACCGAAAAGACCCCGTAGCCCAGAGAATTGCCTCGAAGGTCTTGCCTGAGGAGTTCCGCTTCGATCCAGAAAAGGAAAAGAAGGTGCTCTGCTTCGATCCAGCAAAGGAAAAGAAGGTGGCTGCCTTTTACAAGCGCCTGCCGTTGCGCTGGTACAAACGCTTGTGGTTGCTGTGGTTGAGCCGGTACAAGCGTTAATGGTTGAGACAGTTTTGTCGAGAAGGTTGGTCCGAGCAATGGTAAGTTATCGCATACTCTGGCACTATTCCCGAGATGGTGAACCTTGGCCGTTCGGCGTTGCGTACCAGAGTTCTCCCGATGAGGATGCCCTGCTGTTCGTGCCTTATTGGCGAACACAGGAGCGCCTCGAAGTTAAAGATCTGTCGGAACTGACCAAAGATCACTGCCCCCGTGCGCCCTGTCGGTCGGAATGGTCAGAGGTTCGGTCGATATCCTCGCAGGAATTCCGTCCAGTCAAAGTCATGATTGCGGCGTTTGATCGAGCACCAGCAAGCAGTAGGACCGACGTGCGATCACCCGACAACGGCGTCGTGGTGGCCCTCGCGTCGTCGGGAAATCGGACGCAAGCAACGCTGGAGCTTGTTTGCCGCCAAGGCATGGATCCGGCGGCAGTGACTCTCGTAGACTTGCCGGGCGGTGAAGATTCCGTTCCGTCCTGGAAAGAGAATCCGTTTCCGCCGTCGCGGTTGCCGCGGACCGGTGAGCATTTGATCGGGCGGGAACAGGAACTGAAAGATCTGACTCGGGCGTGGAAGGAACGAAGGACCAACATTGTTCAAATCGTTGCGCCAGGCGGTGTGGGGAAGACTCAGCTTGTCAAGAAGTGGCGGGAGAGTTTTCTCGACGAAGGCGATCGCGGCGGCGGTGCCGTACGGGCGTTTGACTGGTCGTTTTACGTCCATGGCACGGAGCAGCAGGCGTCGGCGGACGATTTCTTTGATCAGGCCTTGCGGTGGTTCGGCGAGCCCGATCCCACAAGCGTCGGCGACCCCTGGGCTAAGGGCGCGCGGCTAGCTCAGCTCGTGAAGGAGCAGCCGACGTTGTTGATTCTCGACGGACTGGAACCGTTGCAGCACCCGCCCGGTGCGCAGGAAGGCGAGTTGTCCGATCTGTCTCTTCAGGTGCTGTTGCGAGGACTCGGCGTACGAAACCCCGGCATGTGCGTCGTCACGACACGCGCGGCGGTGCCGGATCTGGACGCGATGAGCGAACCGTGGCGGGTGACTGTCGATCTGAATACGCTCACGTCGGAAGCCGGCGCCAGCCTGCTTCGTCTGTACGGCGTCACCGGCAGTGAAGAAGAACTGCGGCAGGCGTCGGACGATGTCCAGGGACATGCCCTGGCGCTGATTCTGTTGGGCACATACCTCAGGAACGCGTGCGGCGGCGACGTGGTTAGGCGATCCGAAGCCCTGCTGTTTGCGGGATCGGAACGCTACGCCGCCCACGCTCACAAAGTCATGGCGTCGTATGAAGCGTGGCTCGAGCGGGAAGACGACATCGGCCAAGCTGCCGTGGCCATCCTGCATCTGATAGGTCTGTTCAATCGCCCGGCCGATTCCGGCTGTGTGGCCACCTTGCGAGCCGAACCGCCCATCCCCCGTTTGACCAAAGCCCTGTTCGTGCGCGATCGGGAAAGGACGTGGAATCGAGCCGTCGAGCGACTGCGAGCCGCCCGGTTGCTGGCGGAGGGCTCCGTACCGAGTACTCAGTACTCCGTCCTCGACGCCCACCCGCTAGTCCGCGAGCACTTCGCCGGCCAACTGGAGGAGCGACATCCCGACGCTGCGCGCAAGGCTCACCGCCGCCTGTACGAGCACCTCAAGCAGTCCGCCCCTGAACATCCCGACAACCTCAACGACATGATGCCCCTGTATCACGCCGTCGCGCACGGGTGTAAGGCTGAGTTGTGGCAAGAAGCATTTGACGACGTTTACATGAAGATGATCCACCGCCGCGATGCGCGGTCCTTTTACAGTTGGAGGAGATTCGGGAAAAACACACTGGAATTGGCAACACTGTCATGTTTCTTTAAGCGAACATGGAGCGAGCCTTCGAACGACATTCTTCGGCCAAGAATCTTTGCACATATTCTCGCTCTCGTCGGCCACGCGCTGCGGGCTTTGGGGCGATCAGACGAAGCGATTCGGCCGCTTGAACTCTCGCGGGACATGCATCTTGAGGCCCGAGAATGGGGTGGAGCCGCGAGATCGCTGGGCGAATTGAGCGACCACAGACGGAGTGTTGGGGACTTGGCCGGGGCGCTGCGAGATGCTGTGCACGCTGTTGAGTTGGCGGAACGGGTGAATGATCCGACGGAAAGGCGGTGCCGAAGATCATGTCTTGCTACTACACTTTATCAGCTCGGTGCGATTCCCGAATCAAAGGCTGCGTTCGAGGATGTCAAGCAGCTATGGGAGAATCCCCCGAATCAGCCGAGCAGATCGACTCCAATGATTGCCCGGACTGGGTACCATTTCCGCGAACTCCAACTTGAGTCCGGTCACTCGGTTGACGAGGTGGCGGACGACGCGTCAACCGCGCTCGCGGAAAACAGAAGAAGAAACGACACTCTTGCGGAAGCGTTGGATAACGTAACCCTGGGGCGAACTTGTCTAGCCGAAGAGAAGCTCAATCTCGGCAAAGCGGAAGATTACCTGAATGATGCCGTTAGGGGGCTGCAATCGATTGATGATCTGACCTACCGTCCGGCTGGCCTGTTGTACCGCGCGGCGCTGTGGCGGGAAGCAGGCAGAGGGCCAAAGGCTGTAGACTGGAGTAAAGAGGGACGGACGGCGGCCGACTTCTTCGCGCGGGCCGAGCGAGATCTGTCCGAAGCCGAATCGATCGCCGTGCGTGCTTCGATGGTCATCTGGCAGATCGAAGCCGCCCTGGAACGTACGCGGCTGTATCATGCGATGGCCAGTGTAGCCGTCTCGCTCCGCGAGGCGGATCTTCATCACGCGGAGCGTGATGAGTACACTCGGCAGGCACGCGAGAAACTCGACGAGGTGAAGCGGCTGGTGAAACAGACCGAGCAGCCCTACCAACCGCACGTCCCCAAGTGGGACGACTGGGAACCGCCGGAATACGTCCGCGACTTTCAGGAAGGCGAGATCATCGTGGGCTATCACCGCCGCGATTCAGAAATCGACGAATTGGAGGCAATTCTGGCCCAGGTCAAGTCGGGCGACTCGACCAATCAGCTGCCCACTCCCGCCAGCCTGGTCCCTCCACCTTCATCTCCACCTAGTGAGCGCTACTGGATCAACGACCGACGGCATGACGAAGAAATCGCTCGGTTTGTCCTCGAAGAAGATGACTTCGTCAACGAGCATGTCATCAAAAGCGCAGTGGAACCCCTCAAGCGCACCACGTACCAACATTATCTCTCGTTTGCTTCGGCGCATGACGGAGGGGAATACCAGCCCATGGTCGAAGCACTCTATTTGGCCCTCAAAGAAGACCACATCCGCTACGAATACGAGAAGTTCTTTGAGGAGCGCAAAACGGCCGATGGACAAACTGTCGGCGTACAACGCGTTCGATTGCCGCAGGAAGTAGGAAAGGAGCAGTGCGGCACTTGTCTCGATCTGGCGGTCTTGTTTCTCTCGTGCCTTGCACAGGTGAAGCTTTGGCCGGTCTATCTTCACCTTCGCGGTCGCGACAAAGACGGCAAACCGGTGGACCATTCGTTGGCGGCCACGTGGTTGGAAGAACCGCAAGAGCGCGAGGTGCTGATTGCAGCTCGCGATATCGAGACGGCCATTTCCAGTGAGCGACTGTTTGTTCTTGACTGCACCGGTTTTTCAGAAGGCTATCCGGGTCGCCCACACAAACTCACCTTCGACGAGGCCCATCAGGAGGCGCTGAGATTGATCGATCAGCGAGAGCTGGTATTCGCTCTGGACATCGAGCGTGCACAGCGGGCATAGCCAGTTCCCCCTATCTCAGCAGGAACCTGCGGCACATGTCGACGATGGTGGCTTCGCTTTTTAGGTGGTGGGTTTCGATGCCTTGCGCTAGCAGTGGACCGGAGGCTTCGGCGAAGTCGTATTCTTCGTAGAGATTGACGATGGCGGCGACGGAAAAACCGCGTCGTTTCAGGTTGCCCAATGCGATTGCGTTTTCCTCGGTGACCGAGGGTAGGATCGCGACTACTGTTGCGTCACGTGGCATGCGGTTGGCCGTTTCGCCGATCAGTTGGGCCAGGTTCAGACCGTCGGTCAGCTCTACGCGGGCCAAGGTCTCGAAGATTCGCATCAACTGCTCGGGACCGCGGCGCGTTTCGACCACGACCGGCTGCAGGCGATCGCTCTCGTCGGCCATGCTGGCGGCCTTGCGCGCGGCGTCGCGAGTGCGGATGTCGTAGTCCCATCCCTCCTGGCGGATGCGGTCCGCCGCGTCTCGGCCGTTGGTCAACAGGCCGATCTGTTGCCCCATCTCGTAAATGGCGTTGGCCAGCGATGCGGCGGCCGTGACGGCTAACTCGCTGCGCACCGGTTCATGTTGCGGGTCGTGGGCGTCCTGGTGGAACTCCAGCAGGATGGTTACGCCTGCTACGGTCGATGGTTCGTAGACCTTGCTGTGCAATTTGCCGGTCCGTGCCGTGGCTTTCCAATGAACGCGATTCAGCGGATCGCCGGCTTCGTATCGCCGGACGCCCGC
>CAZURK010000114.1:0-43013 GCA_964623055.1 uncultured Pirellulaceae bacterium
CAAGTTGCGGGGGCAGGATTCGAACCTGCGACCTCGAGGTTATGAGCCTCGCGAGCTACCGGGCTGCTCCACCCCGCGTCATTTGTACGGTGTATTCTAGCTTGACATAGCAAAATGTCGAGGGGGCGTCCTAACTTGCGGACACCAAAGGACTTCTTTGCTTGGCGCTGCCAAGACAGGCTGCTAGACTCAGGTTGGAGGCGAGCGACGCTTGACGCTGTATTGTTTCAATTCTGCCAATAACGTTCGTTCGTGCTGATACACGATCCGCAAGAAGGGGCATGTCTGCAATGTCCACTATGGAACCAGACCGGCCATCCCCCTCCGAGCCGTCTGCAAATCCATCACGACCCGCTCGACCAATACCAGTCACACCGGGTGGGGACGGCCAGAAGAGGCAAACTCCTGCCATGGCTCGGCCTGTTCCCGTGACTCGCAGCGCCGAGCCTCGTGCGGGTGCGCCCGTCGCACGGCGATCGCGCGCTGCGGCAAGTCCCAGTGCTGTGTCGGCAAGTGCATCGTCTTCGCTTCGTGTACGTGACAAAGACGATGAAGAGGAAGAGATCCAAACATCGGAGAAGGCGATCCGTTCGGCGCCGCCCTGGCTGGTCAGTGCAGTCGTGCACATGTCGATTCTGATCGTGCTGGGTCTGCTGTATTTCACCGCGGATCGCGACAAGCAACTGTACATCGAGGCGGTATACGCCGAAGACCTGGGCGAGCAATTGGAGGAAGATTTGCTGCAGATGGCCGAGTTGGAGATACCGAAGGTGGAGATTGCGGATCCGGTATTCTCGAAGGATCTCACGTTCGCTAACGATCCCCTCGCGGCGCCCCCGCAGTTGGACTTTTCGGTCCTGGCAAACACGTCGAGCAGCGACATTGAGGCTCCTTCGATCGGCATCGCCCTGACTGGCCGCGAGAAAGGCGCCAAAGAAGCCCTGCTGGCCGCCTATGGCGGAACCGCGAAGACGGAAGCGGCAGTGCAGTCGGCCCTGGAGTGGCTCGCCAAGCAGCAAGACTTGCGCACGGGGTTGTGGAGCCTGACAGGCCCTTTCACCGATGGGGCTCCAGCCGGAATGGAGAACCAATTGGCGGCAACGGCGATGGCGTTGTTGGCTTTTCAGGGTGCCGGCAACACGCACAAGACTGGGAAGCACAAGCGAGTCGTCCAACGGGGCGTGGACGCGCTGGTTCGACTGCAGGATAGGGAGGGGAATTGTTGGCGCCAAGGGCCACACAATCAGCATCTGTACTCTCAGGCGCAGGCAACGATCGCGCTTTGCGAACTGTACGGCATGTCGAAGGATCCGAAATACCGCAAGCCGGCGCAGTTGGCATTGGATTACGCGTCACGAGTGCAGTGTCCCACGCTGGGAGGATGGCGCTACAATCCACAAAGGGACAGTGACACATCCGTGACCGGCTGGTTCGTGATGGCACTGCGAAGTGGCCAAATGGCAGAGTTGAGTGTACAGAGCCCTACACTGGATGGCGTGGGCAGGTTCCTGGACCGGGTGACCACGGACGGGACCTTTTACTCGTACAAGATTGGCGAGGAGCCGAAGCTGAAACCAGTGCCGACGATGACAGCGGAAGCGTTACTCTGCCGACAATATCAAGGATGGGACCGCGACGATATTCGCTTGCGAAAGGGCGTGGACTTCCTGTTGGAGAACCCGATCGACTACGACGAGCACGAAGACGTGTACTATTGGTACTACGCAACGCAAGTCTTGCACCACATGGGCGGTGAAGACTGGGACCGCTGGAACGAAGTCATGCGCGAGGTTGTCCCAGAGCGGCAGGTGAAGCAGGGGAGGGAACGAGGCAGTTGGAGCCCGGCAGGTGATCGCTGGGGCCACATCGGCGGCCGACTCTATGCCACGTGCCTTTCCACCTACCTGCTCGAAGTTTACTATCGCCATCTACCGATCTATCGGCACTAGCGCCTTGTCAAACCTCGACTGACAGGTAGCTGGATTCGGAAGAATTCATCTACCCACAACGCTTCATGCTCGATCGACCACAAACGGCTGGCGATATTCGCGCGTGAGCATTCGGTTGGCCTCGTCGCTGGCAAGAAAGACCTCTCGGCCGGGGTCAAACGCCAAGAAGGGACCTGCGCTGAACTCAAGTGTGCGCTCGTCGGCTCCATTCTCCTTCAAGTGGCTCAACGTGCGCTCGAACGTTGCCTGCGCGTCTTCTGCGGTTTGCAGACTCGACAGGCGCTCCCTCATCTCGCCGGCGCACACTGGACCACCCAGACGGTACGACACGTTTCCCATGTGGCAGAGGGCGCTGGATAGATGGCCTTCTTCGATGTCGGCGTTCAGACCGAGGATGCTCCGGTTGCGTACGGCGCGCAGGAAGTTGTCAAAGTGATTGCCGCCGCCGCCGAACTCTCTCACTTTGTTGCCTTCCCGGTCGAAAGCGGCGCCCTTGGTGTAGCTGGCGATCACCAGATAGCCGTCGTTGGCTTCGAAGATGACGCCGATCTTCACGCCCTTGTGGCGGCGGCTCTTCCGCCCGCGCACTTCGAATACCAGAGACGCGTCCCCATAATTGTGAATCACCGTCTGTGTGCTTGTCGTGTCGTGGCCTGCGGCGTTTCCAAAACGATGACCGTAACTGATTACTCCACGGCTCAACTCGCTCACTCCCAGGCCCCATCGAGCCAGGTCCATCTGGTGTACGCCTTGGTTGCCCAGCGTGCCGTTGCCGTAGGGCCACTGCCAGTGCCAATCGTAGTGAAATCGCGACCGGGTCACGGGCGACATCGGCGCCGGGCCGAGCCACAAGTCGTAGTCGATGTTGGGAGGTGGCTCATAAACACCCAGAGTCCCCGCGGCGTGGCGGCGTTTGTAACACAACCCACGGGCGACATTGACCCGGCCAAGGTTGCCTTCGCGGACGTATTGGATCGCGGCAATCATGCCGGCGTTGGACCGACATTGGGTCCCCGCCTGGCAAATGCGATGGTACCTGCGCGCCGTCTCGACAATGCGACGACCTTCGCTGACGTTGTGGCTGACCGGCTTTTCCAGGTACACATCTTTGCCCGCTTGCATCGCCCAGATGGCTCCAAGCGCATGCCAGTGGTTGGGCGTGGCGATGCTCACGATATCCACGCGAGCGTCCTCCAACACTCTGCGGATATCAACTTCGAACTTCGGTGCGCGGCCCTGACGTTTAGCGGTTTCCTTCACCCGCCGCTGGCCCACATCGTTATCGACGTCACAAACGTAGAGCACCTCGGTGTCTTTGCGCCCCGCAAACGCTCCGATGTGAGTGCTGCCTCGACCCCGCACGCCGACCACGGCCACGCCCAGCTTGTCGATGGCACTGGAACTCTGAGGTAATTCCGCGCCAAGCAGTTCCGACGCCGAGCCAGCCGTCACCGCCGATGCGGCAGCCAGCATGGAGTCTTCGAGGAACTGGCGGCGAGTGCGTTTCGACATCAACGATTCCTTGGTTTGGCCGTTCGGGCACATCGAGCCCCAGCCAAAGCGCTGCGTGGCACTGCCTACTTGTTGGCAGTGCTGATCGTGCCACGGAAAAACGCGGCAAACAGGCAGGCCGCGCTCTACCGAACTGAAACCGTCCAGTTTATCTGAACGGCGTTCATTCGCAACGGAAAGGGCCAACGAAAAGCGAGGCCATACCCGATTGTGGGGATTGTCAGGGATGTCATCGAACTGTAGATTAGAGCGGACGGACGCGTCCGTCCGCAATCGCGAAGTACTTCTCGAATCCGGCCGAAGAATGACACCACGCCCCCCAGCCAGACCCAATGCCGCCAAGGAGGACGCTATCGTGCGCGAGGCAGTTCGCGTCTTCGCGCGGGATGGCTTTCGCGGGACGGATGTTCAGGAAATCGCCGACCGAGCCAATGTTGGCAAAGGTACGGTGTACCGCTACTTCGGCGACAAGCAGGAGTTGTTCTGGGCCACCGTCTATTGGGTGCTGGACAAACTGGACCTTCATCTCGGACGTGCGGCGGCGGGCGAACAGAGGGCCTTGGACAAACTCCGCGCCACATGCCATGCGTACGGGGAGTTCTTTGAGGGAAACCCCGAGTACTTGGAGATCTTTGTGCTGGATCGCGCGGAGTTTCACGGCAAGGCTCCGGAATCGCATTTGGAGCGGCATGAGGAAATGATCCGCAACTTCAGTTCGATCATCGAGGAAGGCATCGAGCGCAACGAAATCCGCCCGCTGGATTCGCGTCAGACCGTCCTTGCACTCGGCAGCACGCTGTACGGAAGCGCCGTCCACGCCGCCTATGCCAAGTTCGACCGACCGGTCACCGAGTTGGTGGCCACTGCAACCGAGATTTTTCTCCGCGGCATCGTAGCCGAGCCAGTCTCGGAAGGAGACCAAGAATGAGACGTGATTGGGGGGGCATTTGGGCTCTGATGCTGTCGAGCATTCTTGCTGGGGGGTGTTCCGGCACGAGCGCAACGAACGACGTGGTCACGGATATTGACGATCGCGTCGAGATTGAAGCGACCCCTGTCAGTCGCTCGCAGATCGCAGCCACTCTCGAAACCGTGGGCACTTTATTGCCTGTGCGCTCGGCAACGATCGTGTCCGAGGTTGACGGCGTTATCGAGACACTGCCCGATTCGGACCGCGTGGTAACATACGAGGAAGACGGACGACAGAAGTCAGCCGCACTGGGTCTGGACATTGGCTCGTGGGTCGATGAAGGGGACGTTCTGGTCGGCCTGAAGCCCGACGATTTCGAGTTGGCGCTTAACCAAGCTATAGCTCGCAAGACGCTCCTGCAGAACCGGCTGCTTGACCTGGTGGAATCGGGAAAACGCGATGAGAGGCTCAAACAACTCCAGGCGCAAGTTGATGAGGCGAATGCGGGGTTAGAGTTGGCGGAGGCCGAGTTGCGCCGCAACGAGCGTTTGCTGACAACGGGGGCGACGACGGATGGGGCCCACGACGAGGCCAAGGCGGCAGCGCGGCAAGCGGCTGCGGTGGTTGCCCAGACCAGAGCCGTTCTGGAAATGACAAAGGCCGGCCCAACCAAGGAACAACGCGCCGTCGCTCAGGCAGAAATCGATGCGGCCGATATCGAGATCAAGCGTCGGCAACGTGACCTGGAGAAGGCCACTATCCGGAGTCCTTATCCCGCGGTGATTACCGATCGGTACGTTGGCGTCGGCGACCGTGTAACGGCGATGCCCCGGGTCGAAATCATGACAATTGTCGATCCTCGCATGCTATTCGCCGAAATCGACGTTCCCGAGCGGTATCTGGACATCGTCAAGCTGGATGCCGCGGCAGACGTGCGACTACCCAGAAGTCGAGACATCGTTTATGGAAAGGTCGAGTTGATCAACGGTCGTGTCGACCCGGAGACGCGCACGTTTCGAGTGCGGATCGGCATCGACAATCGACAGGGATTGTTCAAACCAGGGGGCCTTGCGCGGGTGACGCTCCCGATCACGTCGGCCAACGATGCGTTGGTGGTTCCCCGCACAGCACTCACCTTTCCAGAAGGGCAACCCGCCGTGTTTGTGTACCACGACGAAGGCCACGTCGAACGTCGATCTGTCCAGCTAGGAATCATGGCCGACGACGCGTGCGAAATCGTTGACGGTTTGGCCGAAGGCGAGTTGATTGCGTCGACCAGGACGGCGTTGTTAGCAGACGGATTGTCGGTGCGGGTGAAGGAGCAGACGCAGTGAAGATCTCCGAAACCTCCATCGCTCGCCCCGTGCTTGCGTCCATGATGATCCTGTCGCTGGTCGTCTTCGGGTTGGCATCGTACAGCCGGATGGGCGTGAATCTATTTCCGGATGTCGATTTCCCGATCGTCACCGTAACGGTGCCATACGAAGGGGCCGATCCGGAAACGGTGGAGACCGAGGTCACGGACGTGATCGAGGAAGCTGTCAATACCATCAGCGGCATCAAAACGCTGCGTTCCGAAAGCACCGAAGGTCTGGGACAGATCTTCATCGAATTCGAGTTGGAAGAAGATATCGATGTAGTCAGCCAGGACGTGCGTGACAAGGTGGCATCGATTCGCGGCGACTTGCCCCTGGAAATCGACCCGCCGATCATCGAGAAATTCGATCCCGACTCGTCACCGATTATCTCTGCCGTTCTGTCCGGTCCCGTATCGATTGGCGAACTATCGCGCTATGCCGACGATGTGGTCAAACCTCGCATCGAAGGCGTGGCGGGCGTGGGCAACGTTCGTCTGGTTGGCGACCGGGAACGCGAAATCCGCATCTGGCTGCGGGCCGATGATCTACGTGCACGCTACATGACGGCGGGGGATGTCATCGACCGCCTGAGGGAAGAGAATCTGGAACCGCCCGGCGGACGCGTCGAAACCGATCAGCGGGAAATCATCGTCAAGACCAAGGGCAAGATCGAACGCGTCGAGGATTTCGAGGATCTGATCATCGCCATGCGAGGCCGGACCCCAATCCGGCTGTCGGACGTGGCATGGGTCGGGGATGGCCTGGAGGACTACCGGAGCCTCGCCAGACTGAATGGAAGGCGGGCTGTGTCGCTGCTAATCCGGCGACAATCGGGGTCCAACACGCTGGCTGTTGCCAACACCGTCAAGGAACGGATCGACCAAGTGCGGCAGAGCCTCCCGGAGGATTACCGGCTGACGATCGCCCAGGACCTGTCGCGGTACGTGCAGGAGAGCTTCGATGAAGCTCGCAAGGAATTGCTGCGTGGCGGCATTCTGGCCGTGGTTATCATCGTGTTCTTTCTGCGCAGCTTTCGCGGCTCGTTTATTGCCGCCATTACGATTCCCACTACGGTGATCTCGACAATCACGTTCATGGCATTGATGGGCTTTACGCTGAACATGATGTCGATGCTGGCGTTGACCATATCCGTCGGCATGATTATCGACGATACGATCGTCGTGCTGGAGAACTCGTACCGACACATGGAAGAAGGGAAGCCGCGAATGGAGGCGGCTCGCGTGGCCATTGCCGAGATCGGCTTTGCCGTCATCGCCACGTCCCTGGCGATCGGGGCCGTGTTCGTCCCTGTGGCCTTCATGACGGGCCTTGTGGGGCGTTTCTTCTTCGAGTTTGGCTTGACGGTGGCTTTCGCCGTGGGCGTCTCCACATTCATCGCGGTAACCCTCTCGCCCATGCTCTGTTCGCGGGTCCTGAAAGTCCAGACGCAGCATGGACGCGTATTCCGCGTGCTCGAACGACTGTTCTGCTCGCTGGAATCCGCGTACCGAGGGGTCCTGCGTTTTGCGTTGAACCACCGCGTCATCGTCATACTTGGGGCTGCGACCGCTTTTGTCGGCGGGTTGGCGATTACGCCGTTCTTGGGCAAGGAATTCGTGCCGTCTCAGGACGAAGACCAGTTCAACATTCATGTGGAGACTCCCATCGGCAGTTCGATCGAAGCCACGGACGAAGTGCTGGCCGAAATCGAACGCCGCGTGCGATCATTGCCCGGTGTCCGCGAAACGTTCACAACCGTCGGTGCAGGGATGGAGGGACGCGTCAACGTCGCTACGATTCTCACGCGTTTGGCTCCCAAAGCGAATCGCGATGCATCGCAGCAAGGAATCATGCAGATGGCTCGCAATCGGCTGTCTGGTCTCACGCATTTGAAGATTAGCGTGGAGGAGGTTCCACGTGTATCCGGCGGAGGATTCCGCGCCGCGCCGGTCCAGTACAACGTCCGAGGGCCAGATCTGGACGAACTGGTCGAAGTCTCAAACGCTGTCGCCGAGCGCATGGGCGAAATCGAAGGCATTGTCGACATCAATTCGACCCACAACGCAGGCAAGCCCGAAGCCAGAGTGACGATCGATCGCGACAAGGCCGCGGATTTGGGGGTCACCGTCAGCGACCTGGGCAACGCCATCCGCTCGCTGATCGGCGGCCAGAAGGTGTCGACTTTCGAGGAAGACGGCGAAACCTACGACGTACGCGTCAGGTTGGTGGAAGCCCAACGGCAGCACTCCGGCGATGTGCTCTCCGTACCGGTACGAACGCGAAGCGGCAAGTTCGTGGCACTCAGGAATCTGGTCCAGGTAGACGAGGGCACCGGCCCAGTGCAAATCGACCGCCAAGACCGCACGCGTCAGGTCACGGTGATGGCCAACTTGAAGGACACGAAACCACTCGCTGAGGCACTCGACGATATCCGCCAAATTGAAAGCGAAATCGGCTTGCCCGAGGGTGTCACGTCAACCTTCACCGGTGCCGGCGATTTGATGGCCGAGTCGTTCGCCAGCATCGGCTTCAGTATGGTACTGGCCGTAGTGCTGATCTACATGGTCCTGGCCGCCCAGTTCGAGAGTCTCGTGCATCCGTTCACAGTCATGCTCTCCTTGCCGCTGTCTGTTGCCGGGGCCTTGGGCCTGTTGTTTGTGGCCGGCAAAACGCTGAACATCTTCTCGATGATCGGCATGATCATGCTAATGGGCCTGGTGACCAAAAACGCGATTCTGCTGGTGGACTACACAAACCTTCTCCGCCGTCGCGGGATGGCACGACAAGAGGCACAGCTTCGGGCCGGTCCCGTACGTCTGCGACCAATCCTGATGACGGCCTTCTCCACCGTTGCAGGCATGATCCCCGTCGCCATGGGGCTGGGCAGCGGAGCCGAAACCCGATCGCCCATGGGCATCGCCATCGTGGGAGGCATGCTAACATCGACGTTTCTCACCCTGGTCGTCGTACCGGTCGTCTACAGCCTGATGGACGATCTAGCCGGCTGGCTGCTTCGCTTGATCCGGCGCCACCCGCCTGTGGCCACGGCACCAGAACCGGTCACCGTGTCGACGCCGGCCCCCGCGACTCCCGTCGCGGCCGAACAAAGCCACGCCCAACATGGCCCGGCTCAGTAGATGAACTCGATCTCGCAATGGAGTTGGCACGCATGACGCGAACCGATTCTGAACGAATGGCACACCCAATCGAGCAAAGTCTCCGGTCCCGCATGCTGCCTTTGATGGCGAATAAGGCGTGAAGGAGCACGGATTCTCAGGGGCAAGTTCTCGCCACGCGGAAACCCAAACGGTTACGGTCTTCGGTTGGCGCGTTGCAGTCGCGGACGTCCGAACGGGATTCGGACGCAACAGAAGAATACGAGCCGGAACGTACCACACGGTAATTTCCATCCCGAGGCCCGGGGGGGTCTGTGACCTTCTTCTCGCGTTTAGAGTAAACGTCCCACCAATCCTGACACCACTCTGCAACATTGCCGTGCATGTCGAACAAGCCCCAGCCGTTAGGCATCTTGCTGGCACAGAGTTCCGTGCCATCGTCGCGATAGACGGCATACTCGTCGAGCAAAGACACGTCGCTACCGAATGCGTACACGGTAGTCGTGGTGGCGCGGCAGGCGTATTCCCACTCGGCTTCCGTGGGAAGGCGGTAGCCGTTTGCGTCGGCGACCTCACGCCATGCGTCAGCTTCTCGGTATTCACTGAATTTCTCCTTTTCGCCGGTCCGTTCATAGTATGGCTGCAGGTCCTCCTCGCGGCTGAGCCAGTTGCAGAATAGCACGGCATCGTACCAGGCGACCTCCTCGGCAGGATGACCAGCGGAGGGATTGACTGGGTCGATCACCCAATCCTGCACCCCCTGCCAATTGTCCGGTTTGTCCCTTGCCGGGCACTCGGGATCATCGACAAACTCTTGGAACCAACTCACGGACACTTCGCGATCGCTGAGCAGGAACGACCGCGTGAGCGTGACTCCCTGGTCCGTGGCATCTGGGTCTTCCACCAACCTTCGCGTGAAACTGCCGGCTGGGATCTTGAGCATCGTCATACCGATGCTGTTGACGTGCCACTCGCGTTGTCCGGCTGGCTGTTTGGTGGGAGCAATCACGGGCAGTGCTAGGTTCCATCGGCGCGCCGAGGATGGCCCTCGAATCTCATGCGACAGAAGCCTACCAGACGTACGAAGTAACGTTGCCAGAGTTCCTGTGCGGCAATCTCGTCACCTGCTTTTAGTTCGTCCATCCAGTGGGTAACGGGGCCCTTATCAGTCATCTGCGTCCGCTCCTTTCGCGAGTTTCTCACCGGTGACCATCGCAACGCCCGTCATTCTACCCCTCGAAGATGGGTGTGAGCAAACGGTACTTCGCGTCTCGTCCGTAGAAATGACAAATTCGTCCGCGAATGCTGGCGGGTCGGAGAGCCAATTGCTCAGATCCCTTGTAGGTCACAACGACATCACCCGCTGACTCGGTGTTAATTTGACGAACGGTCCATTCGGGATGCGACGAGAGAGGACGGCCGGATGTGTGTTACGCTCGATCGCTGATCGTGCGGTAGAGACTCCCGAATTCTGACAATCACGACACGAAAGGAGCAAATCATGCTGATCATCACAGGACAAATGTTTGCGGTCCTGTTGGGCATCCTGGCAATCGGCCTGGGCTGCAAGGGCTTCACAAGCACAGGATTGCCGCTGACCAACAAGGGGAATGTCACTGGCGTGCCGGCCAAGGTCATAGGGGTCACCTGCATGCTCGTCGGACTTGGGCTGATCATTTTCGGGATCAGTTCATTCGTCGTTCTCTGAGTCAGAAGGCGAATTGATACCTCTCGACGAATGTCGGCCTTTCACTGGAGTGATTCCCATGACGATTAGCGTTCGTTGTCAGACCCCAGGTTGCGAGGGACGTTTTCGCCTGAAAGACGAACTCGCTGGCAAACGCATCAGCTGCCCGAATTGCGGACAGGTTCTCCGCGTCGCTGCACCGGCGGCCGGGTCCCAGACTATTCCTCCGACGGATCTGACATCCGCCTCCCAACCGACGGCACGTGGCGCGAGAACTGCCAATCGTCAACCGGCATGGTTCACTGCGTCTTGGCTGTCGGGGGTTGCCGTCGGGGCGGTCGCGAGCGCTCTTCTGGTCGGCAGCCTGATGTTCGTCCTGCTGAATTGGAAACGCGAGCCTGGTGCGACGCCTCCGACTGCGCTCGACACGCAATCGTCCGATGAGCCCAAACAAGCGCGAGAGAACGACGTCACCCGCGCAGAGCCAACGGACCAAATTGGATCCGATCAGCCGAAACAAGCAGGCGAGATCAACATCACGGTAGGGGAGATGACTGTTGACACCACTTCCCCTCTTGTTGCCCCGAAAGAAGACCTAGCCTTGAACGTTGGCCCGGCGGTCAAGATGGAATTCGTTTGGATTGCTGAAATCGAGTGCTGGGTAGGGAAATATGAGCTGACCAACGAGGAATACCGGCAGTACGTTGAAGAACATGACAGCGGCTCGTACAAGGACGTGAGTCTGAATTCCGATAGACAGCCCGTCGTCGAAGTAAGCTTCCACGATGTCGCGATGTTCGCCAAGTGGCTTGCTGGCAAAGCACAAGCAGCCGGGCAATTGCCGAGCGGCTTTACGGTTCGTCTGCCCACAGACGAAGAGTGGACCACATTTGCATCCTGCGGGGGCGGTCGAGAATACTGCTGGGGCAATGCGTGGCCCCCTCGGTACGGGAACTACGAAACTCATAGGTATCTCGATCAATGGGAGGGCTACAGCGATGGCTTCATTGCGAGTTGCCCAGTCGAGCGGAGCGGCCGGAACGACTGGGGACTGTATGGCGTAGGAGGTAACGTCTACGAGTGGGTAGGCGCAATGGAGGTCGGACCGGGACTCGTAGAGCGCAACATACGTGGTGGATCATGGTCTACGCCTGTCGTCGACGCGACGTTCAGTTGCGAATTCAAATGGGACGTACCAACGAGTTCAGAAAGCAGCAGTTGGGGGGCCCGACTCCTTGTGGCTCCCACACGTTGACTCGGCGGACGAAGACGAAGAAAGGGGACAAGTCCAACTGTTGGCATCCGTCTGCGAGACTGGAGTCATCCCCATCTCGCGTCCGGGATTATCCTTCAAGTTCCTAATGATGTACGAGTTTCTCGCAAATCCCACAAAGGAGAAAACCATGCGTAGCAGCAGTTTCGTTTTGACTGGCATAGCCATTTTCCTTGGTTGCGCCGAGCAGACGTCCCCAAAGATGCATACTCAGATGGATCGAGCGAAGACTGGGAGCGCAAGACACGCCGAGGATACTGTGCAGGAAGAGCAGGAAGAAGCTGTCAGCCCGATAGAGACTGGAGCAATTGATGTAGTGGGCGAGTCTCCTGGTGGAGAGCGCGAACAACTCATCGCACGGCTGGTAAGGAGTGGAGATGAAGCCATGAGTCAGGACAAGAACCTGGCTTGCCGCTACTACTCGTTTGCGTCATTGTACGCACCAAGCAACGACAAGATCAAAGCGAAACTGGCAGAGGCTGAAGCAGGTGCAGAGTTCCGACTCCCTGATAGTCAAGGTCATACACACTTCCTGTCTTTCTGGCAGACGATATCCTCCGACGCGTTTGGTAAGTGGCCGAAGGCAACAGCGGAAATGGAAATCGCGGATCTCAGAGTTCTTCTCGATCCTCGACTTGTTGGCACTTTGGACTGCAGAGGGATGACAGACATGTCTACTGGCGAGACGGCGGGGGAGGCTGTGCGTGTCTTCTTATCCGTTCCAGACATGGAACGACGCACAGTCCTATCGGAATACGGGAAGCCTGCCACCGACGTGCGGATAGACAACGGGTGGAGTGTTCTCACATATGCGAACGTGCGCATTGTGGCCGACGACTCCGCGGATGTGCGGTACGTTGTCTGCAGACAGCACTAGATTGTCAGTCAAGATCGCTACAATTCGAGGTCCCACTATGCTCTCCACACGATGCTATCTCGCACTTGCTCTACTTGTCTGCTTACTCCTTGCAGGCTGTACACCTGGTTCGCAGCAGGAGTCTGGCGTCTCTCAAAACGCTCCAGACGGCAATACGGAGTCACAACAGGAAACGCCGGAAAACGACCCACCACCTGTTCGGCAGGACATAGACGACCCAGAAGAACCAGCCCTCTCTGCGGCCACCGATTCTTCGTCAGAGAAGCCAATGACATTGGATTACTACACGTTGACCGAAGGAGAATCGACTGCATACGCGGAAGAGCACAACTCAGAGCTTCAGCATCTCAAAGCCAACGTGACCGGCTTTCAATTTGGCAACATATACGACACCGAAAGGGGCCTGATCATCAACGACGATGAAATCGCAGAGATCCGTGAGATCTGCGCCCGCTATTCGCATCAGGAAATGGTCGACAAGAGTAAGCGAGTGGCCTTCTTGAGGGAACTTGTTGACGCTATCGGCGACAAGCAAATGAGGGAACTCGGTCTTGTGATCTTGGTTGACGGCAAGCCAAAGCACGTGTGGCCGAAACCGGCCAACAAATGAGACCGCACGCCGACCTCGGGGTGTAACGTCAGACCCGTAAAGCAGGCGGCTGAATTCTGGCGACTCCAGCTACAGACAACCCGTCACCTGTCTTGATAGAGTTCCGGGAAGATGTCTTCGGAGAGTCCCTGTTTGCGGACGTTTTTGCGGAGACGGGCCAGGAAATCGAACTTGTAATTGGCTACTTGCTGTTCGCTCAGTCCGAGTTCGGTTGCTACGTCCTTGTTCGCCCAGCCGCACAGGAATAACAGCTCGACGCATTTCAGCTTCGTCCACTCGCCCCGTTTGCGCCAGTGTTCCACTTGTTGGCTGATCGCTTCAACCAGGGCCTTCTCCTCGATGCCGCGGCGCTCGCCGCTGCGGGCGATGCTGCTGGCGCCTCGCTCCGAGGCGGGCAGTTGCCACTGAGCTTCGGAATCGTCGCGGGCCGAGAACGGCAGCGCGGGACGTCGGCCCTCGCGGCGCAGGTGATCGGTTAGCTTGTAGGCGCAGATGGAAAACAGGTAGCTTTCCAGCGGCCGTTTGCCGTCGTAATTGGGCAGGCTGTTAAGAAAACCGACGAAAGCTTCTTGGACGATGTCTTCCGCAATCGTCCGACGCCCAACCCGGCTTTCCACAAAGGCGAGCAATCGACCTTCATAGCGAGAGATCAAGTCGCCCCAAGCGTCAGAATCGCCATCGCGGATTCGTTCGATCAGCAGCGTGTCCGTACGTGAAGGATCGGGCATCGGTTTTCGAGACCCACCAACGGTCTCTCTTCTCTAGGGAGAGGAACGCAAGGTCAGGCGGCCGTCATAGAATGTGCTTGGCCAACAGAACGCCGACCACAATAAGCGTCAGTATCACCACTGCGGACGCTAACTTCAACCGGCCTGTGTAATATCCTCGCGTTGCCGTGTCCAATCGGAAGTACCCGAAGATTACCCCAAGCAGTGCCAGAATGAACCCGACGGCCAGTACCGTGCCCGTCAGACGCCCCGCCACCTTCAGTTGGCGCCAGTGTTCGTCGATTTCGTCGCACCGTCCATCCAATTCCTCTCGGAACTCGGGGTCAAACTCCAGCAAGGCGTACATTTCGTACATAGGCCCGAACGAATAGGTTTTCTTTCCGGCGTAAACCTCCTCGCGTAGTTCGTCCTCGATGTACTCGCGGTCGTAGTTCACGAACGTCGAAGCCTTGAAGCTGTCGCCGTAAACTTTGCCGAGGTGGTTGTCGATGTATGCGTCCACGGCTTTGGCCAATTCCTCGTCGAGGGACCGGCGACAATCCGATTCCTTTGCCCACGGTCCCGTGGTCACAACCACCAAGTGAGTCTCGCCCGTGAGAACGTCCTCGGATTCGACCCAGTGTGGGGGAGGCGGATCGAGCACGCCCACTTCGATATCGACGGTATCCGCGTCGGTTTCCTTCGCTGGGGTTACTACCACTTCCGACGATATCTCAGAAGCTTCTTCATCATCTACCACAACCGCAGGCAACTCGTCGTCCGCTTCGTCCGCGCCGGCGGCATGGGCCGCGGCAATCGGAGGAACAGCGTCCGAGAAGTGCCATGCCACGCAGGCCATGGCCCCTAGGACGACAACGCCGATCAGAGCCACTCCGATCATGCTGCGTGACTGTACGATACGAACTGCGACCGCTAATGCGGCGACAACCACCAGTACGAGAAGTAGTTGTGTCATGGCTATCACCTATGTTCTAAGCCTCGCGAACGGGCTGTGTTATTGCGACTCGCTGCTTGGGACTGACCCAAGGCGAAGACATTTGCACGGCAACCGCGACGGCCGCAGCTACCATGAATCCCGATGGCTGTGGGAATTCGAAGAACATGTGCACGATCCAAGCCCACAAGACGCACAACGCAGTCGCCCACAGGCTCAGTCGAGTCTTTCGTAGCGGATCGGTCTGCGTCCACCAACGCAAGACCACGAACAGCGACGCGAAATATGTCAAGTAGGCAGGCAGCAGTGGCGACCCGTCGGCCGCGTACCAACCGCTTACCATTGGATCATCGGAGAATGCGTGCACCGTGAACTGGTCTTGGTCCAACGGACTGACCATCAACACCTGGCTTGCACCAAACGCTGCCCCACCGATCGCCAGACCGGCGAGCAGCATGACAAAGCGTCTGCGGAAATGGTCGCCATCGCTTCCTTCCCAAAACTTGCCCAGTGTGAGCAGGATCCAGGAGCCGGCAATCGCGGAAATAGCCAGCCACGCATACAGCGACCAACCTCCGACCGAACCGTCCAGCGCTTCTCCGTGCAGCACCATGAACACGAGAACAAGCACAGCCGAGATCACCGCGGCCATCAGCATCGAGCCGCTCAACTCGGCCACACGTTCGCCAACCGGTTTCTTGCGCATCGCTTCGCGAACTACGGCATCCGACGGGGGTCCGGAGGCCGCCACGGCGGTCGGTGTGGCCGGTTTTGAACTGCAGCAACAGATCAGGCCGCGTATGCCCAGGTACAGCACGAAAACGCCCGCGATGATCGCTGCGAACGGAATCATCGCCGGATTGAACGTGAGCAGGACTACGATGGCCAGCAGAATGGCTACTTTGGCCGGAGTGCTGATGCTGAAGTGCCTCTTGGGCCGCGGCGCTTGGGCCACATTGCGGCGAGCGGGCCTTGGAGCAGGCGAGTACGCCACAGGCGTATTTGGTCGCGGCACCGTGCTACTGACATGACGCACCGGCGGCACCATTTCGGCGTCTACCACTTCGCGGTGCCTGACCGGGCCGAACATGATGTCGGGTTCGTCGTCATCATCATCGCCGATGTAGATCGGTTCTTCCTCCTCGACCCGAGCCTCCAGCACCAAGTCGGGCGGCGCCTCCGGCGGGGCCTTCCCGTCCAATGCGGCAAGCATCTCGCCGACGCCGTCAAAGCGTTTCTCCGGGTCTTTACGCAGCGCGCGTTGGATCACGTCTCGATATGGCTGCGGAACGTTGCTCAAATCGGGGTCGTCAGTCAGGTGTTTCATGATGATTTCCTGACTGCTTTCACCGTCGAAGGGCACTTCGCCTGTCAGCAACTCGTAAAGGATGATCCCCAAAGCGTAAACATCGATCCCCTTGCCGTAGACGCCTTTGCCGATCTCGGGCGCCATGTACTGAAAGGTGCCGACGCTTTCGGTCTGGCCGCTGCGGCGACTGGCCGAAATGAACTTCGATAAACCGTAGTCGCCGATTTTGACGACGCCATCGTCGTCAAATATGTTTCCCGGCTTCAGGTCGCGGTGAACGATCCCCTGGTCGTGCAGGTGCATCACTCCGGCGGCAATGCCGCGGAACCAGTGTTCTACTTCTTCGCGCGGGAGGCCGTTGGGATTGCGCTCGATGACGTCCTTCAAGCTGTCGCCCGTGACATACTCCATGACGACCCATGCCTGGTCTTCCTCGTCGTATTTCAGATCGTATAGGGAGATCAGATTGAGGTGCTTGAGATTGAGACAATGAGTGACGCCGCGCACCTCGACGTCCAAGTTACGTTGAATCTGCTTCAACGCGACTTCTTTTCCAGCGTCGGTGACGGCAAAGTAGACCTCCCCAAACCCGCCGCTGCCAACGCCGCGTTTGATGGTGTATCCGTCCAGTGGGCGCGAGCCCGTCTTGTAGGCAAACTTCATTGCACCGCCTGCCTTCTGTTGGGGTTGGCCGTTGGTATCGCCTTCGCTCAGACCATCCTTTAGAGTAGCGGTTTGTGGCAACATTTGTCCAGATCTTCCAGGCTCAAGGAGAAATCGGTTCCCGCGACATGTGAGTTTGTTTCAACCTTTCCCTGTCCTTCGCAATACTGGTCGTCTACTTCGATCGGCTCCATCGCTCGGCAATAGAGGTCCCCCTCGCGACGATACAGCACCACGTCGCTCGACCAGTCACGGCAGACCACATGGTTCTGCCACTTTGGCCCCATCACACAGGATTCGGCCATTAGGAGGATCCCATCTGCCGACGGTTGGGTTCGATGCCCCGAAACTAGCTCCAATCGAGCGGTGGCGCTCAGTGCGTGCGGCTGCCGGAATCGCAACCGGACGCCTTGGCCCAGTTCTATCTCGTCACCGTCCGAAAGAAGCGTTGTTTCCCGAACGTCTTTGCCATCGACACGTACGGGGTGCAGTGGTTCAATCAAGTAGCCGTCGTCCCGACGAATACGTGCATGCTGGCGCGACAGGTCGCCTTGAATGGGCACCTCCACATTGGATCCCGGCACAGCCTGCCCGATGGTGACTTCACCCCCAAGGCAGACCAAATACCCACCCACACCGTCGACCCACAGCACGAAACGCGACTCGTCTTCGCCATCGGCTGCCTGCTCTCGGGCGTTCTCCGGCTGTTCCGCGCCATCACCCGTGTCGTCAAGCGTCCACGTCTGCCCCGCCTCCTTGTCGCCCAGAGGAGGCGCCGTGGCGCCAACCTCGATCCAAGCTCGCCGCCGGGCATCGAGGGCCAACGGCGATTCCGGGGCGATTTCCAGCATCTCATCCGCCAATGCCAACGTTTCGCTCCAGCTCTCCGCGGACAACGCCTGATGGAGTTGCTCGGCCAACTGGCGACTCCGCTGCTGGCTGTTACGGCACACCTCCACCTGCTGCGCAACTGACTCCAGGTCGGGTCGCAGTGCGGCCGCGGCGGTCAGTTGTGCTTTGGCATCCGTGAACTTACCACGCATACACAGCTTTCGGGCCGATTGCAGCCGGCTGGCGACCTCCTTCAGTGTCCGCACCTGCTGGTTGCCCACGCCGCGTTTCTCCAGCGACTCCAGACGCGTAACCGCGTTGTTCGGCTCGCCAGCCGCGATCATGCTCTCCGCCTCGGCCAGCACGCGGTTCACAATCTCTGCTCGAACCGAAAGCACGTCGCTCGCTCCGCCACTCAGCGAACAGGCCGCATCCAGATCACGCCAGCCTGCCGATGATTCGCCACTGAGCATGCGTTGGCGGGCGCGTTCCGCCATTTGCTCGGCCACTCTTGCAGACAGCCGTTTGCCTGGCAAATAGCGCCGCAATTGGCCTTGTTCAAGAAGCCGCCCGGCCTCGTCCAAGCGACCATCGCGGAAGGCTTCTTCCGCTTCGCGCAGTTGCAGTCGCCAGCTCTGGAACATGACAGCGGCCTTCCGTACCAAGCACGAAAAGGGGCCCGGACCTTTTCCGAACCCCTTTCTCTATGGTCCAGTCTTACTCTTCCGGCTTCACGTCCACGAAAGTCTCGGACTGGTCTTTCTTCGCCTGGTAGTCGGCAATCCGCTCAAGGATGCTCGCATTCTCGGCTGGCTCGTGCAACTGGATTTCGCCGACGCCCAAATCGTCCGCGTTGACCAGCCGCGCGTCCACGTCGATGCGAGCTTCGATCTCGTCGAGCAAATCCCTCGTCTTGGCAAGCTGACTATCGTCGATGTTCAGTTCGCTGGCGGTCTGCGCCACCTCGACCATCTTCAGTTTCGCCTCCAATTCCTCCACCTGGAGTTCCAGCTTCCCCTTGGCCGCGATTAGCGCCTTAAGCTTCTCTTGAGCGGCCGTCAGCGTCTTCTTGCGAATCTCCAACACCTTGCGGTTCTGCTCGACGGTGGATTCGCTGGTCGTGTAATGATCGAACTTGATGGCCAAGTCCGCCTCGACCTGTTTGGCCGTATACGTGCCGCTGGCGTACGTGAAGGTGGTCTCGCCCTTCGACAAGTCGTCTCGCATATGCTCGATGTCGCTCCATCGCTTCGCGAGCTTCCCTTCGTCCAGTTCGATTTGGTCTTCCAAGTCAGCGACTCTCCCTTCTTCGAGGGCGATGTCACGCTTGTGGTTTATGATTTCGGGCTCCAAGCCCTTGATCATGTTTCGAGCCCGGTCCAACTGGAACTCAACCGGAACCTTGTCCGCCACCGCCTCCTTGGCTTGTTGGCCCACAGTCGCCACGTAGCTCCACATAGTGCGACCACCAAAGAGCAGGACAAGCAACAACAACAATCCACCACCAACAAACAAACCTTTCTTCAACATCGTTCCGACCTCCCATTTATTGATGTTCTGTACAAAAGTACTGCCCCGAACTCTTTCACCCCAACCAAGCCTTTTCAGGCCAAACGCTTTAACATGTATTTCGCGGAAACGGCGGCCACCTTGGCCCCAGAACCGGAATTTTTTCTCAAAACCCAATCACCCTAACCTGGGTGCCGTCCAAGAGATACGCAAAAATGGAGGAAATGCCCAACATGGTCAATACTATTCTACGCTCCCCAAGGCCGGGGGCAACGCTGTGAAGCGTTCTTGTAGCTGGATTCGCAAGAATTCAGTCGTTTGCCGCCGAGACCGTGAATTCTTACGAATTCCGCTACAATCATAAGCCGCCACTTCCGTGGGAAAAACGCTTCACAGCGTTGGCCCTCGGGGCTACTCCGCGACTCGACGTTGCTTCATCAAAACCAGCCCCACGATTGTCAACACCACGCCTAAGGTGAGTTCCCCAGATGGTGCCTCGCTGAACAAGACAATGCCCACAACTGCCGCCATCGTGGCCTGCGTGGCGTTCAGCGCGTTCACGTAGACCACGGTGGTCAGTTGCAGGGCCTTGGTCAACGTCAGGAAGGCAAATGCATTCAACACACCAGCCAGAAGCATCATAGCCAAGTCTTGCTGTTCGGTGCCCCGCATACCGTCAATACCGATGCGCCAGTGACTTAATCCGCCCAGCACCAACGTCCCGACCAACCCCACGGTAACCATCGTGGTGGTGATGGACGCTCGACCTGTCACACCATAGCGAATCACTACGCCCAGCACGGAATAGGCCGCTCCTGACAGGGCTGCTGCGCCCACGCCCGCTGTCAAGACAAGCCAACTTGGGAGCCGCTCAAGCCCTGTTTGGCCACTGATGATGGACTGATGCGCTTCGCCGGCGCCCAGCGACAAGATGCTGATTGCGGCAATCAGTGTCACCACGGAAAGCAGGATTCTGGATGTGAGTGGTTCGTTCAGAAAAACGCGTCCCAGGATTGCGCCGCTGAGAATGATGGTACCCAAAGTCAACGGCACGGCCAGCGCGATTCCGATCACGCCCAGCGACCATTGAAATAGCACGTTTCCGGCCAGTTGACCCAGAATCGAAGCCAGCACCAGTGCCCCCAGCACTCTGGCCGGAGGCAGAATCCGCTCGCCACGCGAATATTGTGCGATCAGCCAGGGACCCACCAGGACAACAATAGGAAACGATTTAACCGCGGACACCCAGATCGGATCGCAGTCCGCTACGGCGCGCAGGCAGGTGTTCGCCGCCGTGTAGCCTAGGGCGGAAACCAAGCCATATGCGGTTCCCATGACGGCTGCGCTGCTGTGATCGCTTGATATGGCCATGCAACAATGTACGCCCGCTCGTGTGCCAACGTCGTCAAAATCGGTAATAAGCTGCAAGTCGGGTCGCGCTTGCGGGCGAGGTGCCTCTGGCAGCCAAATACCGCCAAACTCACGACTTCCGCAGCGACTTCCGTATCGCTATAATTCATAATTGACAGGTGGTCGGTCAATGACCTTGATTGACTATTTGCCCTGTGATTCGCGGATTTGCGCGTGACGGCGGAGTAGCTCAGTTGGTTAGAGCAGCGGAATCATAATCCGCGTGTCGGGGGTTCGAGTCCCTCCTCCGCTACTCTCCGGAAGGAGCAATACATCACAAATGGTGCGATAGGCGCACCGCAGCGGGATTCAATGCTGCCGGAGTTGGGACAACAGGTCCCGATCGCTCGTTTGACGGCAGCGTTATGGCCGCATTTAGAAGTAGAGGTCGGCTGCAATGACGGTTCATCGGCGAATCAAAACGTCCGAGTCGCAAGGTGTGACGGTGGTTTCGTTTGTGGATCACAAGATCCTGGACGCTGCCATTATCCAGGAGCTTAGCGACGAACTATTCAATCTGGTGGATCGTGACGGGGTCAAGTCCCTGCTGCTCGATTTCGGGAACGTCGAGTTCCTATCCAGTGCAGCGCTGAATAAGCTGATCATCCTGGACAAGAAAGTGAAGACGAGCACGGGGCAGATGCGGCTGTGTAACCTGAAGCCAGAGATCCAGGAAGTGTTCGTGATCACTCGCCTCAATCAGCTATTCGAGATCAAGGACTCCGTGAAGGACGCGTTGTCCGCATTCTAGTGCTTCGTCCAACCTCGATTGACGTCATGGACAAGAGAATCAAGAAAAAGCTCGAAACCGCACGCCAACGCCTTCAGAAACTGCGCCAGCGGTTGGCTGGGGCGAAGAAGCAACAAGACGAGCCGGGGGAAGTCGAACGGCTTGAGCAGGAAATCACTGCGTTGGAGGCTCAGGTCGAGAAGCTGAAGGCATCTTGACGCGTGCCGGTTGCATACCTCCCACGCAGGACTCCCTGTTTCTTCGTTGCGGCGATTCGCGCCTGATCCCCTTTCATTCGCCTTCGCCGAGCACAACGCCCACGTTGACTTCGTTTTGTTCCCGTATCACCGTAACGACCACCTCGTCGCCGGGACGTTTCTGTTCGATGGTCGAGAGCAAGTCATCCGCCGTCTTCACACGCTGCCCGTTGATGGCGATGATCAGGTCGGCATAGCTGCGGTCGATGCGACGTTCTTCGTAGATGAATGGGCCGCGGCGTTTCTGCTGGCGAATCACGCGGAAGCCACGTAAACCGGCTCGCTCGGCGGGTCCGCCCCGTGACATGGTCACAATCACCAGTCCATGATCCGTCGGCAGGACGCGGGTTATGCCGATGTCCGGTCGAATCACGCGGCCGTCTCGAATCAGTTGTGGCACCACCCGCTGGATATTGTTGGCCGGAATGGCAAACCCGACTCCTGTGTTCTCGCCTGTGCGGCTGGCAATTGCTGTATTCATCCCAATCACGCGCCCTCGACTGTCCAGCAATGGGCCGCCCGAGTTGCCCCGATTCAGCGCGGCATCAATCTGAATGATCGATTTCATGATACGGCCCGTTCTTCGCGAGGGCAGGGAACGATTCAGACTCGAAATGATGCCCACCGTCATGGTCCGCTCCAAGCCGAACGGGTTGCCGATCGCGAAAGCCTTCTGGCCGACTTTCAGGGTCGCCGAGTTGCCAAACTCGACCGGGTACAGCGCCTCGCGCGGGGCGTCGACGCGAAGGACGGCGATATCGTAGATCGGATCGGCTCCGACCAAATTGGCCTCGTATGTCTCGCTGTTCGACAACGTGGCCCAAATCTGGTCCGCGCCCTCGATTACGTGGTAGTTCGTCAAGATATGCCCGTCGTTGTCCAGCACGGATCCCGAACCAGCGCCTTCCGGAGGTGCTTCGAACGAGAAGAACAGGTCGGTTCGCGCAGACACGGTTGTGATATTGACAACACTGCGATTCACCTTGTCGTAGACTGCGATGTTCACACGTTCCTCGGGCGTGAACTCGTCGCTGACCACGTCCTGGAATCGAAGTGCAGGCTTGTCCTGAGCCGACAGCTCGGACTCGACAGATTCCGTCGTAAACAGCGTCGACGCAGATGCCCCAATAACGGCCGAAATCGCGCAAAAAACAAGGCATTTCTTCATGGCAAGGTTCCTTTCGCTCGAAGTGGTGAAAGAAATCGGGATCGCTTCGCCACGCCCCAGGCCAGACCGCCCGTGGGCGCGAAGTCGATGATGGCTGGCCTCACAATCCCATAAGACAGGATACGCAATATCCACCGCTGCGGCCAGCGTGATTGGCCGGTTCAGGGCATGGGTCGCAGGTATGGGATTACACGGAGCCAGCAACCGCACGGGAATCCGTGGCAATTCCGGCCGCTAGCATCGCGCGCCGCAGAAACCGCTATTGACCGACCCATGCCGTCCTGCTATTTACCAGCCCCTTCGTAATCCATTCGTATCGTCACTCTTTTCTTCATGGCTTGAGCCTGTGTCGGCAAAACTGCGAAGATTCTTGTGCAGCTTGGCTGTTGTGATTACCCTTGTGGCCACGTCCGATTTGGCTTGGGCGCAACAGGGCTTAGGCACTACCGGCCCGGCGCCGCTGACTGACGTCCCCAGTCTGAACCCCGTTCCCTCGAACTCCGCGCCCGGAGCTGCTTCGACGTCCCAGCCGTCGGCACTCGATCCGTACGCTCCGCCGTCGCTGTTGAGCCCTGGGGCGCCGTCGCCGTACGGCACGACGACGCCCGGCTTCACCCAGCCTTTCTCGTATAGTCAGCCTGGCATGCCTGCGTTGAATCCCCAACCGTATCCCGGTCAACAGCCCTCTCCAGGCTTTGGCTATCAGAGCCCACCGGTCCTGTTTCCTCAGGGGCTACTTGGTCCAAGTCAACCGGGCGGTGCGGCGGCTTACGGCGGTCCCTTGAAGCTGTTTCAACACGCACGTGTAAGCCATGAGTGGTTGAGCGGCGAATCCGGCCGCGACTTTCGCAGCAACGATACGTTCCTCACAACAACGCTGGCAATGCCGAATTTCCTCTGGACGGGACAGCCGTGGTTTCTGTCGCCAGGTTTTGGATTGCATCTGTGGAGTGGTCCTTGGGTGACGACCGGACCGGCCAGATTCTTCCCTTCCAAGGCATACAGCGCATTTGTGGATGTCGGCTGGGAGTCGGACCCCCAAACCCGATTCGGGGTCGAAGCGTCGGGCCGGATCGGCGTTTTCACTGACTTCGAGCACGTGCGGACTGAAAGCCTCCGCCCAATGGGTTTGGTGCTGTTGCGGTACAACATGACGCCGAACGTCGCGTTGAAGGCGGGCGTGGAGTACATCAACCGGGCGGATATCAAGCTTCTGCCCGCTGGCGGCCTCGTCTGGACTCCCAACAACCAAACCCGGTTCGACATTTACTTCCCACAGCCAAAATTCGCCTCGTACCTGACAACTCTGGGCAACTGGGACCTGTGGTGGTACGTGGCCGGAGAGTACGGCGGGGGCGTGTGGACTCTGCGATACGATGGCGTAATTGGACCGGGCGCCAACAGTGAGTCGCTGACGGACATCAACGATCTCCGTCTCATGATCGGACTCGAACTCGGGCCTCCCACAACCGGCGGACTTGGCCAACGTGGCGTTTTCTTCGAGGTTGGCTACGTCTGGGATCGGGAAATCGTGGTTGTTGCTGCCAACGCCAGCCAGAGGCTAAGTGACACTATCATGCTGCGAGGCGGTATCGCGTTCTAGAGTCTTGCTCGCAGAATCTGCTCGCCGTGTTTGGATGATGTGGGGCACGTTGCCAACGTGCCTTTTGGATTATGGGCACGTTGGAAACGTGCCCCACGTTCGGGAACAACGCTGTGTCTCTCATCACCGCCGCACGCCACTATCTTCTGGCCACCACTTGCCTGTGTCTAGCCATAGCGATTGCGCCAACTGCAAGGGCCCAGTCGCCAGAGATCATTCAACGCCTGCCCGCGATCGAACTGGAACCTGCCACGGCCACTGACACGTCCAACATCGACCCGCCATTCCGATTGGCGAGCGATCCACCCGAATACCGTTCGCCGGAAGAGATCTTGCCGTCCGTTGGGCCACACCTGACTGCGAACAAAACGGGCTTCTTTCAGAAACTGTCTTTGACCGGCACGCATGTCTTTCGCGATGGATCCCGCGGCGTTGGGATTACGGAAATAGAGGTGTTCGCGGCGTTTGCGTTGCCGGCCCCCACGAGGAAGTCGCCGCTGGTGCTGTTGCCAACACTGCAATTGTCCTTCCTGGACGCCCCCAATTCTCCTCGCCTGCCAGCACAGTTGTACGCCACGTACCTCGATTTTTTGTGGATGCCCACAGTGAGCGAGCGTTGGAAGGGCATGGTGTCGGTTGCCCCGGGATGGTACAGCGATTTTGAGGACGGAAGCGACGACGGATTTCGGCTCACCGGACGAGGCATCGCACGCTACGCCTGGGTGCCCGAGACGCTCGAATTGATATTGGGCGTAATATACACGAACCGCCTGAACAACAAAGTGATTCCAGCCGCCGGCCTAATATGGAAGCCCCGCGACGATTTGAACTACGAGTTGGTCTTTCCAAGGGCCAAGATCGGCCGACGACTTTCCTGGGGCATGGGATTCGAGAACTGGCTATACGTGGCCGGAGGATTCGGCGGAAACACGTGGGCGATCGGGGCTCCCGGCGGCGGACAAGAGACGCTTGACATGCTGGACTGGCGTTTGACGTTCGGTTGGGAGCGAAAGATGAACGGCGGTGCGGGCGCACGTCTGGAGGTAGGGTACGTCTTCGGCCGCGAGGTGGAATTCGCTTCGACCGCCACAGAGTTCAAGCTGAACGACACATTGCTGCTTCGCGGAGTCGTGGTCTTCTGAGAGCAAGCATCGTTCGAGGGATTAGCGTCGCATTCCCACTACGACAGTTGATCATCGAGCGATGCCAAGAGAACGCAAACCGGGGCACGCATTCGCGCAAGACTCGCACCGGTTGCGTCAGCGGAATGCTCGCGCCGATCAACGGCGGCCATCGACGAGGCGACTCTCGCGCAGTGCGGCCTGGTCGAACGCGGCATCCTCAACCTCCTCTGCTTCCCCTTCGTCTTCCGGCGGGAACAACTCTTCCATGTCTCTTACCAGATCGGAAGGTTTCAGCGAACGGGTCAGTTCGCGGATCTCGGGGCAATCAAGCAATGCCTTAGTGAGCGGGCTACGGGCGATGGAATCCAACGCCATCAGGTCACCCGCCTGGACTCGAAGGACCAGCGCTTTGTACTCCTTATCCAACAGCGCGGCCTTCACTTCGGGAATCTCCGCGTAGCTCCGCAGATCCCTCTTTTCCCCGACGCCTCTAAGCTTCTCTCCGGGGGAGTTGAGAATCGTGACGAGGGCACGGATCTCGCGGCTGTATTCTCGGGCGCGGGGTATGTGCCGGAGCAGTCCCGCATCGCCCACGCCCGCCAGTGTGTTGCTGACCGTCTTCAGGCTATCGACCCATTTCGGGGGCGGGTCCGGTTCGGCACCGGTCAGGGTCTTTTCCTGCTCGCGGTTCATCGTGACGCGGAACACAACGCTACCGCTCACCAACGATAACGCCAAGCAAGAATACATGCAGCAAATCAGCCCCAGAAACGCACCGACCAGGCGATTGGTACGGCTCAGCCAGGTTTCGGCGACCGGCTCGCTCTGCTGGCCCCGATCGCGGCGTTTTCGCAGCGATCGGAAGAGCCCCGATCCGACGATGAACAGGAGTAGAGCCGCTGCCGCGATCGTGCTCAACTTCGCCTTAAAGGAACCGGATTCGGTCCACCGGTAGAAGACAGCTAGACAAGCCGTCGTGATCAACAGCATCACCGGCATCCAGCCCACGACGATGGCCCAGGCGCCGCGGTGGTATCCTCGCAGGCCCATCCACGCTCCGAGGATGACGACCAAGACTACCGTGACGACGGTCACTCGGGAGTATCCTCCACTCGGAACCAACTGTGTTCGACGACCCGGCCGTTCTCCACGCGAGTCGTGCTGGTATAACTACGCAGTGCCCCAAGCGATCGAAGCACTGCGTCCACGTGCGTTTCGATCATTGTGATCATTGTAGCATCGGGGCCTCCCCGAGCACCACGCGGATTTTCCTCCTGCAGCAGTTCGAATACCGAATCGGAGACTCCTCTCAACAATCGCAGCAGCGCCGTGATGTCCACGACAGCAACGGAACCCGCTGCCTGGTCCGGTGATGTGATCGGGCACGTCGGCATCGGCACGGTCTTCGACATCTCGTCAGCCAAATCCGAGGAGGACGATAGAATCAATAACTTCTCGGCCAGCAAAGCGCAGGGGAAGACATCGTTCCCCAGATCAATCGGAATCCGGTAGAAGTAGAGGGCCCCACCGTCCTTTTCGGCGGTTTCCGGCGGATACAGCTTGATCTGGGGGGGCAGGTCTATATCCTCGATTTCCCGGATACCGGCCAAGAACGTTTCGGCCGCCTGGTAGTACCGCTTCATCGCCTCGGCAAACTTCGTGGCGTCCTTCAGTTCCAGCGCCACACCGATGCGCGGAATGGGCATGGGCCGTTTGAGTTCGACGGGCACGCCTGGAGGCATTTGCTCAAGCGCCCCCTGCCCGTCGATAACGACCAGTGACTGCGATCCGGCCGACGGGATCAGGCACTCCCTTGTGGTCTCGTCAAGCGAGGAGACGAACGGGTGGACGACCCTCATCACATTCTCGAAGTCCTCTCGTACCGGTTCGGGCATCTGCGGCACCATGAAGTCCTCGAAATATCCATAAGCTCTGACGATCCACTTCTTGGCGAATTCATAACGCCCTGGGTTCTGCGAGGCTCTGGATGCCTGAAAAGTGATGGGCTTCGTGCCGCGGTGGCCGAGAATCGTTAGCGGTCCGGAGGAGTCGACAGACGTCTGCTCCGGCGACGGTCCGTACGTGTAGGTCTCGATCCCCTTGTTTTCGAAGGAGAAGGAAAGCGTGCCGTAGGGCTCGGGAAATACGATCTCGTCCAACAGCTCCAGGACGTCTTTCCGGAGCCTCGTCCTCAATCCTGACACGACGCCCGTTCGTGTTTCCACCTCGTCCGGAATCATGTGCGACAGCCCTTCGAAAAGCTCACGGAACTCTTCCTTCCGCGGCAGGAAGACGGCCTGAAGCTGCGTCGACGAGTAGCTCACCGATATCAGCCCCGGTTTGAGGCGTTCCCGAAGAGGAGCGAGTTCGCTCGACTGCGCCAGACTCGGTCCCTGCCCCCATTTGGATAGCAGCGGCGTTCCATCGCCGATGGAAACCATCAGGTAGTCATCGAGCACGCCCACGGCGATCGTTATTCGTAGGCTGCCCAGGAACTCGACCAGTTGTTGGCACTTGTCGGCACTCACTCCTTCGTCGCGGAGATCCTCCATCATCTCCGACAATTCGTCTTGCGGGATGCTGCTGCCCTTCCATTCGACGACGTTGAACTCCGCCGTCGCGATAGTCCGCTTGTCCAAGGTGGCGTAGGGAATTTCGCCGATTGCAGCAAGCCATTTATCGAGGAATGCCTCTGCCGCCTCGGGCTTGTCGAGCTTATAGCCCATCAGCAACGAAGGGACCTTGAGGCCACTGCGATTGTCGAGAACCAAGTCGACGAAATCACTTAACTCGGGACCTCCCCGGTACCGCATGTGCATTTGTCGCATGGCCATCAACTGCATCGAGCCGACCATGCCGCCTACCGTATCCAGAAACTGCGGCAGATCGGAGTCGGTGCAAAAGAAGATCTCCTGGGATAGGGCATCCTCAAGAATCGGCAAGCCCTCGACCGCCATCGGGTTCTGTTCCAGGAATTCCCGGTAGTCTTGGTACTCGGGGCTTGCAAGCATCTGGGCCACGATCTGGCTTACCGCTGGCAGCTTGAGAAGACTCTGGACCGCATTGCTCTGCCAGACCCGTTTACACCTCGGCAGAACATCATTCACGGAAACGAAGAAGGAGACATCCTCGTTCACGTATTCCGCGGCCCCCAATTGTTTCGTCGCCTCGCCCGAGACGGCAGGACTCTTCGGAGACTGCTCTTTCGCATCCCCGTCGGTCGAGACGGCAGGATCCGTCGGAGACTGCTCCTCCGCATCATGTTTGGCCGAAACGCCCGGACTCTCCGAAGCCTTCTCTTCCGCATCTTGGCCACCGCACCCGCAGAACACGAGCATCGGTACCAGGAGAATCCACAGAAAGGAACCTGATGACGCACGAACGCGCAGCCGATTGGCATTCATCTACCTACCCCCTTTGAATTGACCTTCCTCGAAATAGCGGCTTACCACCACTATCGTAGCGGAATGCCGGGCAAAAGCTACCTAGCTCTGTTGTTTGCCGAAGCTCTCGCCGAATGTGGCGCTGTCCAACTGGCACCGCAGGTCATTTGAAGGTGTCAGTGGGATGGGCATTCCAGCCTGTCTGCTTGGGGTCGGGCAGGAATGCCCAACCTACAGAAACAAGAGACGCGGGGAACTGGGCAATCAGGGAAGACTCTCGCCACCGTGCAGCACCTTTTCAACGGTTGCCTTTTCCGTGTAAGGAATCCCCATCCCTCCGCCCCGCTCTTCCACGCTACCTGTCTTATTGCGGGCTTGTTCGGCCTTCTTGGCGATTCCCTCCAACTGTCTTTTCGCCTTTCCAACTTCGCGCATGCCCGCGAGCAATTGGTCGAATACAGGTGTCGCCATTTTACGATATAGACTATTCAGAAGCGGATTGGCTTTGATACGCTCCATCGCTTGATACGCAGGTTCCCCCTCTTCTTCGCTCAGTTCAACTCTGACCATCCGGCCTTCGCCGTCCTGCAACACCGCAACGTAACGCCAGCCGCCTCCCGCCCTGGGATACCTCACAATGTCATGAAACTGGGCAGTGTCGTGGTTGAATTCTCCGGCCAATGGCTCGTCGGGCGGAGATCCAGCACGCCCGTCCGTACCCAGAAGTGCGCCAAACGCACTGGCCATCGCATCGATGGAAGCTTCGCTGGAGACTCTCGTGAGACGACCAGTCAACTGGTCCAGTCTCTTCAGATTCTCTTCAACGCTTAATGCTTCAGACTCCGTGGCCGCCTCGTCAATTCCCTGCCAGATCATTTCGCCAGTTACGTCTGCCGGGTCGGACACGATCCGTACCGGAGGGCTTTCCTCGTCCGCATCTACCGGCTTCTCCGTCTCCGTGGAATAGGCCACACGAATGGCCCGAGCTTCGCGCGCAGCCCATGCGTCATACCACCAGGGGATACAAGAGAGGATGAATAGCCCAACGATCAGCCACCCGTGCAAGATTACCGAGACCACCGTGCCATGCCAGCGGTAGCGTAGGTTCTTGCGTCTCGGAGGTTCGGGAAAGTCGAACATGTTCTGCTCGCCCGCGATTGTTGGGATACACTTTCAGGGTGTACCACTATTATCGTCAGCCTGTTCGGCAAGTGCCAGACGTTCGGCAGCGATGTCCGCATAGGAACCCGTCTGCAGATCATGGTCGGCGATGCCGAATTGTTCGCGCAGGTATCGGACTTGCGAATGGCCCTTTTCCGCGTTGACGTCCGGTCCCAATACGGCCTCGAACTCCAGAAAGTCGCCCAGGTCGGCGACTCGATCCAAATGGACTCGGACGTTGTGGTACAAGTGGATCTCACGATGTTTGTCCACAACTTGGCGAACGCCGAGAGCCGCGACTAGGGACTGCTTGACCGCCGCGGGATCCTCTACCGGAACCAGACAGTAGCGGCTGGCCTTCGGCTCGGTTTGGTCCGGGCGGTCGTACCAGATCAGTTCCGCTCGTTCGCCATTGATCTCTCGCAGTTTCAGGCGTCCTTGGTTGCAGCGGAAATACGTGTCGACTTGATGCTGGTCCGGAAAACGCTCGGTGGCCAGTCGTTGCGCAATCTCCCGAGCCTCATCCAGTGATGCCAAGCGGGCTTTCAGTTCGATGTTGCTGCTAGGGGCCGTTGGGATATCAGGATCGCTGGTCATGGGGACCAGTATAGCACTGGTGCGCAACGATCGTGAGAGGCCGCCGTCAATTCGCAGCGAGGACGCTGGCGTGGACCAGATTGTCTTCGAATGACAGGGCCGAGGCGTGATCCTCGGCGAATTCAGCCCGATACTCTTCACCTTCGCCCACGGCTTGGACCTGCTGCCAATTGGCTTCTTCCGCCGAATCGACCAGCCGTTCTACATCGGCCGCATCCGCCTCATCCTGCTGCGATTCCACTTCAAGAGCATCAAGGATGCAGCCGGATATCAATCGATCCCAGACCTTCTGGCACGTCGAAGGCTTATCGAACAAGTCAACGGCGACCACGTGTTTGCCTATGGCCACAGCCACGCCAGTTGCGCCTTCGACGTATTTCAACTCGTTCCGGTAGTCGGACGTTCTGTCTTCCATCGCCTGGAACGCTTCCGACATCGCACTTGTGGGCGACGCCACAGCATGAGAGGAAAGGCATGCGCGCACGTTGGCCCAGACTTCTCCTTGGTCCGATCGATGTCCTCGTCCAGTCGTCGTCGAACCGGAAACTGACCGCTTCAGAGCATAGCGGATTCTGGAAGGGGAATGAGAACCGCTGGAGCGGAATCGTTGGGACCGGTACCCCCAGCGGCCTTGTTCGACACAGCTCACCGGTATCTTGACCTTGCTCTTGGCGGCGATCAGCACCGACGTGTTGAGGATTCTGTTCTGCTTGGCACCGACCAACTCTTCGCCCTCGATGAACAGTACTCGTGTCTCCCCCTTGTTTTCCACCAGCAATTCCGGCACCGATCCGGATTCACTGATCTCCTCAACGACCAGCGATTCATCGGCCAGAGCTTCGTCTGACAGTCGGTAGTCGACTCCGCTGTACGAGTCGGTGAAAAGCGGGAATACGGAAAGAGACTGATGGCGAAGGGGCTCGCCAACGCGGGTTTTCGGAACTGCAACGGTCATGATCTCCTCCTTCGTCAGATACGGTGCCGCGTAACGGACACCGATGCGCCGCAGATGGTTCGGCCAGAGGAATTCTCGGACCGAGACTGTCCTGCGGCAACTTGCGAAAAGCCAGAATACGCATTTGACAGTGTTATATAACAGTGTATAATAATGACATGGCAGACAAATGGCGAATTGACGAGCTATCGGAACTGGCGGGAATGGCCTTGGACGTCGCGCCGTACAAAGGCCAACGTTCTCGCCGTGTCCGCGACGTTCCTGATGTGCGAACGATTCGATACTACACCACACTGGGGCTATTGGATCGGCCGCTGGAGATGCGAGGCCGCACCGCGTTGTACGGGCGGCGGCACTTGCTGCAACTTGTTTCTATAAAACGACTTCAGGCACAAGGGATGCCGCTGGTCGAAGTGCAGAACACCCTGATGGGCGCGGACGACAAGCGGCTTGCCGGCTGGGCCAATCTGCCGTCCGGTTTCTTGGATCAGGCCGGCAAGTCGCGGATCGCTGGATCGAAACGGACAGCTCACGATGAATCGCTGCCGTCCGAACCGGCTGGCGGCGCATCGGACGGGGCCGCGGTACGTCCGCGTGACTTCTGGCTTCAGTTGCCAGAGCCTGCCGTTCGTGGGGAAACGCCGCCGGCCCCCCGCGTCTTGGAAGCCAAGCAGTCAGTGGTTCTGGCGATCGACGAGGGCGTGTCCCTCGTGATCGAAGGCGTCGAGTTGAGCCATGTGGATGAACGGTCACTTGCCGCGCTGCAGCCCGCGGTGGCAATGTTGCGCGAATCTCTGGCCGCTTCTGGAATGCGGCCCGATGGTGCTTGTGCTGACGTGGGCCGGGATGAAGACGAATGCAAGCAATGAGGAGAAAGAAAAATGGACCAAACAGTTGCCAGCCTTGACGGTACAGCGTTTGACACGGAAATCGACGAACATGCCGGTTTCGGAGCGGTGGAAACGGAACGCGGACGACTGCCGCTGGTGGCGATGGACGTGCGTACGCGCGTATCGGACCTGACCGCACAGACCACCGTGCGTCAGACATTTCAAAACTCCCTGGACGATCCGCTTGAGGCGACCTACGTTTTTCCCCTGCCGGACCGCGCGGCGGTTACGAGGTTCCAGATGCGTGTGGCCGACCGCACGATCGACGGCCAATTGAAGGAACGCGGCGAAGCACGCGAAGAGTACACCCAAGCGATTGAAAAAGGCCACCGCGCTGCGATCGCCGAAGAGGATCGCAGCGGTGTGTTCAGCCTACGCGTCGGTAACATCCCTCCGGGAGAAGAAACGACCGTCGAGTTGACTTTGATCGGGCCATTGCCGGTTTCCGATGGCGAAGCCACCTTCCGGTTTCCTCTGGTTGTTGCTCCACGCTACACACCGGGGATCCCTCTCGACGGCGCATCGGTCGGGGACGGTGTCGCGCCGGACACGGATCAGGTGCCGGACGCGTCCCGCGTGACGCCGCCCGTTCTCCTGCCGGGTTTTCCAAATCCTGTGCGGCTTTCCCTGGAGGTGGAGCTTGAGCCCGCAGGCATCGCCGCGGGAGCCGAGGACTGGACAACTCGCGTACGCAGCAGTCTGCACAGCACAATTGCCGAGGGTGGTCCGCCGTGGGTCATCCGCCTGCATCCCGGTGAACGCTTGAATCGCGACTTTGTCTTGCGGTTTCCTGTTACGGACCGTCTCGTCACGACATCGTTGAAGGCGAGTCCTGCGCGAGACGACGATCCGGGTGTGTTCGCCCTGACGCTGCTGCCGCCCACAGTGGATGTTGCGAAGAAGCCTGCCCCCCGAGAGGTTGTCTTTGTGCTCGATCGCTCCGGCAGCATGTCCGGCTGGAAAATGGTGGCGGCGCGAAGGACACTTGGGCGCATGATCGACACCTTGTTGGATCAGGACCGATTCGCCGTATTGGCTTTTGATAACACGATCGAGCGACCGCCTGAGCAGAAAAGCGGATTCGTCGCAGGCTCGAACCGGCAGCGGTGGAAAACACTCGAATGGCTGACCAACATCCAGTCGCGTGGCGGCACAGAGATGGGACCTGCGCTGACCGCGGCGATGCGATTGTTCTCGAAACCTGCAAACGATACGAGTAGCTCGCCAGCCCCGAAGGAACCGGCCAGCGAGCCGCGACTGTCTGAGAATGGATTCGAACGCATCCTGGTCGTCATCACCGATGGTCAGGTGACCGGCGAGGACGCCGTATTGCGCGGGCTGGCCCGCGAAGCAGGTGCAGAGCCGCCTCGCATTTTCACCGTGGGCATCGATCGAGCGGTGAACGCCGGGTTCCTGCGGCGATTGGCAGGCTTCGGCGGCGGTAACTGCGAGTTGGTCGAATCTGAAGATCGCTTGGACGAGGCGATGGACCGCATTCATCGACTGATTGGCAAGCCGGTTCTCACCGAGGTCCGTATCGAGCCGGTCAATTCAGATTGGATTGGCGACAGTGTTGCGCCGTCGCGCGTTCCGGACTTGTATGTGGATCGGCCCATAACCGTTTTCGGCCGCCACTTGTCCAGTGACGCATCGATTGGGTTCCGCATACGGGCGACCGATGCGTCGAACAAGGCGTGGCAACACGAGATTGTCGGCCAACCGGCTCCGGCGGACATGCTCAAAAGCATGTGGGGGCGTGCTCGGGTGCGGAAGTTGGAGGACGACTATGCGGCCGGTCGAGCACGCAATGCCAAGGAGCTGATGAAGGAGGTCATCTCCGTATCTTTGGAAACCCACGTGCTTTCTCGCTTCACGGCGTATGTGGCCGTTGACGGCCACGAAATCGTTAACAAGGGCGGCGAGCAGCAACGGATCGTCCAGCCCGTAGAGTCGCCCGCGGGCTGGGGCATGAGATTCGCGAAGAAGCGACCCCAAGCGTTTGCCGGTGGCTCTATCCTGAGCAGTATGGTGGCGAATGTAGCCTCCATAAGCCACGCCTTCTGTGCGAAACCAACAATTGCGCCCCTGGATAATGGCGACACAGCCAACTCGATATTGTCCGAACTAACGGACACTGCCATCGACTTTTGCGAAACGAGCACGGAACCCATCGGCGGTGCGACCGACGCGGACAGCGCGCCGATCGTTCGGCTGGTCCAGCTTATGATCACCGAAGCCGTACAATTGCGGGCCACGGAGATCCACATCGAACCGCTGGTCGACCGGATTCGCCTCCAGTATCTGGTCGAAGGGAAGTTGGTCGAGCGTGACAATCCACCGCTTCGCCTGCTCGATGCGATTATCGCGCGCATCAAGAATCTGGCGAAGATTGCATTGTCCGGAACCGAGCACCCATTGAGCGGTCAAATCCGACTTTCGATCGGCCAAAACGAGGTTGAGATCGAGGTAGCGATTTCGCGGTCTACCCATGGCGAAACAGTCGTGATGAGACTCAAGCCGACGGATACGACCTCGTCCAAAGCCACACAATCCACGCCTCGCGACCGGAAGAGATTCTGGACGTGATCATCCGACGGGGCATCCCGCGACGCTCTCTCGCACAGAGGTGGGGCTTGTCAAAGCCTGCGACCATCCCCACAATGACTGCCCAGAACGGGATGGGCAGTCGCGTGCCCGGATCCGTAGGATGGCGTGCCAAGTCCGTCCTGGGCATACGCTTGTCCATTCTGCTGCGTCTGCAGAAATACCGCATCAGGGAGAACTCCAGAGAAAGGATGCACAAATGGCCGGTATCCCCGTGCTGACCGTCGATGGCGATTGTATTGCCCGAGCCTGGGAGAACTCGCTGGTTCGGCTGTACGAGCAAGGCTGCGATATCAGCACTCAGTACGACAAGCCGGATGACCCGCCCAGCAAGGACGCGACGATGATCATCACCGTCGACGATCCGCTGGCCGAGCCGATGATCCATCGCGATATTCCCGGCGGGTTCGAGGATCTCCAGGAATATGTGATGGAGGTCTGCGACGGCATCAAGGACCACTGCGTGCGTGATCCCGATGACCCGGACGACACTCGCTGGGAATACACGTACCACCAGCGGCTGTTCGCGTATTCGGTGCCTGCCCGCGACGAGCCCATCGATCAGATCGAGAGCATCTGCCAGCAGTTGGCCGACACCAGCTACACGCGTCGTGCACAGGCAGTCACCTGGAAGGTGTGGGAAGACAGCGACTGCTACGACCCGGCCTGCCTGCAGAGCCTTTGGTGCCGAATCATCGAGGACTCGGGCACGCCGTTGCTGAGCATGAACGTACGATTCCGTAGCAACGACGCGTACAAGGCGGCGTTCATGAACATGTTTGCGCTGGTGCATCTTCAAGGGCGAATCGCCGCCAGGGTCTCGGAACTGACCGGCAGCGAAATCAGATTGGGACGCTACTGCCACATGGCCGACAGCTACCACATTTACGGATCAAACATGGACGAATTCCAATCGCGGTTCTTGGGTGCGTTGGAGAGTCGAGATTTCGCCGGCCGTACGATGCGCTACGCCGACGTCAAGGACTTTATGGAAGAAGCACGCCCCATGATCCTGGAAAAAGCGCAAAGTATGGAGGCTTCATCGTGACAACCAACTTGATTGACAAAGCCGTGATCCTCGCACGAGGAAAAGGCACCCGGATGCGCCGTCAGGATACGGACGCCGCGTTGGACGATCAGCAAGCGGCTGTGGCGGATTTGGGGGTCAAGGCGATGATTCCCATCGAACGCCCGTTTTTGGACTACGTGCTTTCCGCATTAGCGGATGCAGGATTCCGCCACGTTTGCCTGGTCATCGGTCCCGAGCACCAGGAGATCCGGGACTACTATGGCCGCGAAATACAGCCGCAGCGGCTGGAAATCGAATTTGCCATCCAACAGGAAGCCAACGGAACGGCCGACGCGGTGGCGGCCGCCGAAGCGTTCGCGGACGACGATTATTTCCTGATGTTGAATTCGGACAACTATTATCCGCTTGAGGTCCTCGATGCCCTGCGCGGGCAGGAAGGGTCCGCGGTGGCCTTGTTCGAGAAGGACGCCTTGATGCAGGGCAGCAATATCAACCCGGAGCGATTGGCCCGATTCGCCATCGGCCAAGTTGACGACAGCGGCTGTCTGGGGCGAATCGTCGAGAAGCCGGACAAGGAAACGTTGGCCGCGATGCCTCGACCGCTGTGGGTTAACATGAACTGCTGGCGTCTTGGCCCGTCGATCTTCGATGCGTGCCGTGCGATCGAACCTTCGGTACGAGGCGAGTACGAACTACCGACGGCCGTCCAATACGTAGTCGACGTGCTCGGCGAACCGTTCCATGTCGCCCGCATGCACGTTGGAGTGCTCGATTTGACCAGCCGTAGCGACATTGCACCGGTCAAAGCCAAGCTGGCGGGGATGAAGGTGGACCTGTGAGTAGGGTTGGGGGCAGGCGTACAGAATTCAATTTTGCCGGGCTTACTGCTAACCACTTGGAGAGGCTCTTGGCCGGCAAAACTGAATTCTGTACGCCTGACCCCTTACCAAATGGCTTTCAAACCGAGAGGTGGTCTTAAGCTATGCAGTTGTCCGATCGCCAACAGGTTGCACAGTCCTTGATGGCTCACGGCTTCGATTCGCCCTCGGCCGAGGCAAAAGCAGACCTGTTCGCCCGTAGTTCGATCGCATTGACGGGCGCGGCGCCATCGGATGTTAAACGGGCGTACTATGTGCCCGGCCGCATCGAAGTACTCGGCAAACACACCGACTACGCCGGCGGAAGCAGCATGGTCGCAACGGCCGAACGCGGTTTCTGCTTAATCGCCTCGGACCGCGATGACTCGGAGATCACTGTGACCGACGCGGCGTGCGACCAGACGATCCATTTCATTATGGACGCGGAATTGACGCCGTCGCAAGGCGATTGGTCCAACTACCCAATGACCGTCGCACGGCGCATGGCCCGCAACTTCCCAGGCATTGCCCGCGGGGTGAATATCGCGTTTTGCAGCGATTTGCCACCGGCTGCCGGAATGAGCAGTTCCAGCGCGTTGATGATTGCCGTCTTCTTCGCCTTGGCACATGCGAACGACGTCTGGCACCATCCAAACTATCCGGACCAACTCGACGAACCGTTGAATCTAGCCGCCTACCTGGCGACGATCGAGAATGGCCAGAGCTATGGCGAATTGCAGGGCGACCGCGGTGTGGGCACTTTCGGTGGCAGCGAAGACCACACCGCCATCCTCTGCGCCCGAGCCGGCCATGTAAGCCAATATGCGTACTGCCCGGTTCGATTCGAAAAGACGCTGCCGGTACCGGACGGGTACACATTTGTCATTGCCAGCAGCGGAGTAGCGGCGGAGAAGACTGGAGAAGCGTGCGAGAAGTATAACCGAGCATCTCGACTGGTCGCAGCGGTAACGAACGTGTGGCGATGTGAGACGGGGCGCGATGATGCGCACCTGGCGACCGTATTGCACAGTAGCGACAGAGCAGTGGACTCGCTGAGGGACGTTGTGTCGAAGGCGGCAACCGGTGAATTCGACAGCAGCGCACTTCTGACTCGCCTGGAACACTTCATCGTGGAGAACGAGCAGGTCATCCCCGCTGCCGGCGATGCTCTGATGAACGGCGACCTGGAGGAATTCGGACGATGCGTCGACCGATCCCAACAAGCCGCCGAGCAACTCTTGGGCAATCAGATTCCGGAAACCGTATATCTGGCCGCCGCGGCCCGCAGGCATGGAGCGGTGGCTGCGTCAGCCTTCGGCGCCGGCTTCGGCGGAAGCGTTTGGGCAATGGTTGATCGCACCAGAGTCGACGACTTCCTCGCCGCCTGGCGCGACGCCTACCAAACGGAGTTTCCTCAACAAAATGTGAACGCCAGGTTCTTCGCGACGGCCGCCGGTCCAGCGATGTTTCGGTTGGTGTAGATCAACACGATAGCGGTAGTGTGGAGGGTACCATGATTTCCAGATCCGCAAGACTGAGGCCCATCCTTGTTGTAGCTGGCCCTTTTTCGATGCTCGTTGCACCTGTTGTCAGCCGCGATTGGGCCGCCGAACCATCAGTCGTACCAAGCACCGCGTCTAACGCGCGCCGACCGGACAGTGATGTTGAGTTGTGTTTTTGGCTGCGCAACATGGTCTGGTATCACCAATTCTCGGTCGCCGAGGTCTCGGAGGCGACCGGGCTGTCAGCCGACGAGGTCAAAGCGGCGCTCGATCGTTTCGACATTCGCCCTGATGGTCGACCGGACAGGGCTGAAGACGATCCAATCCTCGTGTTGCCGTATCCAGGTGGTCGGCATCCGCGCATTGGTTTCTTGGACGGTGCGATCGACCCTCAGCGGGAAACCAAGGTCAGCGTGTTCACGCCCTGGGATCCGACGAGCTACGTGGTTGCCGACGTACCCGAAGCGATCTGGTCGAATCTCGGATTGACCTATCTGGCTCACACCCACATACACACGGTCTGGACCAAGCAAGGCATCGAGATGGAGCAGCTAGAATGGAACCGCCGTGACAATGGCACTTTGGATATGCAGCGTACGCTGCCCAACGGCATTACCTTTGGCACCAAGATCGTGCCGACGCGCAAGGCCGTGCTAATGGAAATGTGGCTCACCAACGGCACGAAAGACCGTTTGACGAATCTACGAGTCCAAAACTGTGTGATGCCAAAGGAGGCCAAGGGCTTCGCTGCGCAGTCGAACGACAACAAGGTGTTGGAAACGCCGTATGCTGCCTGTCGATCGGACGACGGAAAGAAGTGGATCATTACCGCGTGGACCCCGTGTCACCGACCGTGGGCCAACCCGCCGTGTCCGTGTTTTCATTCAGACCCGAAATTCCCCGACTGCGATCCCGGCCAAACGAAGCGTCTTCGCGGTTGGCTATCGTTCCACGAAGGCGACAACATCCAAGGCGAATTCCAGCGCATCGATGCCACCGGATGGCAAGAGAAGCCGCTGCCGCAGGCTGAGAACCGCTAGGCCGGTGTGCGTGCATTGGAGGGCGTTGAGTGTAGGTCCCGCTTGCCGAGCGGGACCTCATGCGGCCACCTGGGCCGGCAACCTCCAACGCACGCAAGGTCCCTTCCGGCAGAAGGGGCCTACTTCGGAGGCGCCTGGCCCATCCTGATGCTACAATTGAGTGAGGACCAATCAGCCATCCAGGTTTCTGTAGTCGGGGAACACTACGTGGAGCTAACGGAACTTGTAAATGCGATCCATGTCGTCGAGTTGTCTGCCAAGACTCGGCTCACGGCTATTCGCGCCATGGCCCGTGCGGCGCACTGGGACGATGAAGGGATCGAACTGGAGAGTGTCCTCGAGGCCATCGAAGACCGCGAAGCTGCCGCCCAGACCATTGTGGCGGGCGACTTTGCGCTGCCCCACGCGGTGATCGACTGGAAAGGAGATTTTCGTGTCGTATTCGGGCGGAGCCGTCCGGGCGTGGAATACGGCATTCCCGGAAGTGAACGAGTTCACTTGATTGTGCTGTTCGTGGTGGGAAGAGACCGCGGAGACCTGCACCTGGAGTTGCTGGCGGCGCTGGCTGAACTGTTGAAGGACGACGAGTTTCGCAAGGCCATTATCGAAGCCCTCGACACACGCTCGATCGAACACCTTTTGCGAGAGAGGGTCGGCCTTGAGGTCGAGGATCGCCCTCGCCGACCGCCCGGTGTTCCTCGGCAGAACAGAGTCCTGGTCCGACAGGCGATCGAACTGATGGATTCTCTGACGGCCCAGGCGCTGCTGCTGGCCGTTGACAAGTGCGAAAGCGTGCCGTGGAAAGTGCTGTTGTCCTGGGAAGGTCGTCTGCTGATTATTGCTTCCCAGACGGGTGACGAACTTCCGGTTGAACGGGCCGACACTTTCGTGTTTGCCGTTCCGCACACAACCCTCTCGCGCATGGATCGCACGGCGTTAGGACTGCTGATGGCGGCATCGTCGGGCCTTCTGAACGAAGAGTCCAGCGTGGTATGTGTCACCGGGCAGGAGGGCCCTCAATTGGACAGTGTTACCATTGCCAAGCCCGAAGCCCAACTTCACACGATGTTCACCGGCAAGACCACCCGGCGAGCCGCCTTCGTTCGGCCCGATGTCATCATGCGCATTTTGTCCCTGGCCATCGAACTGGCCGCAGAAGGCCGGGAAGGTCAGCCGGTCGGCGCGATGTTTGTGCTTGGCGACCACCGCCAAGTGATGCGACTTGCACAACAACTCGTATTGAATCCCTTTCACGGCTTTTCCCGCTCGCTGCGAAACGTTTTGGACCCGAGCCTGGCAGAGACCGTCAAGGAATTCGCATTGCTCGACGGAGCCTTTGTCATCCAAGGCGACGGCACGGTCTTGACGGCGGGAACCTACCTGGCGCCGAAGGTCACCACAACGCACCTCCCCTCGGGCCTGGGCGCCCGGCACAAGACGGCCGCCGGCATCACAGCGCACACCCAAGCCATGGCCATCACCGTCAGCCAGTCAACGGGCACGGTCACCGTCTTCCGCAAGGGTAAGATTGTACTGAAGCTGGAACGAGCCACACGAACGCGGTGGTAGCCGTCCGACACGTGCGCTGGCAAGCTCGATACCCAATTCGCGGTCGCCCTGAATTCGTGGGGAAAAATCGGTTCGTCCCACCAATTCAAGGCGACCACGAATTGCATTTACGTATCACCTTGTTCCTATTTGCTGGAAGACCGCCATATAATCGTGTGCAGATCCTAAGCAGGCAGATGCCCACTGACTCGCGACAGAGGACCACATATGTCTACGCCTGTTAATCGTCGGCAATTCGTCAAGACAGCGGCATCCGCATCGGTCACGCTGGGACCAGCAATCCAAACTTCGGGTAAGGCACCTGCGAGTCGTCGAGTCCGTATCGGGCTGATCGGCTGCGGCGGTCGCGGTCGCCAACTATTGCAGGTGATGCGTGAGTATCCCGACGTGGAAGTCCCCATCGTCTCGGATGTCATCGAACCGCGCATGGATCAAGCGGCCAAGCTCTTGAGCGAAGGCTCACGCCCTGGTAAACCCGACCGGGTTCATCACCATGAACGAATCCTCGAACGCAACGACATCGACGCGGTGATCATCGCCACGACACAGCACTGGCACGGATTGCCGTTCATCCAGGCGGCACAGGCCCACAAGCATATCTACGTCGAGAAGCCGTTATCGCACACCGTGGCCGAGGGGCGTGCCATGGTCGGAGCAGCAAAGAAATGCGGTGTGATCGCCATGATGGGCACGCAACAGCGCGGCTATCCACACTACGAAAAGGCGTTTGAAATCCTTCGCTCCGGCCGCTTGGGAAGGATCGCGTTGGTCGAATGCTGGAACTACCACAATACTCGCAATCGGGTCGGCCGTTCCGAAGATTCCGATCCGCCGCCCGGCTACGACTGGGACCGCTGGCTAGGGCCCGCGCCGTTGGTGCCCTTCAACCGTTCGCGACTGAATAACTCCTGGTGGTTCGACTATGCCGGCGGAATGATGACCAATTGGGCCGTGCATCACATCGACATCATCCTCTGGGCGATGGGTGTCTCGTCCCCGACCGCCGCCGTCTGCCCCGGCGGCAAGTTCGTGGTTGACGATATGGCTGATACGCCGGACACGGTCGAAGCATCCTGGCAGTTTCCCGAATTCGTTATGCACTTCACGTATCGAGGCTTCAACAACTTCCGCACCGTGCAGAATCGACCCTACAACCACGGAATCTGCTTCTATGGCAACGAGGCCACGATGGTGTTGGACCGAAGCGGATACGAAATCTGGGAAGACCGAAAGATGGACAAGTCCATCGAGCGCGAGGATAACCCTCGGCATTGGGGTGACGGCAAGCCAGGCAATGAAGTAGACGGTCCATGGCAACGGCTGTTCGTGGACTGTGTGAAAGATGGCAAAGAACCACCAATCGCCTTCGAAGAAAGCCATCGTGCAACCGTTTGCTGCCATTTGGCGAACATCGCCTACCGAGTTGGCCGACAGGTCGATTGGGACGGACGCAGTGAATCGATTCTTGGCGACGATGAGGCGTCGAGTTTCCTGACGCGTCCGCGTCGGAAGGGTTTCGAGTTGCCCAACGTGTAGGCGCAGTCCTAGTGCTTGGGGTCGGGTTCTACTATGAGCAAAGAAGAAGGTGGAGATACCATGAGCGTAGAAGATGAGAATCGTCGTCGGCCGATCGGTATATGCACTTTTCAGTTGCTCGCGCTCGTGTGCAGCATATCGGTTTCCACAGTTGCCGCGCAGCAATCGCTCACACTCGTTGCCGACGGGAACAGCCAATACGTGATCATGCTGTCCGCGGAAGCTTCGGCGTCGGAAAAATGGGCGGCGGAAGACTTGGCTTCGCACTTTCGTCTGATGAGTGGGGCGACACTCGATGTCGAGACCGAAGGAGAAACGGTGCCTGCCAAAG
>CAZURK010000115.1:0-42930 GCA_964623055.1 uncultured Pirellulaceae bacterium
AAGTTCTGTACCACACCGCCGCATAAGACCTTTCGGCATGGCAGTCGCGCCGATTCATCGTTAGCGCACACCACGGCACGGTTCGCGTCCGCAGCCGGCCCGGCCAAGGCAGCACGTTCACCATCACGCTGCCCAGTGTGTCCGTCGAATCACAGACCTCCAAGGAGCACCCGCCTGAATGACAGAACCGGCGATTCTGATCATCGAAGACGACTCGACACTGCTTCGCGGGCTGGAGGACAATTTCGTCTCGCGAGGTTATCGTGTGCACACGGCCCGCGACGGTCAGGAGGGGCTGGACGCGGCGCTTGCGAGCCCGCCGGACCTGATCGTGTTGGACATCATGCTACCGAGAATCAACGGATACGAAGTCTGTCGGTTGATTCGCAAGCAAGAGCTGGAAATGCCGGTCATCATGCTCACGGCGAAAGGCCAGGAGGAAGACATCGTCCGAGGTTTGGAACTTGGTGCCGACGACTACGTGACCAAGCCGTTCAGCATTCGCGAGCTGGTAGCCCGGGTCAAAGCGTTCCTGCGCCGTAGCCATACGAAACCATCTGACGTGTATCAATTCGGAGACTGCCGGCTCGACCTTACCGCACACAAGCTGTTCCGAGCCGGCACCGAGGTTCCGCTGACCACCAAAGAGTTCCGCATGCTGGAGTATTTCGTTCGTTCTCCCGGCCGCGCGCTCACGCGCAACGACATCCTGGACACCGTCTGGGGCAGCGCCGTAATCGTCACCGCCCGCAGCGTCGACCGCTGCATCACCACCCTGCGCAGCAAGATCGAACCCGACCCCCGACACCCAACCCACATCCGCACGATCCGCGACATCGGCTACCGCTTCGAAGACACTCCACACAACGCCATCGAATAGTCGGCAACGGAAAAGCAAGAACTGACATGCCCAAGTCGTCTTCAATCATTCGTTTAACGGCTAGCGGCAGATAGGAATTTGCCCGTGGGGCGAGCTTCCGCCTTGCCTTCTTCAGCAGATTCGCAAGCTGGAAGCTTACGCCACGGTATGAAACCAACCGCCGCTCGCCTAGACGATCTAAACAGCATGGCTCACGAACGCTGTCATGCTACAGAGTGTCGCCATCCGATCAGCGCCGGGCTGTTCGCCCGCAACCGTCTATTCGCCGCGGACCAATTCCACCACTTCGCCGGGCTCGAGCGTGATCGTCGGGGGCGTCGAGTTGGGATCGGGAAACGGGATTGTCGGTCGGTTGCCTCGAATCACTCGGAGTGAGATGGGGCGAGAGCTGATAGGCAACGTGAACGGTAACGCGTGATCCAATTCGGGTGGCGCCGCCAATCGGATGCGATTGATTGGCAACTCTTCCTCCTGGATTACTGTCCATTGGTCGTCGGTCTGCGATGTCATACCGTTCGACTGAACGGCGTGCGAGTACGATCGAAACGTTACGCCTCGATTCAGTGTCGCGCCGACTAGCTTCGGCATGAATGCCTTCCAACAGTCCTCTGTGGGCGAATATGTGTTCAGTTGGTAGCAGTCGTCGCGTTGCAGTACGATCGGGATTCTCACGCCATTGAATTCCGAATCGTACAAAACGTTGGCCTCCTCTCGCGGCTTGATGTCTCGCGTTGCCTCGTCGATAGGGCCGATCAGGGCGTCGCTCGAAATCGCAGTCAGCGTCATGTGCCCCATGGTTCGTCCGTCTTCTTCTTTCGCCGAGAATCCAAATCGCGATGCAGCATTCGGTGCTCCGGGGAAGCTGGTTCCGAAGGTCCAACCAGAAATGCTCTTGAATTCGTGCTCCCATGCCGCGTTACCCTGCTGGTCGACCATGCGAAGGTAGTCGACGTCCAGTGAGAAATCGCCATTCTTCTCAAGATCGTCCAGGATGATTTCGATGCGCGTTAACCGAGTAGTGTCCTGGCCGGCGCCGCGTTTGGCGATTTCTGCCACATTGACCTTTTGCTCCACCCATTTGCCTTGCGTTTGGCGGTCGTCCGTTGGGCTGGATTCGTACCAGGCCGGGACCTCCTGTCCGGCGGCGTTCAAGCCGTAGTAGCGAATGTGGACCAAGGCGCCAGGGGTATTTCGGTATCGAAAACTCAGAAACGGAAATCGCGTCAGATCTACGTCGGTCTTGTGAGTGGCGACAATGTATTCGTTGATGGGCCCAAGATTCGGCCGTTTGAGTGGCCGGCGCGGCTGGGAGGTGAACAACTGCGTCATAGGACCGTCTTCGCTGACGTCCGGATTCACGTAGATGACCTTTCGCCCGCATTTGGCCAACGCTTCTTCCTCGCTTTCGTCTTTCGTCATGTTCAGGCTGAAGATGATTTCGTAATCCGAGAGATTGCGCTGTGCATCAGGCAGGACTACTTCGGCCTGCGGGACGAAGGCGCGCAGTCGCGTGAGCAGATTCATCTCGCGCCGCAACATGGCAGCCCTATCAGGCGAAGTGCTGTGCAAAGCGGGAAGGAAATCGTCGACGAAAATCAGCGCACGCGGCAGGTCCGCTTTGGTCTGGCTCTTGACGGCCTTCACCATCGCCGACGCCAGTTCGTACCGCCATGTGCCCCAGTGATCGTCGGGCAATAGGTGTTCGCCTTCGTACAGCTCATTCCAACCGTAGTTGAATACCAAGTCGGGATTCGTGTGCTTGGCCAGCCAAAGGGCCTCCTGCAGGTACCGGATATCGTTGCGGATCCATCGCCGTGCTCGGGAGCCTTTCCGCGCAAACGAGACGCCCAGGTCGTCGTAATGCACAACGAAAGTCACACAATGTGCATTAGCTTGTGTCTGACCGCTGACCTCGTTGAAGATGTAGCTCTGGATCTGCGGGAAGTGCTGATAACCGTACATCTGCTGCGGCGTGTTGGTGTTCGTCCAGTGAAACACGATCTGCTCGTCGAGCCCGCCCTCGATGCCTTTGATGATGGTTTGGTAGAACTTGTCCCATCGCTTCGGATCTGTGACCGTTTGATCGAAAGCGTAGCCGTAGACAACGATCGGAATCTTTCCGTTTCGGTCGTGTAGCCACAGCGTTTTCGGCACGCTGCCGTAGAAGCTCAGCACATCTTGCACGACCTGTTTCGCAAATTCGTCCGTAGGCGTGATGAAAGACGGCCGTCCGCTGAAGCGAATCTGCATGTCGTAGAACATGGCCAGCGGCAAACGGACCTTCTTTGCGGCTTCGATGAACTGTGGTTTGGGATTGTTGTTGTGCCATTCGTAATGGACCCCATCGAAGCCGGCTTCGAGGATCTTTCGAAATTGCACTTCGTAGTAGTGTACGCTGTTGCCAATCTCCTCCGGCGTAATGCCGAACGCTTGCCAGTCGACGCGATACGTCCAGAGACGCTGCTGCTGTTCCAAAGGCCGCTGGTCGCTGACCACGTACCAATCGAAAAAGTGCGTCGTACACAGAGGCGGATCGGCCGACGCGGAGACGTTTCCAAGTACGAGCCAAAGGCAACAGACCGTGAACACGATTCGTAATACACTCATCTCAGCACTCCCTTCGAGGTTCGGCATTTTTGCTGGGGCTAAGCGACGCGGCCAGCGCCCGCAACCTTCCTCATATTCTTGCCCGAATCGGACATGGCAAGAATATGATTGGCAAGAATATACTCCCTGTCTTGTTTCACGGAGGAACGGTCGCGAGAAAACTGGATATCGACGATTCGTAGAACGATATCGGACGGTCCTGGGATCGCGAAGCTACTCTGTCGGCGATCTAGACCGCGCCTTCCGGATCCAACAATTGTCACATAAGCACGGGTCGCGACCGCACGTGTCGGCGATGTCGTGGACTTCGAGCGGGGCGATGGAGGCTTCGACCAGTTGGCGCATCCTACGATACCCTGGAGTGGTCGTGTTGCTCCAACCGCCTGCTCTGTATTGCCCCCAGCCGCCGGCCTCGGTGGCCAGCGGGCCTTTCAGAATACGGCTCTCTGAAGGCTCCGCCACGTTGACCAGTGCCGCATAAGGCTGCTCGGCCAGCGGTTGCCCGAACGTCTCGCGGATATGCTCGCGAAACGCCTTTTCACCTGCTGACGCCGGCTTGCGCCACTCCACCTTGTTCCAAGAGTAATCGCCGTAGAACATGGCGTTTGTGTCGAGCCAGTCGACGATTCTCCGGAGACTCTTCCGGTCGAGGACCACGCGAGCCTTTCCGTCCGCGTCGGGGTGACCGGCCAATAGCATGCTGGCCAGCGTGCCGGCGTGAGCGAAATAGTCTTTTGGTACGCTGAAGTCGGTTTCGAAGTTGCGTTGGGCGATCGAAACCAACCCGGGATGGTTCATCAGCGACTCGTAGGCATGGCTGACGATCATCTTGTTAGGGCCGGGCCACGTCGGGTAGGGGAAAGTTACGTCCTTGAGCGTCCCTAACAGATTGATGTCGCCTTCGGTCTTGTCCAGTCCGTGACATCCAATGCAGTAGCGATCCAGCGCGGGCTGGACGGTGCGTGTGAAGCTCAGACCGCCTTCGTAGCGTGGGCCTGCCGGAGGTTCAAGCTCGTGGATTGTTGCGCCTGCCGGTAAGGGAACGCGGCGCGTGGTCGAGTCGCGTGGTTCGTGGCAACCCACACAGCCGACGACTTCGCCCGGTTGCACGTAGGCCAACGTGCGCATGCTCATCACGGCCATACCGTTTTCGTCCAGGAGCTGAAACAGCAGAGGCTTGCCGGCAGGGGCACGAAAGGCCACCGATCCGTCTTCGTCCACCGGCACCGTACCCTCGATGCGTTTGGGCATGTCGATGATCGCCTTGCCGCGACTGGGTGGCGTCTCGATGGTCTGTGCAAACAGCCGGACCACTCGCAAACTCTTGATGCTGCCGGAAGGAATCGGCTGAGTGGATTCGTAGATGTTGCTCACATAGAAGACGCCAGCCGCCTTGTCCTGTTCCATCGTCGACGGAAGGACCGGCGGTTTGGAGCGTGGTTTGATCGGTATCGGCGAGAAACACGACATGTTCGGATCGCGGTAGATCAGTTCGCGCCCGCCGAGCGTGTCGATCAAGTAGATCCCGTAGGCATTCTGGGACTGCACCTTGCCTTCCCGCACGAGCGTTTCCGGTGTGTAGGCGACCAGGAATAGGTCTTCGCTAATCGGATACGGCGTGGCACAGGCGCCATCGGGCCAGCCTTCCGTCTCGGGAAATTGAATGTCCGGCGTTACGCGCGAGATCGGTTCCTCGCCTTCCTGACCCTTGCGAGGGTCAACAAGGATGATCGAACCAGCCGTGTAGCCGTGATGCGCCATGGCCGTGGTGACGATCTTGTGCGAACCGGGAACCCCGCGCGGCTCGCCGGTCGTACACGGATTCCTCGTGTAGTTGCCGTAGACGTGTGCGGTGGCCATGCCGTCGGGCCGGGTGACCCACAGGCTCTGGAAAAACGTGTCGTGACGATTGACGTAATCCCAGCGAGTGTAGATGATCCGCCCGTCGTCAAGCACGCTGGGCTCCCATTCGGGGGCTTCGCCAAAGGAGATCCGGCGAATGTTTGATCCGTCGCCGTCGGCACGGTACAGCACAAAGTTGGCGAAGTAGCGATCGCCGTACTGGCAACGGACGTGCGATTGCAGACGCGTGCTGACAAACGCGAATCCGCCATCTGGTAGATAGCAGGGATCGAAATCTTCGATCAAAGCGGTCTGTCGTCCGTAGGCCCCAGCCAGCGGATCGTCGGGCGTCCCAGTCAGTTGTCGCAGCCCCGCGCCGTCGACGCCGATCTCGTAGATGAAGAACCTGCGCAGATTGGCATCCGGCTCGGTGTGATCGCAGAACGAAAACAGCACGCGTTTGGCATCGAAGGACAGGTCTGGATGTAGCACTGACCCAACCGGCAGCTTGCCTTCGAACAGAACCGTTTCCTTGGGGTTGTCCTTCCAGGAATCCAAGACCACGAGTCCCGGACCTGGGAAGCTATAACGGCCAAGGTATTGGCGGGATTGATGCGAGTATCCGGGCGGGGGCCGCTTGTTGATCAGCAATCTGTCGAAGTCCAGCAGCGGATGCGAGAGGATAATCCGCCGCCGCAGCCGTCGCACCTCTTGGAGTAGCTCATCCGCTGCGGCAGCGTTGTCCGCTGGCAATTCGCCAACCTGTTTCTCTAACGCCGCAAGCTGCGCAGACAGTTTCGGACGCGGCGCGCTGCGTTCAACAAACGCAAGTGTCTCCCGGGCGAACTGAAACGCTTCTTCAGTCTCCCCGGCGGACACATTGCTAAAGCACAGGCCAAACGTCAGAACCGTAGCCGTTGTTATTCGCTTGCTCATTGGTGTGTGAGAGGTTTTCGTAGCTGGAACGCGGAACCACTCTTGATTGTTCTACTTCCCGGCGGTCGCGGCTGCAAGCTCGCGGGCTCTCGTATCACGGACATGGCGCGCCCACGATATCACCTCACGATTCGTCGTGCTAAGATGATGAAGCTTCGCTGGCCCCAGTTTGGTTCGCTTGAAAGGTGCGGTTCTCATGGTTCGATTCGTTCACACCGCGGATTGGCAGATTGGCATGAAGGCTACGCATGTCGGTACGGTGGGCGAGGCAGTGCGTGCGGAACGATTCGCTGCCGCCCAGCGCGTTGTCGACGCCGCCAAAGAGCACGGCGCCCAGTTCATCGCAGTTGCGGGCGACACGTTTGAGGACAATGCCGTCGATCGGGTGCTAATCCAGAAGGTTGGCGATATTCTGGCTGCCTTCGACGGTCCTGTGTACTTGATTCCCGGCAACCATGATCCGCTTGTGCCCGGCTCGGTGTGGGAGCATGCCGTGTGGAAATCGCATGCGAATTTGCGGGTGCTTGTTGAGGCGTCGCCGGTCGAGATCGACGGCGCTGTGCTGTTCCCGTGCCCGCTGCACGAAAAGCACTCAATGATGGACCCAACCCGTTGGATCGACGCCAGTAAACACGGCGAGATCGCCATCGGCATCGCCCATGGTTCCGTTCAGGGCGTCGTGCAGGACGACTTGGACTATCCAATCGCGCGTGATGCTGCGGCCCGGACCGGCCTGGACTACCTGGCGCTTGGCCACTGGCATTCGACGGCCACTTACGAAGATGACTCGGGAGCCACGCGCATCGCGTATTCGGGAACGCACGAAACCACCAAATTTGGCGAACGCGATAGCGGCAACGTGCTGCTTGTCGAGATCGAAAAACGGGGCGAGTCGCCAAAGACAACTTCGATCCGCACCGGAGGCCTGAATTGGGAATCTCTGGAAGAGGACATCGGCGAAGCGGGCGATCTCGCGCGATTTCGGGAGAGGATCGAAACGCTGCCGGATCCCGATTCGACGCTGCTGGACATCTCTTTGACCGGCGTGCTGCATTCGGAGGAACACGACCAGATTGCACGCATCGACGAGATTGTACGCTCGCGGTTTCTTCACGGCCGAATTGACCATTCGCAATTGCTTCCTTGCCCTACTGACGACAATTGGTTGAACGACGTCCCTGTAGGCGTGATGCGGGAAGTGGCCGAACGGTTGCGGCAGCTTGGCGATCCCGCGATGGCCGACCGGCCCGAATACGCGACGCCCGAGGTGGCCGCGCGGGCCATGATCGAACTGTACCGCATGATTCACGAGGTGAAGAAGTGATTTTGCGTTCGATACAAGTCGAAGGCTGGCGCTGTTTTGCCGCGCCGGTCAAGGTTGCACCATTTGCCGACGGGTTGAACATCGTTCACGGCCCGAACGGGATCGGCAAATCCACGCTGATGCTGGCGCTGGTGCGCGGATTGTTCGACAACCACAGCGTGACGGGCGAACAGATCAAAACCCTGCGACCCTGGGGGCGATCGCTGAACCCGAAAGTGACAATTGAATTTGAACACGACGAAACGGAATACGAACTGCACAAACAGTTCATCGGTTCGACGTCCTCGCGGCTGAGCCGAATGGAGACGGGGCAATACGTCCCGCTTGCCGAAGGTCGTGCCGCCGACGAGCAAGCCCGGCAGCTTCTTTCCGGCGAACCTCCAACACGCGGCGTTACAACCCAACAGCAATGGGGGCTGGCCCAGATCCTTTGGGCCACGCAGGGCAATATGCAAATCGAGGCGCTGTCGCATGGCACCAAAACGACGATTCAGGATGCCTTGGGAGCGCAGGTGGCCGGTCCGGGGGCCGAGATTCTGGAGAAACGGATTGCGGACACCTATTCTGGGATATTCACGCAGACGGGCAAGCTGCGAGGCGGCGCCGGGGCGCCTGCCGTCGTGGGGCTCGAGAAGCAAAGGGACGACGCCAAAGAGCGTCGCAGTGAATTGGCCGATCGGCTCGATCAGTTCGACACTGCCGGTCGCCGTATCCAGGATCTGCGTCATCAAACCGAACAGTCGCGACTCGCCGAAGAGGACCTGGGCGAGCGGCTTGAGCAAACTCGCCGACAAGCGCAGGTGTACAGGGACCTGCTGGGGCAGCAGAAGCTACACCAGGAAAAGGTTAAGAATGAAGAGGGGCAATACAAGAGGCTCAACGATCGCATTGGTGAGATCAATGCGGCTCGGGATGAACTGCAAACCTGCAAAGACGATTTGTTGCGTTTGCGAGATGACGTTCCGGCTCAGGAGAAGTTGGTCGAACAGGCCGAACGCGATTCGCGGAACGCGGACCAGGCGGTTAAGGAAGTCCGACGACGACGAAAGAAAGTCGCGGAGGCTCAAAATATGGCACGTTGCGCGGCCCGGTTCGCCAATGCTCGTAGCACGGTAAGCGACGCGGACAAGCTGATCGGTCAGATCGAAGACGCACAGGGGAAAGTGACCGACGCACGCGAAGCGCGTGGCAAGCTGGTCGCTCCTGACGCGAAAACGCTGCGGAAGATCAAGAAAGTGGCTCGCCAGCGCGACGACGCTCGGCTGCAGCTCGACGCAGCCGTGATCACGGTCACCGTGACGCCGCAAGAGGATACGAACGTCGACGTGACCACTGCCGAAGAAGGGGGCAAGAAGACGCTGACAGCCGGAGAGGTTTTTCAGATCAAGGGAGCGCCCGACGTTGCCTTCAAAATCCCCGATGTTGCCAGTTTTCGGGCGACAGGTCCCACAGGGTCGATCGACGAACTTCGCGAGAAGTGGCAAGACGCTGCTGCGAAGTTCGACGAACTGACGGCCGGTTACGGGACCAAGGACCTCGACCAACTGGAGCAATTGCACGATGAGGCCGCCGAAGTGGATTCTCTTGTTTCGCAAGCCGAGGTCAAAGTTGACACGTTGCTTGACGGTCGCGAACTGGACGCAATCCGCGAGGACCGATCCCGCGCGGCGAGCGAAGCGAACGAAATCGCCGCCGAGTACCCACAGTGGAAAGATACCGCGCCGGATCCGGAAGATTTGGAGTGGCAGGCGGTGAAGGTGGAAGAAGAGTTCAAACGAGACATCGACAAGGCGGAAGGCGACAAAGACCGCGCTGACAAGGCACTGCAGTCGGCACGCGAGAAACAGACGACCCACAGTGCGGAACTGAAGGGTGCGGAACGCCAGATTGGCACACTCGAGGATCGAGTCGAGAAGCTGTGCGACGATGGGCTGGACGACGACGGTCGCGCGAAGAAGCTGACGGAGTTCGCGCTCAAGCGTGACGCGGCACAAGGGAAACTTGACAAGATCGGCGAGGAGATCAAAGGCTTCGGCGACGATCCCAGCAAATCTGTAACGATACTGGACGGCCAACTCGACGCGTTGCGCAACGATGCCGCGGACAACGCGAAACGGTTAAACACCGAGGAAGGCCGGGTGGAACAGATTCTGTCCGAAGCCCCCTACTCGGCGCTGGCCGCCGAGGAAGAGAGCATCAACCGACTGGAGCAAGAGATTGCCCGAGAGCATCTGCAAATCAACGCCGTGCGTCTGCTGTACGACACGCTGACCGAGCGAAGACGTGCGGTGCTGGACTCGGTGATCGGACCAGTTCGTCTTCGGGCCAACCGGACGCTCGAGCGCATCTCAGGCACGCGTTTTCAGGACATTGCCTTTGACGGCGAGTTTCTGCCTTGCGGAGTCGCTCCGCGCAACATGGACGAGTCCGTTCCGCTGGAGCAGATTTCCGGTGGCGAACGCGAGCAGTTGTACTTTGCCGTCCGCTTGGCTCTGGCGGACGTGGCTTTCGGCGACGAACGGCAACTTGTCGTACTGGATGATGTCTTCACCTACACCGATACAGCGCGTCTGGCTCGCATCGTGACGGTGCTGGACGAAGCAGCTCAGCAATATCAAATCGTGATCTTGACGTGCCACCCGGAACGCTATCGTGGTCTTCCCAATGCGACCTTCTTCGATTTGGAGGCGATCGTTAGCGACATATCATCATAGGGCGGCACCATCACGGTCAAGGCTATTGCCGCCTAACGAGGAGTTGCCGAAGCTTTGTTCGCGGGATTCTTCTGTTTTCTCTGGATACCCGCAGTGGTTGCGGCGTGGGCCATCTGCCGCTGGGTCCTGGGGCCGTTCACCGAGGCCATGCGGATGTTGCGCGCGCCGACGCGGTTCTTCCTGAGCGATTTCATCTGGCTCCTCGTGATGTTGCAGGCTTCCTTTGCTGTCGCCAGGCTCGTGTTGGATCAGCGGGGATCATTTCTGGTAATCCTGACTTTCCTTGTTGTGGCATCTATCGCAATTTGGGCCGGCGCTGTCAGCGTACTGTCACGTGCCGGCGTCTATCAAACAGTGCGCCGCGGCGTTTTCACACTTGTGTTACTTCCCGCCGTGCTTCTCTTGCTGGGCGCCACTCTGTGCGGCCCCGCATTGGTGGTGGTCCTGACGCAGACCCTGATTACGTCGAGGCCTCCCGGCGATGACTTCGAATCTGTAATCTGGTTTGTGATTGTGCTCGCCGGCATCCCCGTGATCATTGCGACCGCCTGGGCACTGCGACGACTTACGCGCTGGATCGTGGCAGTCGCTCCACCGTCCGATGTCGCCGGGATACCCAGGAAGGATGAAGCGAAACAATAGCCAAAGGGGCTACACGGTCCCAGACTCCGGCTTGGGAACGCATCTCGTCTACGTTCATGCTTGTTGAAGGGGAAAGTGAAATGCATCAGGAAAAGTCATCAAGAGCCAAAAATCGGCCGCAGCGGATCATCCCAACGCGGATCCGACGTTGTTGGATCGTGCCGATGAAAGCGGTCACCGCCGTCGCCGTCCTGCTGACGAGCGCGAATGCTGCGATCGGGCAGGACGTTAAGACTACGGACGCCTACAGACGCATCCGTGCTGTGATCGACCAGACGCCAGCGATCGACACGCACACTCATCTCCAGCCATTCGAGATGATGCCGACCGATCCTACAGCCGACGGGCCCGCAGTCACGCTCCATAGCCTTGTCGCGCGCACTTACTACACATGGGCCAATCCGCTGTCACCGTGGCCCAAGGATCGGTCTTTCGACACGTGGTGGAAGTTGGCCAAAGACGATTTCGACAACGCTCGTGCCACAAGCTTCTACCGCTTTCTGCTTCCGGCGTGGCGCGATTTGTACGATGTGGACTTCGACACGATCACCGACCAACAGGCTCGTGAACTGAATCGTCGCATCGGTCAGAACTTTGCCGACGACAAGTGGTATCAGGAAGTGATCACCGAGAAGGCCAACACCGAGTTGGTCTTTGTCGATCCCTACTGGGGACGGCTCGACTTCGACAATGCGTTCCCGCCCTACCGATTCATCGTGCCTTTGCTCAACGTTACGTCGCTCGTGCGTGCAAGCCACCCGTCGCGTGCCGGCGAGAAGGACAACCCATTCCAGTATGCAAAGAAGCACGGTCTGCCCATGGATACGCTGGACGACTACCTGGAGGTCGTCGAGGCGATCTTCCAGGCCGCTGTCAAACGGGGCTGCGTTTGCCTGAAGGCTACCCATGCGTACGAGCGTACGCTGGACTTCGAGAAAGTTCCCAAGGCCCGTGCTGCGGTGGCCTTCGGCAAGCCGCGTGACCAGGTCACTGCCGAGGAGCAGAAGGACTTCGAGGATTTCATGTTTTGGCATATCACCGCGTTGGGTGCGAAACATAACCTGCCGTTTCAGATCCACACCGGCCAGGCTCGTATTCAGGGCTCGAATCCGATGTTGCTGGTGGATCTGATCGCAGGCAATCCGAAAACGAAGTTCATTCTATTCCACGGCGGTTTTCCGTGGGTCGGCGAATCTGCTGTGATTGCCCAACGTTACCGCAACGTCTGGCTGGATTCGTGCTGGCTGCCGACGCTCAGCTATTCGATGGCTCGGCGAGCGTACCAGGAGTGGCTCGATGCAATCCCCGCCGACCGCATCATGTGGGGCTCCGACTGCGTCCATCCCGAGGGCACGTACGGCGCCACCGTCCTTACTCGCCGCTGCGTCGCCGAGGCGTTGGCCGAGAAAGTCGTGCGCGGCGAGTTGCGAATCGAGCATGCCGAAGCGATCGGTCGGAAGATTGTGCGGGAAAATGCGTTGAAACTCTTCCCGCAACTCAAGTCTCGCCTCTGGCGCGATGCGGAATCGAAGTGAAGAACTCCTGAAGAAAGACCGCCTAAAGGCGGTACTACAAACCGTTAGTCGCGTGCGTGATGGCCGGTTTTCGCTTACACTGGTGGACGTTATCGGGGCTGGCGATGGCGGCCAGACCAACTGAACTCATTCAAGCTTGCCACCGGGGAGAAGTCTGATGAACCATTGCCATACCGACGGATCTTGTTCGGGATGCTGTCACGGGATCAGCCGCCGCGGGTTCGTGAAGGGATGCGGAGCGATCGCGGCGGCAGCCGTCGGTCGCTTGGCGTCGCGCACCAGCACAGCCGCCGACGAACAAGGTGGCAAGGTCCGGGTCGCTGCCGTGTTTCTGGCCAACATCAATATTCGCGAGATCTGGCCTCATCCACAGTTTGACACGGAAGGCCGTCAGAAAGAGGTTCTCGCTCTGCTGAAAGAGGGCTGTCCCGAAATCGAATTCGTCCCCGTGACCGTCGTGGACCCGAAGGACGTCCAGAAGGCGATTGCCTTGAAAGACGAAGTGGACGGCTACCTGGTCTATGCGATGACGCTGGCATGGGGCTTCCGCAAGTCGATGGTCGATATCGGTCGTGTGGGAAAACCGATGATCGTGGCCGACGAGTTTCTGGGCGGATCGGGAGTGTTTCTGACCGGTTACAGCGAGTTGTGCAGCCGCCAAATTCCTGCGGCCGGAGTGAGCACAACTCGGCTCAGTGACTTGGTGACCGTGGTCCGTCAGTTCGCCCAAGTCCGCAAACCCGGTACCATGCCCGTTTCCTTTGCCAAGCAGTGCGAACGGGTGTACCGAAAGACGTTCGCTGCAGGGAGCGAAACGAAGTGCATTTACGATCCCGTGACGTTGACCGATATCGGCGAATGCGTCAAGCGGTTCCGCGAGTCTCAGTTCCTGATCGTCGGTCGCGGAAGGGGAGGTCAGCAGCACGATTTCCTCGGTGCCAAGGGCCGGTACATCGACTTCACGGAGTTGAAAGAACTGTACGACAAGGTCGATCAGGATAAGGCGGCCGAATGGGCCGACCGATGGTCCAAACAGGCCCTCGATCTTCCGCAAGGAGACTATGTCGATCCCAGCCAGCCAACGCCGGACGCGATCCACAAGGCTGGCGGCGTCTACCTGGCTACGTTGGATCTGCTCAAGAAATATGGCACGGACACGGTGACCATGAACTGTTTGGGTGGATTCGCATCGGGCCACCTTCCGGCATACCCGTGCCTGGGGTTCATGCAACTGCTGGACGATGGCGCTCAGGGAGTATGCGAGGCGATGCCGGACGATACGCTGAGCATGTTGATGGCCCGGATCCTGACGGGCCGCCCGGGCTTTGTATCTGATCCGGCGCTGGATACGTCGAAAAACCAGATTGTGTATGCCCACTGCGTGGCGACGACCAAGGTTTTCGGTCCGGAAGGCAAGTCGAACGATTACCGTATCCGTACGCTCCACAACCGCGATCCGCGGGGAGCATGTGCCGAGTCAATGCTGCCGGCCGACTACGTGACAACCACGTTCCGCACCAGTTTCGGTCGGAAACAGTTGATTATCCATCAGGCCAAGTCCACCGGCGCTCTGGACACCGAACGCGGCTGCCGCACCAAACTGGCGGCCGAGGTCCACGGGGACATCGGCAAGCTATTCGACCAGTGGGACCAGTTCGGCTGGCACCGCGTAACCGTCTACGGCGATGTAAGAGAGCCGTTGATCGAATTTGGCAAGGCGTTAAGTCTGGAGATTATCGAAGAGGCATAGTACGGCGTTGCTGCGGGTGACCACCAGCAAGTCGTCCAGCCGGAAAACAGAGTCGCAGGCGTTCCAATGATTTTGCCCGACAGTCATTTTGCTCGAAGAAGACAAAGCAAAATCATCTCTGGGCAAAATTATAATTCAACTGTCGAGATAACGGATTTCCGTCGTGCCAATTCATGCGGGTGACGCGGTCGAGAGACTGCGGCATAGGATGTCTGCTCCACTAGCAAGCAAGGACTGAACGACATGTACCGACGGGTTACGATATACTGCCTGTTCTTGGCAGGATCTATCTGGGTTTCTTCCAATGCTCACGGCGAAAACTGGCCTGGCTGGCGTGGCCCGCGGGGCGATGGTACGAGCCTGGAAGAGAACGTGCCAAAGCAATGGGACGGCCCGACCGGCGAGAACATTATCTGGAAGACCAAAGTGCCCGGTGTGGGCCATGCGTCGCCGATCGTCTGGGAGGACCGTATCTTCCTTGTCTCGTGCCTGGAAGACAGCCTGGATCGCACTGTACTCTGCTTCGATCGGCAAAGCGGCGAGCTAGTGTGGCAACGCACCGTCTTTCGTGCGCCGTTGGAGACGAAGAATTCGCTGAACAGCTTTGCATCCAGCACGCCGGTTACGGACGGCGAATTGGTCTATGTCACTTTTCTGGAGGTCGGCGGACGCACGGTTGACTCGCGCAATACCTCTCGCCCTCGACCCGTGACGCCGGGCCGCATGGTCGTGGCGGCGTACGATTTCGACGGCAATCGCAAGTGGCAGGTCAAACCTGGCGAGTTCGTCAGTGTGCATGGCTACTGCAGCAGCCCGATCCTGCACAAGGATCTGATCATCGTCAACGGCGATCACGACGGCGATTCGTACATCGTGGGGTTGGAGAAGGCGACGGGCGAGACGGCGTGGAAGACACCCCGCGAACATAAGACGCGGAGCTACGTGCCGCCGATCATTCGCGAAATCGGCGGCTGCACGCAAATGGTGCTGTCAGGCAGCTTGTGCGTGGCCAGTTACGATCCGACCAACGGGTCGCGCCATTGGAAGATCGACGGGCCGACCGAGCAGTACGTGGCGTCGATGGTCTACGACGGCAAGCTGTTCTACATGACCGCCGGATTCCCGACGCATCATGTCATGGGGATTCGACCGGATGGGCGCGGTAATGTCACGGACACACACGTAGTCTGGCATGTGACCGATGCAAAGTGCTACGTACCGTCGCCGGTCGTTGTCGACGGCTACCTGCTGATTGCCGACGATCGCGGCACGGCAAACTGCTACGAATCCGCCACCGGCGAACGGTTCTGGAAAGAACGTCTCGGGAAACATTTCAGCGCTTCGCTTCTCACCGCCGAAAGGCTGGTTTACTTCTTGGCCGACGAAGGTGTAATGAAGATCGTCCGGCCCGGCCCAACGCTGGACGTAGTGGAAGAAAACGTGCTGGGCGAAAGATGTTATGCCTCGCCGGCGATCTCGCAAGGCAAAATGTATCTCCGCGGTGAAGAGCATTTGTATTGTATTGGCTCGAGCGAAGGAGACTGAAAATGAGAAGCGTGACAAGTAGACTCGTCACTGGGGGCCTGACGTTTGCTGTCGTCTTCGTGTTGCTCGGCACCGCGCACGGCCCTTCTGCCCGCGCCGACGGCGAGGCTGTTTTCAAAATGCGCGAAGTATCTGTTTTCGAGTCCACACGGAGCCAGGATCTGGTGCGAGGGCAGTCCGCGCAATGCGAAACGGAACCGAACGAGGATGTGATAGCCTACCCAAAGCTGAAATCGAAACGGCCTCTGTACGGCGTCATCAAGTTCGCTCGGGACTACATGAATCCCGAAACGGGTGTGGAATACCATTTTGTGATCGATGAGTCGGGCGGTGCGCAGCCGGCCGAGGAACCGTCGTTGCTGCAAACACTGTCGGATGCCATTTCTGGCTCAGACGGCACGCAGGCGAAGCCAACGCACAACACCTATGATCGTTTGTACTTCGATTTGAACCGCGACCTTGATCTGACAAACGATCCGGTCCTCAAGACGGCAAAGAACCCACCGCCCAGCGCTATTCCGACTTACGAAGCCAAGCAGAAGGTCGTGTTCGAAGATCTCGCTCTGAAACTTGACTTCGGAACCGAGCTTGGCCTTCGAGAGTTTCCCGTTTTGCCGCGTCTGATAATAAGCGAATACGAGGGGACGGATTACGCGTCGCTTTACTTCATCGCGAAGACGGCGCGCGAGGGACGGATCAGCATCGGATCGCGTAAATACGATGCGGTGATAGGCCAGAGATATTTGATCAGCGGCCGCGTGGACTGTCGGTCCACGACGTTGCTGCTTGCTCCGGTCGGGTCTCGGAACGAAAGGGAATGGTGGTGGGGCGCCGACGAATTGGGCGCCACGCGCGAAGTGGACGGCAAGTACTACACCACTTCCAGTACACCGCTAGGCGACAAGCTGATCGTCAAGGAGTATGAAGGGGATTTCGGATTGCTGGAGATGGGCGCCGGCGGCAGAGATATCGAGAAGTTCAAGGTGCAAGGATCGTTACGTTCGGCGGACACAGCCGTCGCGGTTGGGAGCCGAACGGGCGATTTTGGCGAATACGAAACGGTCCAGCAGTGTCGTTTGCCCGTTGGCGATTACGTTGCGGCGCTTTTGAGTTTCGAATTCGGCGATCTGCGGATCAGCGTGTCGCACAACTATCACTCGGACGGCATCCCCAGGGACATGGAGCGGAAACGCATTTACAGCATCAAGATCAGCAAGGACAAACCATGCGTCTTGGATTTCTCCAACAAGCCGGAGGTGATGTTCGCCAGCCCGGCCAAAGACCAGACGTTCAAGCCGGATGACGAAATCGAAGTGAAGGCTGTTCTCACCGATCCGGAGCTGGACATCATGATCCGCGACCTTGACGACACCACGCGGACTCAGGAGGAGTCGATGGAATTGGCCGACGGAAGGAAACAGACATACACCAAGCAACTTTCGCTGGATCCGATCGTCACGATCACCGACTCTGCAGGCAAAGTCGTCTCTGAGGGCAAAATGCCGTTTGGGTGAGACGGCACGTGCGGGTACTCGTGGCGAGTACCAAAGGACATCAAGCTTGCCGGTGGGAAAGAAGTACTCACGATTACTGTGAGCTACGACACGCAGAAGCTGTACGGCAAAATCCGAGCAACGCGAGACATCACCGTCGCAGCCGAAACGGCCGACGCCGGCGAATAGACAGACATTTGCATACATAGAGAATTGCTGCCACATTACCATTGTGGGGCACGTTTCCAACGTGCCTGGCACGATGGAATCGTGCCCCACTTGTTTCTTTTGCGACACTTACTGCTGGAGGTAAATCATGCCGCGCAACTTGGGTAGAGTGAGCTTATTTGCGGTTCTGTCTCTCATAATGCCGGCCGCGTTTGTCGCGGCACAGGACGGCACCGGCGCGGCCGCCGCCGCGCAAGCGGAGCCAGCGGCCGAGTTTCGCATGCTGGATGAATTCGAGGGCAAGTTGGCGTTGGAGTGGAAACCGCTTCGAGAGGATCCATCGCACTTCTCGTTGACGGAGCATCCGGGAAAACTCGCCATCACTACGCAATTCGGGTCTATGCATCAGCGGCGAGATCGTCCGCAGACCAAGAACGTGTTTCTTCTGGACAATCCTTCGTCAGGGCAGAACGGCTTCGTTGCCATGGCGTGCCTTGAATCGTTCAAGCCGGCGACGAACTGGCACCAGGCCGGCTTGATGCTCTTTGACGACGAGGACAATTACCTGAAGTTCGTCCTGGAATTCAACACCCGCACCGAACATGCTGCCGGAGTCGGGCCGATCTTCAATCTCCTCCGTGAGGTGGACGGAGCGTCAATAATTACCAAGACTATGGTCGAGGGCGAGGTTCCTCGCAGAGTGTGGCTGCGTCTGACGGCCCGCGGGTCGTACCACGAGTACGCCACCAGCACGGATGGCAAGACGTTTACAGTCCACGGCGAGTTGCCTTGGGGTGACGGTTCGCCCAAGCAGATCGGTCTGATGGCCACCAACGGCAGCAATCCCGATGCTGAGGAGATCGATGCACAATTCGATTCGTTCGAACTCCGTTCCTTGACGCCCGAGGAGAGAAGCGAGCCGCGATACGTGGAACGCAAGAGATTGGCGGGACCGTGGAAGGTCACGTCATGTCAAATCGGTGGCAAGAATCTCGAAAACGCGCCGCTTTCGAGATTCGTCTTTGCCGAGGGCAATGTGACGATCGAGGAGAAGGAAAAGTCACTGCTGGCCGAGTATATACTCGACGTAACCAATGATCCCAAACAACTGACGATTTCCGGGTTCCTCGGGCAAACGGGCAGTCAAGTGAGGGCGTCTTACGCGATCGAGGACGATACGCTCACAATCTGCTTTGCACTCCGAGCGGCTGCCGAGGCGCCCGGTGAGTTTGAGACCAAGAAAGGCGATGGTCGAATGCTGGTGACGCTCGAACGCGTCCAGGAAGAGTGACCAACGTAGCCACGATGAACCGTACAGCCCTGTTCCATCCCGTCTTCGTTTACCCGCTGTTCGTGCTGGTGATCGTTACGAGAGGCCTGAGTTCTGCAGAACTGGCGGCGGAGCAGTCCGACGAAGATGGGACACTTTGCCAGTTGAATATCAACGGTGGGTACATAGAGAAGTTGGAACTCCTGAACAAGACCGGCCGCGTTTGCGAGTTCGAGCGTCCCGGCTCAAGCGTGACACTGCCCGCAGGCCAATACCGTGTACGGAGAGTGGGGCTCAAGGGCGGCTTTGCCGGATTCGGACAACCAACCGCGGAGGATACGTGGTTTACTCTTGCGCCGGGCAAACCGTACGAACTCAAAGTCGGTGCCCCACTCACGTTAAGCGTCGAGGCAACCCGCCGGGGCTCGCATCTGACGTTGAACTACACACTGAACGACGCGAGTGGTCGCAAGTATATCGACACCCAGAGCGCTGAACTACCTGCGTTCGCCATCTACAGCGGCGATAGAAAGGTCGGCTCCGGCTCTTTCGAATACGGATGAGGCGGCGTCTGTTCGGGCTCGTGGCGAGTTCCGATGACAACCGGCAACAGCGAACTTCGAGTCGTCGTATCACATCAGCTAGGCGAGTTGGGTCCCAGTGAGAGCAAACCCGCGATCGTCCAGTGGCGATGGTACTATCACCTGCCGAACTTGGCAGTCTGGCTGGCGGCTATTTCGGCGTTGGTCGTGTCGAAGGTCTCCGAAGTCCGGCGGGACTGGCTGATCGTGATCGCGCTGGTTTTGTCGTTCGTACTATGGCAGATGGATGGATTCGGCATTCTTGTCGGGGCGTTGGCGCTAGTCTGGATCTTCGTGTGGTTAACCACCCCGCGACGTGCTCCTTCCTATCTTGACTAGTTCCTCTCTTGACTGGCAAGGAGTAGCGATTTTCCGTCCGGAAACCAGGCCATGTCTCCGTTCATACGTTTTGGGTCTTGCCCCGGAACGCGTTTCGGCGAAATCTTGCCATCGGGATCGAGGGCGTATAGCTGCGGAAATCTGTCTTCTGGGCCTCTCACGGACACGAGGATCTTGTCCGCGTCTCCGTCCCACGCGACGATCGGCCGGATGTTCTTGAACTGACTGTGTTCTGCGCTAGACAACAAGACTTTGAATCCCTTGTCCTCACCTTCGGTGCTGACGATCGCGATTTCGTGGGCCTCGTTAGCGCGGATGCCTTTGAAGCAGACTTGCTTCCCGTCCGGCGACCAGCTTAGGTTCTGGTATATCGTGCGATATTCCTGCGTTTCGAAAAGGGTCCGACGTTTCCCCGTATCGGGATCGACGATGCAGATGTCGGCTCCGTCGTTACGAACCGTGTAAGCGATCTCGTTTCCGGCAGGCGACCAGTCCGATCCCCAACCGTCGGCGTCGATCAACTGTTTGTTCGAGCCGTCGGCATTCATGACCCAGACTCCGTGATTGGGACTGTACTGACAAAAGGTGATCTTCTCGCCATCGGGCGACCAACTGGGCATGGCTCCCACAGCGATATCTTTCAGTCCCGTGCCGTCCACGTTCACAACGTACACGTGTGCCGCACTGTAGGTCTCGTTCCGTGCGAGCCGCCAGGCATCGAAGGCGACCTTCCTGCCGTCGAGTGACACGTCGGGCGATCCGATCGCCATGTCTCTGGGAAATTTGGCTAACGGCCTCAAACCGGTGCCGTCAATACCCAGTACAAACAACGGCCAACCAGCGGGCCCGTGTTCGCCGCGTTTCAGGATGATGAGCATTCGATTGACCGAATCCATCTCGGAGACGAATTTGGTGGGGCGTTCATTAGCGGACCCGCTCAGACAGATCTTCAGATCATCGCCATCAAGCTGATAAATACCCCACGTTCGCTCGTCCCCGTACGTCATACGGATCGTCGAAGGTTGCTTGGTCGGATCCACAGCAAATTCCGATTCGGCGACCACCTTGTCGACGACCCTAATCGACAGTCTGTCACCGGAAAACACAACCCGAACGCCTTGAATCGTGCTTTTCGCCAGATCTTTCTCCCTGTCCGTCATCGAGATGACGCTCCACATTCCGTCTAACGTTGCGTCCTTTTCTTCGCTGCCGGTTGCTGCATCAGGACGGACCAAAACCGCCAAGCCGACCAGGACGATCACCACAGCGGATACGGTACATCGACAACATCGCATTTCGAGTCTCCCTCTTCTCGCAAACGACGAAACTCCGCATTCACGCAAGCATCAGTATAGCCTGTCCACGCGTTGCAGGACTATCCTTGCGACACTGTCCATGTTCGCCTCGTTCTCACCTTTTCGTCAGATTCTCAGCCGGCGGCAAACGCGTCTTGAGTATCTGAAATATACTGCCTATTGCTCGACGATCAGTTAACTTGGCGGTTGCACGATCTCTGTTCTTCCGGTATCCCGTATATGAAAGCGGCGGCCCGCATCCGAGAACACGTGTGCTGAACGGAAAGGTCCGCCCCCGCATTGCCACACAGTCAGCCTGTCCATCAAAGGAGATTGCCATAGTGTCCAACCAGAATACGCCGAATATCACGCGTCGAACTTTCGTCCGCCAAAGCGGTCTGATAGCGAGCGGGATGTTAGTAGGCTCAGGCGAAGCTCGCCGAGCAGTAGCCCAAGAACCCGCAGCAGCTCAACCATCACCGGCGACCAGCGATTGGCCGTGTCGAGTGCTTGGGCGGACCAACGCATCGGTGACTACGATGACTTTGGGAACGGCTCCTTGTGGGCTGTGTCCCAAGATTCCTCCGTCAGAGATCGCCAAGATCGTCAACTGCGCCTTGGATCTGGGGATCGACTCGGTTGATACCGCTCCAGCATACAAACAGTCAGAAGAAGGAATCGGGCTGGCGTTGGGTCAGCGGCGCAAGGAGATCTTCCTGGCCAGCAAGGTGTTTGCGGACACGATCGACGAGGCCGAAAAGTCACTGTCCGAATCGTTCCGCTTGCTCAAGACCGACTGGATCGACTTGGTCTATTACCACAGCGTCGCCAGTCACGACGTTCAGGCCGCGATGGAGCCCGACGGTGTCTTCTCTTGGCTGGTCAAACAGAAGAAGGCCGGCAAGTATCGTTTCCTGGGGATCTCGGGGCATCACAAACCAGGGCTCTTTGCCCCGCTTCTGGAAACGGGCGAGGTGGATGTCGTTCTGGCCGTGATCAACTTCGTCGACCGTCACACATATGGCGTCGAGGAGAACGTGCTGCCGGTTGCCCGAAAGCACAAGGCCGGCATCGTCGCTATGAAGGTCTTCGGCGGGGCGAAGAAAAGCGCTGGTTCGTACAAGAATCCCAATGCGCCGCCGGAACTTGACGTCGAGCATCTCGAACTTGCCGTCCGTTACGCCATGAGCACGCCGGGTGTGACCACGCTGAATCTTGGCGCCCACAACCAGGAGCAGGTCCGCAAGAACGTGGAAATGGTCAGAAACTGCAAACCGCTCTCGCCCGACGAACAGACCAAGCTCACGGAATTCGGCAAAGAGCTCGCGCAGAAATGGGGACCTCATTTCGGTCCGGTCGCCTGAGTCTGCATGCGCGGCGTCCTTGATTTTGCATCCGTGTAGCACTCTACTAATGACCTGCCGTACGGTTCGGGCCGAGTTACTCCTCGCGCGGAGATTGCACATGAGACGCCATTCCATGTACGTTCTGACAGCGGTGGTTTTGGGAAGCAGTCAATTCCAGGCTGCATCGGCAGGTGAAGCCGCTGCCCCGCAGCAGTTCACGCCGCTAGAGGAAGTCCGGCCGAAAATCGTCGCCAGCAGCATTGCCTATCCGGGCGGCCGCTACGAAGCTTCGAACTTGATCGATGGCAACATCCGCACGGAATACTCGTCGGAAGGCAAGGGCGCCGAGACGTTTATCCTCTTCGACTTTGGCCGACCGGTACCGATCGCCGGCTTGCGCCACGTTGATCGCAACGACCCGGCCACAGTGGCCAAGTCGCGGCTCACCTTCGGCGATGCAGCCGATTTCAAAGACGCGCTGGAGACCATCGACGTTGTGCATGCCAACACGCGTGGCGGCACGACATGCGTTGCGTTCCCGCCAGTCACGGCCCGCTATGCTCGTTGGCAGGTCACAGCAGTGGGGCCACAAAGGTACTCGACCGTTGGCGGCGCGGAGATCGCCTTCTTCGCGGCCCAGACTCCTGAGCCGTTCCCAAAACGGATTGATGTCCAGTGCCACGACGTCGAGGCGGTACTTCGCAACGACGACGGGCTGACTCAGCCCATCGAAGTGACTGTCTCCTACCCGTACGCCGAGCCCGTAGATGCGACGATTCGTGTTGCGGATTTACCCGTAGTGGCAGTGAAGCTGAGCCTGGGCAGCCACAGCGTACCAGTTCCGCCAGTGCCGGCCGTCGAACGCGAAACATCAATCGACGTAGTAGTCGAGCTAGCCGGCCAATCAACTAAGAAGACGCTTGCGCTGCGCCCGGTCCGCCATTGGGAACTATGGTTTCTGCCACACTCGCACAACGACATCGGATACACGCACGTTCAGACGGAAGTCGAACACAAGCAGTGGAAATACTTGGAGGATGCCGTGGCCCTGGCGCGCCGAACCGCCAACTACCCGACCGGTTCCCAGTTCAAGTGGAACGGTGAGGTGATGTGGGCGGTCGACAGCTATCTGAAACAGGCTACGCCCGAGAAGAAGGCCGAGTTAATCGACGCGGTGCGCCGCGGATGGATTGGGCTGGACGCGCTGTACGGCAACGAACTGACCGCACTATGCCGCAACGAGGAGCTTTTCCGGCTGACCGACTGTGCTCGACGAGTGGCCAAACAGTACGACTTGACGATCGACTCGGCGATGATCAGCGATGTGCCTGGCTACACGTGGGGAATCGTTCCCGTTTTGGCGCACAGTGGCGTCAAGTACTTTTCGATCGGCCCGAACCACATTCATCGCATCGGCTATACGCTGGCCGATTGGGGCGACCGGCCGTTCTACTGGGTATCGCCGTCCGGGCAGGACAGGATTCTGTGCTGGATGGCAGGCCACGCCTACAGTTGGTTCCATCCGGGGTTAATGGGATCTATCAAGAATGTCAAATCGAAAGCGTTTTTCGAGTATCTGGACCAGTTGGCTGCGGCGGATTACGCGTACGACATGGTCCAAGTTCGCTACAGCATTGCCGGTGACAACGGCCCGCCCGATCCGGACTTGCCCGAATTCGTGAAAGAGTGGAACGAAAAGTACGCTTGGCCAAGAATGACAATCGCGACGACGGGCGAATTGATGCGGGAATTCGAACGTCGCTACGGCGACAAGCTGCCGGAGGTTCGCGGCGATTTCACGCCCTACTGGGAAGATGGAGCCGCCTCGTCGGCTCGCGAAACGGCCCTCACGCGCAACGCCTCGGACCGTCTGGTCCAGGCCGAGGCACTATGGGCGATGCTCGATCCGGCGGGCTACCCGGACGCGGAATTCTACGCAGCTTGGCACAACGTGATCCTGTACAACGAGCACACTTGGGGTGCTCATTGCAGTATCAGCCAGCCCGATAGCCAGTTCACCTTGGACCAGTGGAGGATCAAACAGAAATTCGCGGTGGACGCGGACCGTCAGTCCAACGAGTTGCTTGACTCGGCAGCGGACCGTAGACGCAGCAAAGTCGAAAACGCAACCGCCGTCGATGTCTACAACACTTGCTCCTGGCAACGGACTGACCTGGTGGTTCTGTCGGACAAAATGTCTGCCGCCGGAGATGTCGTGAAAACGACCGGCGGCAACACGGTTCCGTCGCAGCCGCTTGCGAGTGGACAGTTGGCTTTCTTGGCTGTCGATGTTCCTCCGTTCGGCGCAAAGAGATTTCTCATCTCGTCAGGAGAGGCGACAGCCACAGGAGACGCGGCCGCCGAAGGCTCGACGCTCAAGAACGGCGGAATACGTGTTCAGGTGGACGAGAAGACCGGCGCGATCGCTCAGTTCGTCTGCAAACGTAACGACATCAATCTTGCAGGTGATGGACTGAACACGTACTGGTACGTCGCTGGCCGCAGCCCAAAGGACCCCAAGCCGAACGGGCCGGCCAAGATCACAATCGGCGACCGCGGGCCGTTGGTCGCTTCGTTGGTGGTCGAATCTGATGCCCCAGGTTGCCGCAAACTGGTTCGCCATCTGAGAGTGGTGGACGGAATCCCTGGCGTCCAGGTCACCAATATCGTCGACAAGGAGCCGGTGCTCAGTCCTGAATCGGTCCACTTTGGTTTTGCCGCCAATGTTCCCGACGGTGAAATGCGAATGGACATCCCCTGGGCGATCATTCGCCCGGAGCTGGGTCAGTTGCCCGGAGCGTGCAAGAACTATTTCACGGTGGGCCGTTGGGTGGACGTCTCGAATGCCGATATCGGACTGACCTGTGCTGCCGTGGATGCGCCGCTGGTCGAAGTCGGTTCGATCAACGTCGATGTGGCCAGCCCGTATCAGACCGATGCGTGGATTCGGCATTTGAAACCCACACAGACGTTCTACTCCTACGTGATGAACAACTACTGGGAGACAAACTATAAGGCCAGCCAAGAGGGTCCTACGACGTTCCGGTATTCGCTGCGACCGCACGGGCCGTTTGATGCAGCGGCTGCGACCAAATTTGGGATCGAGCAAAGCCGTCCGCTGGTGGTCGTGCCTGCCGATCCACAGACGCCAGTTCGCCGGTCGATGCTGCGAGTGGAACCGCAAGGGGTAATCGTCACGTCGCTGAAGCCCAGCATGGATGGTCGAGCCTTGATGGTACGGTTAATGAATGCCGGCGACGTTCCAACGGCGGCCCGAGTCATCTGGGCGGATCCGAAACCGTCCCGCATTGTGCTCAGCAGCCCATTCGAGGAGTCTGGCGAACTGGCTGAGGATTGCCTTGATGAACTCCAGCCAAAGGGGATCGTCACGCTGCGCGCGGAACTGGGGCGTTGAAGTTGCTCGTAGGTCCCGTCTGCCGGACGGGACCTTGAACTGCGTGGCAACGTTCTTTCCGCCGCAAGGTCCCGTCCGGCAGACGGGACCTACTGGGGGCCTCTATCCCGGACACGGTCGAACGTCGATGTCTACGCCGAGGTCTTCGCCGATGTGATCGAGGTTTGCGTTCAGTTCGGGAAGGGGCAGTTCCGGTGGCACCTTGATCTGGGCAACCATGTGGAATAAGGGTGTGCCACAGACCGGTGCGCGGACCACTTCGGTATCCATCGACTCGACATTGATGCCCCGGCCGGCGAGATAGTGGGATACCGCGTGCACGATCCCTTCGTGGTCGGCTCCCTCCAGTCGCAACTCGTACAGGCCATGTTCACCCGACGATTCCGGCTCAACGGACTTGGTGAACTTGACGGCCACTGTCATCTCGTCGTCGGCCATCCCCCAGAGCGCAGCGGCCACGGCCTCGGCTTCCTCCTGCGGCGCGCTGATCTTTACGATCCCCGCAAACTCGCCGCCCAGGTGGGCCATGCGACTCTCTTCCCAGTTGGCCGAATAGCCGGAGATCGCTTCCGTAACCCGATCCACGATCCCCGGCCGGTCCGGGCACGTAAGGGTGACCACGAGATAGGTCTTCATGACAAGCTCCTCGACTCGTTCAGTAGGTCCCGCTTGCCGAGCGGGACCTTCTGTTGGCAGCCTTCGCTTTTGCCCAGGTCCCGCTCGGCAAGCGGGACCTACCACGATCCCAAACGCGGAATGTGGACGGCGGGATCACTAGGCCGCCAACATCTGTTTCAATTGTTCGCCCCAACGTTGGGCTTCGGGTAGGTCTAGGAGATCGAAGCCCTGCAACTCGCCGTGCATCAGGAAGCGGTAGAACCAACTGAGCGTCTTGTAGTCGCGTTCGTCAAGTTGTTCGGGAACCAAGCGACCGCCGAAGCCTCGCGCGGCCAGTAGCTCGCCACCCGCCATCTCGGCCAAGCCGTCGGCGTAATCTTGCTGGGTGTAGAGCTCTTCATCCTCTTCGCCGGTCAAGCCGGGATCGAGTTCCATATCGGCTGCCGCCGTAATGAACGTCGCTATCTTGCGCTCTTGCAGTGAGCTTCCGTTGTCCCGGATGAATCGCGTCACCGAGGCTAGGTAGTCCCCGGCGTAAATGGGCGAACCAATCACGATCACGTCATACGCGGTTACGTCGGGCTTCCCAGCGACATCCACCACCTCGGCGCCAAGCCCTTCAGCGATCGCCCGTGCCACTTCGGCGGTTGATCCGTATTTGCTGCCAAATACAACCAGGCATTCGGTCATTGCTTCCTCCTCAAAGCTCAAGGGCGGCCATGCTGGAGCGAATCAGTGCCGCAGATTTGTCCAATGCCTCGCGTTCGTCCTCGGTAAGTTCAATCTCGATGATCCCTTCGACGCCTGCACTGCCCAGTTTGGCCGGCACACCGAAGCAGACGTCCTCCAAACCGTACTCCCCTTCCAGATAGACAGAGCAGGGCAGGATCTGCTTGCGGTCTTTGAGGATCGCTTCGACCATCTGCATCGTAGCCGCGCTGGGCGCGAAGAAGGCGCTGCCCTTCTTGAGCAGAGAAACGATTTCGCCGCCGCCCTTGCGTGTTCGCTCGACGATGGCCTCAACGCGATCGGGCGGCATGAGTTCAGTGATCGGGATGCCGGCAACCGTCGAGTAACGAGGCAGGGGGACCATTTCATCGCCGTGGCCGCCCAAGACAAAGGCGTGTGTGTTTTCAACGCTAACGTTCAGTTCCATCGCGATGAATGCTCGCATGCGGGCGCTGTCCAGGATGCCCGCCTGTCCGATGATGCGATCGCGTGGCAATCCGCTGACCTTCTTGGCCAAGTAGACCATCGTGTCCAGCGGGTTGGTTACCAGGATGAAGATGGCGTCTGGCGATTGACTCACCACGTCTTCGACAACCTCGCGGATGATGTTGCCGTTGACGTTCACCAGATCCTCGCGAGTCATACCCGGCTTGCGTGGCAAGCCAGCAGTGACCACCACGATGTCCGAATTGGCGGTGTCCTTGTAGTCGTTGGTGCCGACGATGTGCAGGTCGTAGTTCTCGACCGGCCCCGCCTCCAGCAAATCCAACGCCTTGCCCTGAGGCATGCCTTCGACTACGTCCACCAACACTACGTCGCCCAGTTCTTTGACGGCACACCAATGAGCGGCCGTTGCACCTACGAAACCGGCACCAACGATGGAGATCTTATCGCGCATAGTGACCATCCTGCTCCGAAAACGAATACAAGACTCTTTATGTTTTGATGTGAGGCGTGGATTATGACCGCCCAATGTGCAAGCGTCAACTACTCGCTTGGCACAGGCACGACTCGCTCCAACGGCGTCATTGCCGGTATTGGGGTCGGTCCGAGACGATGAAAATACTTCGTCTGCCGTCGTCGTCCGAGTGGACCTCTTCTGCCCAGATGATTTCGCCGTCAACGATGCGTTCGTCTTCGTATGTGGGCGTCCCAGGCGGTGAGAATGGTCCCTGGAAGGGCGGCGCATTCAAATGGGCCTCGCGCATGCGGGCCATTGTCAATTCGGCCTGCGCGGCCAGGAACACAAACACGGCCACCAGTACCAGCGTTCCGCCCGAAAACAGTCCGATGATTCCGAGCAGAACGGCAACGGCTTGGCCGACCCTGGCGGCAATGGTCGTGGCCTTGACGTAAGGCATTTGCATGGCCAGGAAAGCACGCAACACTCGTCCTCCGTCCATCGGGAATGCGGGCAGAAGGTTGAATACCGCCAAGAACACGTTGACCCATATCAGGGTGCTCAAGAAGGAGCCGCCGATCACATCACCCGCAGGAACCAAGCTGCCGAAACCGGCCAGAACGGCCACTGCGAAAAGGGCTGCCGCGATCGCCACGTTCACGGCCGGCCCAGCCAGTGCAATCGCCAGTTCCTGGCTGGGACGCGTGGGCATCCGCTCCAAACTGGCCACACCCCCGATCGGGTACAGCGTAATGTCGCGTGTTCCAATGCGGTAATGGCGAGCCATCAGGGCATGCCCGAGTTCGTGCAACACGACACAGCCGAATATGGCGAAAACAAAGATCACCGCCAAGAGCCCGGCAACCAAACCGTTCCCACCTCTTATCGTGGATAGCAGTATCCAGGCGGGGAGGATCCAGAAGGACCAGTGAACGTAAACGTCGATATCGGCTAGACGCGCCAGTTTCCACTTCATTGATGATTCCTTGATGTGTTCTATCGCGAGTGATCTACCTCGTAATTCGATCGCCAAGCAGAAATCTCGAACACTACGAGAATAATAGGGCGTGCAGCTCCTGCGCCAAGTCGCGCAAATCCGCGTTGTGCCACCTATCATGTTTAGTACTATGAACTTAACGCGACGCAAACCGTGAGTTTTCCGAACCGGCCGGTTGCCAATATGGCAAGCCTCCTGTGGACATTGTCGGTCTAGTCGCCTCGGCGGACTTTTTTGCTGCCCTGTTAGTCTCGTTCTCCGCTGGTGACGACGCTCCGTCGCAGGTGGCGTAGGTCGCGCTGGATGTGCTTTGATGTGCGTTCGTTGGAGGGCAGTGTTCGCAGCCAGTCTGCGAGGAACACCAGCCGTCTGCCACCCCATGTCCGCTCCGGAGGTACGTTGTACACGAGTCGTCCGTGTGGCGCCGACCAATCCACGTGGCCGGTTGTCGGATCGCGATGCAGATGAAGGGTCTGGATGAGGCCGACGCGGCACAAGAAGGTGGACATCGCAGTGGTGAAGTTCCCCAGGGAATAGAGAATCAAGGCTTTGCGGGCGCCGTCGCGTTCGCTTTTCAATGTGCACCCGGTTGGGTGACAGAGCGCGTCGAGTCCGGCGGCCTGTTTCTGGTACCGTTTCTCGTACCCGTTCACGAATGCCACCTCGGCCGGTTGTTGGACGTGAGGGTGGCTTCCCATGATAACATCCGCGCCGGCTTTGACGATGTCGCGAGCCACTTGCATCGTGCGCGGCGTTGGGAACAGCTCAAACTCGAATCCCCAATGGAGACAGACTATCTTGAAATCGACACCCTCGGCCTCCATCGCTTCCAGTGCAAGCGTGATGCTCGAAAGGTCCACGCCATGCTCGCAGTCCGCGGCCAGACCGTCGGCGGTGTTCACCGTCAGCGAGCTTGCCAGCAGCCTCCGTCGATCGTTGAGGCCCCACGTAGCGGCAACGAAGCCGATCTTGATTTCGTTAACGGTGAAGGTGGCGTACGCTGGCTGGTGCGGGCGCTCGCGAACGCCCGAATGCGCGATGCCCTGCTCGTCGAGGAAACGCATCAGGTCCTGGCAGCCGCGATCGCGATAGTCGAGTGTGTGGTTGTTGGCAATGGAGAGCGCACTGAACGTGTTGCGCCCATCCGGCCGTTGAAATGACGTCAGCAAAGCCGGGTCCGAGTTGAACCAGGCGAACTCGGGAAAAGGACGCGACACGCGAAAGCTCGGCGAGATGACCGTCTCGAGGTTGCCGATAACGACGTTGTGGGCGTTCAGGTAATCGAGTACCTCGCCCGAAAGAAATGTGTTCCAGCCGTCGGCGATCCACATGATGTCGCCGACCATCGCGAGTCGTGTGTCCGAGTCGCCCGGTTTCTCCGCAGCCATCAGTTTCAGAAGCCGGCGCTGTTGTCGAAAGTGGAAAATCTCTTCTTTCGGCGCGAGCCGCAGTTTGCGTCTTTGTTTGCGGAGATAACTGACGCCGTGGATTGCGCAGTCCACCGGGCGCCGGCCTTCGGCGCGGTAGCGCATGTACCGAGGGACTTTCTTGACCGGCGTGTAGGCGTAGGGGAAATAGTCCTTGTCTGTTCCCATCGCGGGGCTCGATTCGCTACCGGGTGCGTGTGCCTTCTGGGAAACCGGACAGTCTTTTCGAAAGCGACGTGGCGCCCATGCGGGCCGCCAACCACGCGCCGCAAGCCACCAGACACGCGTCGCAGAGTCGCAGGCACAAAAGGAATGCCAGGCACTGGGCATTGTCGAGCCCTAACAGGATGAACACGCCAACGAGCCCTCCATCCAACGTGCCGATAGCGCTTGGCGTGAACTGGAGGGACAGCAATGCTTGGGAACTCAAGAAGATCAGACACAACGGAAACAGCCCCAATCCCTCGCCGTACCCCAGAAATAGAAATATTGCCGGACGAACCATGATCACAACATGCGTGGCCGCAAGCGTCAGGAATGCGATGAACGCCACTTTGGGTTGCCGTTGAAACGCGCGGGAGGCCTGATCTTCCATCCGTCGCGCGGCGTCGATCACTCGGCCAATAGGTCCTCGGGCCAACCGGATCGCCCCGAGCCAGGTTAGCAGACGCGTGATAGGCCGCCAGCCTTTGGCCAAAGATGCGAAAACCAGGAAAAAGAGCAACAACAAGGCGACCGCAAGGGCCGGAACGGCAAATCGGCTGGCGAGAGATGGCCCGGCGAGAAGTACGTCGTGATACACGGGCACTGCGATGATCGCACTGCCGACCACGAAAAGTACGAAACTGAGTATCTCGAGGTACTTGGTTAACAGCACAGAGCCGGCTACCTCGTCCGTTTGGTAGCTGGTCGACCGCACAACGTAGAGGATCTTGAAGGGCTCGCCGCCGAAATTCCTGGACGGCGTCAATGTGTTGCCAGCCTCGCCCACCACCTCGGCCGCCAGTAGCGACTTGAACGGGACACGTTGCCGGGTCCCGTAGCTGACCATCGCCCAGGCCACCGTGCGTAGCAGCAGCGTCGCCCCGACGGTCAGCCCGACGAGCACGAAGGCGTTGAGCCCCGCCTCGCGTACAGCCGCCACCGTCTCCTGCAGACCGACAGCCCATACGACTGCCAGCAGGATCAGGGCGGTGGCCACCGTCAAGATAACGCGTTTCATCGTACGACTTGAGCTTGCTGACGAACCGTGTTTCTCTCAGAATAGACCCGCATTGCTTTCAGATTAGAAGCAGCGCGAGCAATTTTCAATGGGCTGGTCGAAAAGGCCTTACCGAAATGAAGGCGTTGGTAACCGGAGCAACGGGGTTCGTAGGCAGCCATCTGGTCGATCGGCTGCTGTCCGAAGGGCTCGAAGTCATTTGTATGACGCGTGCGACCAGCAATCGCAAATGGGTTGATTCGCTTCCGGTTGAAGTGCGTCAGGCAACGTTGGACGATTCGAATGCCCTGACGGCAGCGGTGAAGAATGTCGACTTCGTCTTCCATGTTGCGGGCCTGACAAAAGGCCGATCGCACGACGACTACCATGCGGTCAACGTGGAAGGCACACGGCGGCTGCTGGATGCGGCAATTCGCGCCGGAGACGTTGACCAACGGTTCCTCTACGTCAGCAGCCTGACCGCAGTTGGCCCAAACCTCGGGGTCGGACCTTCGGACGAGACAACGGAGCCACACCCTGTCGACAGTTACGGCGAAACGAAACTGGCGGCCGAGCAATGCGTTCTGGGCGAAGCTTCACGGATGCCGGTCACGATCGTCCGCCCGCCGGCCGTGTACGGTCCACGCGACCGGAGCTTCCTCACGCTTTTCCGAGCTGCGAAGCGTTTCCATATGGTACCCTCGATCGGCCCATCCACCCAGGAACTCAGTTTCGTCCACGTGAGTGACCTCGTGGACGGAATCTGGCGGGCCGCGACGACGCCGGCCGCCGTGGGTCGCACCTACTTCATCAGCGGTGGGATCCACAGTCGCAAAGAAGTGATGGATGCCCTTTCCGACGCGCTCGATGTGCGTCTGTTGCGCATCAGGCTTCCTTCCCTCGCGGCGAGAGCCGTAGGCGAACTGGGGGAGCTTGTGTGGACTCTGACCGGCAAATCACAGATCGTTTCGCGTCGCAAGATTCGCGACATGCTCCGGCCTCGATGGACCTGCTCGTGGGAACGGGCGCGAACGGAATTGGGCTTTGAGCCCAACATCGACCTCCAATCCGGTATGCGGGACACGGCCCGCTGGTACCGCGAAAACGGATGGCTATAGGAAGGACGGATTAGGCAATCCGTCCTACATCTCGCCGCGCAACGTTCGGGATCACTGCGCGGATAGGGACGTAGAGACCGCCAACAGTTCTTCCTCCATCGTGTCCGACTGGAGAACACGGGGTACTTTGTGCTGCCCGCCGAGTTGCCCTCTCTGCTTCATCCAACTGTAGAACGTGCGCGGAGCTACTTGGGTCACTACGGGAGGCCCCATACCAAAGTCATGTTCTCGATGCACTTGGTAGTAGTGGCTTCCACGCCGGAGGGTCGCGTCCAGCGCGGAGGCGAATTCGGAATCGGAATCCGGCGGTTTGTCGAACTCGACGATCCAGTGATGAGCCGGTGTTGCCTGCTCGACGGTCGGGAAATGAGGCGAAACCGTATAGTCGACGATGCTTGCCGAGGTCGACTTGCACGCGGCAGCGATCGCCTTTTCGATTGTCTCGAGTGTTACCAGCTCGCCAAACGCATTGAGAAACAGGCGCGAGCGTCCCGAGAACCGGATGCGCGGAGGCCGCAGCGTTTCGAATCGAACCACGTCTCCGAGTGGATACGACCAGATACCGCCGTTGGAGCTTATCAGCAGCGCGTAGTCCTCGCCTTCGCTGACTTCGCCCAAATGAAGGCGCGGTGGATTCTCGTCGTCGGCGTGCTTGACAGGCACGAATTCGTAGAAAACGCCGTCGTCTATGATCAGCCGCATGGGGCCGCCTTCCTCTTCCTGAATGGCCGTCAAACCGGCTTCGGAGGAGGAATAGGTCTCGACGCAATTGACCGTGCGTCCAATGTACTCGTCGAAAACCGGCCGATAGGGTTCAAACGCCATGCCGTACGAAACGTACGACGACAGCCGCGGCCACAAATCCCCGACCCTCGCATCGCGATGCCCAAGCCTCTGTGCAGCGTGACGCATTTGTTGGAACAGGATCGCCGCCCACGAAGGACAGGCCGACAGTGCGCAAACATCCGCGTTCAAGTACGCATCGACGATACGACCGATCTTGGCCTCCCAGTCCGACATGGCAGCGATCTTGCGGTCGGGAAGATAATGCCTGCGTACGGCGCGAGGGATACGCCGCGCCATGATGCCCGACGTGTCTCCAACCAAGCCTTTGCCCAGCGGGCGCAGCGACGTGCTCCCGCCAAGATACAGGAACTTGCCCGACAACACGTCATCGGGACTGGAACGTCTGCACGTGAAGGCGACAAGCAGCGCCCCTGACCGGCGATTCGAGCCAAGAGCATCGTGCGTAACGGGAATCAGCTTCGACGCGCTGGTGGTTCCCGATGTGCACGCGAAGTACTTCACTCGTCCGGGCCACGTAACGCTTCGTGCGCCATCCGCGGCCTTACTCCAGAGTGGTGAAAAGTGCTTATAATCGGTGATCGGAACTCGTTGGCGATACTGCTCCGGCGTGCGGATGGTATTGTACCCGTGCCGACGTCCCCAGTCCGTCTCCGCCGCGCGGCCAAGCAGTTTGCGAAGCACACGGAACTGCGAACCGACGGGATCAACGGCTGCACATTCAAAAACGCTGAGCCGTTTCTCGGCAAAACGACTCACTACTGCTGCAAAAACGCTCACCTTAGCTCCCGAGACGGTGGACACGGGCCTCGCTTAGTGTTCTATTGTCTGCAAGCATAACCTAATTCCAGCGGGAGAACGAGAATTGGCCGATGTTTTCGACAAGTGCCTGAGGTTCCAGCGAAAGAACGGTATCGTCTCCGAGGAAGATCGTGAAATCACGGCGAGGTCCCTATACCGCGAATCCCCGCTGAACACCGCGGGCCCCTGGCTGAGCCTGAACGGCCGGCGCGTGCTTCAGTTCAGCAGCAACGACTACCTTGGGCTCGCCAATCATCCCGAGGTCCGCGCGGCGGCGACACAAGTTGTCTCTGAATTCGGCATCAGTGCCCCGATGGGCGCGCGCGCGATGACGGGAAACGTCGGGCTGCACCTCGAACTCGAACAACAGGTAGCTGCTTTCAAACGTACCGAACAGGCTCTCGTTTTCAGCACCGGCACCGACGCCATGATGGGCGCCGTCGCTGCCTTGGCCGGGCGCCGAGATCTGATCGTGCTGGACGAATTCGCACACGCCAGTCTGAGCTGGGGAGCGAAGGTGTCGGGCGCGCAAATCAAGATCTTCAAACACAACGACATCGAAGACCTGGAGTCGATTCTGCTCAAAGCTCCATCCAAGCAGGCAAAGATGGTTGTCGTCAACGGTGTCTACTCTATGCACGGAGACCTGGCCCCACTGCCCGAGCTGAGTGAATTGTGCAGAGCTAACGGCACGCGGTTGCTGGTGGATGATGCTCACGGCACGGGCGTCTGCGGAGAAAACGGGCGGGGTACGGCGGAGCTGTTGGGCGTTGAGGAGCAGATTGACCTTCATCTGGGCACTTTCAGCAAGGCCATCGGGACAACGGGTGGCTTCGCTGCCGGCGACCAGGCTGTCATCGACTTTCTGAAGTACCGAGCCCCCACCGTCCTGTTTACGAAGGCGATGCCTGCGTGCATTGCCGCCGCGACCTTGGCGGCGTTGAAGCTACTGCGAGACTCGCACGATCGCCGGAAGACACTCTGGCGAAACGCGGGGCTCTTGCAGGACGGAATGCAGGCAGCGGGTTACAGCATCGGCAATACGCAAACGCCGATCACGCCCATTCATGCCAAGGGATCTGCAGCGGTCTACGTCTCCGATGCGATGGACCGCGAATTTGACATTCGGACAAGCGCCATTCTGTATCCAGCCGTTCCCCACGGCACCTCTGTACTGCGGATCACTCCGACGGCAAACCACTGCCGGAAGGACATCCAATTGTTGCTGAAGGCCGCTTCAAGGATACGGGAATCCATACCGATCCAATTCGTCACCAATGGGCGAGCCAAACGGGGAGCGGCGCGGGTTTGAGGGAGAGAATCCGTGACGAACGGCGTTCAGATTAGGCGGGTCGACGGCAAGAACGAGCGGAAACAGTTCCTGCGGTTTCCATGGACGGTCTACGAGGGCGACCCGTACTGGGTGCCGCCGCTGCTGGCCGCGGCCGAGCGGGTCCTTTCCCCCGCCAGCAATCCTTTCTTCCAGCAAGGCGAGATTGAACTGTACGTGGCTTGGCGCAACGGTCAGCCGGTGGGCCGGATTGCGGCGATCATCGACCGCGCGCATGTCGAGCGTCACAGTGAGAAGGCCGGCTTTTGGGGTTTCTTCGAAGCGGTCAACGACGCTGACGTAGCCGGTGCCCTGTTCGACGCGGCGAGCGCCCATCTTCGCCAGCGCGGCATGGCGGTGATGCGAGGACCGTTCGGCCCCAATATCAACGGCGAATGTGGCCTGCTGGTCGAGGGCTTTGACTCGATGCCCTATGTGCTTATGCCCTACAACCCGCCCTACTATCAAGAGCTTGTCGAGAAGGCCGGTTTCGCGTGCCATATGGAGCTGCATGCCTTTCGCGTTGAAGACTACCAGGTGGCTCCGGAACAGGCGACTGTCAAACGCTTCGAGCGTCTGGCCGCTGCCGTCCACAAGCGTCAACCCGGCCTATCGGTGCGGACCATCGACATGAGCCGCTACGACGACGAAGTCCTTGCCCTCGGCAGGCTCTTCAACACGGCGCGCCGTGACAACTGGGGTTTTGTACCAGCTTCCGACGCCGAGATTCGCACCATGGCGCGCGATTTGAAGCGGATCGTCGATCCCGATCTCGTGCTCATCTGCGAACACGATGGCAAGCCTGTCGGCTGCATCATGGGCATACCTGATCTTAGCCCGGTGCTCAAAAAGATGAACGGCCGCATGTTCCCGCTTGGCTGGCTTCACTTCCTTCTGGGAAAACGCCGCGTGCGCGCTGCTCGTATCTTCGGTGCCGGCGTTCTGCCCGAGTACCGCAGCGCGGGCGTCACGGTTCTGCTGATTGTCGAGTTCATCCGTCGCGGTCTGCATGCCGACTACAATGCAGGCGAAATCTCCTGGGTCTCGGCGAGCAACGTTCGCTCTCTCGGCGTCATCGAAAAGGCCATCCGGCTCCACCGCTACAAGACTTACCGCATTTACGAACGCGCGCTGTGATGCGACGTGAAGCAGACCGTCTCGCGTCACCGTCCATACGCACCTGTCGCGTTTTCGAATGACACGCTACCTGAGCACCGGGACCATCAGCAGTGGCGTGGGCAGCTTCTCGCTTGTCAGGTACAGCGTCTTGCCGTCCGCTCCGTAGCAGATTGACTCGCCTTGGACTCGCTCTGGGGCGACGATCTTGCGAGGCTCCCGAGAGAAGGCGTCCTTCCAGCTCTCGTTTTCGCCGCGGACGAACTCGTAAGCATGCTTGTAGGTCAGCACTACGGCGCGCCGGCCGTCGGGCGATACGTCCATGGCGGTCACCGCGGGGATCTTTAGCGTCCCAATGTGTCGAGCGGAATAGGCCTTCGTGGGATTGGGCTTGGGCCAATCGAGCGCGTACACGAAACACTCCGATGTGCGTTCCTTGGTGACAAACAGAATTGTCTTGTCTGTCGGGTCGATGCCGACCGCCTCGCAGTCGCGGTGATCGTCTTCGTACGAATAAGCGATCGTCTGGACAACCGGAACCTGCTCGACCGTGACTCCCTTCTCCGTATCGAAAGGAGGCTCCTCGATCACGTACATGAGCTGTATCGCAGCGGCCCGACCATTATTACCCACGTCGCATAAGACCAGGTAGCTCTTTCCGTCGGCCTGGAACGAGAACATGTCCTCGAAGTCGAATGGCAAGATGTTCTCCAAAAGACAAGAACCGAGGTTCCGGCCTTGCGCGTCGAACAGATAGACTCGCCCATCACCGCCGGAATCATTGTGTGTCCAGAAGAAGCCGGGCTGCCGCCGCGAGCATGCCACGCCGCTGCTCTCGTCGATATTCGGATCTTTGAGCCGACAAACTTCACGTCCCACGCCGTACGAAACGCGTCCCGGAGGATTCGGCGTGGCCTCGTTTTTCGCTTTCCTCTCTCGGACCAACTCGCCCACGTACTGCCGATCCACCTTGCTCAGTTCCTCCGGCGCCACGCCAAACACGCGGCCGTCGGACCGCAACAGCCAAATCTTGTCGAATTGAGATGTGACATACTCCGCCTCGATCTGCATCTTGCCCGAAGCGTCGGTCCAGACGCGCGCGTAGGCGGCATATGAAACGAGCAAGAACAGTATCGTTGCTGCGGAAGCGACGTATCTCTGCATCTAAACACCTGTCGGTTATGACGAACACACTCTAACGTTGCTAGGCAATCCTCCAATGATTTTGCCCGCCAATCATTTTGCCCGGAAAAGACAAGGCAAAATCATTGTCAACTATCGGTACTCACCGCGGACAAGTCTGATTCGTAACCGAAGTGAATTGTCGCAGCATTCGGTAAGAACCAACCGCTATGGAATCTGCAATCGTACTTCTGTCTTCACGCGGTTTCGATTGTGTTGGTATCCGCCAGCGTTGATGCCACGCGTGTACAGCAGCAAGGTCCTGTCCACTGGCGCGTGCCAGCACCAGCGTTCAATGCTCGGCAGCCAGTGCGGCATGTCGGGATCGATCGGGCACACCAGTTCCGAATGGCGAACGGAACCATCCGTTCCGACGAGTATCCGGACCAGTTCGGTGCCTTTTGCCCCCCAGGCTCGCTGATCTTTCGGTGCCACCATCAGAACTGCCTCGATCATCCCGTCGCGATGACGGGAAACTTGGCCGCAGTGCAGGATGTGAAACCTGGGAAGGATCGAACGAACGGCTTGGTCCAGGGGAATGCCAACCCAGCCTGTCGAGTCCTTGTGATGGAACAGTTGGGCGCTGCCTTTCAGCAGATTGTGCACAATTACCCATGGCTGATCGTTTTCGTCAACTGCGACGTTGGACAACAGTATCTTGTGATAGTAGGAATTCAGTGGACCGGGCGCGCCTCCATACGTCGCCTCGATCCGTTCCGGCTGCATGGTGTCACTCTCGATACGTTTCAACTCGGTGCCCGGCGCAGGCAAAACGAGCGGCCCGTCCTCGTCGAATTGTCGCCAAGTGTTGCCCGAATCGTCCGAATAGAGATGGGAGGCGCCGTAGTAACGGGCGTTGGGACCCACGTCCGGCACTGGCAGGGTATTCGACATAACCACGTGCAGCCGCCCACTTGGTCCCGCCTCGATCGAGTTCGTAACCCAACTGTGTTCCGAAACCGCACATGATGCAAGCGTTCGAGGCTCGGACCACTTTCCATCTCTCTCGCGCCGGCAGTAGTGAACTCGCGCGTTACGGCCACCCGGTTCGCATCGGTACGTCAAGTGAAGGGTACCCTCCCGGTCGCAAACAAGACTCGGATACGTCGCTGCCTGTCCAATCGACTGACCGTCTTCCACTGGCTCCCAATCTGCTTTGTCAAGCGGCATGCGGTAATGCACAAACGAGCCGTGATGGGCGCCGATCAACAGATGCAACGTGCCGTCAGCATCCGTGGTCATCGCGGCCCCGCAGTGGTTATCCTTCTGAACGTCGCCCACAATGCCTTCACGCACGATTTTGGCTGTGGCTGGGTCGACCAATGCCCAGCGATTCTGCCGGTCGCTGTCAATCCATGTGCAGACCGCGTGTCCCTGTCGTCGCGCGATCTTGTTGCTCATCACGTAAGCCGTGCCCCGGTCTCCGCCGCTCTTGCTGACTAGAAGTGTCCGGGCGGCTATGCCGACACGCTGTCGCGCGAAAGCCTGCGTCTTCAGTACCAGCGAAGTTGCCCCCGCCCCCACGACCTTCAGGAAGTCACGGCGACATCGAGTCGGTGCTCTTGTGTTACTCATCAGCACGCCTCTACTCGATAATGGTCGTCATGTTGTCGAAATCAACTCGCACCTTGTTGGCGCCGATCCGACACGTGGCTTGGTCCCTGTCAGCATTGAATTGCACGCGTCCGGCCCATTCCTTCGTATCGCTTACCGGTTGGTTGAGGAACGTCACAATGCAGGCCCAATCGCCTTGGTCTGCCATCGCCGTCGAATCAGGATCACCAATCAGGCTGAACCATTCCACCAGCTTGGGAACCCGGCCGGTACCTTGCGTCAAATCATGGTATCGGACGAGGTTCTCGCGTCCCTCGATGCGACATACAACATAGCCTATTCGATCACCGACGTTCAGCCAGTCGGTACGCCATTCGTGTATCTTCGCTTTCCCGCCCACGCCGACGAGCCGTCGAACGCCGAATTGGCCGTGCAAAACGCGCTCGTTCATCCCTAGATCATATTCGTGTCCTACGATACCCGTCTCGCGCGACGTGAAATGAAAATCTTCCTTGGCCGTCAGCCGCTCGACGTATACCGTCATGTCGCTGGGAAGTGAAGCGAACGCGAAGTCCTGCGTGAGTTGGCCGTCAAGGCGGCTCAACCGTCCCGTGACGGCAAAACGATGGGCACCGATCGTATGGTTCAGCTTCGTCAACTCGGCGTAGCGCCCAGACGGCTCCTTGCCGTTGATAAGGCCCAAGTACGAGGCGAAGTGCGGCCAGACAACCCAGTTGCCGTTCGTGGGCATCGCCAGCGCAATGCGTTTGGGGCCCCAAGTAAAGGAGGCAAACTTCGTGGGCGTTCGGTGGAGGATCGCCCTGGCATATCGCAGGTGTCTCACTCCAGTACATCCGCCGTCGAATTCCGCTTTCGTTACCGGCGATGCCCCTTCGCCGGAGACGGCGTGGAGGAGATAACAGGCGATCAGTCGCGTTGCGCAAAGCCCCCCATACTCGATATCACGCCGGACGTTGTAGTATCCGCCTTCGGTTTGCTGAAGTCGCCGCAGCCAATCCAACGCCGTCTCCTCCAGGTAGGCCGCCCTACGGTCGTCGGCCAAAACGCTCAGGCCTGCGTACATCACGATGTCGGTGGCCTGGGAGTGAAACGTCTTCCAGTCGTTGCCGCCGAAGTACACCGGTGCGCCATCCCATGCCGAGCAAGCCAATAGCACGTCGAACGCCTCGCCAGCATGGTGGAAGCAAGCACGCGGTGCCCGAGTGTCCACAACCGCATAGTGACACGCGCTCTCCATAAGCATCGCCACCGTGGTTTTCAGGTATCCGACGTGTACCAGCCGGTGGTTCTCGACAGTGAAGTCCGGATGAGCGTTTACGGTCGTCACCCACTGGCCAATCGGCCGCTCGAAGTCGCCCGGCGTCTCGTCGGCTTGGTCTGCGGCGACCGACAGGCTGTTGTACATGTATCGCCGCGCGGCTTCGTCCCATTTCGACGCGCGTGGATGATCGCACATCATGTTGGCGGCCAGGGCGAGCAGCGTCGAATTCCACGCGTTTTCCTCAGCTCCCGTATCGCCATACTCGCTGCTCTTAGGCTTGGCGGAAATGAACCGGTCGGCCTCGAATTCGATCAACCGGGCGACGGACCGTTTCAATTCGTCGTCTAAATGAGGCCAAAGGAACCAGGTTGCCATGCCCATCGCTCGAGCCCACATCGCCGACTGCCATTGGTTTCCCCACGGCTTGCCGTCAAGACACGCACCGCCGCCGGTCACATGGGCTTGCGTCAAATATCGAAGCGCCGCAATCGCCTCCTGCCGACAACGCACTCGTGTCGTTTCGTCTCTTGCGCCTGCCCGCGATCTCACTTCGCTCATAAACGCATTGACCATCGCCGCATAGGTGATCGGCCGAACGTCGTCTTCGCGGTGACCGGCGCGCCCGTAATAGCCCCAATCCGAATGGCCCGGAACACGCTGAAACCGCGCCGCAAGGATTTTGTCCCATTGGCAAACGGAATCGTAGTAACCCTCCATCAGCGCTTGTTCACGTGGACTCGCGGCCTTTGGCCGTAGCAACTCAGGCGAAAGTGGTCGAACGGCAGCCAATAGATCCGTGTGGCGCTCGACCCTGTCAGCCGAAGCCCCCGCGATACTGCAGAGTAGTAGAATGATCGTATTCGACATGCGATGCTTCTCGCTCGGTTCGACAAATACTCCTGCTAGTGATATTCCTGCCTCATTCCCTCGATGCAGACATAAGGCAGGAATATTACATGCAGGAATATGGGAGTCTTCGCGCGACACTTTCTACGAATCATCGACCTTGGCGCTGCGAGGCGAGTGCCACTTGGGATGGTGGTTTCGCTCGTAGATCTCCTTGATGATCTCGTTCGCCGCGGCATTGTACCAGCCGTGGAACAAAAGAATGTCGCCGCGACGGACTAATTCCACGCATCTTTGAATGTGTTCCGGATCGGTGTGTTTGAAGTGCTGCATGAGATTCACACTGAACGCGTCCGGCCAAAGATGTTGGATCCGCGGCGACGTTTCACTCAGCGGCACCGAACATGCCCAATACAGGACGGTTTCGTGTTCCGGAATGAGCATGCAGTCAGGATGCCGTTTTGCCAGTTCCGCAAAGATCTCATGCGGCAAAATCTCCCAACGGACGTTTTTCCATTTGCCCGTCTTGGGGTCCTTTGCATACTCGCTGGCAACGTTGCTGTCGATGTAGAACAAGGTACAACCCCAGCGACGCTTGGCGTAGGCGACTCTTTTGTCGAGCAAGTCGACGATGCCTTGAACGTCGATCCCCTTGTCCGCAGTCCACAACATTACTTGCTGGTATTTGAACGGCCTCTTGTTGGGCGGCCCGTCCGGATCGTGTTCCGGATGGGGAACGAGTCTCTGTGGGCGAATACAGACGCCGGTTCGCAGCCCCGCGTCAGCGAACACCTTGAACCACTGGTCCGCAATGGCGTCCATCTCTGGTGCTGCGTCTGCGATTCTATCGGGCGAACCGAGGTAGCTGATCGCATGCGGCCACTCTTGCCCTTCCACAGACCAGCAGATCATTCCCTGGGCGTTCATCCCCTGACAGATCTCGACACTTTTGCGGGCAAAGTCCATTGCAGCTTCCTCGAAACGAGCCTTTCCCTCCTCGGTCGTCACATCCACCTTGCCGCCGCCGAAAATCCATCCGCGAGGATTCGTCGTCTTTCCGGCCGTACCAGAACCGAGATGCGATGACGATGGATGCAAAGCCGCGATGGGTCGGCGATCCGGCCACTCGGGCCGCTCGATCGGGTGCTGCTTGGCGAACGCTTGGTAAACGTCCTGCACCAGTTCGTGCGGGTCTGCACCTGCATCACTGCCGTGACCGAATCGCAGTGAGACCTTCGTCGTCATTTCTTGTCCCGGCGCCAAATCGCCGATCCGAAGCGACAGTCTCTTGCCGACGCCCCAACCAATGCTGGCGTTCTCGCTTGGGTCCAGAAGACAAGCG
>CAZURK010000116.1:0-42729 GCA_964623055.1 uncultured Pirellulaceae bacterium
TTCTCAATGCAGCAGGCGTTTTGGCATCAGTCATTGCATCGCTACTTCCGGTGTTTCACTGTGCGCCAAGTTCTACCCTGCGGCAGCGGATTAAGCCCTACTGCGACCAGCCTTCAAGATAGGGCGGTTGGATGAACCGATCGGCCTCCGGGCAGTTGCAGGCCTTCAACTTCTCCGGATCCCATTCGAGCTTCTTGCCGACGCGGAGGGTATATCTTGGCCGGTCGAGGATCTGGCGATCCACGCGGCCAGTCCTGGATTCTGAGTTCAGCGTTTGGGGCACTGGTCCTTTCGCTTGTGGTCGAATAGCGGCGAACCTGAACGTGTTCAAGGCGATGTGACAGCGGCGGGCGACTCGGTCCGCCGGCGGATGAATCCGATGATGTCGGTGTCGTAGTCCGTGTATGTCGTGTAGCGGCCATACATCCACAACACCGCTACGTGTTCCTCGCCTGCCACACACACGGGCCGCATGTTCGTCGCCGACGAGTTCTGCGTCACGGGCTTGAACTTCCACGTCTTGCCAAGGTCCGTTGTAGTCGCCTCGTATATCTCGTGTTTGCCAGATGCGTTACGCGTGCCGTGGGCGGGATCCACGTTCGTCGAAAAGTAGACTCGGCTCGGTTCGGATGGATCGATCGTGATCAACCCAGTGTAGTCATACGCTCTTGGGTAGAGCCCCGGGCCGGCATAGGCGACTTCGTGATCGTTCCACCGAGTTCCGTCCCATACGGCGTAGCGAAAACGATGGTCCGCGGCGGACCGATTGACCGAGTAGCCGATGTAAACCCGGCCCCCGATGCCAGTCGCGATCGAACTGGTCCAGGCGTTGTGCTGCACGGCGCCGCTGAAGACGGTTTCGGCTTCCATGGGCAACAGAGGGCCTTCCTTCCGTGTGTCTTTGATAAGTGAACCGTCCGCGCGATGGAACTTCCCGTCTTTGAACTTCGCGTAATAGATGCCGCATCCGGGATCTCGGTACTCCTGCGGATGTGCCTCGGTGAAGGAGATGTGGATGTACTCCCCGTCCGACCAGTAACGGGGATACGGGCGATGGCGCCCTTCCAGACCGTGGAGAATCAGTTGTCCACCCGGCTGCCAAGTCTTTCCGTGATCCTTCGACATCAGATACGCCGGACAATACGTGCCCCGAGTATCCCGGTAGAAGTTGTAGAGCGTGTCGTTGGAGGGGTCGTGATACAGGTTCATGTAGCTGATGTTGTGCGGATGCTTGAATGACTGTTCCGCGCCCCAATTGGTTGGATCGTCCGGTTCAGAGATTCGATAGTAGTGCGCGGGACTAGTGTGGTAAGCATACATGGCGAGGATCCGACCATCGGGACGCACGTAGAACGCAGGGGCGTTGTGGTCGTCGCTCTCCAGCTTCTCGTGAAGCACGAACGTGCCCGGATCCTTGTCCGCCAGCAGGTCGTAGACGCCCACACGAACGTCGCCGGCCCGGTCGCCGCTGCCGGATACGCTCCCGAAGACCAGTTTGCCGTTGTGGATGATGGCACGCGGATCTTGGAACCAGCACCACCCGCCGTTTCGAGCGAACACCTTGATGTTTGCGAACTTGCTCGAAGGAAGATCGTGGACGGCGGCCCGCTCGTCGATCTTCTCTCCATCGAAGACATCGCCTGCGTTGGGCTCTGCGGACCATATCGTCGAAAAGAGGCCAAGGAAGCAAACAAGTACCAAGATAGGATAAGTTCTCACGGGAGGTGATTCTCCGGTGTGTGTTGTTCAGTCCGCGGCGCTGCGAGCAATTGTCACGTGTGAGAACCTGTGCAGCAATCCCACTCATTGGTCAGAGGCGATGGCCAACGCGACCTGCCCGAGATGCCTGGCGGTCGATATTAGGGCATGAAGAAGAACGTTTGCTGTCTCTTCGGCCGATCCGGTTCGGGAATCGCCTCGTCATCCTGGTACGTGGCGATGGGCTCCTCGGGCCGGATGACGCAGCTTGTTCTGGCGAACTGTAGGATATCGAGGACCCGCTCCCGGTCTTCTCTGGTGATCTTGCCTAGCGCAAAGTCGTATAGCACCGCATGGATCAACTTGCGCGCCTCTTCGGTTCGTTCTTTCAGGCTGTAGCATTCGGACCCACAGGAATCGCGGACAAACGTTGCCTGCTCCAGCAGCGATTGCATACGCATGCGCGACAGAACCGAAGAGAGTGGTTCGGTCATGTAAACAAGCCCGACAAATGGGCCTCGCCAGGTCTCACGAAACCCTTGCCGAGTATTGCTTGGGCCCGGTGAATGGCTTGGGCGGGACCTCCTCGCCGCAAGTCGATGCCTTGACCACGCGTTCAATCTCGGCAGCCGAAAAGCCGCGTTCCACCATGGCACGCTTCAGCTTAGTTTCCGCGACGCCGGAAATGCAGCCCGCCGAGATGCCCGCGAGGATCGCCACGATGGCTACCAGGCAACCCATGCATACCGGTATGACCCACGGGGTGGTGAGTATTTGCGTCAGGTTGAATTCCGCCACAGCAATTACCTCCGATACGAGACGTCAACTGCGCCACAAAGGGCGAACCTTTGCCTACGCCGACACGCCGGCCTTCCGCTTTCGAACGAGCACATCCTTGCGATCATGCCATCTGCTCTTGAATTCGTCAGATCCGGCCTTCAAAACCTGCTCTATCTCAGAGGGAGGCATGCCGCGATCCAGCATCTGCTGTTTCAGCCGCGTATGGGCAGATAGCTTCACGAGGCTGACAAGCGTCCATCCGATGCCGAAAACAAGAATCGCCACAATGCCAACTGCGGAAAAGCAGACGACCGTGAGAGCCTCCTCGTTCTTGATTAGTTGCTCCAACATCGACGCACCTCCAAGAAGAAGGGTTGTACGAGCAGCCCGGAATCTCCCCAATTATATTCGCATCCTCGATGGAGATCTTGCCCAGTTCCATCGATTCTTGGCGTTTTCCCACGGGATCGTGGCCTCAGCAGAGTGGGAGTCGGTAAACTCTATGGAATCGCAACCAGTGAACCGAATAGGGCGATGTTATGCTGTGCATTGGAGGGAAACGTGGGTGATATCAAGAACCCCAGACTTATGTGGACAAAGGGCGCGCTACTCCTGCTGATAGGCGTCGTTTCATCGACCTTAATCCTGCTAGAAGCTGCTTCGCTAAAAGTCGGAGTCCTGCTGGCCTTGTCCGTATGGTCGTTTTGTCGTGCTTACTACTTCGCCTTCTACGTCATCGAACACTACGTGGATCCCAGCTACCGCTTCGCCGGGCTCGTTTCGTTTCTCCGGTACGCGCTGCGAAGGAAATCGGATGGGTGACAGCGTACGGGCAGATCAGTAGACCGGCTGGCAACATCAGCAGGAAACCTGGACCGAGACATGCCTCAGAAGTATTTGCGAAACCATGACGAGCACTAGCGGGCGGATGAAGTTCTGACGCGCGCGATGGGGATGATCACGTGTTTCTGTCTCGCACCTATCGCCTTCGCGTAGGATCGCCTCCGGCTACTAGACGCCCGACCAATCCAAGGGCAGCGCTGAATGCCGTTCGGCGTGGAGATCTACCGGCATCAATTCGCGAATTGAATCGACGACCTCTTGCTCGGACAGCGTTTCGACATCCAAATGGAACAGCGAGACAGCGTCGCGTTTGACCATTGCCACCGGGACCTTCACCTGGAGACCGGTGTTCCCACCGTGCGTAACGATCGCGTCGGTGACCGGGAAAAACGGCGAGAAGTCGAGCGTCAGCGCGTTCACCGGATCTGCATAGCCGCGCAGATGAACGGTTCCTTTGACGTCATAGCCGAAGCAAGTCAAGAAGGCTGGGAAATGCTGTTTGTCTCGGCGATGATTTGCCTGTTTTTCCGGCGCTTCGTGCCGGCGAGAGGTCACGAGCACCATGCCGATATGCTCTTTCCGCACAGCGGCCGTGGGCAACTCCACCGCGCGAACGTTGTACGACGCGCGGTACACTTCGACGTCCTTCATGATGACAAAATCGGTCGTTGTATCGTTCAACGAATCCAGTAGTCTTTGCCCGTGAGTCGAGAACGTCCCCTTGAAGAAATGCTCCTCGGTGACGGCGGTGGCAGTAAGATGTTCGAAATCCATGGAGGCACCTTCACAACGCGCGAAAAGCGGAGCCACAAGAAACACTACCTTCCTTGGGCCGATCAGTCGGAAGCGTCGCAAGAAAACAAGAAGAAAAGCAAATGGCAAGGTACTCCGGCCAGATAAACACTGACGGTTCTATGGATTAGTCCGCCGACGCCTGTAACAATGGGGCCAACCCATACGCACAGCGAATGAATCACCAACGGAATGATCAACGATGAGAAATAGTCGAATCGTGCTGCTCCGAACACTCGCCGCCGCGTGGGCCGGGGTATTGATGGCGCAGGCGGAAGAGTGGCCCACGTACATGCACGACAACCATCGGACCGGTGTCACCACGGAAACGTTGCGGCCGCCGCTGGAAGTGGCTTGGGTATTCCAATCGCCGTTTCCCCCCGCCGAAGGTTGGGCGTTGCCGGTCAATGGGTACGGCGCCAGGAAGAACAAGCCGAACGTCAGCTACGACGACGCGTTTCGGGTGATCGCGGTGGGCGATTCCTGCTATTTCTGCTCGTCCTCCGAGAATCGCATCTATGCCATCGACGCTGCAAACGGCACAGTCAAATGGACCTTCTTCACCGATGCTGCGCCACGCCTGGCACCAGCCTATTGGCGCGGCAGATTGTACGTGGGGGCAGACGACGGCGTGTTCCACTGCTTGGATGCTCGCGACGGCACTTTGCTCTGGCAGGTTCAAGCAGCGCCGCGCGAAGACTTGGTCCTGGGGCAGGGCCGCTTCAGTTCCGTTTGGCCTATTCGCGCTGGTGGGATCGTGGAAGACGGAATCGTGTATTTCACGGCCGGCTTGTTCCCCTACCAGCATCTGTACTTCTACGCGGTTGATGCCGACGACGGGCAGGTTCGCTGGTGCCGGCAAATCGACGATGGCGGTCGCCTGGACCACGTGCCGCAAGGCTACATGCTGGCCACGAAGGACTCGTTGTTTACCACTTCCCGAGCCGCGCCGGCGCGTTGGGGCAAGAGCGACGGCAGCCGAATCGACTTCAACACGCCCTTCCCCGAAGTTCCCAAGGCCCACGAGTACCGCTTCTACAACGGCGGCAGCTACGCGCAGATCTGGAAAGGCCAAAACATCGTTTACGGACGCGCGTGTTTGCTGGCCTACGACCCGGACGGTGAGCTGAAAGACAAGTGGGGGCGAACGCGAAAAGGGCAGCTCCTGTTCAACTGGTTTAACGCCCGACAAGCGCTGTTCGACGACTCGATCGCGTATGTGGCCACCGACTACTACGTGCTGGCCGTCAAGCAAGATCTGCTGGAGGATTTGGCCAAGAGCGAGTGTCGCCAGTTTGAAGAGACCTACAAGCGTCTGCGCGTGCCCAGCTATCTGGACCTATTGGACCGTTACGATCGGCTGGTTCAAGAACGCGGCAAAGACGATCCGCGGGTCCGATCGCTCGAACAAGGTCCGATGCGGTGGGGCCGCGAAAGCTGGTTGAAATGGCCGGACGCCTCGGCGGCGATCTTTGACCAGTTTCGTCGGACGTGCAAATGGATGACGCCGCTGAAAGTGACGGAGGCCTTGATCTTGGCCGGCGACGTCATCTACGCCGGCGGAGAGGATCAAGTCGTCGCGTTGGATGCCCACACGGGCGATCGATTATGGAGCGCCAAGGTCGGCAGCCGAGTCCGCGGATTGGCCGTAGCCAACCGACGATTGTACGTCAGTAGTATCGACGGCACGGTGCGCTGTTTCGTGCCGACTGCCGATCGCACGGGGCCTGTTAAGGAAGTGAGTGCAGGCGGTTCCAAGACCACAACCTGCGTCGATCGTGCGTGGCACGGCCTACTCGTTGGCCGTGATTCTCCGGAGGTGGAAGCGTTCACTGCTTGCGAGCAAGCAGTGCCACACGATTCTGAAACCACTCTTACATCTGGCGAAAATCGCCGAACGAATCGGGAACGCCAATCACAGTTCGCAAAACTGGCAAAAAGTCTCGTTGACGAGGCGGACTCGCAGAAAGGGTACTGTCTGATCGTGGCCGGCGACAACGTTGCTCTCGCGGCGGAGATCGCCCGTACAAGCGACTACCATGTCGAGCTAGTCGTGGCCGCTGGGGCAAATGTACAGACAATGCGTCAGGACCTTGCAGCCATCGAATTGTACGGTGGCCGCGTGTGTGTGCGCCGTGCATCACAGGACGGTCTTCCCTATCCGCCCTACGTCTTTAACTTGGTCATCGACCAAGGATCCTTCGGCAGCGGCAAACCATCGGTTCCCATCTCGGAGATGTTCCGCGTAACCAAGCCGTGCGGCGGCGTGTGCGTGTTGGGCAATCCGGGCGATTCGCCCGACCTCGTCGCGGACTTGCGGACGTTGCGAGCACAGAACGGCGTCTCGGAACGGACGAGCGGGCTGCTGAAGATCACGCGCGGCCGAATTCCGCAAGCGACGGACTGGACACACAACTACGCCAACGCGGCGAACACCTACTGCAGCGAGGATCCGCACGTCAAGGGCCCATTCGGCGTCTTGTGGTATGGCGAGCCCGGTCCACAGCAGCGAATTGAACGACATGCCACGCCGCCCATGCCTCTGGTCGTAGGCAGCACCCTGTTCACGATCGGCTACGATCTGATCATGGCTTACGATGTGTACAACGGCGTGCGGTACTGGGAACGGAAGATCCAAGGCGCGTCACGCCAACACTTGCCAATTAGCACATCGAATCTGGCCGCGGACGATCACAGCTTGTTCTTAGTGCTTGACAGCGGCGAATGCTGGCGTTTGGATGCGAAAACCGGCAAAACAACGAGTGTCTATAACGTGCCTCGGGCCGATCGCTCGGAATCTGCCGCGTGGGCCTGGATTGCCCTTGACGGGAATCTTCTCTACGGCAGCCGCGCAGAGCACGACGACCGGACTCGCCGGGCTTCGGAACAGACTAGCGATACTGTCTTCGCGTTGGACGCGGGCACCGGCGCAACCGCGTGGACGTACACGGGAAAAGGCATCGACCACGACGGGATCGCCATTGGCGCTGGTCAAGTCTTTCTGGTCGACCGCGATTTGACGGACGCGGAACGCGAGCAAGCCCGAACAAACGTCGTTAAGGACTCGTCCGTGGCCGACCGAGAGGCAATTGACAAGCGCGGCCGGCCCATCGCCCCAGACCTACGAAAACTGGTCGTACTAGATGCCGCAAGTGGTCAGGCACTTTGGCAGAGACCTCTGGACGTAACTGACATCACGCTGGACGACGTTGTGGTCCAAGGCAGGGGCGGCGTTGCCTGCATCTACAAAGACGGCGTGGTGATTGTACACGGGACCGGCAGCCTGGGACATCCACACAAGGAGTTCCTCCGCGGTGAATTCGCTCGACGAGCCCTGTACGCTTTCGACAGCGCGACGGGCAAGCTGCTTTGGGGCGGCCGTAAAGGGTATCGGAAGCGACCGATTATCGTAGGAGACTACATATACGCCGAGCCGTTTGCTTGGCAGCTAAAGACAGGCGAGCTGAAAACGATCCCCAATCCGCTGAGCGGCAAACAGCAGCCGTTGGATTTCCATCGGGGCTACATCGGCTGCAGCCATCTGCTGGCATCGGCGTCCACCCTGTTCGGCGCCAAAGGCGGCGTTGGATATTCGAACCTGCATGACCAGTGTGGATTTACGCCGTTCGGCGGCGTGGCCTTGGCCTGTGGTCTGTGCGCCGTGCCGGCTGCCGGCGTGTTCGCTGCCCCCGAGGGGCGATCTGGATGTACCTGCGATGTGCCGATTCACACATCCATGACGCTGTATCCGAAACCCACGGCCGAGGCGTGGAGCGTAGGTTTCGCCGGGGGGCTCGCGGACGTCTTTTCGCTGCCGGTCAAAACCGTCTCTGTCAATCTTGGTGCGCCAGGTTTCCGCGAGGATGCCGACGGAAACCTCTGGATCCCGTATCCCGCGCGAATCGAAACCGGTGTCCTGGGCGACTGGCTGCCGACCTACCAGCACAACCAACAGATGTGCTACCGCCTGAACGAACTGGCAACGACGATCGCCGGCACGGACACGCCGTGGGTCTTCACGTCCGGATACGCGCACGACAAACCGTTGAACTTCCGCTTGATCGGCGACGGGCAACCTCCCGCCACGTACACAGTCCGCCTTTTCCTTTCCGAGCCGGAAGATCTGAAATCGGGGCGGCGCGTCTTCTCCGTTATGCTCATGGGGAAAACCGTGCTCGAGGATTTCGACGTTGCAGCAACCGCAGGCGCGCCCCGGAAGGCGGTCGTCAGGGAATTCCGAGGCGTTGAAGTCAAGGGTGACCTTGAAATACGGTTGCTTCCTTCGGAAAAGACTGCTATGAACAAGCCAGTTTTGTGCGGGATTCAGGCGTTTCGGGAGTAGCGCAGCATCCAGATGCGAGAGCCTCTCCCCAGAGGCCCCGCTACACGGAGCTTCCCAGCAAGAAACGAATATTCCTGCCCGAATCCTTTCGGTAGTTGGATCAAGGCAGGAATATTTCCAGCTTCGTGTGGACCGGGCGATTGCGCATATAGCCCCGCGGTTTCAGGTCTTCGCAGACAATGCACGTATTATCATGCTTAGCCTATTTCGGCCCTCGTGCCCGCTCGACTTGCGAGAGAAGGTGTGGACGGAACTGCGCATGGGCTGGCTTGTCGAGCGATTTGGCTGGCAGCGGATGCGCGACGCTCAGGTCGCGCTTCCCACGTCGCAGTACTTCCCTCTGATCCAAGACGGCTCGCATGCGGAGGCCGAACAGACGTTCGCGCGGGTCTGTCGCCATTTGGGTGTTCAACCGGAGCACGTCCGTCTGGAGATCGTGCCTGACGACGCCGCGCCGGAGCGTTCCAGTGATGGCACGGACGCGAACGTAACGACGGTCCGTGTGCCCGAGTCCATGCTGACGGATCAGGAGACCTTGATCGCTGGTATGGCCCGCTTCGTTACCGTGGACCGTCTGCAGCGATCCGGCAACCTGACGGGCACGGAAGAGGACGCGTCGTGGTTGGTCGAACTGGCGACCGTATTCTTTGGCATGGGGATCTTCGGTGCGAATGTAGCGGTACAGCACCGCGAAACGACCGACGGCGCCCTCCAGCGGTGGACCATTCGACGCCACGGCCACCTGCCGGCGCGCGTCTACGGCTACGCCATGGCGTTGTTCGCCGTCTCGCGACGCGAACACCAATCGGCATGGGCTCGGGTGCTGGGACACGATGCTTTGGACGCATTTCGCCGAGGTATCAGATTCCTTATGAAGACGACGGATTGCGTTTTCGACTACGAGACAAACGGCTTGGCTCGTGCTGCCAAGAGCGACACGGCGCTCGAATCCGACCTGCAACACGGAACCGACTCAACACGGCTAGCGGCGTTGTGGGACTTATTCGAGCGAGGACCGGCAGCCAGCCCGGTATCCGATGCTGTGCGGAAGTGCCTGCGCTCGAAGAACCCGATTCTGCAGACCGAGGCGGCAAGGACCATCGGGGCGATGGGCCCGTCCGCATCGTCCGCCGCGTCTGACTTGATCCACGCCTTTGCCAGTCGCAACAGCGACGCAAGGCGAGAGTCCGCATTGGCGATCGGGCAACTTGCGCTGCCACACGACACAAAAGGTCCACACGGAGACACCGTGTACGAGGAGTTGCTGTTGCTGCTAGAAGACCCTGACCCGCCGGTGGTACAAGCCGCAGCACACGCTCTGAGCCAGTACGGTCAGCAAGCCGAAGACGCCGGCGTGCACTTGATACGCCATCTGTGCCGAGCGTTGGTCGCCTGCAAGTACGACGCATCAGACTTCTACTTCGACGTGCTGGAGGCGATCACGCCGGACGTCGAGCAATTCCTGCAGGAGCACATGGCAGAGACCCATCCGGATCTACTTCCTGTGGCACTCGAAACGCTCCAGCACTCAAGGCTTCACCGCAGCCAACAGAACGCCGATTCGTAACGTGGCGAGTCTTGTGGGGTGGGCCAAGTCTTCGCGGGCCCACCAGAAATACGCTCACAACCCGATGGGCCGCGAAGACTTGGCCGACCCTACTTGGACGCCAGAGGCTGCGTCACGGGAGCGATCGGAAACGTGTGCTGCTGAGGAGAATCTCGAGTATCACCAGACCTAATCCCGGCAGCATAAACCACTGATAAAGCTCGATATACTCGGTGTACAGCCGCCCTTCGGATATGGTCTTCTCCAGCTTGTCGATCTCGGCGTACACCTGCTCAAGAGCTTGCGTATTCTTTGCATTGAAGTACTTGCCATCGGTTGTCGCGGCAAGCATCTTCAGGGCCTCCTCGTCCAGTTGGACGGGGCGGGACTCGAAGTACTGCCGCCCAAATTCATCGCGGAACGGAAACGGAGCTCGCCCGGTGGTGCCGACTCCGATCGAGTAGATTTTGACTCCGAAGCTCTTGGCTGCCTTCGCAGCATCCTCCGGCGAAACGACGCCGGCCGTGTTTTCGCCATCAGACAACAAAATGATCACCTTACTTTTCGCCTTCGCGTCCTTCAGGCGATCAACAGCCAGCGCCACCGAATCGCCAATGGCCGTCAGCATTTCTTCTTGCAGCATGCGCAGATACCGCCGATCGTTCCTCAGAGCTTCGATCGGCTCAGGGATTTGTATGGATTTCAGCACTTCGAGCAGCGCCCCGTGATCCAGCGTCAGGGGTGATTTGCCTTCGGCAAAGCCGCCGAACGAAATCAGACCGATCAGATCGTCGGGTCTGCCGGGCAGACTGCCGCCGCCGTCCACAAAGTCGTGGAAGACATCCTTAACGGCCTCTAAACGATCAACACGCTCGCCGTCGATCTCGAAGTCCATAGCTCGCATCGAACCGGACCGGTCGATGCACATCTGAATAGCGATGCCTTCGGTGCTCACACGAAACTCGTGCAGACCGCGTTGCGGACGAGCTAGTGCGAACACGATGATCACTAAGCCGAACAGCCGCACAAAGGGCAGCAGGCGTTTGACACGCTGCATCATCGTGACTGGCAGCCCTCTCAAGAGCTGTACACTGGAGTACAGCACCGCCGTCTGATGCCCTCGCCAGATCCCCAGCACTCCGATTGCCAGCACCGGCATCCACAGCAGCAGCCAAAACGGATCCTGGAGGCGAAAAGCACCGAGATTCATGCCGCTGCCTCCTGCGCTTCCAAGCCGATAAAGACTTTCGCTCGCCGGAAGCTCTCCTCAACATCGTGAGCGGTGGGCTCGTGAGCAGCGAACTTGACCAGATCGGCTGCCTCCAAGAAAGACCCCAGACGCTCGCGATCGTCCTGCGAGAACACATCGCCCGCCCCAATCTCTCGCAGAAACTCTTCCGTCGTCTGCTCCGGAGCGTGGATCCCAGTCGTTCGCTCAATATAGCGGCGGACGACGCCGGTCAACTCGACGTAGAAGACCTTGACATCGCGCTCGCTGAGTTCGGCTTCGATGATCTGCTGCAGTTCCAGGTACGCCAGTTCCTGCGGTGAAAGCACTCGTTCCGGCTGCGCCGCTTTCCGCCGCAACACGAACCAAATCGCCAGTCCCAACAGCACCAGGCTCGGACACGCCACGATGATCCACAGGAGCGCCCCGGAGCGCGGCTCCGGTAACGCGACGGGGCCTTGGATCTCTTCCAGATCGTCCAAAGAAGGCGCCTCGTCGGCAATGATCGACGTGACCTCGAGCGTCAGCGATTCGGTCTCAATCTCGTGTGGTCTCCCGTCCCCTTCGCTGCGTTCGTCGCTGAATGAGACAACAATCGGGTCGATCTGCAACTGTCCAGTCCGAGTCGGTTCCAACGTATAAACCTGCCGGATGATTTCACGGCCCTCCTTCGTCTCCGGCAAAGGCTCGTGGAAGTCGCGTATGACAAGTGAATCGCCCACGGCTTCGCCAAACGGCGGCTTGTCGAGCTTCACGCCCTGTTCATAGTCGATCGTCAGGGTCATTATCGGCTCGTCCGAAAGCCGCGCCGGATGCGGTTCGACTTCCACCGTCACGCGCACTGGCCCTCGCTCGATCTCGGTGCGTGCAACTTGCGGTTTGGATTTCGTTGCTCCTCCGTTTTCACTGGGCGTGCAGCCGACAAATACCAATGGCAACAAAAAAGCCGCAACGAAAACCAGCCTGGTTATCCTGGTTCCCAAGCTCCCGCTTGCGAACGAGGGTATGGCGCGGCCTGTCGTTGAAGTCCAGGCTTTAGCCTGTCTTTCACAGCCTAAAGGCTGTACTCCAGCAGACATTTCAAACCGGCCGCCGTATAACGGAGGCAGAAAAGTCGGGACGAGCCATGTTCGTAGTCCCGCCTTCAGGCGGAAGAAGCCGGCTGAAGCCGGTACTACGAACTTTCTGGAACAGACGGCTGGCATCAGGGCTTCTCTTGCGAGTCAGCTTTCTTGGTTTCGTCATCCGGCTTCTTACCCTCGTCGTCTTTCGAGGGTTGAACATCGTGGATCTTCACGTCGTACCGAGCCATCAAGTCCCGAAAGAGCTTCTCCGACAGTTCCCGCTCCTTGCGAGCACGGTACTCTGCTTCGACCTGTCGTCGCACTTCTTCGAAGGATAAGGTTCGGGCCGGTGCCTTGCTCTGGAGCAGCACCAAATAGCGATCGTCGCCGTTTTCGTGCGGCTTGTCGGTCCACGTTCCGGCCCCCAGTCCAAAGAACTGCTCCACGTCGCCCAGTTCCGGATGAACACGGCCCCGCGTCAATGTATCGCTAGAGCTTTCTCCCGTTTCGCCAGTGTCGCCGGTCTGTCGTTCAGCAGCCAGCTTCTTGAAGTCGTCCGCGGACTCGACGCCTTTCAACACCGCCGAACCGTCTTCACCCTCTTGCAGTTTGAAGAACACAACGTCTGCCGATTCTGGTTGCTGATATTTGTCCTTATGCGTTTCGTAGTATGCTTGCAGGTCCACATCGGTCGGCCGGATCGTTCCTAGCTGGTCAGCGCGAAAGCGTGCTGCCAACAGATCCTCCTCCAAAGCTCGCCGGCCGCGGACGAACTCGTCGTCTTGATCCAGTTTCAGTTCGCGTGCGCGTCGAGTGAACAACTCCCGCTGGAGCAGTTCCTGAAACAGACGCTCCCGCATTTGCGGCGCGGCGAATTGTCTCAGCAGCATTTGCCTCGTCTGCTCGTCGCCAGTCGCGCCTTGCATGGCCAGCATCTGATCAACACGTTGTTCGATCATGCGATCCAAGTCGGCATCCGTAAGCGTCTCGCCCGCCAGCATGGCCAGTGCCTTGCCTTGCCCGACATCATCGGCACCGGCTTCCACGCGGCGTGAAAGCTCGCGTCCCACTTCTCCGTACAGGCCCAACCGCCGCAAACACGTGACGAATTGTGTACCTATCTTCCGCTTCAACTCTTCGTCCTCGCCGGCGGCCTGTTCACACCGCACAAAAGCCGCCGCTGCAGGTCCGTACTCTTTGGCCTGAAGATAGAGCTTGCCGATGCGATAGAGGACCTCCGCGCGGTCTTCGACGCCCGGCGTCTGGTCCAGATACTCCCCCCACGCACGGGCCGATTCGCCGGCAAGGCTCCTGTTTTCCAGTTCCATGGCGACGGTCCGAAGGTCTTCGCCTGCGGTCGTCGCCACACCGGACGGTACATCGCCCTTCCTCTGAAGCAGCAACGCCAGAAAGACGATTGTGAGCACTTGCAGTCCGATCAGAAGCCAGACCAGCTTCCCTGTGCCACCACGAGCCTGTGTTTTCAACTTTCCAGGCGGCGTTCCTAGGCTCAGTTGAGGCTTGTTCTCTTCGCTCATCCCAACGAAATCCCCATGTCGTCTCTGGATAACCTATCGAAATCGCTTCTCTCGCATGTCGAAAAACCGACGCAGGCTGGCCAAGTAGTCTCCTCGCGTGTCGATTGCCAACTGGTCTACGCCTGTCTTCTTCAACTCGTCCGACAGAGCGTTGTCATGCTCGATCGTTCGCGTCTCGAACATGGCCCGCACCGCCCGGTGACGCGTGTCCACCTCGATTACCTCGCCCGTCTCGGCATCCATCAACGATATGAAACCCACGTCGGGCAAGGCATGCTCGCGTGGATCCGATACGGTGATGGCAGTGAGGTCGTGTCGTTTGTTCGTGATTGCCAATGACCGACGAGCACTGGGGCCGAGGAAATCGCTGATCAGAAACACCACGGCGCGACGTTTCTGCACCTGATTCAGGAAATCCAGCGCCGACTGAAGATTCGTCTCGCGAGCGATTGGTCGCACATCGATCAACTGCCGGATGATGTGCAGCACATGCGATTTGCCCTTCCTCGGCGGCAGGAATTCGATCACGTCATCACAGAACTTGATCAGGCCAACCTTGTCATTGTTTTTCAATGCCGAGAACATCAGCAGTGCTGCCACCTCGACCACCAAGTCCAGCTTGGATTGCTGGGTCGAACCGAATACCCCAGATGCCGATACGTCGACCAGAAACAGCACCGTCAATTCGCGTTCTTCACAGAACAGCTTGACGAAACAATCGCCGGTGCGCGCCGTGACGTTCCAGTCGATGGTACGAATATCGTCGCCCGGCTGATACTCGCGCACCTCGTCGAACTCCATCCCGCGGCCGCGAAAGACGCTCTTGTATTGGCCGGCAAACAGATCGTTCACCGTGCGATTGGCCACGATCTGGATGCGCTGGACTTTCTTCAGTATCTCGGCAACCCGTTGTTCGCTCATGGCTACGGCACCGGCACTTTGCTCAATATGGTCCCGATCACGTCTTCGGGCGTCATTTGCTCGGCTTCCGCCTCGTAGGTCAGGATCACACGATGCCGAAGCACGTCATAGGCCACGTCTTTCACGTCTTGCGGTGTCACGTAGCCGCGCCCGTTCAAGAATGCCATGGCTCGGGCCCCGATTCCCAGGTAGATCGTCGCTCGTGGAGATCCGCCGTAGTCGATCAGCGGCGCCAAATCGGGCATGTCGAATGCGGTGGGGTCTCGCGTGGCCTGCACAAGGTTCAAGACGTAGTCTTTCAACTGGTCGTCTACGTAGATCCGCTTCACGACTTCCTGCATGCCGAGAACGTCATCCGGCGATAGGGCCGGCTGCACAGGTCGGCTAGTGTCCTCCAACGCCATGTCCAGCACCTTGCGCTCCTCGTCGGCTTTCGGATAGTCGATCTTGATCTTCAGCATGAAACGGTCGACCTGGGCCTCCGGCAGCGGGTAAGTGCCCTCCTGCTCGATTGGGTTCTGGGTTGCCATCACCAGGAACAGCCCCTCCAGCGGATACGTCTCGTCGCCGATCGTCACCTGTCGTTCCTGCATGGCTTCGAGCAGGGCCGACTGGACCTTGGAAGGGGCGCGATTGATTTCGTCGGCCAGCACAAAATTGGCGAAAATAGGGCCTTTCCGAGTGGAAAACTCCCCTGTGGCGGGCTGATAGATCATCGTGCCGATCAAATCCGCCGGCAGCAAATCAGGCGTGAACTGAATACGCTGGAACGTGGTGTGCAACGCCTCGGCCAGCGATTTGATCGCCGTGGTCTTGGCCAGTCCAGGCACGCCTTCCAATAGCACATGACCACTGGTCAGCAGCCCTAGCATCAGTCGCGAAAGCATACGATCCTGGCCAACAATCGTCTTTCGCAACTCGGACCTAAGTCGATCTAACAGGTCGGCCTTCTCGGCGACTTGGTCTTTGATTTGCTGAACGTCAACCTGCACGGATTAGACTCCTTGTGGTTACGAGCGGCGGTTCGGAAAGCCAAACTGACGATTTTTTTCGCCCCACACGGGATATGTCAATGGGGAGGACGCCGATGGCTAGGCCATTGGGTGAACAAACGTTGCGACCGACGCCACAGCCGATACAATACGGGCATGCCTGCAAATCCCAGCGACATTCTCGATATTCACCGCTGCCCTAACCTCGATCAGGCCACGCTGGTCCTCGCATTCAGCGGTTGGATGGACGGAGGCGACGTTTCGACCGGCACGGTTCGGCGTCTGGTGCATCTGTTGGATGCCCAACCGATGGCCGACATTGATCCCGAGCCGTTCTACATTTACAGTTTTCCCGGCTCGATGGAGATCGCGGCCCTGTTCCGGCCCCACATCGAAATCGAAGACGGCTTGGTCAAGTCCTTTGATACGCCCACAAACACGTTCTATGTGCACGATTCGGGTAACCTTGTCCTATTCATTGGCAAGGAGCCCAATCTGCACTGGCGCTCGTTCGGCGATTGCATTTTCCATCTAGCCCAAGAGGTGGGGGTCCAGCGAGTCTTGTTCGTTGGATCGTTCGGCGGATCGGTGCCGCACACACGCGAGCCGCGTCTGTTTGTCACTTGCTCTGACGCAAAACTCCTGCCCTTGATGGAGAAGTACGGCGTTCGGCGCAGCGCATACGAAGGCCCCGGATCGTTCACCAGCTACTTGATGACCCAAGCCAAACGGGCTGGCGTCGATATGGCGTCTCTCGTTGCCGAGATTCCCGGCTACCTGCAGGGCACTAATCCGCTGAGCATCGAAGCCGTCACACGCCGACTCGCGAAAATCCTGAAACTGCCTCTCGACCTCGACTCGTTGCGTACCGCCAGCACCGATTGGGAGATGCGCATATCGGCCGCCATCGAGGAAAACGAAGAGCTCGCGAGTAAAGTGCGTGAGTTGGAAGAGGAATACGACAACGAACTCCTTGAGTTAGACGCGGCCGGCCCCTAGCTGATTGAGTCGGCCTAATCGGTCAGCAACTCCTTGGGCAGTTGGCATTCGCATTACCGGATTTCCCATGAACTTGAACGAACGAGCCTTACGGCGTTGCCAGCAATTCATCGATAACGCCGACGAGATGCGAGTTGCGATTCTGCATCGCGAGGGTGCAACTCGCGTCATCGACTGTGGCGTCAACGTCGCCGGTGGGCTGCAGGCCGGCGTAGCCTTGGCCGAGGTTTGCATGTCCGGTTTGGGTGCCGTCTCGCTGGTATCTGGCCGCGCCGATGTTTGGTCCGGCTCCGCTGTACAAGTTCGCACCGACCAGCCGGTCGCGGCGTGCATGGCATCGCAATATGCAGGCTGGCAGATTGCCGCGGAAAGCTACTTCGCGATGGGTTCGGGGCCGATGCGGGCTGCACGGGGACGCGAGGAACTGTTTGACAGCATCGGCTTGCGCGAGGAGGCATCGCACGCCGTAGGAGTGCTGGAAAGCGGCAAGCTGCCGCCAATAGAAGTGTGCCTACAGATCGCGGAACAATGCGGCATCGAGCCCACAGACCTGACGCTGCTGGTCGCACCCACATCCAGCGTCGCCGGCACCATTCAGGTAGTTGCCCGTACCGTCGAGACGTGCTTGCACAAAATGCACGAGTTGGGATTTGAGCTGTCGCAAATGGAAAGCGGCTTCGGTGTGGCGCCGTTGCCGCCGGTGGCGTTTGACGACTTGGCCGGCATAGGACGAACGAACGACGCGGTCTTGTACGGTGGCGAAGTGACTTTGTGGGTTCGTTCAGAGGATGCGTTGCTGGAGGAACTGGGACCGAAAATACCCAGCAGTTCATCTCCAGACCACGGTCAGCCCTTTGCCCGAGTATTCGAGAAGTACGACCACGACTTCTACAAGATCGACCCGCTGCTGTTCAGTCCGGCGCAGATTGCGTTGATCAACCTGGCAACGGGCCGCTCGTTTCGCTTTGGCGAACTGTGTCCGGATGTGATACGACAATCGTTCGCGGGGTAGGTCCATGCGACTGCTCGTCCTTTCGTCACCCAATAGCTGGTACCTTGAGGACTTGCGTCGAGCGGCCGGTGGCCGTCACGAGGTTTGCTGTGCTACATTCGACCAGATCGCTGTGGGCTTGGACGAAGCCGGGGCCCCGAGCATCGCATCCGGTGAATACGATCTAAGCGACTTCGACGCTGTTCTGGTCCGTACTATGCCTCCCGGTTCGCTGGAACAGGTCGTTTTTCGCATGGACGCCCTGGGGCAACTCCAGCGGTCAGGTGTGGTCGTCTTGAATCCGCCGCGAGCCATCGAAGTGGCGGTGGACAAGTACCTGGCAACGGCAAAGCTGCGTGCGGCCGGATTACGCACACCACGAACCGTGGTTTGTCAGACAGTTGATGATGCTCTGGCTGGCTACCGGCGACTGGGCGGCGATGTGGTCGTCAAGCCGTTGTTTGGCAGCGAGGGACGAGGCATTATGAGGGTCGAGGACGAGGCGCTTGCGCTGCGGGTCTTCAAGACGCTGGAACGGCTGGATGCCGTTATCTACCTGCAGGAGTTTATCCCTCATCAAGGATTCGATATTCGACTGCTGGTGATCGGTGATCGCATCCTGGCCATGCGCCGACGCAATCCCAACGATTGGCGCACAAATGTCAGCCGCGGAGCGACTACCGAACCTCTGGAACCCGACGCTGTGCTCGTTGAGCTCGCTCAATCCGCCTCGGCAGCGGTCAGCGCACCCTTCTCTGGAGTGGATATCCTCCCTGGCCAAGGTGGACAATTACATGTTTTGGAGGTCAACGCCGTTCCTGGCTGGAAAGCCCTGGCCCATACGCTCGAAGTCGATGTTGCCGCAATGGTGCTAGACCACGTCCAATGTCTCCTACAGCACAAACGGCCCGTCGACACCCAGCCCTTCGACTACTAAACTATGAATAGAGGGAAAACCTCTCCAAAGCCGGGGCTGGCCCATGCTCGTCCCGGTTTTTTGGATGCATGGTCGTTCAAATAGCCCGAAGTTCAGTACACGGAAAGAGATAAGATGCGCCAAATCTACCCACCTTGCCTGTTCTTACTTTCGCTCTTTTGTGCCACGTCAGGGGCGTTGGCAGAGGACGCAGTCGGATTGGCCGATGCCGCTCCCAGTGAAGGCCGTTTCGTGGAAACCGATCAGGGGTACATGGTTCCCTACGAGATGACCATACCTGGGACAGAAGTAACGTTCGAAATGGTCCCAATCCCCGGCGGCAAGTTCATGATGGGCAGCCCCGACTCGGAGGAGGATCGCGAGGACAACGAGGGGCCGCAATTCGAGGTCGAGGTTGCACCGTTTTGGATGGGCAAGTACGAGGTCACCTGGGCTGAATACAAGCTTTACATGGCGCTGTACGGAATTTTCAAGGAATTCGAAGTCCACAAGATGCGTCAAGTGACCGACGACAACAAGATCGACGCCATCACGGCACCGACCGAGTTGTACGATCCGAGCTTCACGTTTGAATTTGGCGAAGATCCCAAATTCCCCGCAGTGACCGTGACGCAATATGCTGCCCGGCAATACACGAAATGGATCAGCGGTATCACGGGCCACTTCTACCGCCTCCCGTCGGAAGCCGAATGGGAATATGCATGTCGCGCCGGTTCGACAACTGCATATCATTTTGGCGACGATCCGGACGACTTGGACGACTATGCTTGGTACTACGACAATTCAGATGACGAGCCGCACGAAGTCGGTGGCAAGAAACCGAATCCGTGGGGACTGCACGACATTCATGGGAATGTCGCGGAATGGGTGATAGACCAGATGCTGGAAGACGGCTACGAGAAGTTCGAAGGCAAGTCGCTGAAGGCCGCCGACGCCATCGTGTGGCCCACACAACTCGTTCAGCGCGTCGTCAAAGGCGGTTCGTGGGAAGACGATCCCGAGAACTGCCGCACCGCTTTCCGCTTGGCCTCTGAGGAGGAGCCGTGGAAACTGGAAGACCCCAACCTGCCTTACAGCCCATGGTGGTTCACCAGCGATCCGACGCGAGGTATCGGGTTCCGAGTCATCCGCCCGTTGAAAGAAGACATCGCACGAGAAGACAAGGAGAAGTTCTGGAAGATCGACGCGGAAGACATCACCGAAGGCGTCGAGAACCGTCTACAGGAAGGCCGTGGCGTTTTGGGCCTCGTTGACAAGGACCTGCCCAAAGCGATCAAGGAACTGGATGAGAAATAGCAGGGAGGGGACACGCGGCTCGAACCCAACGGACCTTGATCGTAGCTTCGTCAATGTGGGGCACGTTTCTAACGTGCCAATGTCCGGAAGTTGGTAAGGTATGGCACGTTAGAAACGTGCCCCACGCAATAGCACCGCTGGCATTTTGCAGGGTTATGATCAGGGCCCACCGTACGGAGAGTCATCTTGCTGGTTCTTCCCATCCTCGCAGTAGTCCTCGGAGCAGCCTGCGCTGACGACGGTGATCTCGAACGCTACGAAGCGTCTCGCCCATCGATGGGCACCGTGTTTCAGATCACGCTCTACGCGTCCGACGAGGCGAGTGCCCAGCGCGCATTTGATACTGCGTTCGCCCGCATCGAGGAACTGAACGGGATCTTCAGCGACTACGATTCCGACAGCGAAGCGAATCGGCTGTGCCGCGCCGCGCCCATGGGCCGTCCGGTCGGAGTGAGCGAGGAAATGGCAACCGTGCTTGAACAGTCGCTTCGCTTGAGCAAGCGAACTGCCGGAGCCTTCGACGTGACAGTGGGCCCGCTGAGCCGGCTGTGGCGACGAGCTCGACGCCGAAAGGAACTCCCGTCGACAGAGCGACTCCAGCAGGCTGTCGCTGCCACCGGTTATCGCCACATACGGTTCGATTCTGAAGACCGAACCGCGCAACTGCTGGTCCCGGACATGCGATTGGATTTTGGAGCGATCGCCAAGGGATTCGCAGCGGACGAGGCGATCGCGACATTGCGAAAACTGGGTATTCGCCGAGCTTTGGTCAATGCCGGCGGCGACATTGCCATGAGCGAGGCGCCGCCCGATCAAACCGGATGGCGCATCGGAATCGCGCCGCTTGCGGCAAGCGATCCGCCGAGCCGGTTTCTGCGTCTGGCCAACTGCGGCATTGCCACATCGGGCGACGCGTGGCAGTTCGTGGAAATCGAGGGCAACCGATATTCCCACATCGTCGATCCGCGGACCGGTATTGGCACAACGGATCGCAGCAGCGTGACGGTGGTAGCGCGTGATTGTACGACCGCCGACTGTCTCGCGTCGGCTGTGACGGTCGTGGGCTCGCAGGACGGAATTCGGCTCGTTGAGAAGACTTGCGGGGCATCGTGTCTAGTCGTTCGAGTGGAGGATGAGCAGGCGAAAACCTATGAGTCGCAACGGTTTCCGGCGTCCGAGGCGAAGGAATCTGTTCCTTGAATCTGCCGCGCGGAAACGTTAGGCTGGTTAGTGCTGGGATTTGCCATCGACTACGTCGACCTCTGAGGAAATGCTCTCATGAGCATGAAGAAAGCGGAGAGATCTGCTGCGACTTCACGACGCGACTTCATCAAGCGTTCTTCGCTTTGGGTAACCGGCGGAGCCGTCGCGGGCGGTCTGAACGTGGCACGGGCAGCCCACACCTACGGCAGCGAGGAAATCAAGATCGGCCTTGTCGGGTGCGGTGGTCGAGGTACGGATGCTGCGGTGCAGGCACTGAACACGGCGGCGAAAGAAGATGTCAGGCCAGACGGGCCGGTCAAGCTGATTACCATGGCCGACGTCTTCGCAGACAAGGTCCAGGGTGCCTATCGGAGAATCAAGAGCCTGCATCGCGATCTGGTCGACGTGCCGCCCGAGCGGCGGTTCACTGGCTTCGATGCGTACCAGAAGGTTCTCGAATGTGATATCGACTTAGTGATTCTCGCGACGCCACCCGGATTCCGTCCACTGCACTTCGAGGCCGCTGTGCACGCCGGAAGGCACGTGTTCATGGAGAAGCCGTGCGCGACGGATGCCCCCGGCGTGCGACGCCTGCTGACTGCGAACGAAACCGCTAAGAACAAAGGGCTGATGGTAGCCGTCGGGCTGCAACGACGCCACGAGAAGAAGTACCGAGAAACAATAGCTCGTCTGCAGGACGGCGCGATCGGCGACATCGTCTGCACTCGCGTCTTCTGGAACGGTGCCGGCGTCCAGGTATACCCGCGAAAGAAAGGGCAGAACGAGTTAGAGTACCAGATGAGGAACTGGTACTACTTCAACTGGCTGTGCGGCGATCACATCGTTGAACAGCACATCCACAACCTGGACGTGAGCAACTGGTTGATGGACGGGCCGCCGGTCGAATGCAACGGCATGGGCGGCCGCCAGGTGCGAAGCGGCAAGGAACACGGCCAGATCTACGACCACCACTTCTGCGAATACACGTACGCAAACGGCACCAAGATGTACAGCCAGTGCCGTCACATTCGTGGTTGCTGGAACAACGTCTCCGAACACGTTCTCGGCACGCGAGGACGAGCGGACATCAGCGGCGCCAAGATCTACGATGCCAACGGCCAATTGATCTGGAAACACGGCCCCGGTGGCGGCGGCGGGCATCAGGAGGAACACTGCGATCTGTTCGCAGCTCTGCGCCGCGGCGAAGTGTACGACGAAGGCGACTACGGTGCTACCAGCAGCATGACGGCCATCCTGGGACGCTTGGCGACCTATTCGGGTAAGGTGATCACTTGGGACGAAGCGAGAAATTCGGATATCGCGCTTGCCGACGTAGATAGTCTTCGGTCGTTCGAGGACGAGCCGCCACTCAAGCCCGACAAGGACGGCTACTACAAGATCGCCATGCCCGGCCAGACAGAAGCCATATGCTGAAAACTCCAACAACGGCAATCGTCTTTGTGCTGATCGCCTCCGTCCTCGGTGCCGGGGGCCAGTACCTCTTCAAAGCCGGTACCGACCGCGCGGGCAACAGCCCGTTCTGGTTCCTGCTGAGTCCATGGATTCTGACGGGACTGGGCTGTTACATCGCGGTGATGTTCCTGTTTACTAGTGCCTTTCGCGCCGGCGGTACGGTGACGGTGCTGTATCCGATCTACGCCTCGACGTTCATCTGGGCGGCTGTCATGGGGCAAATCATCTACGATCAGCCGATTCGGCCGGTCCACATGCTGGGTATGGCGTTGTTGATCGTGGGGATGTATTGCATGGGCATCGGGAACGCGGGACCGTCGTAAGGCAAGCCAATGGCCGATTACGAGCCGACGTCACGGCGTCCAATCGCCGACTTGTTTCGCTTGACGGCCCACGGCTCGGTTCGGCTTTGCGTTCGGCTGGGTGTCCGTCCCGATTTGGTGTCTTATGCGTCGGTCGTGGCCTCAGCGGGGGCTGGGATCTGTTTCTGGCAAGCGAAGTCCATGCCCGTGCTGCTAATCCCCGCCGTGCTGCTATGCTACCTGCGGTTGTGGGCAAACATGCTCGATGGGATGGTGGCTCTGGCATCGGGCAAAGCCAGCCTTCGAGGTGAACTCCTGAACGATCTGCCCGATCGGGTTTCCGATGTGGTTATCTTTGTCGGTGTGGCGCACAGCGGGCTGTGTCAACCGCTCACCGGTTACTGGGTCGCTATCTTCGCGCTGCTGGTTGCATACGTCGGCACGTTCGGCCAAGCGTTGGGGGCACAACGTGAATTTAGCGGCGTCATGACCAAACCGTGGCGGATGGTGGCGTTGCACCTGGGAGCCTGGACCACGCTGGGATTGTTGTGGTGGGGAGATGGGAGGATCCGCTATGGCAACCTCACGGTATTAGATTGGACTCATTTGGCGATCATCGCCGGATGCCTGCAAACGATCGCCATCCGGTTGGTGCGAATCATGCGGGCACTTCGGCAGAAGGCGGACGCACCTGATTCGACCGAAGAACCAACAGGAACTTGACAGATGACGCCGTCTGCGGCGCTGAAAAGCGATGTTTTCCTGGTCTACCTGAGCATCGTGGGCGGGTTGCTCGTGGTCAGCGCCTTGGCCATCGCCATCCTCGGATGGGGACTGAAGAGAGACGTCAGCCACGCATGGAAGTCGTATCGTGGCTGGCTGGTGATGATACCGCTGGTGCTGCTCTGCGTCTTCCTAGGGCGCGAGGCCACGATCGTCTTCTTCTCCCTCGTGGCCGCTCTTGCCTTCAGGGAGTTCGCCCGTGCAACGGGACTTCATGCCGACTGGGGAATGGCGGGCACAGTCTACCTCGGAATCGTAGCCGTGGGCGTCATTTCGCTGATGCCCGATCCGAACTTGGCCGTGCCGGGGTGGTACGGCCTGTTCGCAATCCTACCCGTTTACGTCATCGCCGCCGTTCTGCTCATACCCATCGTTCGCAACCGAACCAAGGGACAACTGCAAGCCATCGCGTTGGCGAGCGTTGGGTTCCTTTACATCGGATGGATGTTCGGACATTTGGTCTACATGGCCAACGCCAAGTATGCCTACGGCTACCTGCTGTACCTGCTATTGGCCGTCGAGTTGAACGATGTGGCGGCTTACACATTCGGCAGGCTCTTCGGCCGTCACCAACTTCGCAGCAACATCAGTCCCAAGAAAACCTGGGAAGGGTCGCTCGGCGCGATTGCCGTCTCGATGGCGCTGCCTTGGGCGTTGTACTTCTCGTTTCCCCACTTCACATGGGTGCAACTCGTCTTGACGGGTTTGATCGTCGGCATTGGCGGGCAATTGGGCGACTTGTCCATGAGTGTGATCAAGCGCGACCTGGGCACGAAAGACATGGGCACGCTGATTCGCGGCCATGGCGGCATACTCGACCGCATCGACAGCATGATTTGCGTTGCCCCGCTGTTCTTCCATATGGTGCGTTGGTTTCATGGACTCTATTGATGCCCCAATCGAGGGTACTGCTGGCCATCTTTCCGCCCTTTCTCGCGTTAAGTGTAGAGCCAGAGCATTCGTCAAGCAGGCTTCCGCGTAATCGGACATTGGGGGCTGTCATGAATGGCACCGACAAACCTACGACCGCAACTGCGTCAAGCTTCGAGCCGACTGAACACACCATGACCTTGCCGGATGGCACTGAGTTGTTCTACCGCGCGTGGTTACCCGAGAAGCCTACCGAAAAGGCGCTTCTTCTGTTCCACCGCGGGCACGAGCACTCCGGACGATTCCAGGATGTGATCGAAGAGCTTGACTTGAAGGACGTCGCGGTCTTCGCCTGGGATGCGCGAGGCCACGGCCGCTCGCCGGGCGATCGGGGTTACGCTCCTAGCTTCCGTTGCTTGGTGAAAGACATGGATTGCTTTGTCCGGCACGTTGCCGAGACGTACGACAAGCGGGTGGAGAACATGGTGGCCATGGCACCCAGCGTGGGTGCAGTGACCGTGGCGGCTTGGGTGCACGACTACGCGCCGCCGATCCGGGCCATGATTCTGGCCGCACCGGCTTTTCGCGTGAAGTTGTACGTGCCGTTCGCCATTCCCGGCCTCAGGCTGTTGCAGAAACTTAAGGGAAATCGGAAGTCCTTTGTGACCAGCTACGTAAAGGCCAAAATGCTCACACACGACGCGGAACAAGCGCAGCGGTATGACGAGGACCCGCTGATTGCCAAGTCGATCGCCGTGAACATCCTGCTGGACCTGCACGATGCCTCGACGCGGTTGATCGAGGACGCAGGGGCGATTCGCGTTCCGACGCTCGTCATGACCGGCGGCGCGGACTGGGTGGTCAGAAACCGCGACCAGCAGCGGTTCTACGATCGGCTGGGCTCGCCGATCAAGCAGATGCGCGGATTCGATGGCATGTATCACGACCTTTTGCACGAAAAAGACCGCCATCTGGTCCTGGACGAGGCTCGCGACTTCATCGCCGAGGCGTTCGAACGCGGAGAGGCCGCTCCATCGGCATTGGATGCCGACCGGCGCGGCTACACGCGTGAAGAGTACGACCGGTTGACACGGCCGCTGAAGCCGTTGTCGCCCAAGTGGATTGGGTACACGGCACAGAAACTTGGGATGGCCACCGTAGGCCGACTCAGCCGCGGCGTGCAACTCGGTTGGAGGACTGGCTTCGATTCAGGGCAGACTCTTGACTACGTGTACGAGAACCGGCCGCGGGGAAAACTGCTTGTGGGCAAGTTGATCGACCGGATGTACCTGGAGAGCATCGGGTGGAGAGGCATTCGTCAGCGCAAGGTCAACCTCGAAAAACTGTTGAAGGACGCCATCGGCCGCGTGCGAAACTCCGGCGGGCCGGTACGTCTGTTGGACATCGCCGCCGGCGCGGGCCGTTATATTCTGGAGACGATCAAGGCCGTCTCAGGCGATGACCTGTCGGCCCTACTCCGCGACAACGTAGACGCCAATCTGGAAGCGGGCAAAAAGCTTGCCCAGGCACTGGGGCTGGACAACGTGACTTTCGAGTTGGGCGATGCGTTTGACGAGCAGTCCATTGCCAACGTCGATCCGGCGCCAAACGTCACGGTGGTATCCGGGCTGTACGAACTGTTTGGCGACAACAAGAAAGTGCTCGCTTCCCTCCGTGGCGTGGCCCAGGCGATGAGTTCAGGGGGTTACTTGGTCTACACCGGGCAGCCTTGGCATCCGCAGGTCGAAATGATTGCCCGCGTTTTGACCAACCGCGACGGCGATCCTTGGATCATGCGCCGCCGGACGCAGCAGGAAATGGACGACCTGGTTCGGGCCGCCGGATTTCAGAAGATCGACATGGAAATCGACGAATACGGTATCTTTACGGTCTCGCTGGCCAAGATAGGAGACGTGAAATGAACGACCAAGTACAAATGCTGGCCGGGTATTTTCAGTTGATGAACAGCAACGGTGCATCGCACGTCTATCGCGAGTCGCTGAAGGCGGGGATACTCGACGCGCTGATGTCAGGATCAAAAACGGCTGGCGAAGTGGGTGAGAGTTGCCAGACGGGCGAGTCGGCCACCACACTGGCGCTCGACACGCTATGCGCGCTGGGCCTCGTGCACAACGACGGCGATCGCTATGCGTTGTCCGTATTGGCTATGGGCCTCTTGGGCGGTAGCTATCGCGAATTGGGAGACCAATATTGGGCACACCTGCCCAGTTTTCTGAAAACGGGCCAGCCATGGATCAAGATGGATGACGCCCGCCAAAGCGAGGCCCATTACCAGTCGCAAGCCGCCGCGCTGGCATGGATGCTGGCACCAGCGGCCGAGGCTGCTGCTCAGACGCTCGGTGTTGGCGAGAAACTAAAGAATCTGAGCATCCTCGATATTGGTGCCGGTTCGGCAATCTGGAGCCTGACCATGGCCCGGCTCGATGCCGGCGCAACCGTGACAGCCGTCGATTGGCCAGCCGTATTGGAGGTGGCTGCCGAGACAGCCAGCAACTTCGGTCTATCGGATCGCCTCAGCACGATCGTCGGCAACTATCACGAGGTCGATCTCCCGGAATCTCGGTTCGATATGGCGCTGCTGGGAAACGTGACGCACCTGGAGTCTCCCGACGGCAACCAATCGTTATTCAAGACGGTGCATCGCTCGTTGAAGCCAACAGGTCGCATCGTCATCTTTGACGTCTTCCCAGGCCAACCAGAAGGCGATTTGAACCGAACGCTCTATGCGCTGGGTTTGGCGCTGCGCACCGAACGCGGTCACGTGTATTCACCGCATGAATTGGAGACACTCCTCGGGGAGTCTGGTTTCGGGCCGCCGAAGCTGACGGGTCTTCCAGTTCCGCCGTACGCAGTCGGCATGTTGGTGGCGGAGCGGTCAGCATAGCCGGGACATCTCAAGCGACGGCGACACGTCATTGAAGCCTGCTCCGATCCGGCTGTTCCGGCGGCGGGGTATTGGCTCTGTCATCGGCCTGCAACTGTCGAAGGAGTTCGATAGCATCGGGTGTGCCGATCCGCCGCAGTACTGCCTCGGCCCGACGCCGCCTCAGGAGATCGGACCGCTGTTTCGTTGGGACGGCAAGACGCGTCAGCAGGGTACGCAGCCGCTGACGGGTCTCGGCGGATTTCGTTGTCTTCAGCGCGGCACGCATTGCCCCGATCGCCTTTGGCCCCAACTTCGCGAGCTTCTTTGATGCTTCTTCTCGCTCCGTGTAATGGTCGCTGTCAAGCTGCTGGATCAGCGCGGGCACATTCGTTTCGTTGGGCTGCGTCTCCGCGAGTTGCTCGCGGACATAGGCGACGACATCTTCGCCGCCGCCGCACAGCGCAAGAGTTGCTTTGAATGCTTTGGGCGTGTCCGGATCCGCCAGCGCGACCCACAGCTTGGCCAAATCGGCCTTAGTCAACTCGGGACGCTTCAGCCTGTCCAGCAATGGCGCGGTGTCCCAAAAGAGGAGCGTCCCGCCCTCCTCGGCGCTGACGAGGCTCCGGTCCGACTGGCGCCATTCCACGTAGGAGATCGAACTCTCCTGGCCGTCGAAGACGTGCAACGGCCGGCCTTCGGCGAGTTCCCAGACGGTTACGTCGCCTTGCGAGTCACCCGTGGCAAGCAGTTGCCCATTGGCCGAGAAGGCAAGACGTGTCACCGACGGATCTTCGGCCGTGCGAGGGATCTTCATCGCCACGTCTCCGGCGGCCATGTCCACGACAGAAACGGCGATCGTTAGACGCGGGCGGTTCCGCTGGTACTGGCCCTCGGTCACCGTTTCCATTTGCATGTTTTCAATGCTGACGTAGGCAAGAAAAGCAGCGTCCACGCCAACGTCCGACGCCCTGCTTGGTTGGCAATCGATGCTCCAAATCAACTTCTGAGAGCGCTGGTCCCAGAGCGACACGCTGCCCGATTTGAGGTCAAAGCCAGAGGACTGGCTGATGAGCTGGCGGCCGTCCGGAGTGAATCCTCGCACGATCCCATGCCCCGGCCCTTGGCCCGCCAGGGCGAAACGCGTCTGGCCGGTATCGGCGTCGACCAACAGAATGCTCTCACCTCCGCTCAGCGCCACGGTCTTGCCGTCCGGGCTGCACACCGGGTGGCCGCCATTGACCTGCACGCGGGCTTCCTCTTCGCCTGTGAGCGGATTCCAGATGTGGAAGTACGATCCGCCTCGCCCAAAGCCGCTGGTCGAACCGGTGGAGTACAGGTGTCGTCCGTCGGGGCTCCAAGTGACGGATCCGGGCATGTCCGCTGGATACATCTCGTGCAGCAATTCACCCGTCTGCGCGTCCCGAACGCGTACGCGGCAGTCGCCCGACGAGCAACTGCCGATCAGCCGGCCGTCGGGACTAAGTGCGACGCTATTGACCCCCAGCCTACCCCGATGTCCCGGCTGAGGGTGGATCTCCCGGCCCGTTTTGAAGTCCCAGAATCGTAGATACCGCGAATCCCCGCCCGCCACTAGCACCGTCGACTGGTCGTCGATCTTCAGGAAGCCCACAGCCCGATCGGCGTCGCGGTTGATCTTCGGGGTCCGCCAGACCTCCTTGCCCGTCTCGGCATCCCACACGCCCGTCCAACCTGCGGCGGAGAGGTATCTGCCGTCGCGGGAGAACGCGGGACCATTCTCGAAGTAAGGAAACTCGCTGCACTTGATGGCGAACAGCCTTTTGCCGGTAGGCACCTCGAAGCACTCTACCGGTTTCCTGAAGCCCATCAGCACCGCGAGCTTCCGGCCGTTTGGATCGAACGTCAGGGGCTTGTTGCCTGACGTCAACTCGCGAGTTCGGGCCACTTCGCGAATGAGTTCCCCCTTGGTAAGGTCCCATAGCGTTACCCGGCGGTCCCTGTCCAACGCTGCTAGGTGCTGTCCGTCAGGCGAGATCGCCAACCCGTAGCATCCTTTGCCGGCCAGCTTCAGTGTGTGTCTGCACTTCCCAGTGCCCGTCTCCCAGACGACCACGGTGGGATCACTGAAGTAGCCAGCGGCCGCCATGGCCCCATCACCGCTGAGGGCAACGGCGTGGATAGGCTCCAATTCGTGGCCGAAGCGAGCAAGTTCGCCACCGGTGTCGAGGCTCCATAGGCCAACGGTCTTCTCGTCCGCGGCAGCCACGGCAAAACGGAAGTCCTCCGAAATGGCGACCATTCGGCCAGAGCTACTTCTCCGGGCATTCGTGACCGGACGCAACAGGATCGATTGAAGCGGTCGGCCGGTACGAGCATCCCAGACGCGAATCAAGCCCCGTTTGTCGCCCCGGCAGGTCCCCCGCGAGTCGAACGACGCGATGCGATCTCCGTCCGGCGAGCACGCCAGAGCGGATATGGGCAGGTTGGGATGCGCGAACGGCTTCCACCCGACCCGATGGACAGCCCCGGCTGGCAACGGCGGTTGCCACAGCGGGGTCGTGGCCTTTGGTGCGGCCGTCTCGCCCGCATCCGAACACTGCCGCGGGTCGGCCGTGCCAGCGCAAACAACCGCGATCACGAAGCTCACAAGAAATGTCAGTTTGAGTCTGGGAAACATCATTTCGCTCCCTTATTCTCGCGCCCGTCAATTCTATTGCACAGCGCTATTCGGGTTCCAGGTACTGACTTCCCTGCTTCATATCTGTAAGTGCCAGCAATGCAAGGAGTTGTTCGCCGGCACGCGACACAGTAGCTGAGTCGATTCTCCGTCACTGGGAGCCAATGATCAACATGCAAGTCGGCATTCCGGCGGTTATAGTATCAGACGCCGGAGTTGGCGAAACCGATTGTCCTGTGCGTCACGAAAGGGAGGGAATTCAAATGCGATCACTGATGTCCTTGATGTTGCCGTTCGTATTGGCGGGTTGGTGTCTGGGCGGAGAAGCTCAAGCGGTTGCGCCCGACTTACCAACGAAAGACAAGTTCCATTTGTTCCTGTTGGCCGGGCAATCGAATATGGCCGGCAGAGGCAGAGTTGCCGAAGAAGACAAGATCCCTCATCCAAGGGTGCTCACGCTGAACAAGGCCAACGAGTGGGTACCTGCGAAAGACCCAATCCACTTCGACAAGCCCGTTGCCGGAGTCGGCATGGGAAGGACGTTCGCCAAAACACTCGCCGAGCGTGATCCCTCCATCACCATCGGTCTTATCCCCTGTGCTGCCGGCGGTTCCCCCATATCCAGTTGGCAGCCCGGCGGATATCACGGCCAGACCAGAAGCCATCCCTATGACGATGCGGTCAAGCGGACGAAGATCGCCGCAAAAAAGGGCACACTGAAAGCCGTCTTGTGGCATCAAGGAGAAAGCGACAGCCAACCCGAGAAAGCGGAGCTTTACGAAGAGAAACTCCACTCGCTGATCGAACGTTTCCGGGCCGAGTTCGATTCGCCCGATTTGCCCTTCATCGCCGGACAACTCGGACGGTTCCCGGACAGGCCGTGGGACGACGCCCGAGAGCTGGTCCATTCAGTGCATGAAGCTTTGCCGAAGACGGTGAAGAACACCACGTTCGTTCCATCAACCGGACTGACTCACAAGGGCGACAAAGTCCACTTCGACGCCAAGTCAATGAGGGACTTCGGCAAACGATACGCCAGGGCATACTTGGATCTTGTGAAATAGGAGTAGGATCTGCGATCAAGGCCAATTTGCGTTTAACCGCGACCCAGCGGGGAGCGTGTCGGGTGACGTCAACTCCCGCGCTCCCCGCTGGGTCGCGGTCAACGAGGGTTTCGTTTCAGCGGTGTCGCCTACTTGAGTCCTCTGCGTTCCAATACTGGTTCGATGCTCGGTTCCTTGCCGCGGAACCGTTTGTATAGGGTCATCGGATCTTCGGTATCGCCGCGGGACAGGATGTTCTCGCGGAACGCCTTGGCGGTCTTCGGATCGAAGAGATCACCGGTCTCCTTGAATGCCTGAAACGCGTCGGCGTCCAGCACTTGCGCCCAGATGTACGAGTAGTAGCCGGACGAATATCCACCAGCGAAAATGTGGCGGAAGTACGTGCTGCGGTACCTGGAAATGATCTCGGGGATCAGACCGATCTTGCCCAGGGATTTGTCCTCGAACTGCAACACGTCGGACTTCGACTTCGCCTCGGTCAGCGTGTGCCAGTCCATGTCCAGGAACGAGGCGGCCAGGTATTCGACCGTGGCGAACCCTTGGTTGAAGTGCCGCGTCTTGATGATCTTCTCGATCAGTTCATCCGGCATCGGCTCGCCGGTTTCGTAGTGCCTTGCGTACATCTTCAGCACTTCCGGTTCGGAGGCCCAGTTCTCCATGATTTGTGACGGCAGCTCGACGAAATCCCTGGCGACGTTGGTGCCGGCAAGACTCTCGTAGGTGCAGTTCGACAGCAGTCCATGCAGCGCGTGACCGAACTCGTGAAACAGCGTGTTCACTTCCTCGAACGATAGCAGCGACGGCTTGTCGGCCGTTGGCTTCGAGAAGTTGCCGACGTTGTAGATGACCGGTCGGATATTCTCCCCGTTCATTTTCAATTGTTCGCGGAATTCGCCCATCCAGGCGCCGCCGCGCTTGCTGGCCCTGGGAAAGTAGTCCACGTACAGAATGCCGACGTGGGTGCCGTCTGCCTCTTTCACCTCGAACACAGAAACGTCTTCGTGATATTTCGGCACGTCGGTCCGTTCCTCGAATTGAAGGCCAAACAATCGCGAGGAGACCTCAAACGCGCCGACTAACACATTCTCCAGCTTGAAGTACGGTCGGAGCATCTCCTCGTCCAAGTCGTACTTGGCCTTTTTGACCCTCTCGGCATAATACCACCAGTCCCATGACTGCAGCTTGAAGTCGCCGCCTTCGTCGTCGATCATCTTCTGCATATCGGCGGCTTCTGCCTTGGCCCGTTTTAGTGCCGGTTTCCACAATTCGTCCAACAGTTTGTAGACGTTCTCCGGCTTCTTGGCCATGTTCTCTTCGAGCACGTAGTGAGCGTGGGTTTCGTACCCGAGCAGCCCGGCTCGCTCGATGCGAAGCGTAGCCATCCTGGCCAACGTCTCTTTGTTATCTAGTTCGTCATCGTTGTCGCCGCGGTTGATGTAGCCTTTGTATATCTTCTCGCGCAACTCGCGCCGCTCGGAGTATTGTAGGAACGGGATCATACTGGGCTTGTGCAGCGTGAATACCCATTTGCCTTCGTGGCCACGTTCGGTCGCTGTTTCGGCCGCCGCGGCGATCACGCTTGACGGCAGACCGTCCAGATCGGCTTTATCGTCGATCACCAGTTCGAAACGATTGTTCTCCTTCAACACGTTCTCGCCGAACTTCAAAGAAAGCACGGACAGCTCGGCGTTAAGCTCTTTGACCCGTTCCTTTTCCTCCGGAGGCAGCTTCGCACCGCCTCGGACAAAGCGTTTGTGGTATTCTTCGAGCAACTTGTCTTGTTCAGGAGTCAGATCGAGTTTGGCCCTTTGTTCATACACCACCCGGACCTTCTGGAACAACGCGTCGTTCAGACGAATCTCGTCTCGGTGTTTCGAAAGTCGCGGCGCCACGTCCTTGGCGATAGCTTCGATGTCGTCGTTGGTCATCGACGATCGCATCGCAAAGAACACTCGGCTGACGCGAGCCAGCATGGCGCCACTACGATCCATCGCTTCGATCGTATTCTCGAACGTCGGCTCGGATTCGTTTTCGACAATCGCCTCGATCTCTTCCTTGTGCTGCTTCATTCCCTCGTCGAAGGCGGGCTTGTATTGCTCCAGCTTGATTTCATCAAAGGGCGGGACTTCGAATGGCGTGTCCCATTCACCAAAGAACGGATTGGACGACCGCTTCGATCCGGTCAATAGCACTGCAAGCATAATGACGCTTAAGATTGGGATGTGTCTCATGATTAAGGCTCCTCTACAAAAGAGTAGTCATTCATCCGTCCGTCACGATCCGTTGGAGTTCACGCTTTAGCGTGCTGCATTCTCTGTAGAGTCCGGAGAAGCACGCTAAAGCGTGAACTCCAACGGCCGGTGCCGGTGAGCGTCGCCGAAGGAGCCTTGGCTGTCAAGGAGGGCCGTTTTCTATTTGCCGAAACCAAAGGCGGTTTTGTCCGGTATCTATTCATGGGAAGCCGACTTGGCGGCTGTCCATGTGGTCTCGGGCTTGAACAGGACATGATCATGCTTCTGAAACAAACGGCATGCGCGGCTCTATTCCTACAGTCCATTCTCATCAGCGCGGGCGCATGCGCTGAAAAGCGAACAGCACCGCGGAAGGTTGACGTTGTCACGAAGCAGGTCTATGTAGATGGCAAACGCGGGGAGATTCCTGTCCTGATAAGCAGAAGAAATGACACGAAACCGCGACCTGCCATCATCTTCCTCTCGGGCGCGCCGGGAACTCTCAAAGCATGCACTAAGTTCGTTGAAGGTCTGCCGGCAAAGGGATTTGTCGGTGTGACTTACGAACCGCGGACTCGAGGCGAAAGGCCCGTCAAGATCCCCAAACCGTACAGCATTGGCCGAGCGATATTCATCGAGCAAATAGAACCGACTGCCAGGGACATAACGCCGGTCCTCGACTACCTGCAGAAGCAGCCGTACATACTGCCTGACAAGATCGGCATGGGCGGCCACTCGGCGGGCGGCATGACCACGATATTGGCGTGCACTTATGACGATCGCTTGGCCGCTGGGGCGTCGGTGTGCAGTTCGGGGAATTTCGTTGACGTCAGCCAGCGACTCAATCAACCAGTGGCCTTGCTGTTCCACATCGCGTACGGCTCCAAGTTGGGATTGAAACCGACACAGGAAGAGACAAGGACGCTGAAACAGATCGACCCCATGGCCCGGGCCGATAAGCTCCACCCGGTGCCATTCTTCTTTGGTGCGGGCTCGAAAGATAACTTGGTCCTGTCGCGAGACGTCAAAGCACTCTACGAGCGTGCACTACCATACTACAAGGATGCGCCGGAACGGTTGGTCTACAAGGAGATCGACTGCCCGCACGCCGGCCCCAAACTCGAACCATTGTTGCAGGAGGCTTTCGCCTTCCTGGAGAAACATCTCAAGCAATGACACGCTTTACGTCGTTGGACCCGCTGCGAGCTTCCTGGAGCACCCATTATGGCCGAATCCGTCAACATTGAACCACAACCGTCGATGTCTCGCGTCCCCAAAACTCCGTTTGCAGTGGGTGCCTGTCTTGTCAGTCTAGCGGTACTCGGAGCCGCCCTCGGGCAAACCAACTCCTTCGCGCCTCGCTTCCATGACAAGCCGTCATTCGACCGTTTCGTTGAAGAAGGCCGGGAGTCGCCATTTGGCGTCGATTACGTTTTCGTGCACAGCCCGGGAGCACGTGACCGCAAGTTGGTCGATGGCGTGTGCGAGAAGGTCGCGGTCCGTTGGGTCAATCTTGCAAGGTTAGATTGGAACATCATCGAGAAGCGGCCGCCCAAGAATGGAATACACTCTTACGACTGGTCGGATTTGGACCGGGCGGTCCAGACATGGCAGCGGAACGGAGTGCATATTATGGTATCGGCCCGGTTCTTTTCTCCGTGGGCCACCGCTCCAAAGGATGACTTCGAATTCGTTTATCTTAAGGGCCCAGCCAAATGGTTGGCTGTGAAAGGAGCCGACTACCTCCAAAAGCCGGAACATCGCAAGGATTTCCGGGAGTATGTGCGAAGTCTGGTCGAGCGCTACGACGGCGATGGTCAAAACGACATGCCCGGCCTGCTATTCCCCGTTCTCCACTACCAAGTAGGAAACGAGTATTACAACGAGCTGTTCTGGGCTGGGACCGCAGACGAGTACGGCCAGATTCTGCGTGAATTCGCTGGTGCTGCCCGCGCGGCCTGCCCCAAGGTCAAGATCGTTCTATCCGGAATCGGGTTCGCAGATGTCGACGGGTTCTATGACGTGACGATGGCCCCGCGGACCAAGGCGTACGTCAGGCAGTACCTACCGAAAATTCCTGCCAACATGCGGGGGTTTGTCGAACGCAGCTACCAGTTCAGCAAGGCAACCGTCGGCCTGCACGACGCCTACGATATCCTGGACGCCCGTTGGCCCAACTACGGAATCGTCACCAGAAGCAAGCAGCTTTTGCAGCAGGCGGGATGCCCGGACAAAGAGGTGTGGAGCGCCGAGATCTACAGCGGTTTCCCGCTCATGGAGCCACTGGTCCTGCCGAATTGGACGCTGCAAGCCTGGCCCACGCCGTCGAAGAGTAAAGAGTATCTCCGCATCCTGAAAAAGCCACGTGATCCGAAATTCGACGAGATTAACGCGTGGTACCGCGGGCTCCAGGCCGCGCAGGTCGTGAAGGCGTGCATGGTGGCACTGGATGCGGGTTCCCAAAAACTGATGATGGGCTGGGCCGTAGACGCACAGACTCCGTTTGCCGTGTCCACAATGTCCCATCACGGGCTGTACAGTGCCACATTCAAACACCTGTGGCCCGCCGCCCACACGTACAATCTGACGATTCAGAAGCTCAACGGGCTGGAGCAGATTCAAAGACTTACGACGCCGCCAGACATCTATGTGTATCAATGCCTGCTTCGGAACGGACGGCACGTCCTGATAGCGTTCCATGACGACCACATCGGCCAGAACCACGATCAGGCAACGGGAGAAGCTGCCGCAGTGATATCGGTCAAAGGGAACCAGGCTCGAATCACGTCCATCATCACTGAAATAGGTCAAACAGCGCCAAAGGTCCGGAAAGTAGATCTCGCCAGTGGAACGTTGCGGATGAAGCTGACCGAGTACCCTGTATTCATTGAATCAACGGCGGCGCAGGAATGACCGGCGAGCAACCATCCGATGAACAGCTTCCTTGACGTGAGAGGATAGGGGAATGACACGGTTGCTCTGCTGCCTGATCGCTTCCGCAACGGTGATAGCCCTCGCGTCCTCGCTCGCAGCCGCTCAACCGGCCGCGCCGCAACGGCTCGGCGCCGCGTCGCGTTTCGGCATCGACTACGTCTTCGCCTTGGGGCCATACTACCGAGATGAGAAATGGCCGCGGACGCTGGCCCAGACTGGTGCTGGTTGGGTGGATTTCGCCGGCGTCGCTTGGCGTCAATGCGAGCCGCGACCGCCACGCGATGGGCGTCACAGCTACCGCTGGGAGAAACTGGACACCGCCGTGCAACTCTGGCAGAAGCACGGCTTCGAAATAGTCATTTGGCTTCGACTTGGAGACGGCTGGTTCGCCGGTCCGATCCGCTATAGGCCACTCGGTGACATCTTGAAGTTCAACGGTTCCGACCGCCTGCCTGCAGCGGAACACATGGACGATTACCGCGCCTGGGTCCGGGCTTTGGTCGAACGTTACGATGCCGATGGGCACGAGGACATGCCGGGCCTCCAGCAACCGGTCCTCCACTACCAGTGCGGCAACGAGTACGGCAATCCCATGTTCTGGACGGGTACGCTGGACGACTACGTCACGCTGCTAAAGGCCACTTGCCAGGCCGCCCGCGCCGCGTGCCCCCAGGTCAGAATCATCTCCAACGGCCTGCGGTGGAACAACTTCTTCCACGCTGATCCGAAAGCCGAAAAGGTCCAGCAGCGTTGGCAGGCGTTCTTGGCACGCCAGCCCAGCGACATGCACCGCGAGGGCTGGCAGCGGAATTACGACTTCAATTTGCTGACGATCAAACATGCGAATCTGGTAGACGTGATCGACGTGGGCGGCAACGGGCCATGGCCGAGTATGTCCGCCGGCTACTTCGCCTGGACGAAACGCGAGTTGGCCAAGGCGAGGCTTGCGGGCGACCCGCCGGAATTGTGGGACGCGGAGGCTCGCTGCGAACCGAAATTGGTCCGCCGCAAACAGATGTCTTTCCACCCCGACCTCTTTGTGCCGGACGGCTCCAAGATTCTGCGAACGCTCAAACGCAAAACGGACCCGCGACACGACGAGGCGGTGGCATGGTACCGCGCCGAGCAGTCGAGGATTTGCGCAAAGGTCTTCGTCACGCGCTTCGCCGCTGGGGCCGAAAAGGTCTTCATGGGCATGCCCAGCGATTGGGACGGCACCCCCGCGGCGTTGATGGCCCCTAACCCGTACATCGGTCTCCTGGACCGGAAGTGCCAGCCTTGGCCGGCGTTCTACGCCATGAAGTTTTTGGTGGCCAGGCTCGACGGGTTTGCCAGTGCCGAGCGGTGGCCCGCGGAAAAAGGAGTGGAACTGTACCGCTTCACTTTCGCCGACGGGCGTCCGGTCGTTTGGGTCGCTTGGCTGGCAGAGGAGGCATTACGTGGCCTGGACCACCCTCTCGCCAAACGCCGCGTGACACTCAGATCCGTGCAAGGCCCCGTCCGTGTTCAGACGGCGCCGACAACCAGCCGCTCGCCGAAAACGACACGCCTCACCGGCACGGGCCCCGCGACAGTCGACTTGACGCCGACGCCAGTGATCATGGAGCAAGGGAGTTGAATCGGCGCAGAAACAGAAGACGTCACCAACTCAGTACCGTGTCAAATCGAAAATGACGGGTAGGCCGGAACAAGTCCGCGCAGTTCCGGCGCGAATACGTTAAGATGCCGGAACTGCGCGGACTTGTTCCGGCCTACGCATTTACCCGTCAAATATGACTTGACACGGTACTAGGGGAGAGGCACATCATGGCGAAGAGGGGACTGATCGCAACGTGGTTGGCAGTTGTGGGGAGCGTTTACGGTATCAGCGCAGCATGGCCAACCAGCGCTTTGTCCGAGGAGGCAACGGCCCCCCGACCCGAGACGTATGCGCGGTTCAACGACTTGTGCACGGAGCATTTCGGTGCAGAGAAGGAAGCTGAAGTGCGAGCCAAGTTCGGCGAAGAAATGAAGCTGGTGGTTGGCGATGTTTGGAGCCACGTGTCGGAGCAATCCGCTGTGTTCGCTTGGGAAACCAATCTGCCCGCGAAGACCTGCGTCGCGTTCGGCGAGACGAGCGGGTACGGCAAAAGCACGTCGCCGGCCGAGCGGTATTTCTGCTTGCATGTACACTATCTCACGGGATTGCGGCCCGGCACGACCTATCACTATCGGTTGGTGGCGGTCGACGAGAGAGACGAAAAGCACTTGAGCAAGGATCTGATGTTCACCACGAAGGTCATGAGTGACGCAGTGAGGATTCCCGGCGACATGACGGGGCCTCCTTATGTGCTCGACCGGGCGAACGCCACTTACCTGGTGACCGAGGACATCATCTCCGATTCCACCGCATTGAACATCGCTGCCGATGGCATCACCCTGGATCTTGGCGGCCACACCGTCGTTTACGATGAGAACGCGGAGGCGAAAGATCCGTCGGCCAACGAGCGACTCTACGGCTGGCATGCTGCTCAGGGGCCTTGCGGGATAAGGACCGCCGACCGCCGCTCGGGCATCACGATTGTCAACGGGACCATCCGGCAGGGCAAAGGGAACGGAGCGTCACGGCCGGCTGCCTACAATCCCATCTTCTTGCGCCGCCCCCGTGACACGGAACTGGCCGGTGTAACGGTCGAGTACGCCGGTTCGCAGGTCACGGGGATCTTCGTCAACAATGCCTACGAAGGTGTCCACGTGCATCATAACGTCGTCGTCGATAGAGGCACGGAACTGTACAACCGGCATCGCGGCGTCGACGGCATCTACTATGGAATCGGCAGGGAAGTCGACACTACTTCCAAGTGTCACCACAACTTGATCAAACGGGCACGTCATCGGGGACTGACCGTCTCCTCAAACACCGACATCCACCACAACGAGATCTACGTCGACAGCTACGCCACCAACTCCTACGGCATCATGTACTACAGCCACCGCGATCCGATCCACCAAGTGTCGCTGCACGACAACCGCATCTTCGGCACTGGCTACCATCCGATTGGAATCGGGGCCGGTTTTCACGCCAAAGACATCAAGGTCTACGGCAACTTCATCCAAATGCAAGGCATGGTACGCGAAGAGCGCTGGCGCGGCGGCGCGGGTGGCGGTGATCCGGCTGGCCAATTGCACCCGGTAAACGGCGTGCGAGTACAGAAAGGCCCGCAGGAAAACATCGAGTATCGGGACAATACGATTGTGGTTAAAGGGCGAGGCGAAGGCTGTATGATGCGCGGCGTGTGGCTGGCGCCTATGGGAGAGATGCGAAACGTCGTTGTTCGAGACAATGTGGTGAAAGTGATCGCTGAGGACCAAAAGGCCGACGGACACGCAATCGCGGCGTTGGGTGCGGATAGCACGAATCCTGACGAGAAGATCGCACTGGTCGGAAACACGATCGTCAGCAATGTCTGCAACGTCCGTTTCGGCGACAACTACGGACATGGTGGCAAATACGACTTCGTGTCCAATACGTTCTCGAAAGTGGGCAGTGACCCTCGTTACAGAACGATTCGGCTGGGCTGGGAAGGCTGGCAATACGAAACGTTCGGGCACGTCTTCATCGACACGGAATTCGAGGGTGGCGCAGGTTATGACAGCGTTTCCTTCGACGGAGCCCGCCGGGGCAAATACGACTTCTCCGTCGGATGGCAACTCGCCATACACAGCACTCACGGCGCGAGGGTCTTCGTTAGAAACAAGGCCGGTGCCGAAGTATTCTCCGGCCAGATACCAGCCGAGGGGATGATCTCAGTTCCTCTTGTCCAGTACGTCCAGAAGCCGGGCGGCCGAGTCACGCTGACTCCTCACACAGTGGCCGTCGAGAAGGACGGGATGACCAAAACTGCAACGGTTACGATGGATCAATCTCGCCGAGTGGAAACCGGGATGTGACCGGCTTCGTTTTCACTCGTTGAACCAGTTCATCGGTTTGCATCCAGCCCCTTGGACGCCGAATTGGGCGGATCAAGGTAGCGGAGAAACTCGCACAGGGCGTGGATTTCGTCCTTACTTAAGTGCGAAGTCCGACCGTGTTTGTCCTGAAGATTGAACTTCGTGAATATCTCTTCGATAGTTTCGGCCCTGCCGTCGTGCAGATAGGGTTCCGATCGGCGCAGGCCTAGCAGTGTGGGCGTATCGAGTCTGTGAGGCGGCGCGGTCGGACGCGTGCCGACGTCGTGGAGGATGAGGCCGCCTTGCCCATCACGTTTTCCACTGTCCGTGGAGTACGGCGGTGGATGACACGTCGCACAGCCCGTTTCGCGGCTGAAGAAAATCTGCTTGCCCCGTTTGATAAGCGGAGATGACTCGGCTGGCGGAGGTGGTGGCTGTCTGGGCACCAGACTGGCTACGTATGCGGCCAACGCGTCAAGGTCGCGATCCAGCCCGGCGTTCGGTTTATCCACGTCGCCATGCATGGCCCCGCGAGGAACAAACCACTGGCCCGCCATCACTGTTCGCGTGAACTCGTATGTGTCCTGGATTTCGTCAAGGTGCCCGTCAAAGTGCAAAGGGGCCGTCTGCACGCAACCGCGAAGCGATCGTGTATCGAGCGGTCCATCGCCCAAATCCCATTGCCGTCCGTCTTGGTCGCCGTCTGGATGGCAGACGGCGCACGACATCCACTGGTCCTTGGTCAACCGTTTGTCGGTGCCCGTGCCGAAGAGATAACGCCCCCGGGCAATGACGCTGGGCGTCGGATCGTGAGCAAACCGCGTTCGTGAAAGGACCAGGCCTGTTCTGGCGCCAAGGGTCACAATCTCCTGTCCCGTGATCGTAAGCACATACAATCGGCCCCTGGTGGCATTCAACACGATGGCCCCGGGCTCCAGACCAACGTCGCGAGCGTGCCACTTGGCGAAACCGGAATCACGGTCGATCGCCAACACATCGTCGCTTCCGGCGGAGGCCAGGTAGATCGTCCGCGCGTCGACGGCAACTTCCACCGGTCGGTGAGGTGGCACAACCAATAGATCCGGAGAGTAGTTGACTGACACGCGACCACCGCGCGGGTCGGCGACAGCAATCACGGGAAACACCGATCGGTCGAAAGTCTGCCCACCCACGACCGTGTCCGATCGCGTCTGTGGCGCATACAAGAGGCCGTCCACTCCGATTGTTACAGTCCGGCACTGGTTCAGTTGCGACGGTGCTGCAAGTCTCCGCAGCACTGTGCATTGCTCGTCGAGGACTGCTACTTCGCCAGTGCGGAAGCCGACCGCGTAGATTTCGCCTCGGTCGCGCGAAACCGCCAGGCAGGCCGGCCGATCGACATGATCGCCTGTTGCTTCGATGTCGCCGGTGACGGTGTTGAACCTCAGGATGCGGTCTCCATCGAAATCGGCGACGAACAGCCCTTTTCCATCCGATGACGGCACAGCGGCCCTCGGCTCGCCAAGCACGTGGAACCGATGGACTTCTTGCAGCGTCGCGGCATCCAATGCCAGAATCTGCGAGCGATCGGGAAGCGCGACATAGAGAGTCCGTTCGTTCGGGCATAACGCCACCGACGACGGCTGGCCGCCCGTGTGTGCCGTTTCGGCTGCGCGCCACTGCATACCGTTGACTCTCAAACGGACGACCTCGCCCGACCATGGGTGCGCGGCAAACAGCGTCGCCCCATCGGCACACAGAGCGAGCAGGGAGCTATGGGCACTGTCTGTCACCGCATCTGTTTCACGCGGTCGCGACGGTGCAGAGTTCTCCGCGAAAGCGTCTTTCGGCGCGGAATTGCGTCTGACCGATCGAAAGCCCTTTTGGGGCACCAACGGCATTCGATTGCCGGTGCTCGACTGAGTGTGGAGTTGTTCGCCTTGCAGCAGCACCATGCCAGCCGTGAGCTTCTCATGATCTCCTGCCCAGAATGTGAAAGTCACAGTGTCGAACCACGCTGGAGCGTACTCGAAGCCGCCAGCCGGCATTTCGATCATCGTGTCGATGTTGGAAAAACGTTTGCGAAGCTCGATGGGATCGTAGACGTATTCGAACGTACCGTCGTCGGCCGTTACGACTTGGTGATCGACCACCTGGCCAGGGAGACTCGCCAAAACGTTCACTCTTTTCGCCAGGACGCCGAACGGCAGATGGCCACGGATGACCAGCGGCAAAGGCGGGTTGGCGCGGCTGCCCGGAGGAATGTCGAAGGCGATTCGTTCGGAGTCCCTCGGCACCACTGGCACTTCAAACCTTGTATCGACAAGGCCGACGCCGCCTCCCCGCGGCCATTTCTCTGGCGGCAGAAGCTCGGTGATGACGCCCAAGCTTGTCTTGCCGGAACACACGCCTTCGGCCGTGATCGTCCACACCCCCGGTTCGTCTGCGAC
>CAZURK010000117.1:0-42718 GCA_964623055.1 uncultured Pirellulaceae bacterium
CGGTTTCGTCAAGTTCGAAGACGAATGGTATGACCTGAATCACGACGCAACCCCCGATGGAAGTAGCTGCAAGGAACAGTACGACAACCTCGTCAAAGAGCCATAGGCCTGCCCAGCCCAGCATCTCATAAACCTTCTCTGATTGAAAAACACTGATCACCGCGCGCAACCCGAACAATGGACCAGCGATTTGTTGCCGAGATGGGGATAGCGTATTTGCACACGGGTGTGACTCTGTTAACATAAGATGAACTGCTCGGGCCCTTTCGCCCGGGTGGGTACGGTAGTGAGTTCCATCACGTGTAATGCACCGCGTCCCAAGACAAGTCGGGAAGCGAGGGCGCTGGACGTAAGGTAGATCGGTTTCAGTTTGCCAAAGAAGTCTGTGTAAGTCACTACAAGCCACCCCTGGCCAAAAGACAGGTTGGGAAATGAATCTTTTCCTCGTCATCCTGGAGTTCTTGTGGGGTTTGATCCCGCGTGAACGATCCGAATTGCAGTTCGTTCCGGTTTGCGAGAACCGAAACGGCACGTTCGGCCGGCGCAGGCGCATGCCGCGTCTGTTCTGGGGACCCAGGATGGGGTGGCTGACGTTTCACTTCGGAAGTTTGCAGTGTGAAACAGGGATTAAACGGTCTCGGGACAACCATCCGCTACTCGGGTTCGACACGCGAGGATGGCGGCGACTTCGATTGAATCGCCGCGAGACATAGTGTGATCCGGCAAACTCGCACGGCTTCTCTCGCCGACGGCACGGTCGGTGCGGGGCTGGAAATTGAATTCCGTCCTGCGCACTCGACATACGGCTTGGCTGCGGACGCTCCTTTAGACATGCGAAGGGGCGGACATTGGATATTCCTGCTTGGATTGCACTCCTGACGGCTCTCATCGGAGCCGCGCTGACTTTCGTTTTCGTCAAACTGCTCGACCGGTTACGCAAGAAAGACGCGGAAACCGAGGCGCAAAAGATCTTGTCTCAAGCAGAGCAGGATTCCGCCACCATGCTCAAAGAGGCGGAATTGGAGATCAAGGAGAAAGCGCTTCAGCAGAAGACGGAGACCGAAAAAGAGCTGGGCATATTGCGGGACGATTTGCGCGATCGGGAACGCAAATTGGACAAACGCGAAGAGACTCTGTCGCAACAAGCCACCGATCTGCAGAAACAAGAACGCATTGTGGAGAGCACGCAGCGGCGTTTGAGCGAACGGCTAGAGGATTACAACCACCGCAACGAGGAGTTGACCAAGCTGTTGGATATGCAGCGGCAATCGCTGCACGAGATCGCCGGGCTCAGCCGCGAAGAGGCAGCGCAGCGACTGATGGACATACTGAACGATGAATTGGAACAGGAAACCGGCTCGCTCATTCTCAAGCACGAAAAGCAGCTTGCCGAACGTTGCGAAGAACAGGCGCGTGAGATTCTGCTGACGTCTATGCAGCGTTATGCCGCGGCCCATACGGCGGAGTCCACGACCAGTACGGTCGACATCCCCAACGACGAGATGAAGGGCCGAATCATCGGACGCGAGGGCCGCAACATCCGCGCCTTCGAGAAACGCACCGGCACGGACGTGATCATCGACGACACACCCGGAGTGGTAATCGTCAGCGGTTTTGACCCGGTTCGTCGCGAGATTGCCCGACAAGCGTTGGAGAAATTGATCGTTGACGGCCGAATCCATCCGTCGCGGATCGAGGAAATCGTCAACGAGACGGAACAAGAAATCGAGAAGCACATCCGCAAGAAGGGCGAAGAGGCTTCGCAGGAAGTCAATGTCCAGGGGCTGCACGACCGCATCGTCTACATGCTGGGCCGGCTTCATTTCCGTACCAGTTACAGCCAGAACGTGCTGCGTCACAGCGTCGAAGTCGGTTTCATGGCGGGCTTGATGGCGGAAATGATCGGCTTGGACGGCGATCAAGCTCGCCGCTGCGGCCTGCTGCACGACATCGGAAAGGCTGCGGATCACGAACTGGAGGGGGGACATCCCAAGATCGGCGCTGATTTGCTCAAGCGTCACGGCGAATCGGCGACCATCGTCCATGCCGCGCTGGGCCACCACGACGATATCGTCACCGAGTATCCCTACACCGTGTTGGTGGCCACGGCGGACGCGTGCAGCGCGTCGCGACCGGGCGCCCGGCGCGAGTCGCTGGAACGATACATCAAGCGGATGGAGGAATTGGAGGGTATTGCCAGCGGCTTCAACGGCGTGGAACAAGCATTCGCCATCCAGGCAGGCCGCGAGTTGCGTGTGCTGGTCAGCGCCAAGGACACCGACGACGCCAAGGCCGCAAAAGTATGCCGCGAAATCGCCAAGGCTTTCGAGGAACGCCTGACCTATCCCGGCGAGATCAAGATCACGGTCGTGCGCGAGTCCCGGTTCACAGAAATCGCCAGGTGAGCAATGCGAATCCTGCTAATCGGCGATATCGTCGGCAAACCCGGCCGGCGCATTGTGATGCGGGCCGTGGGACGACTGAAACAGAGTCACGGCCTGGACTTGGTCATTGCCAACGCGGAGAACGCGGCTGATGGTTCTGGGATCACGCCAACAATCTATGGCGATTTGATCGGGGCGGGCGTCGATTGCATCACGATGGGGGATCACATCTACCGCCGCAAAGAGATCAATGTCGTCCTGGAAGCAGAATCCAACATCGTTAGGCCAGCCAATTTTCCCGCGGCTGCTCCGGGTCGGAACTGGACGGTGGTTCGCTCGGCTGGCGACGTGCCGGTCGGTGTGTTCAGCCTGTTGGGGCGGATTTACATGCGCCCGGTCGATTGCCCCTTCGCCGCAGCCGACCGGGTCCTGGCCGAAATGCCCGCCGATGTGAAGGTCCGCATCTTGGATTTTCACGCGGAGGCGACCAGCGACAAACAACTAATGGGACGCTACCTGGATGGCCGCGTTTCGGCCGTGTTGGGCACGCACACACATGTGGCCACGGCAGACAAACAGATCCTGCCGGGTGGCACCGCGTTCCAGTGCGATGTGGGCATGACAGGCCCTCACGAAAGCATAATCGGCCGGAGAATCGACCGCGTGATGACCACCGCGATCACCTTCAACCCTACCCAATTTCAAGTCGCCCAGGGCGACGTGCGGCTGTGCGGCGTCCTGGTGGACGTCGATCCGGAAACCGGCCGGGCCGGGGACATACATCGCTTGACGGTGACTATTGAGGGAGAGGATGAATTGGTGGTTGAACTGGAGTAGGTGCTAGCAACGATTATCTCTCTTGCGTGCGTGTACCTCCGTCGCTATTCTTCGCGCTCGTTTGTTGGGATTCCGTGAACCGACCGCAACGGAACGAGTTGGGCGTCCTGTCCTGGTACCAGCGGTTCTTTTTGATCGCCGGTGGTGTGGGGCTGATTGCGCTGTTCGTCACGGCCGCTTTCGTCCCGCCCGACCCTCGCGGCTTTGGAACTCACCAGGGATTGGGACTTCCGCCCTGTACGTTTCGGCAGGTCACGGGAGTGCGGTGCCCGTCGTGCGGCATGACCACGTCGTGGTCGCACTTGGTGCGTGGCCAGGTGTTTCGATCCTTCGAGGTCAACGCAGGAGGCGCGCTCATCGGTGTCTTGTGCGCCTTTTTTGCGCCGTGGTCACTGGTATCCGGACTCCGAGGCCGATGGTTCTGGCGGCCAATCGGCGAGTGGGTGGCCGTAGGGTCGGTCCTTTTGGTGCTGGCCGTAACGTTGATCGATTGGGGGATTCGCTGTTTCCTCCTCCGTTGAACGCAACTCGCACAACAGGGATGTTGCCATGTCTTCCCATCGTTCGCTTTTCGCCAAGGCTATCGTCGTGGGCGGTCTCTCGTTGATGACCGCAATGAATCTCGGCTGCGTCGGTTCCATCGCCCAGTTTCTCAATGTGGTCCGGGGCGGTCACAAGATCAAGGCTGACTTCAAGGGGCTGGAGGGTAAACGCGTTGCAGTTGTGTGCGTGTCGAATTCCTCCTCCTACGGCCCGAACACCGTCTGTACCATGCTGGAACGGTCGGTGGCGTCGATCCTCCAGAAAGAGGTGAAGAATATTGAAATGATCCGCCAGGGCGAGGTGGCCGATTGGATCGACAACAGTGATTGGGACCAGTTGGACTATCGCGAAATCGGTCTCGGCGTTGAAGCCGAGATGGTGCTGGCCATTGACTTGGACGGCTTCAGCCTGCACGAGGGACGAACGCTGTACAAAGGCACCGCGAACGTCACGATCACTGTCTACGACATGGAGGATGGCGGCAACGTTGCGTTCCGCGAGGAGATTACCGACTTCACCTTCCCGCGAACGGGCGCTCGTCATACGACAGAGATAAGCGAACCCAAGTTCCGCCGACTGTTCGTCATGGTCCTGGCACGGAATATTGCGAAGTATTTCCACGCGTACAACATCGAGGACGATATTGCCACGGACGCCTTGACGCTGGAATCGTGATCCGACAATACAACGCACAACTCCCCATACCGCGACGCCCCCCTGTTACCGGTCACACTGTCTATAGTATGTTATTACTGTCGTCTGAGCGGCTGTCCAAGCTCAACTCTGGTAAGCCGTAGGATGGACTTCCAAGTCCGTCCACGGTTTCGGGACGGATACGAAAGTCCGTTCCACTAACTCGCCTTCGGACAACTGCCAGACGAGGTCTTCTTCTCCAAACAACGACGCGAGTGATCCGTCCGTGAGCGCATCAACGAGGCAGCCCGTCGGCATCGACCTGGGAACGACGTTTTCTGCGGTCGCCTACCTGGATCGTAGTGGGATTCCCCAAACCATTATGAACATGGAGGGAGATCTAAGCACGCCAAGCGTCGTGTACTTCGACGAGTCCGAAGCCGTCGTAGGGAAAGAAGCGGTGAAGGCGGCAGCCTACGAACCGGAGGCCGTGGCGCAATATGCAAAACGCGACATGGGAAAGCCGGCATACAACCGCCCCATTCGCGGCGTTCAACTCCCGCCGGAAGTGATTCAAGCGGCGGTTCTGCAGAAGCTGAGGGAGGACGCAGAGTTGCGGTTGGGCGAGGTGAAGGACGTGGTCATCACCGTGCCCGCCTTCTTCAACGAACCTCGGCGAAAGGCGACCATGGATGCCGGGCGTCTCGCAGGTCTGCGAGTGGTGGACATCATCAACGAACCCACGGCCGCTGCGATCGCCTACGGCGTGAAAGCCGGCTTTGTGTCGGGCACCGGCCAAGTAGATCGGCGCGAGATGATTCTGGTCTACGATTTGGGCGGAGGCACATTTGACGTTACGTTGATGGAGATCGAAGGCTCCGTCTACACTGCCCTGGCTACGGATGGAGATGTTCAACTGGGCGGAATCGACTGGGATCGGCGCATCGGCGACCACGTCGCCGATACGTTCATCGAGCAGTTGGGAATCGACCCCAGGCAAGATCAGGCCGGCTTCCAAACGTTGCTGCGAGAGGCCGAAGATGCAAAACGCGCACTCAGTTCGCGGAGCAACATCACCATTCGCTACTCGCACCAAGGGCACCGAATCCAGGTCGTCTTGACGCGTGAGGAACTGGAGTCGCTGACCAGCGATCTGTTGCAGCGGACGATGTTCACGGTCGAGAAACTGTTGCGGGATGCAAAGAAGGGCTGGTGCGATCTGACACGCATTCTGCTGGTCGGCGGCTCGACTCGCATGCCGATGGTACAGCGGGCCTTGGAGGAGCAGTCCGGAATGAAGGTAGACAGGTCGCTGTCGCCTGACGAAGCGGTCGCTCACGGCGCAGCCCTGTACGCCGGCTTTTTGCAGCAGGGAAAGAAAGCCACGGATCGAAATCTGGCGGTCAAGAATGTCAATTCCCACGACCTGGGCGTCCTGGGGCTGGAGAAAGAAACGGGCATGCGACGCCGCCGAATCATGATTCCGCGCAACACCACGTTGCCAGCCCGCAGCCGCAGCAGATTCGTCACGCATCGCGCCGCGCAGCAGCGAGTGGTGGTTCACGTGGTCGAGGGTGGCGATGACAGCGGCAAGAACTCGACGCCGATCGGGAAGTGCGTGGTCTCCGGCCTACCCGCGAACTTGCCTGCCAAGTCGCCGGTGATCGTTCAGTTTCACTACGGCGCAAACGGGCGATTGAGCGTCAAGGCGTCCCTGCCCGACACGGGAAAAGAAGCGTCGATGACCATCGAACGAGCATCCGGAATGAGCGAAGAACTGCTGCGGCAGTGGGAACAGCGCATCGCAGCCGGACAGTATTTGGATCTGACCGAAGCGAAGGCTCCGACTCAAGCTCCGGCGGCTTCAGACGATTTCGCCTTACAGGCTCCCCAATCGCCCGCGACGCCAACGGCAACACCGGAAGAGGAAAACCTGGATTTCGATCCACCACACGTCTTCGAGGACGACGAAGACTCGGAAGTCTTCTCCGACCTGGATTTCTAGCCATCGTTCCTTTCGAGTGTCTTGGAGTGCTCCGGCTTGTCGCAGCTTTCTCTTTCAGCCGACGGCCCCCCCTTTTCCGGCGGCACGTTGCACAGAAAACGCTCGAAAATACTGGGAAGTCACCGCGATTCCCCCATGCCAGCCGACGCGTCAAAACCTGGCGACCTACAGTTTGAGTAGTAGTTAGTGATGTTCTCCAGCGCCGTCTGACGGCGACAACCCCGGTTTGGAATCGCTGACCGGTTGCCGGCCGTGCCGTTCACACGCAAAATGTCAGTGGATTTCTTTGTGGCGGTGAAAAGCAACCGATGGCAGAAAGCTTCGACCCGTATTACAAGTGGCTTGGAATACCACCTAAGGACCAGCCACCGCATCACTACCGCTTACTCGGCATCGAGTTGTTCGAGAGCGATCGTGATGTGATCGACGCGGCGGCGAATCGTGTGATGTCCTATCTGAAGGACATGTCCGCCGGGGACGATGCCGCTCACTCGCAGACGCTTCTGAACGAAATCTCACGTGCGCGGATCTGTTTGCTCAACAAGGACAAGAAAACTGCGTATGACGAACAGCTTCGTCAGAAGCTGAAGGCGGATGGACTGCTCGACGAGCGGCCAAAGAAGCCGAAAGCCAAGAAACCGCCGCCGAAGCCGCAAAAAGCATCGGATCCGCCGCCCGCCAAGCCACCGGCCGACTCGGTTCCCCCTCCTGGCTTGACACCGCCACCGCTGACACCCAGCGAGCCATTTCCGGCGTTGGAGCCTCGCCCCGCGAAAGCTGCGGTTGGCGAGGCTGTGAGTATTGTGATCGAAAGCAATGACGAAGCGAAAAAGGCCGAGAGGGAGCGAAAGGCGAGTGAGCCTGAGGCTGACAAGGGCCGGGAGCCACCCAAGGGACCTCACAGACTACTGGCCGTGCTGGTGGTCCTGGTGGCCTTGTCCGTGGTTGGCTTTATCGCGTCGTTGATATTTTTTGGCGGCGGTGATGACTCCGCATCGGAGCATGGAGCAAACGGAGAAACGGCCGAGAATTCGGGTGAACCGCCGGTCCTTGTCATGAGGCTTTCGCCTGAAGAGCGTGAGGAATTGACGGCATTCATTCTGGATGGTGTGCCGCAACAACTCCCACCAGAGCGTCAGTACGTGCTCGACCCTGGCGATCACGAACTGGTGCTCAGGCGAGATGGCTTCCACGAAATCAGGGAAACCGTCAAGCTAGTGAATGGCGATCGCCGCGACTTCAGACCTCCTTGGAGGTTCGCCACCGGTTCCACGCCGCCTGTCTTCTCACTTCCCAATCTAGGGCACGGCTTCGAGTCAACGGCCGTCGACGGCTTCACCAGCGGCTACGGCCGCATGGTCGGCCATTGGAAGTTCGACGACGACGTGCAAGACGACTCCGGTAGCGATATCGAGGCTACACTGTTTGGCGATCCGGAATTCACAGACGGGCAAGCAGGCCGCGCATTGCGTCTAGCCGAGCGCCATGGTTTTGAAGTCAACGGCCCCATGTTCGCCGAATCAAGCGAGTTTTCTCTGACGCTCTGGATCAAACTGGATCACGTTCCCAACACTCGTCGCCCGATTATGGACGGCGGCGATCTGGAGATTCATCTTCAAGGGGGCTTTCCGAAGCTGCGCGTTCGGCGACTGGATCCTGTTGCTGGCGAGAGCACAGACGAAATGACAAGAGGATTCACCGGCACTGACATCGGAGAACATATGAACCAGTGGGTCCATCTCGGTCTGGTCTACTCGGCACCGGCGCAACAGGTCCACTACTACTTGAACGGCGAGCACCGAGGATTCCAACGGTACACGGACTCCGCCCCGGCGGAGATGAGTCGACTGGAGATCCGCAACTTGACGGCACACATCGACGATCTGCGGATCTTCGACTATCGGCTCAGCAGCGTAGCCGTCAAAGCGATATTCGACGGCGATTTCCAGCCGCTGTTGGCCGCTCCGGAAAGTCCCGACGGCAGAGTCTTGTGCGAAACGTGGCAGGACATCCCTGCCGATTCAACGCGAAGACAGATCGAACGCATCACGATAGACGCCGCTGACGCAGCCAACACACTGCGAAAAGGGCTGTGGGATCTGCTGCCGATAGCAAGCGGCAATTGCCTGAACCGAGTTCGTGGTTTTCTCTACCCGCCCGTGGACGGCGAGTATGTGTTTCTGCTCCGGTCCAGCGGGCACGCGATGTTCTATCTGCAGCGTTTTGAACCCAACGAAGATTCACTTGCACAAATTGTCGTGAACGACGCAAAGCACACGGAGTCGCTGCCTGTTCCGTTGGAAGCCGACAAAGCCTACTACTTCGAATTCTATCACCAATACGACGGCACAAGACGCGGGATGCTTCACTTCAGCGTCGGATGCAAACCCGGAAACGCTCGGAAACGCCGGCCCCTTGCGCCGCCGGATCCGAGGAATCGACCGGATGCGATTCCGGCCGAATATCTTGCGTCATACAGCGATGTGGATTGACCTGGGCTTCCGGCGCAGCGTGTGTTACAAACGTTTTACGTATCTCATGCCCTGGCCGTGGTAGCATATTCATAGGCACGACTATCCTACGTATTCCTTGGCATCATTCGAGAAGAGACTGCCGGATTCGAGTGTAGCCGAAGTCGCAAGACTTCGGGTTTCGCCGCCACCACCGAAAGTGTCGCCACTTCGGCTACGAGAATAGTCTCTCGGACGATCCTTAGTCCACGACGTGAGCTATGCCCCAGCAAACCATTCTGACCATCGAAGACGACGCGGCAATCCGTCGCGGGATTGTCGATGCGCTTGGCTACGCGGGCTATCGCGTCCTGGAGTCCGGCGACGGACGCGACGGTCTGGAGATGGCCGTTCGCCACGACTACGACCTGCTGCTGCTGGACCTCGTATTGCCGGGCACCGACGGGTTGAGCATCCTGCGCGAAGTGCGCAAGACACGCCCAACGCAACCGGTGATTATCCTCTCGGCACGCGGTGAAGAGGAGGATCGAGTCGAAGGGTTGAAGTTGGGCGCGGACGATTACGTGGTCAAACCGTTCAGCGTCAAAGAACTGCTCGCCCGAGTCGAAGCAGTGCTGCGCCGTTCTCCGGAACGTCCGACCGACCTGGACAAGGTCCGTCTTCCGGGCGGGCTGGCGGATTTCGCTCGTTGCGAGGTGCAGTTTGAAGATGGCGAGCGAATCGAGTTGTCCGAGCGGGAAATCGAACTGCTGCGTTACCTTGTCAAAAACCGTGGCCGCGCGATCGCACGCGATGAGTTGCTGGCCAACGTGTGGCGGATCAGCCCGCAAGGTGTCTCGACACGCACAATCGACATGCACGTGGCGCGCCTGCGCGAGAAGCTGCGCGACGACCCAACAGATCCTCAAGTGCTGCTGACCGTGCGCGGCAAAGGGTACATGTTCGCAAACGGCGGGGACTCGAAATGAGACGCCCTTGGCAAATCTGGCTGCTGTTCCTGGTGTGTCTTGCCATGGTCCTGCCGGTCATGGTGTGGCTGACGCACACGGCGTTGGAATTGGACCGCGCCGAGGCGTTCGCTCAACAACAAGCCGATTTGGAGGAAGCCGTCGGCAGCGCTCTGTGGCAAATGGACGCCGAATTAACCCGTTTGTTGGCGCCGGAGATTGCCCGCCCATCGGTGTTCTACCGGCCGTTCTATACAGCCGCGGTCGGCAAAGGCGAGGCCCAGCAACTGCCGTCGCCGCTCTTGATGCAACCATCGCCTTACGTACGGCTTCACTTCGAGATCCGCCCCGACAACACGTGGCATTCGCCGCAGTGCCCTTCTGAGACGTTCTATGACTTGGCGGTGGCAAACGATGCCGCGCCGAGCAACATTCAATTGAGCAACGGTAGACTGAACGAGTTGGCCAGCGCCGTACGCTATGAAAACCTGTTGAACAAGGTCCCGGAACAAATGTTGCAGACGGATCTCTTGGCGCAGGCACAATGGGCCAACAACACCGCATTCATGGCGGGACCGCAGCAGGGGCAGCTCGTCAACACCCTGTTGGACGACGAGTCTGTCCGGCAGCAACTGGAGAGTGCTCAAATCAACCAGGCGCCCAATCCGGAACAGCACGACGTGCAAGCGGTACTACCGACGAACAACCCTTCCTTCGAGCGAAATCGTCGGGTCCAATCTCGTCAGGGCAACAACCTGGAGAACCGCAATGCCGGATTCCAGGCGGCGGCTCAACAGGCGTTCTTCGATCAACGAGCGAATTTTAATCCTGACGTGTCGGCTCTTCCACGATTCGAGGTCGAGGGCGTCAGCCAGCCGGTATGGGTCAACTCTCACCTTCTGTTGGCTCGGCGAGTCGAATCGAGCGGCGAGACGCTGATCCAGGGGTGCTGGCTGCACTGGCCAAAAATCAGAGAGAAACTCCTGGAAGGCGTCGCCCCATTACTGTCCGGTGCCCGCTTGGAGCCCGTCACGGACATGAGCCAAATGCGATTTGACCGCATACTAGTGGGCCTGCCTATCCAATTGGTCGTCCCCAAGCCGGTTGCCGTCATCAATCCGTTTTCGCCAATCCGCGTTTCGCTGATCGTGGCGTGGGGCTTTCTTCTCATGGCCACGATATCCATGGCGGTGCTGCTGAGAGGCGTCGTGACGCTAAGCGAGCGGCGAGCGGCATTCGTGTCTGCGGTGACACACGAACTGCGAACGCCTCTGACGACGTTTCGCATGTACGCCGAGATGCTTTCCGAGGACATGGTCACCGGCACGGACCAACGCCGCAAATACTTGGAGACGTTGAAGGTCGAAGCCGACCGACTTTCGCATCTGGTGGAGAATGTCCTGCAATACGCTCGACTAGAACGTGTCTCCGGCCGAAAGCGACGCGAGGAAATTCGCCTGGACTCGCTGATCGACCGAACGGCGACGCGTCTGGCCGACCGCGCGGCTCAGGCCGATATGAAACTGATAGTCGAAGCGGACGAAGACGCGGGCGCAACAGGCATTTGCACGGATCCGGCCGCGGTGGAACAGATCTTGTTCAACTTGATCGACAACGCCTGCAAGTATGCTGCCACTGCAAAGGATCGGCGCATTCATCTGCGGTTCGAAACCGGCGATCGCAACGTCGCGATCCTCGTCAAGGACCACGGACCGGGCGTGACCGAGCAGGAGATATCGCGTCTATTCCAGCCCTTCTCCAAATCCGCACACGACGCAGCCAACTCGGCTCCCGGCGTCGGTCTGGGATTGGCCTTGTGCCGCCGTTTGGCAGCAGACATTGGCGGACGGCTCGAAGTGAACCGCAACTCCGGCGGCGCGGAATTCGTGCTTGTCTTGCCACGTTAGAGAATGACCCGGCAACGTCCACGTGTTGTGCGCGCATCTCCGTAGGGTGGGCCAAGTCTTCGCGGCCCACCAACTGTTCTTCCGGTGGCCCGCGAAGACTTGGCTCACCCTACTTGGTTGAGGTGTCCTGCTGCGTTACGCAGTCTCGCCCTCGTCGTTCCGCCAGATTACGTCGTCAACACCTTCATGCGCATTTGCCGCACGCGCAAGGACGAACAGCAGGTCGCCGAGCCGGTTCAGGTAGGGGATCGCGTTGTCTGGCACGTGCTGGCCGTCCATATCGCCCAACGACATTACTCGGCGCTCGGCCCGCCGGCACACCGCACGAGCGACGTGCAGCCTCGCGGCTGCCCTACCGCCACCAGGCAGAATGAAGTGCTTCAGTGGCGGAAGCGCTGTCTGGAAGCGGTCAATGTCCCGCTCGATACGTGCAATGTGGGAATCGCTGACCGGAGCTACCGTCTGGCGGTTGGGATCCGGTGTGGCCAATCCAGCACCGACTTCGAATAGCTCTTTCTGAAGCCGTTGAAGAACGCCGTCGATCGCTTCCGCTGGCGACTCCGCCCTGGCCAGGCCGAGCAGTGCATTCAACTCGTCGACCACGCCATAGGCTTCGACGCGAGCATGGTTCTTCGAGACTCGCGAACCTCCGAAGAGGCTGGTTTCGCCTTGATCGCCCTTTTTCGTATACAACTTCATTAGCCGGCTTCCTCCATCGACGGAGTGGCGGGAGTTTCGATCGAGAACAAGTCGGGGCCGTCGTGCCCCACGACAACTTCGCCGATCAATGTATGCGCCGTGCAATCGCGAATCACAACCGGAAGGATTTCGCCGATCAGGCGGCGTGTGCCGTCAAACACGACGATGCGGTCGCAGGTCGTGCGACCGGTCAGTTGCAGAACGTCGCCCGCCTCGCCTCGCTTCTCGGCCTTCTTGCTTCGACCTTCCACCAATATCTCCACCGTGCTGCCGGTGAACCGGCGGTTGTCCTTCTCGCTGATCGCGTTCTGAAGGGCAAGCAGTTCGTTGTTTCGACGTCGCTTCACCTCGTCCGGCACGTCGTCCGGATACAGGTCCGCCGCCTTGGTGCCGGGGCGTTCGCTGTACTTGAAGATGAAGCTGTTTTTGAAGCGACACTCGCGCACCATTACAACGGATTGCTGAAACTCCTCTTCCGTCTCGCCGCAGAAACCTACGATGAAGTCGCTCGACACCGCCGCATCGGGCAGCATTTCGCGCACGCAATCCATCATCTCGCGATAGTCTTCCACCGTGTAGCCGCGTTTCATGCGTTGGAGAATGCGGTTCGATCCGCTCTGCAACGGCACGTGCAGATAAGTCGAACATTTGCGCAAGTCCCGCGCAGCCTCCAGCAAATCGACGGTCATGTCTTTCGGGTAGTTCGTAACGAACTTCAAGCGTTCGATGCCGTCCAGGCCATCGAGCGTATAGAGCAGATCGGCCAACCGCGTTGTTGTGCCACCGGACTTGTATCTGTAACTGTTCACCGTCTGGCCCAGCAGTGTGATCTCCTTGCACCCCTGATCGGCCAAGATGCGCGCCTCGGCCAAAATCTCCTCAGGCGGCCGGCCCTGCTCGGGGCCGCGGGTCATGGGCACAACGCAATACGTACAGAACTTGTCACAGCCGATCTGGATGCGCAGATACGCTTGAAAGGGCGTGGGCCGCATGGAGGAATCCCGCAACGGATCGAACGTCTCGTGGCTTCGCCTGATTTTCCGGACAGGACCGTCGCGGCGTCCCAGGCTCAGGCCAACCTGTCTGCCCGCTCCCGATCTGGCTTTCTCGATCAAGTCGGCGGTCTGCTGCAATTGGCCGGGGCCGACGACGATGTCCACGTGTGGGGCCCGATCGAAGATCAGTCTTTGGTCTTTCTGCGCCATACACCCTAGCACGCCGATGACCTTGCGCGGGTCTCGTTCTTTGTAGCGTTTCAGCTTGCCCAGGATGCTGTAGATCTTCTCCTCGGCATGCTGCCGCACGCTGCAGGTGTTCAGCAGGATCGTATCGGCATCCTGTGGATCGTGGACCAGTTCATAGCCGCGACCGCGCAGACTGGCCACCACCATTTCACTGTCCAGCACGTTCATCTGGCAGCCGACGGTTTCTATGTATAGGTAGTGAAGCATGGCCCTTCTGGTATCCGCCTCAGGCGTCACCCATCAATCGTCCCAGGTGTCAATGTACAATAAGGATTCGAGCCCGCCTGCGCCACTTCACGCGGGTTCAGACTGGTTTTTCACTGAGTTCGTGCCACGCTGCCACGTAATTGTGGTGCCAAGCCACAGTATTGTGACACGAGAGATCGCCGCGTGGTTGAATGTTGGCCTGCTGAACCATTTCGAGCCCTGGCACAGAGATTGCTGGGTACTCAATACCTTTCTCAGCCCGGAGGGTACCTTCCCACCAAATCCGATCACGGCCCGTCAGGAGAATTGGGAGTCCAACATGAAACACAACGAAGTCCAAGCCTACCTCGAAGAACGAAATATCCGCTTGGCGCGGGTCGTTTATGCGGGCCCTGACGGTATCATCCGAGGCAAGGCATTTCGTCCTCACCAACTCCGGCAGGTATTCGATGCGGGGATCGGTTTGACGAAAGCACAGACTTCCGTGACCGCGCTTGATCAACTGCCCCGAGAAAGTGCGTACCAGCCAGTTGGGGAGGTGAGAATGCGCCCCGATTGGAGCACCCTCCAGTCGCTTCCATATTTGCCTGGTCACGCCCGAGTGCTCGCCGATCTCAACACGCTTGATGGCCAACCTTGGGAGCTTTGCCCACGGAATGCATTGAAGGACGCTGTGAGCGAAGTTGGCAAGCGAGGTCTGAGAATCGAAGTTGCTTTTGAGAACGAGTTCACGATCTACAGGAAAGAAGACGGTCAGTGGCTTCCGATTGACGACCTGAACTGCTTCAGTTCGGCCGCCATGGACCTTGCAAGCGACATCGTCTTGCCGACCGTCGACGCATTGGAAGCACAGGGAGTAATCGTCGAGAAGTACTTTCCCGAAGCCGGGCCAGGGCAGCAAGAGATACCAGTCCAGCATCGAACCGGAGTCGCCGCGGCAGATCAGCAAGTTGTCTTCAGGGAGACAGTCCGCGGCGTGGCCTATACAAAGGACTACCGAGCATCGTTTATGCCGAAGCCCGCGGCGGACGCAGCCGGCAACGGATGCCATATACATCTCAGCGTCTGGGATGAACAGACGCAACGGAATCTGTTCTACGATCGCGCGGGCGAGTTTGAGTTATCGGAAACTGGCAGACAATTCATCGCTGGGGTCCTAGTTCACTTGCCAGGACTTTTGGCTCTGACCGCACCTACGACGAACTCCTATCGCCGATTCGCGGAGAGGTGTTGGAGTTCCTGCTACGTTTGCTGGGGGCCCGACAATCGAGAAGCGACTGTCAGGGTCGCATCGAGCTTCCGTGGTCAGGAGGAATCCACCTTGAATCTTGAGTACAAGCCTGCTGATCCGACCTGCAATCCTTACCTCGCACTGGCAGGGATCATCTGGGCCGGTTTGCACGGGATCGATCAGCAAATGGATCCCGGACCGCCCGCTCTGACTGATCCTGCGTTGATGTCTGCAGCCGAACGAGAGTCAGCCGGTTACGCTGCCTATCCGGCGGATCTCGCGAGCAGTGTGACGGCTCTGGAGAACGACGTCTTCTTGCGGGAGCGGCTTGGCGAGAGTCGTGTCACAGACTACGTGACGATGAAACGCGCGGAAATCGCGGCCATCGAGTCTGGCGGAGATAGCGTGGAATCGCGTGCTTATATGTTCAGGTTCTAGAACTGATCCGTCATGTTTCCAACCCTGACCACCGAAATCGAGACGATCATCGACGGGCATGCACATCCATGCGTCGATAAATCGAGAATCACGGTTGACGATCTCATTTCTGCCTTCTCTGAATCGTCCGACTCGAGCCAATTGCGAGAGCACGTTCCGTCGACAGTGACCATGAACGCAGCCGTTCGGTATCTCAGTCGCCAACTGAGCGCTGACGCCACGCTGCCGGAGTTGGTCGATTGTCGAAATCGGTTGGGGATCGAGGAGTATGCTCGCCGTCTGCTCGGGCCGGAACGCATCGAGTGCATCCTGTTGGACACCGGCTACCCGAAGGACGGTTTGGGCGTAGAGGCTTGTGAGAAGCTGCTTGGGATCCCATGTCGGGAGGTGGTACGCGTCGAGAGCTTGGCCCAGTCCCTTCTGCCACAGGCACGATCCGTGACAGAGTTCCTCGATGACTTGGGGCAACGTCTCCGCCAGGCAAACAAGGGACGCTTCGTAGCGTTTAAGACGATTGCCGCCTACCGTTGTGGCTTGAGCCTTGCGACTCCGCGCAAGAACCAACTGATAGACGCCTTCGACCGTGAAAGGCGCCGTCACGACCAAGACGGCCACGTTCGTTTGACGGAGCGTCGCTTGTTGTCCGAGATCGTATTTCGAACCCTGGCGGTCGCCCGCGAACTGGAGGTACCCGTTCAATTCCATACGGGTTTCGGCGACAGCGATTTGGATCTACGCCGCGCCGACCCGCTGCTGCTCCGGCCGATCCTGGAACGCGACGGGGACGGTGACGTTCCTATTGTGCTGCTTCACGCAGGGTACCCTTTCGTGCGAAACGCTGGGATCCTTGCAGGACTATATCCCAACGTCTACGTCGACCTATCCCTTGCCATTCCGCTGACGGGTCACGGAGGACGGCAGGTCGTCCTTGAACTTCTGGAGCAAGCCCCGGTAAGCAAAGTGATGTATGGTTCCGATGCCAGTATCGGGCCAGAGTTGTTTGCCTGGGGAGCGATCTGTGCTAGGGCTGCCGTAGGTTCAGCACTGGACGAACTCACTGATGCCCAATGGTTGACCTCCGAAGAGGCGCTGCGTTGGGCTCGACGCATATTCTCGGATAATGCCCGTGCTCTGTACCGTCTCGAAGAAGCAATCCAATGACACGCATTTTCCGCGCAAAGTGGCCCTTCACTGTGCGACTTGGCCTCGCGCTGCTGCTTACCGGCCTTCTGCCCCTGGCAACGAGCTTTGTTGTGTACCAGCGGGCAGTTCACGGTCAACTCGAGAAAGGTCGTCGCGAGTTGAGCGATTCGTGCGTCCAACTCGCACGAGAGCTTGACGACGAACTCGCCAAGATGGAGGACTCGGCGCGTCAGATCGCCGAGCGTGCCGCTGTGTTGATGAACAGTGAGGCGGACGAAGCCGTCAGTGATAAGTTGGTCGAAAGCCTAGAGGATCAACTGGGACAACTGGACTACGGGTGGGAGACCATTCCGGCGGATGAACATAGCAGCGAAGACAGGGAGTTTTTCGGGAGACGTATGACGACAGCCCCCGACAACGGCAATGCTGAATCGGATGGACATCCCTCGGTGTCTAACGTGTTCGTCAATAGGTTGGCATTCGAGGGGCTCAATGATCAGGAGATGCGAGCCAAGTACTGTCGGATCTACGCGGATATTCTGGCCACTCACGATCTCGATCGTCATTTCAAGGCGGTGAAACTCCCTTTGGTGCAGTGGGCGCCGAAGGAACGCGAGAGGCGTCTTCCACCGAGGCTGGCCACGTCTTGGCTATATCTGACAACCGACGATGGAATGATGCGTCTCTTCCCGTATCTAGAGAATAAGACACAGTTTGCCTCGTGGCGGCCGGAAACCATGCCTTATGTTAGAAACGCAATAGACTCGGAGGGGGCGATATGGACGCCGGCATACTGGGACACTGCCGGTCACGGTTTCATGGTGACGTATTCGCATCCTGTGAAGGAGGCAAATGACGACACCTTCCGTGCCGTCGTGTCATACGATGTAACGCTTCCCGAGATCGGTCGATTCCTGGAATCCAGTCTACCCTACCCGCGGAAGAACGGGACGAACCTGTTCTTGCTGGATTCTGAAGGTGGAATCCTCCTGTTCGAGGGCTTCAACTACTCCGACAGCAGACCTGCGGATTCCCATCCAGATGACCCGATGAGGAACGCTGCCGACGTGATGCATTGGATACAACAGAAACAGCGTTGGCTACATGGCCCCATGGACAAACTGGTGCACGGGAAGCAGCATCCGGAAGCACAATCATGGCTCGTAACCGACATTCGGGACGACGAACAAAACGTGTGGAACTTGGCTTGTGAGGCAGTTCCTCATACTAAGTGGCGTCTGGGCATTCTGCGGTCAAACGATAGTCTTGCTGCTGTTGAGGACTTGCGAACCATCACGCTCATGGCGGTCCTATTTGGTGGAAGCGTCGTTGTGCTTGTCGGCGTTTCCCTGGCAGCAGTCATGAGTAGAAGTCTCCGACGTCTTAATTCGATCCTTGCGGCATCGGACCACAGTTCGAACGATTTCGTCACTCGACTGTCCGCGTTTGCTAGCGAGTCCGACCGCGACATATCTCGGGTGGCGAAGTCTATCGAAGACCACGCACGTAGGGAACGGCGCATTGCTCGGGATCTGAACCTGTTGGTGCGCAATGTGCGACACGAAGTGCGACAGCCACTAGTTAGTATATTCGAGGCGGAAAGGCTGGGGAGGTACATGCGCAACATCGTCGAGTCAGCCAGGAAAGCGCGACGGACCGTTCCATCGGACGAGCGCGGTGATCTGGGACTGTCGGATGACGACTTTGAAGGACTTGCTACCGAGATCGACGACATCATCGAGGGCATGGAATCGGCCGGTGAACGCATCAATGACTGCATGGAGATGCTTCGAGATGATTCAGGCGATCCGCCCACGCCTGGGCTCTGCGATCTTGGTGTCTGCCTCAGACGAGCGGTCAGGTGGGCTGCTACCGACTATCCAGGCCTGGAGAAGGTCGTTAGAATGAATTGTTGCGTGGATGAGCCGGTGAGCTGCTACCAAGTGAGGTTGACGCGAGCGCTTTCGAATCTGTTCACCAATAGCGGTGAGGCGTTGCGAAGGCGACATGGCCCCCTTAAGCGGGGGTGGGTTACCGCGGATGTCACCGCAGATGCGAGTGACATTCGAATCGTGATCGAGGACGACGGTGTGGGGATTCCATCCGAACACCGCGAACACGTATTCGAGCGGGGATTCACCACCAGCGAAGGTGAAGGGGAGCGAGGGTACGGGCTCTGTGTAGTCCGCGACATCATTCAGACGCTGCACAAAGGCACGGTCACGATAGAGAGTCCACCTCAGGGGGGCACTCGTGTGACGGTGACGATTCCCACCCACCGTCGATCATTCTCGACGCGGGAATCACGGTAGTCCAAGTTGGATGAATGGCTGCCAAGCGGGGCGATCAAATTCGGGTGACGCCTTGCCCAGACAACGGATTGGCCATCATGGCGGAGCGAATTATCTTCGTCGACGACGAGCAAGCCGCATGCCGTTGGTTTCGGCGGTTTTGCCGCGAGAACTTCCCCCAGCGAACGGCCGTGGTTTTTGCGGACCCTTCCGAGGCAGCCGGTTGGATTGAACAGAACACAGCTAACGTATCCGCGGTCGTAGCCGACCAGCGAATGGATGAGATGCCCGGCACAGAGTTGCTGGATATCGTCCGCAGACTCATACCCAAGGCCGCCCGTGTTCTGTATTCAGCTTACCCTAGAGACGCTGAGGTGATGGATGCGGTGCGAGAGGGGCTGGTACACGTCGCGATCGCAAAGCCAAATGAAGATGCCCTGAAACAACACCTGCAACGTCGGTTTAGACAGTGGTCCGGCCCGCGCAGACGACACATCAGCGACGGGTCGGAAGCGCCGGCCCCCTGAGCCTCACGGGGGGTCCTAAATCACACGCGGAGAAGCAGCAGCACGGTCCTGGCGAGACGAGCAACTGGCCAACGGTGCCACTCGGCTCATTGTCTCGTGCCGCGGTGCAAAGAAGCTCGCTTCAACAGCGAACTACCGAACGAATGCTGCCTCAACAGTTTAGGGATCGCTCGCCATGGATAGATCAGTCATTGTCTTCGTAGATGACGAACGTCCCATAATCCATACCCTCCGTCGGTTTGTAGCGGAGAGATTTCCCGATGAGTTGAAAGCGCAAGCTTTTGATGACCCTAAAGATATGCTCGATTGGCTTGAAGAGACGAGCGAAAAAGTCGCGGCGGTCGTCGCGGATCACCGCATGGACGAGATGCTTGGCACCGAATTGTTGCAGATTGTGAAGGAGCGGATTCCGGGCGCCCTCCGTATCCTCAATTCAGCCTACTGCGGAGATCCAGAGGTGACGGATGCGATCCAGAATCGCTGGATACACCATGTGGTGGAAAAGCCGGACAGGGATCAAGAGGAACTTGAAGGAATTCTGCGACACTGGCTCGCAAGTCCGAATTCAAAGCGATCCAACGACGCGTTCACGGACGACGAGGTGCGAGCCCTCCTCGATAGCCAATGCTACTACGTCGGAAACGCCATGCTAGCAACTGCTCGCCTTACACTTCGTTTTGCCGAGCAAAAAGGGCACATGCTCATCCGTGGTGAATCAGGTGCAGGAAAAGAGGTGCTGGCCAAGATTATCCATGAGAACAGTCCCCGGAAGGGACACACATTTGAGGCAAAGAACTGCGCCGTGGACTGCCCAGGCATGACCGCAGACGAACTGTTCGGCCACGAAGAAGGCAGTTTCACGGATGCCAAGAAGGTTCACCAGGGGCTTTTCGAACGGAACCATCTTGGGACGCTCTTCCTGGACGAAATCGATAAGATGCCGATTGACGTCCAGAAGGCAGTGCTAAGAGCCGTAGAGGGGCACCCGTTCACGCGTCAGGGAGGGGAAGAGGCTATCAGTGTCGACGTGCGGATCGTATCGGCCACATCGGCGAACCTCGAGAAGGCGATCCGGGACGGCGAATTCCTGCTTGAATTTTTCCACCGTCTTTCAGTGCTGGATATTGCTGTGCCACCGCTGCGCCAGAGGCGGGGTGAAGTTTTCGATCACGCGACATATCTAATCAAGAAGCGGAATGCCAAGAATCCGGACCGGAGGGTATGGCTGGGCGAGCACGGCCGCGAGAAGCTTGAGGAGTATGATTGGCCCGGCAATGTACGACAGTTGAAGAACGCGATCAACCATGCGTGCGCCGCGATGGAGTCCAATCCTGCGACAACGATGGTGATTACTGCGGCGCGCATTGTCGAGATCGCACAGGGAATGAAGGACCATCGGTCTGACCGCGGGTGCAACGGGTCCACGCAGCGTACAGAATCGACCGCGCCCGGAGTGGCCCCTGCGCCCGAGTACACCGGAGTTGTTGCTGGTGGCTCGGAGTCCGTGGGAGACGGAGTCATACCGACTCCAGAGGAGTACGTCGACGGCATTGTCGTTGGTCACGTCAAAAAAGCCACAAGCATGACGGAACTGAAACGCCGACACGGCGAAAGCTGGGTGCTGGAAGCATACCGCTTGGCGATTGTTCAGACAGGAAAACGGCACCACTTGGACGAAAAGGGAATGAGCCGGTTCTTCTGCTGCAATCAGAAGGCCGGGCGCCAGTGGGTTAGCAATCACTATCCAGCGAATTCTTTCGATATCGACGACTTCCTGGATCGGGGCCCCCATTGGCCCTGATGTGTGGAATGCCGGCTGGACGCCCGGCAGACGACACCACATCTAATCGGCCTATCGGCAAGACGACAACTGCGACGATTCCCGCCGACCTCGTCCACGCCAACATCGACGCGCCACGTTTTTTCGACGTGGGCGTCCCAGAAACGTGGCGTCGAGCAACAACTCTGTCCCGACATCGCCACTCCGGAAATCGATTCCTCCCCGGCGCATTATGCGCAACGTTCGACCACAAAAGGCGTTGCTGCACCTTCTCGATGACTGACGTTGATCTGGCACGAATCGTGCATTGACTGGAATTCGCTTCGCGCGGAGTCGAGCCGGAGCAATCAGAGGCCAAGCGATGGTCCGAATATCCTTCTGCGTTGGGAGTCGAGAATCGATGGCTAGGGAGGCCGAGGAGCAACTGTTCGGCGAGTTGCGGACGACAATTGAACAACGTTTGCGTCAAGTAGGCGACAACGCGCTTGTTCAAGTGTCCTGGCACGAATGGCCCAAACCAGTGTTCGGACAGCCGCCTTATCAACTCGTTGGGGCAGACTCCCCAGCCTCTCGCCCCGCGGTCGGGGTCTCCATCGAGCCAGCGTCAGGATCTCCTCCTGCATCGCGTCATTGGTGGGGCACGGTCAAGGGGCGTGACGTGGTGGAAGCCGTGATGAGGGATTTGCTGCCGATCCATCTCGACTATCGGCTGAAGTACCGCGTTTGTGTCGGGCGGCGATGGCGTCACCTCGACCCTCCCTTGCTCGGCCAGTTCCGCTTCGGACACGTCTTTCCCTCATGCGAAAACGGAGGTCACTCAATGAAGAAACCCACCCCGGACAGCACAGGAGATATTCCCAATGCGGTGGTGCAGGCCACGATCGCCGACGCTGTCGAATTGTTCGAACTGGAGTCGGATCGCGACCACGCGCGGATCGCAGAGTTCCAGCAACGATTGGAGCAACGCTACGTCCGCTTTTACGACATCGACGACGTGTACACGGTCAGTCATGTGGATGACGTAGAACGGCGGCTTCGCGAGTTGGAGCGAATCCTCCCCGCGCTGCTGCAGACGTTGGGACATCTCGACGAAGACGTTGACTACTGTTCCGATCCTTCCCACTAAGGACTTCAGCAATGACTACGCAAATCGAGACGCCGGAGACCCGTTCGGTGCCCGCACTGCTCGACTACGTTGGGCGGCACCGCGGTCTGTACGATCATACCTTGGAACTCCAAGGTACACCGATCAGTGGCAAGACGATGATGGCCATCGCCAGCATGCGTTATGTGGATTCCCAGCCCCTACCGGGGCTGACCGAACCATCGTCCAGCCTGCGGTCGCAGACTCGTCTGACGATCCATGGCAAGGTTACTACGCCAACCGGTGTTCAGAACAATGGACACCCGACCACGCCGGAGCTGCTCTCGTTTCCACACTGTGGCGAGCGATTCTTACTCGTCTCCTACCCTCAGTTTCCGGCCGATGAACTGAATTCATCCACGGTGGCTGACATTTACCTGAACGACCCCTTGCGGGAGTTCTTGGCAACTGTTCATCCGTTCCGCACGGACGTCGCTTTGGCGCGAAACGGCCTGCTGGACACGACAATTGCCCTGCGCAACAACAAGGTGGAATCCGCCGACCTGCGCGCGACCGTTCAGTGTGCCTATCACGTTACCTATGGTTGGCCAGCCGAGCGGTTTGCGGAGTGCGGTGTCGATGGGCTGGCAGAGTTCTTGGCCGACGAGCGGCTCAAGCGCGCGCATGTCGAACGGACACGTGGGCGGCGGGCTGGTTTTCGCATCAAAGGCCCTGGCCTACCCGACGAAGCCGCCAAGAGGCACCTGGATTTTCTCTGCGCGGTAGCGGAACGTGTCGTCGACGAAGAGCGACTGGATCTAGAGCCGATCCGGGAAGTAGTGCAATCGCTACCACACCCGAAAGTCATAGTCACCCATAAAGACCACGCAAGAGTTTTGCCCAGCGTCTGGTCTCAGTCCGGCCACGTCGATCCAGTGTTTCAGTACATGCTCGGCCCCAACGTCACCCAGACATCCAGCAACTGCATCTACGTAGGCAATGTAGAGGTGAAGGCCAAACCACGTTCGAATGGCGACTCGCCAATCCAAGTAATCCACGTGGCGACGAACGGCGCCAAAGAGTTGCTCGATGCGGTGAAGCGCGACGTCCAGCGGCCCCTGCACACAACCGCCCGCGGGCCCAGCGACGAGCCGACATCGACGACCGACGTTTGCCGTGAGGACGACGCCATCACTGCCGGAAGCCAAATCAAGGAATCGGTTTTTCACTGGGTACGGCTTTTCCCGATCGCCTTGCTGACGGTCGTCCTGGTGGCGTGGGCTTGGGAGGCTAATCTTGTGACCACATGGGTCTGGCTGGGCTGGTCGTCGCTGATGCTGGCGGCCGGTGTCCTGGGCGGCGTGATGTGGCGCGGGGCCTGCCTGCCGGATCGCTGGACCGTCGAAGGCGAAAACGTGCAACTCCGCAAACCAATTCACCAGAGTATTGTCACGGAAGCCGAAGACCTGCAGATCCACGTGTCGTGGATCGGTCGCTGGCTGGACGTGGGGCACGCCTTCGCCCGGGGCAACCGAATCCGTCGGTGGCCAGTTCCCCAACTCCGACGTTTTCTTCAGGCTGCAGGAATCGAGGAAGCCTCGCTGGGCAAAGCGTGGGGCCTCAACGTGGGGCTCGTTGCCTGGGTTGTCGGCCTGCTAGTCCTGCTGCTGCTCACGTGCCTGGCATACTGAGCATTGGGGCGATTGTTCAAACCGGACCTTTCCATTCCAGTAGAAGGAGTACACGATGGCAAAACGAATCCAACTGATCCAGGCGGGTGGCCCAAAACCGGCGGGGATGCCACCTCGCGTCAACCACGCGTTCAAGCTACTCGCCATGATCCGCGTGTTGACCAGACGCAACGGGCCCGGGAATCCCGACTTGGTTCCCACTGTCCTTCGTGGCGTCAAAGACCTGTTGGCTCTTGGGCCGTGGCAGGTGGTGAGCGTGGAGGATGAGGACGGCGAGCCCATCTCTCACGAAATCGACTACGCGTTAGGCGTCGGCTGCGCCGCCGACCTCCTCCAAAACCTGACCCCTGCGGGCATTGGCCGCATCATGGTTCCGGAGAATCCCACGAAGCCGTATGAGTTGGGCCTTCTCAGCCGCTTGACCTACGAAATCGCGGCCTGCCAGGCCATTCAGGTGGCGCTAAACAAGCACGCATTGCCGAAGGACATCGTCGAGCAACTGGCTGCCGAGGAAGAGCGCTATGTCGCCTTACTCTCGGCGATCGATCAACTTCTACCCGAACCAGACCCTCAAGACACGGAGATTTCCGAAGATGAGTAAGAAAGGAAAAGGTGAACAGACGCCAACGCCGGCCCCCGCCGCTGACCCCGGACCACCGTCCGCTCCCGTGGCGGAGCACGATCCACTCGACGGGGCACTCGCCACGGTGCCCGCCGACGCAGGTTTCCCGGAGCCGTTTTCGGCAGAGTACGAGTTTAACGGCAACAAATCGCGCGTCGCGCTACAATCCCAGAAGCTAACCCTGCCTGGGATCAAGGCGACTTCGAACAAAGCTGTCAAAGAACGTCTTCAGACGATTTGCAGCGATCTCCAACGTTGCGGGCACACAGCCTACAACCGCAAGCTGATCCACAGTCTGAAAGAAGACCTGATGGCCGGGCTGACACGCGCCCGAGCACTCAGCGGAGTGCTTTCTAAGCAGAACGCGGCGGATTTGGCCAACCCGCCGCACGTGCGGAACGCATTCGCAGACGAAATCCGCAGCAAATCTCTGGCTTATGACAAGGCGATGACCTCGGTACTCGAACAAGTGCGCCCGCAGGAGACCGCCCTTCGATCAATCCTCGCTCTCTTCGAACTAAGCCGGTGCGAAGGCGCAGCCGACCACCTGAACTTCTCCAACATCGACCCCGTCACGACCGAGACGACGCGTGCCCGCGGCGAATACAGCTTCAAGGAACTGCCCGAGGAACAGTACGTCGGCGGTTACGTGCCATTGCTTCAATCCGCGGTGTCCGAGGACGGTACGCCCTATCCCATTACTTTTACCTCATTGAGCAGTCGGTATGTCTACCAGACGCGCGGTTCGGCCATTGTTCTCGGAGCGGACTTCGACGGCCTGCTGGACTTCGAGTGGTGGGCGAACAAAGCCTCTCAGGGCGGCGCCGTAGTGTTCGCGAACTGCGACCCGGAGTTCATGGGACCCGAACCGTGGACGCCGCAATCGAAAGCCAAACTGCAGAACACGTTCTTCTCGGACAACCCGGCGTTGAAGGCAGCGGTTCTGTGCGGGAATCACCCGAACGGCCGTAAAAAGAGCCGCTGGGAGAAACAGAACGTGATGATCTATCCTTCGTTTGTATACGCCGGGCAGTTGTACAACAACGAGTACGCAGCGCAACACCTGTGCTTCACCGTCCCGCCGACGAATCCCATGCGCGATCGCCTGGTTGGCAAATGGTTCGACGGCCTCGCTTGTCCTTGGCTGCGCGATCGAGCCGAGGAAATGGCCGACCTGCCCATGCCCATTCTGACTGAGATCAGCAATAGCACACTGGACGGTATCAATGTCGTCTTCAACTGCTCGCGCACTGCCCACGCGGGTGGGGAGCATAGCTGTGAACTGGAATTGGCCGTCAATCTTGCCCGGGCGGTCGTCCAGCATTGGATGCTGATGCAAGGCGGCAAGGACCTGACCAAGGAAGAGGCTGAGGCCGTAGGACGCGAACTCAATGCCATCTTCCAATGCTTGGCCGGGGCAAGCCATGCACCGTTTCTGAAGGCCAGTTGCGACTCGACGAAAAGTCGCATCGAGCAGCAGATTCAACGCAAACCGAACGGCGATCCGATCCTCGGCCCCGACAATCAGCCCGTACCTACGGGCAAGAAAGTAATGGTACACGAAATTCAAATCGAATTCCGCGAAGGAGCGGAGTACTTCGAGGTCCATTTCCTGCCGTAGGCGAGGCCCTGCGGCAAAGTCATCTTTCAGCACTAGGAGGCAAGAAATGGCTGTTTACGGCGTGATTGGCGGTAGCCCGAAATTTGAAAACGGGCTACTGGATCCGGGCGGCGGTGACGAACTGGAACGCATACGGGGACTGAAGCTTACCTGGAAGCCTCGCCCCACCACCGACGGCACCATGACCACTGCCCTCAAGGCGTTCATGAAACGCGATGCGACCCAGGGCATCCCTGGGGACCTGACCGCCTCAAAACACCTCGCTGGGTCGGGGCGCTGCGAGAAGAACATCTTCAAGCTCACGATTATCTTCGTCGACGATGTCCGCCGCGGTCGTCCCGCCGAGATTGGACGCTTCGTACTCGAGAAGACGTACATCAAGTCTCTGAACACCAAACACGGGGTGGAGACGATCGAAACCCGTAGCAGCCACTTTAGCTACTTCAATACCATACTTGGCCGCGATCCTCTGAAGGATGACGGTATCACCCCCGTCATCGTTCACGGTTTCGTCGACGAGGACGACTCGGAGGACGGCAGCGGCAAGTGAACGGCGCGGCCAGTCGGTCGGATCAGGCGTGGGGCCCCGACGACGTGATCCGGGGCCACGCCTGGCCGCTTCCCAAAGAAATCCTGCAGTTTGTTTCCCGGCTTTCCTGGAAGGAGTGAGTTATGTCGAACCTGACGTTTAAGGCCAATAGCAAGGAATACGTCGCCGGTACCGCCGCGGCGGAGAAACTCGACATCGAACGGGCATTGGTCACCAAAGCGGACAGCGACGGGTGTTATGCCGAGTCGCCCGAACACGCGCGCGTTCGGGTGACCCGGCTCATGCGTCGAAAAAAGGGTGCCCTGGTGTTTTTCGAGATTGCCGCCGCCAGCCGCCATTTCAACGTGCTTGCCCGCGCGATCGACCAGCATCCCAAGGCGACGCTGGTGGAAGACACACGGCGAGGCAATCGTCTGGTAAAGCTCCGTCAGATAGACCTTGACAAGATCCAAATCCCCTCGTGGAGTCTGACCTGGGCGGGCGGTGGACAGGACGAACTGCGTGGCTGCGAGTTTTGCGAAGAACTCCGACTACTGTACACGAAGGGCGAACTTGTGGATCTGGGGTCGGGCGAGAAGGTGAAGCTGAACGTCGGTCCACACGTCGAAGAGAAATAGTCTGCCGCTTTCTGACGCCGCTTTTCCACGCCTGAGCCCAATGCCAAAAGGTGACAGTCATGGAGCTAAAGCTGACGAATCCTAAGGTGAAGGCGTACAGCTTGAGATGGCTCGACATATGGGGCAAGTTTGGCCAGCATGCCGTACTCCGCGCCGAGACGCGATATAAAGGCAGCCTGCGGGCCGCTGTGAAAGCGGCCGCGAGCCAAGTCGAAGTGGTCGTCTGGAACGGAGGAGAGCGGCATCGCGTTTTCAGGGGGGAAGTCGTGGAGGTCGACGCCGGCGCCGAGATCATGACGATCAAGGCTCATGGCACAAGCTACATGCTCGACCAGACGCAGCGGACATGCAGCTACGGCGGCGGTCCCCAAATGCAGCACTTGGCCAAGCTAAAGGGAATTGACAAACGCCTGAAGGGCGTCAAGGGAACGAAATACCTGAACGAGTCGGTTGGCCAGGTGTACCAGGTCAATGAATCGGACTTCGACTGGATCACGCGCGTAGCGGCCGACGCTGGGCTTGCAGTCAACGCGCCGGCTGTTGGGCCCCTGGCATTGCTGGATGGCAAGGGGAAGGCCGTCAAAGTCAAACGGCAGGCGATCGTTCCGCGAAGCGAACGAATTCGTGCTCGACGATGCTCTCCGGCGGCCCGTTTCTTGACCGCGGATGTCGAGTCCGGCCGTATCGCTGCTCGTGGCGAGCTAGTGAAAGCCAAGACCACCAAGGGTGACCTTCTGGCCGAACTCCTCTCGATGATGGGTATCGGTGATCCGCACGAGTTCTACCTTCCATCGTTTGGACGACGGCATGACGATCGGCGTCGCGCCGATCAGCTTGTTCGGGAAGAGATGGGCAGGATGCTGCGCTGGAAGGCGGATTTAACCGCGCCGTATCTCCATCTTCAGACAGGCGACCTAATCAAACTGGATGACAACGCCCCGCTGGATGATGCGCTGATCATCGAAAGCCATCACATATCCTACCGACCTCTCCGGCCTCTCCAACGGCAACTGATCAACCATGTCTCATGCGGTCCAGCACGCTTCCTGCCGATCCGAACGCGGACCCGCGGCAATGACGCTCTGATTTGGATGCTTGGGCAAGTTGCCGATGTGCGCGACCCGAACGGTCAGGCCCGAGTCAAGGTCTCGTTTGGCTGGCACCGCCGTGAGGGCTCGCCCCAGCGGTGGGAGGGGATTTGGTCAAACACATGTCGCCCGTCCGCCGGCAAACGGAAAGGAAAACGCAAGCCGCATGGATCTGTCGCGGTGCCGCAGCCAACCGACTGGGTTCTCACGGTATTCGATCCCCACGGTTACGAACCGCCGCTAGTATTGACCAGCGTATATCACGGGCGGTGTGGCAAAACTCCTCACGTGAAAGATCCCGAACTGGAGACGATGTTGATCAGCAGCCCCGGTGGCGTGGTCAGCGTGGCCCGAGATCCCGCACATGGTCAACCGGCTTCGTTTGTGGTGGCAATCGAGGAAGATGGAAACATCTTGGCCGAGATCCACGTGGTCGGCGAAACGGTGAAGATACGCGGCGCCAAAATCATCCTGGAGGGTGACGTCGACATCGAAGGGAAGCTTGTCGTCAAAAAAGACGCCAGATTTGAGGGCAAGCATTCAGTGGACGGCGGCTGAGCGGCGCACAAACGCTCATCCGGTCAGGGAGAACCCCATGAACGATGACGATCGCGATCGAATCGCGCGGTGGGCCCACCGTGTCCTCTGGAGACGGGGCCTGCAGTCCGTGGTGGCTCACTTTCAACAGAAGCCGCCCCCGGATTCGCTCTCCAATTGGTCCAGCAGAATCATCGAACCCGACTCGGGCACGGAGTTGGGAATGATAGCGCGCCGCTTTTGGCCTGTGCATTCCGATGACGACCGAATCACTGTTCGCCACGACAACGCCGGCCACGTTATCCTCACCTGGAGGCAACGGTCTCCCGACTCTTCCGACACTGATGTGCGCCGGGAGTCTGCGCAAGAGGTCGAAACCGATCTCTACGTTGACGCAGAAGGGAAGGACGGACGGGCCGCCCTCGACGCTTTCGAGTATCTGGCTGCCGCCGTATGGCCCGAGGATTTGGCGTTCGTCCGTCCCGGAGACGAAGCGTATCCACGACCCGGGTGTCGACCCGTGTGGGACGCACCGCCCCGCATCGCTCGTTGGCCTGGACCATCTGACATCAGTCCGCACCCGCTGACGCCTTACGTCGAGAGATTCCTGCGATTGCCGCGCGAGACGCTCTCGCTTGACTCGGGAACGGACGGAGAGGCTGGTGTCTTGGTACACGTGGGCCCCCGCATGGCCAAACAGATCGTACGTTCGCTCAGAGAACGCGTGTACCTGAACCATGTGTTGCTGTGGAACCGGTCCGTCGAGCGCATCGAACCGGGCACCGACGAGGATGCCGTCCCGGTTTTGGAGGGCCCCGATCCGATCCTGCTGGAATGTCACTGCATTCGAGAAGGCCGTTGGTATTTTGATGAGCGCTTTGCGCCGGACGGCACGGACCCTAGCCGGCTCGTTTCGCTGGTTCCTGAGCCCGATAGCGGCTGCCGACTCAGATTCGTAGGCGCCGAGGTCCCGCCCGAGAACCTGCGTATCGCGTACTTGCGCACGCTCGACTGGCATGGCCTAACGTTGCCGCCCGGTCGCAAGCTGTCTCTGGATGGCCTCCCTCTCCTGACGACTCGAGCCGCAGTCCATCCGGCGATTGCTGATGATGACCACGCGCAGATCCGCAAAACCTTGGCTTGGCGTCATCTCCACGAACCCGCAGACCGGGTCTCGCAACGCACGGTTGCAGATCGCGTTTGGCAGAGTATGCCGGCAGCCTTGCGATCCTGGATCGACGATAGACGGACAGACGAGCGGCCGTTTGGAATGCAGATACTCCCGGTTGCCGGCGCCATCCGCCATCGGCCCCATCTCGATTCATCCATGAGAAACAAGGCGTTGTTCACGCAGAGAATCATCCTGAAAGTCCAGCCGGGAGCGCCCGTGGACGACCTGCGAAGCTGCCTGCGCTGGCTTGATCGCCGAATCGAGTTGGTGTTGCCAGGTCACTTTGTGGAAATCGAACTGAAGGAGTAGGACAGATGGCTGACGAAATCGTTGTTGATGGTGGAGTCGTTGTCTTCAAGCCGATACCCGGTGTTTGGCAATGGAGCGGCTTCAATGGCGAAATCACCTTGGATCTCCCGCCAAGGAAGATGGATGTCGGTGGGCACAGCGTGGCGCTGGCGGACGACATCCAAAAGTTGAAGCGGCAGCTTCGTGGCAAGGGCTACAAAGGGACCGGTTTCAACGACGTACCCGGCGAGGTGATCTCGGCGAATATCCAAGTAATCCCGGCGACCCTATCGCGCGCATCAAGCCTCGGGGGAAAGAGCCACGTGTTGAAGTCAACACGTGGAACGTTCCAGATCGCTTGCCGACCATCAATGCGAGCGGGAGCGCCGCCAATCCCCGACCCCCTTGTCATGAAACTCGGGACGTGGAGCGTCCGTCGTTCGGGGCAGAACAAGGCGTTCTCGAAGTAGGTTCGTGATCCACCAAGGCAGGGGAAGTTTGGGTTGGCCGACGATCGAGCAACGAACCAAGCGCGGTGCATGATCAGGCGGTACGGCGCGCCACGACCAATTCGACGGGATACGGCTGGGTGGCCCAAACCGGCGCCGACGCAGAAGTCGCAGGGGGCTCGCACAGGAGCGGCTACGAATCAAGGCCCGTATCGCGCGACCTTCGCTCCACATATTCGGTGATCGCGGCGTACAAATCGCGCGCCCGGATCGGCTTGGAAAGATAACCGTCCATTCCCGCCTCGAGGCAACGCTCCCGATCGCCTTTCATGGCGCGGGCGGTTATCGCGATGATGGGGGTGCGCGTGCCATCTTCCTCGGCATTTCGGATGGCCTCTGTTGCCTCGAAACCGTCCATATCCGGCATTTGGACGTCCATCAGAATAAGATCGAAATGATGCGTCCGGAACTGTTCGACCGCTTCCAGCCCACTGTTTGCCACGACGACTTGGTGCCCCTTCTTTCGCAGCAGACCGACTGCCAGTTTCTGATTGACGGGGCTGTCCTCGGCGACTAGCACGTGAAGCGGAGCAGCCGGTTTCGGATGCGACGCCGGTCGCCGCTGCTGGGTGGATTGATCTGAGGCCGCGGTCGAGTCGATGGCGGCGCCAGCGGGTGCCGCCCGCTCGCTTGCCAAGCCGAATTCTGCGGTGAAGTGGAAGGTGCTTCCCTTGCCGACTTCGCTCTCGACCCCGATTCGGCCTTTCATCATGTCGACCAATCGTGAACATATCGACAGCCCCAAACCGGTGCCGCCGTGCTGACGTCTTGTTGAGGTGTCGGCTTGCTCAAACTCCACAAAGACCTTTTTGCATTTCTCCTCGGGGATGCCAATTCCCGTGTCCTTCACTTCGAACCGAAGTACTGCGGCATCTTCCGACTGTGACTCCCGGCAAACGTTGATTGTTATGGTACCGCGATTGGTGAACTTGATCGCATTGCCCACCAGGTTAACAAGGACTTGTCGAACACGGTCTGGGTCGCCGACTAGATTGTCGGGCGCGTCGGCAGAGACGTGGTACTTCAGATCCAGATCTTCCTTTTTGGCGCGGAAGACTAACGATTTTACGCTCTCGTCCAGCCAGCCGCGCAGACGGAACGGTACGTGTTCCAAGTCCAGTCTGCCGGCCTCGATCTTGGAGAAATCCAGGATATCGTTCAGCAGCCCAAGCAGCGAGTTGCCCGAATCGAGCACCATCTCGAGGTATTCCTTCTGTTCCTCCGTCACCTCCGTGTCGAGCACATACTCCGTCATACCAATAATGGCGTTCATCGGAGTACGAATCTCGTGGCTCATGTTGGCAACGAAGGCACCTTTTGATCTGCTGGCGGCTTCGGCCGCTTCCTTCGCTTTCTGCAATGCATCTTCGGCTTCTTTTTGTTTTGTGATGTCACGTACAAACGCTGCAAAACCGGCCTCGCCCTTGATCGGAATCGGCTGTATGGCCATTTCGGCGAGAAAACTCTCACCGCTTTTCTTGATCATGGGGATTTCCATGCGTCGGCCCAACAACGACCCCATCTCGCCCTCGCCGGCAAAACGTGCCAGATTCTGGCGATGGCGATCTCGTGACCCCTCGGGTACGAAAACCTCGGTCATATCCTTACCGATCACCTCGGCGCGGCCGTAGCCGAACGTGGCTTGCGATGCAGGATTAAATTCCACGATTCGGCCATCCTGGTCCAGAAAGACCACGCAGTCCATGGCCGCATCGAAGACGGCCTGTTTACGAGCTTCACTCTCGCGAAGTTCGATTTCGGTTCGCTTACGTTCGGTAACATCCCAAAACAGAACCTGAATCCCGATGGCGTTTCCCTTCGAGTCAAGGATGGGAGACTTCACCACTTGAACGTACATCTTCCCGCCCGCGGGATTGGGATGGACTTCGACATCCTCGAAAGTCTGCTTTGCAGCAAGCACCTTCTGGTCATCGTCCCGGTATTTGTCAGCCATGTGTTTCGGGAAGAGTTCCAGATCCGTTTTGCCAAGGATCTCGTCCAACGACTTGTCAATCAACTGGCAGAACGATGGGCTTGCGTAGGTAAACCTGCCCTTCTTGTCTTTGCGCAGCACGTGCAAAGACAGGCTTTCAACCAACGATCCGTATTGCGCTTTTGCGTCGCGGAGCGCCCGTTCCGTGCGGCGGAGCTGGGCCTGTTCGGATTGGAGTGTCTCACTAGCCTCGCCGAGCTTGGCAGAGGCCTTCTTGGAATGCCTTGCCAACTGGTCTGCGGTCCTGGCCAGGCTCGCTTCAGCATTTGCCAGTTCGTCTTCGACGCTGGCAAGTTCCCGCTTCGTCTCTGCGTGCGATCGTCGAAATCGTTCAAACCTCGCTCCCAGAATAACGATCGCCCAAATCGCGACGATCGCCAGCGCGCGGTTAATCGAAATCTGCGAAACGACGATCTCAGCGTCCGACGTGGCGACTACCAATGGACCGACCCCGGCCAGCAACGAACATGCCACGGCCACAAGGTAAGTGTAACGACGAGAGGGGAGGAAGAGAGACGCTGTGGCCGAGACAACGTACAGCGTGCCTCCCGCCAAACCGACGCCTGTGAGCACGTCGACCATGCATGCGGCTAGGAGGGGCAGAACTACGAGCGGCAAGGCCGACGCCGTCTGCTTCATGGCTACCAGCTCGCCCGGTACAGGGGAGAACAGAGACCAACTGGCATCAGAAGTCTGTTGAACTGCGGATGCCCAGTCACGGCAAACGCGTTTCCGTACGCACAAGACGAAGCCGGACTACTCCTGCGGCTTCCTCTTCACCATCGTAATCTCATTGCCGGTTTCGTTGAAGTGGACGTCGTCCATAAAGGTGCGTATCAACAGGAGACCACGACCACTGATCTTGCCGATATTCTCCGGGTCCGTGGGATCGGGCAGTGTACTCGGATCAAAGCCGGGCCCTTCGTCCCGTATCGTGATCGTTGCATCGTCCCGAGTCATGCGCGCGGAGATGTGCACCGTGCGATCGCAGTAAGGCGGTTCCTTGCGCCGCTGGTCGCCGATGATCTGGTATGATCCGTCGGGATCGTCACGAAGGTCCGAGACCAATTCCAGATTGCCGTGCTCGATCGCGTTCACGAACGCCTCGTGCAGCGCTGTGCCGACGCGAATCAGGTCCGCATCGTCGCAGAGGCTCCAACTCCGCAGTTGCTCCTGTAAGAAGCCGACCAAGGGCTCGTGTGTGCCGTTGTCCATTCCCAAGACAAATCGCAGGTCCGCCTCCCACAAGCAAGACAGCGCTTTCTGCTCGTCTTTCTTGGCGGTCGCCACGCTCAGCACGTCGTGGACTGTGTGGACCAGATCACGCGGCAGGTTTGCTTTCGGGACGTAACTGGCGGCCCCCGTACGCAGCGCTTTCACCGCAATCTCTTCACTGCCGTGAGCGGTCATCAAGATGACGGGCACCGTGGGGTGCTCTGCCTTGATCCTCTCTACCAACTCGAGCCCGTCCATCTCTGGCATCAGGAGGTCGGTGAGCACAATGTCGGGAGGCTCGTTTTCGATTACCTCCAAGCCCTCTCGTCCGTTGACGGCGAAGCTGGTCTGCATGCCGACTTTTTCCACAATCCCGGCCGCCAGTCGCCGGTCGATTGGGTTGTCATCGACGATAAGTACCGTTGCCACAGCAGTGACCTCCCCTAGAATTAGGGATCTCCGTTCCCGCTGGCGGTTATCCTACGTAATTTAGCATCTCAAACGCCAGCTTCGAAGCACCGAGTGCCTGAATTTTCCGTAGTTTCGGCACCGTCTGACCAGCGCAGAGGAGCATCGCCGTGCAGTTATTCCGCGCATCTCAAGTCAAGTGTAGCCCACGATTGGGGCGACGCTGCACAGTTTGAACGCGGCACAGAAAAACGCTCACGACGCGAATGAGTCAATCGACGGCAGAACGAACCGCCCAAATTGCGTAAATGATCTTCTGCCTGACGCCAAGGTTAGCGAGGGGAGTGATGCCGTACAAGCCCGGAACCAGGACAAGACAAAGACTTGGCGACGGCACAGCAAAGAAGGCCAAGCCACGGTCGCCCGAAGCTTGGCCTGCCGTTATACCTCGGTTCGTTTTGAACCGTCAGTAGGATGGGCACTCCTGTCCCTCTACTGGGGGTCTGGCAGGAACGCCCAACCTACGAAACCGAATGACACGAGGTACTGGTCCGCCGTCAGGTTGTCGCGGCCGCGCCGGTTCAGCCTCCGCCGTACTCGGCGCCAAAGAACTCTTTGCTGTCGCCTGGCGTAGGCTTGATGGTCCTGGCGCCCTCCTGCCAGTTGGCGGGGCAGACTTCGCCGTTCTCTTCAAAGAACTGAAGGGCTTTGACCATCCGAAGGGCTTCATCCACGTTGCGGCCCAATGGCAAGTCGTTGACCACTTGGTGACGAACAATCCCATCCTTGTCGATCAGGAACAGCCCGCGGAGCGTGATTCCGCCGGGCAACAGCACATCGTACGCCTTGCCGATTTCCTTGTTCAAGTCCGCAACAAGCGGGTACTTTAGTTCACCCAAACCGCCTTCGTTTCGCGGCGTGTTCCGCCACGCCAGGTGTGTGTACTCGCTGTCGATCGAGACACCAAGGATCTGGACTCCCAACTCGGCGAATTCATCCGCGCGTTCCGAAAAAGCGATGATTTCCGTCGGACAGACAAATGTGAAATCCAGCGGGTAGAAGAACAGCAGGACGTACTTGCCTTGATAGTCGGACAGGCTCACTTCCTGGAACGATCCATCTGCCATCACGGCCTTGGCCTTGAAGTCCGGGGCGGCTTGCGTCACCAAAACACTCATCGTACGGTCACCTCTCACTTTCTTGACTGAATACTAACCCCATCCAATTGCACACAAATAGCGATTTACCCACCTGTCCGCAAGCGGGCCGTCGACTTAACACTCTTCAGACGCGGGTTCTTCAGACTCAGGCTTTTCGGACTCAGGTTCCGAAGATACGCCGCCGAGTTGCTGGACCGCCTCGACGATCTGCATGTCCTGCCGGGGAAACACGCTTCGCAAGTCCAGCAACAGCCGATCCTTATGGATTCGACCGAACACACATGGCGAACCTTTGCGCAATCGAGCGGCAAGAGCGTCGACATTGCCGCGAGACGGTTCGAGGGCCACGCACCACGTGGGGATCTGTTGCGCAGGAATGCTCCCCCCGCCCAAATAGGTAGACGATTCGACCGGTTCGGCGGATTGAATCACGCACCCGGCCGCCAGTTGCGGCGCCATCCGCTCAGCACGGTTCTTGAGATTGGCCTCCGACGTGGTGAGCAGCGACATCAGCGGCAGCGATTGCTCGGCGGCGCCGCGGTCCCGGTGCAGCCGCAAGGTCTCGACGAGCGCCGCCAATGTGATCTTGTCCACTCGTAACGCTCTGGTGAGCGGGTGTTTGGCGATCCTCTCCACAAGCGCTCTCTTGCCAACGATGATGCCGCATTGCGGCCCGCCCAGCAGTTTGTCCCCACTGAACAGCACGACATCCGCGCCGGTCTTGATGCTGTTCGCCGCGACCGGCTCGTCCGTTAAACCGCAGGCCGTCACGTCCTCGATCGCCCCCGATCCGATGTCGTCAATCACGGGCAGATTCCGTTTGGCCGCCAAATCGACCAGTTCCGCGAGCGAAGCCTGTTCGGTGAAACCGACAATCGCGTAGTTGCTCGCGTGGACGCGCATCAGGGCCGCCGTCTCCGGACGGATCGCCGCGCGATAGTCTTCGATCCGCGTCTTGTTCGTGGTGCCGACCTCGCGCAACTTGGCTCCGCTGAATTCCATGACGTCCGGCAAGCGGAAGCTGCCGCCGATTTCGACCAGTTGCCCGCGCGCCACGACTACCTCGCGTCCGGCAGCCAACGCGGCCAAGGTCAACAACGTCGCGCCGGCATTGTTGTTGACGACCACTGCCGCCTCGGCACCGGTGAGTTGCCTCAGCAGCTTCTCCACGTCCCGCACACGCCGGGACCGCTCGCCGCTTTCCACGTCCACCTCGACGCTGGCGTAGCCCCTGGCGATAGCGACGATCGCCTCGATGGCCGGTTCGGCCAGCGGCGCTCGCCCTAATCCCGTGTGCAGTAGAATCCCCGTGGCGTTGATCACGGGCCGCAGATTCGGCGAGTCTTCGTCGGATATCCACTTGGCGATCCGCTCGGCCAATTCGCCCGGCGACGGGACCTTGATGTCTGCCGTGGCGGTCTGGACGTCGCTACGAAGATTGTCAAGGAATCTGCGCACCCCGGACACGACCACGCTGCGATTGGCCCGATCGACCAGTTTGCGCAGAGGCGGGCTATCGAGCAGCTCATTCACTGACGGGATGTTCTTAAGGACGTTTGCCATGATTGCTCCCCACGTTCATGGGACTAGCCTACACCAACTAATGCATTGTAGACCGCGTCATCTGCCGAAGACAGGGTGCGTGCTTGTTGTTCGCCATCTCAAATGCGAGAATGCCCGCACAAATCCTCAATGATCTGCAGCGGAAGGTCATCCGAATGAAGGAAATCCTGGAACGCGTTAACAGCGGCCAGAGCCTGACTGTGGACGAGATGTCCTCGGTCATGGGCGCCATCATGCAGGGAGAGTGCGACCAAGACGATATCGCTCAGTTCCTGCTGGGCTTGCGAGCGAAGGGCGAAACCGTCGAAGAGATCGCGGGTGCCGCTCGCGCGATGCGGAAGCACATGACGCCCATTCGCACATCGCTAAAGGGCGTGATCGATACCTGCGGCACCGGAGGCGACGGTTCGTGCACGTTTAATATCAGCACGGCCGCCGCGTTGGTCACGGCCGCGGCCGGGGTCCCGGTGGCCAAACACGGCAATCGTAGCATCACCAGCAAGTCTGGTTCGGCTGATGTTCTTGCGGCGTTGGGCGTGAATATCGAGGCCAGCGTCCAGACGGTTGAACGCTGTTTGGACGAGGTCGGGATCTGTTTCTGCTTTGCGCCGCAATTGCATCCTTCGATGAAGCACGTCGCGCCGGTGCGGAAGAAACTGGGCGTACCGACCATCTTCAATATGTTGGGACCGCTCTCGAATCCGGCCTCGGCTCCGTGCCAGTTACTGGGCGTGGGCAGGCCTCCGCTTCGTCCGATGCTGTCCGCGGCGCTGGTCCTGCTGGGTTCCCGGCGAGCCGTCGTTGTGTGCGGCGAGGACGGTCTGGACGAAGTCACGCTGGGCGGCGCCACGTTCGTATCGGAGGTGACGCCTGATGGCACAACCGAGTACACTTGGACACCGGAACAATTCGGAGTGACATGCGGTGACACGGCCGCGTTGCGGGTCGATGGGCCGGAGGCCAGTGCCGAGGTCGTCCGCAGTGTCTTGGACGGAAAGCACGGCCCGCAACGGGATGTGGTCGTGCTGAACGCGGCTGCCGCATTGTGGACGGCGGGAAAGAGCGATTCGCTTGACCAATGCGCTGGTTTGGCTGGCGAGGCGATCGACCGAGGTGCAGCCAAGAAGACCCTGGCCAATCTGACTGAAGCAAGCCAATCGTGACGACAGAGTGTCCGACCCTGAATGGCTAGGGCGGGACGCTTTTCTGTATGTGTGTTGGACGAGTATCAACGCAAGAGGAAGGACACCATGCTGGAACTGTACGAGCAAATCGAAGAAGCCGCTGCGGCGATCCGCGCCGAGTGGGACCATCAGCCTCATGCGGGCATCATTCTAGGTACGGGTCTGGGAAGCTTGGTCGACAACATTCAAGTGGAAGCGACCCTGGACTACGAAGCCATTCCCAATTTCCTCCGCTCGACGGCGGCCAGCCATGCCGGCCGATTGGTTTGCGGCCGGCTGGAGGGCCTGCCGGTGATGGCGATGGAAGGTCGCTTTCACATGTACGAAGGCTATCCGCTGAAACAGATAACGCTGCCGGTTCGCGTGATGAAGAAAATGGGCGCGGAATTGCTGGTGGTGTCCAACGCCTGCGGCGGCATGAATCCCTTCTTCAACTGCGGGGATATCATGGTCATTGAAGACCACATCAATCTGATGGGCGACAATCCGTTGATCGGCGTTAACGACGACCGCCTGGGACCGCGTTTCCCAGATATGTGCGAGCCGTATGACCAAGGCCTGATCGAACGTGCGATGGAGATTGCGCGCAAGGAAAACGTCGTGGCCCACAAGGGAGTATTCGTGTCGGTTTCCGGGCCGAATCTGGAGACCCGCGCGGAGTATCGGTTTCTGCGAGCCATCGGTGCCGATGCGGTCGGAATGTCGACCGTGCCGGAGGTGATCGTGGCAGCGCACTGCGGATTGCGATTGGTCGGTTTTTCGATCGTCACCGATTTGTGCCTTCCGGACGCGCTGGAACCGGTCGACGTAGAGAGAATCATCGCGACAGCCAACGCCGCCGAGCCGAATCTGCGCAAACTCGTAATGGGCGTATTGGCCAGCGAGAAAAGTGGCTGAGAAGCACAAGAGCCGTAGGTTATACATTGGAGGTTATAAATGAAGACGCTGAGAGGCTGGAAATGAGGATGTTGGCGGGCCGAGTCCCTTTCTTCATGTATGACCCTCCATCTGTAACCCGCATCTCTCACCATACTATGCCATCGCAAGCTTGTGCCACCTCAAGCAATGTGGAACCAACGTGCCTGACCAACCCGTCAATCTGCCGAACGAGGCGTTGGAAGCCTCCGCCGCCATTCGCCGCCGCTGGGATGGACTACCGCGAGCCGGCTTGATTCTCGGCACGGGCCTGGGCAATGTGGCGAGTCACATCGAGACGGACGAGACAATCGAATACGATGCCATCCCTCACTTCCCGTGTTCGACGGCTCTCAGTCACCGCGGGTGTCTGGTCTGCGGGCGGCTGGGCGGCAGGCCGGTGGTGGTCATGGAAGGCCGCTGGCACTACTACGAAGGCCACTCGATCGACCGATTGACGCTGCCCGTCTACGTCATGCGCGCCCTTGGAGTTGAACTGCTGATCGTCTCGAACGCCAGCGGGGGGCTGAATCCGCAGTTCGCGTCGGGCGACGTGATGGTAATCCAGGACCACATCAATCTGATGTTCACGAACGAGACGCCGAGAGGCAACAGACTGGTTTCCGCCCCGAGAGGATCCAGCACAGAAGGCCAGATGCAGGCCGCAGGTGGGCAGAATACAGGTGTTTTCCCCCGTCCGCGTATTGTTTGCCCCTACGATCCGGCCTTGATCGAACAGGCCCTGGCGATTTCTCGCCGCGAGAACTTCGCAGCGCATCGCGGCGTGTACGTGGCGATGACGGGGCCTAGCTACGAGACACGTGCCGAGTATCGGTTTCTGAGGAAAATCGGCGGCGACGTGGTCGGTATGTCCACGGTCCCGGAAGCCCTTGCTGCGGCTCGTTGCGGCATAAGGACGCTTGCCCTGTCGACCGTTACAAACGTCGCCCGCCCTGACAATCCGCAAGTGGTCAGCGCCGAAGAAGTGGTGGCCGCGGCCGAAAAGGCCGAACCGAACTTGCGCAAGATCGTCATGGACGTTGTCGGCGGGCCGCTGGATGTGCGCACGGTGACCGCGACCGATTGACGCGGACGGCCCCCCCGAGAAAACCGACACTGACGACAAGCTGCCAATCTCGTCACGGTTGGGGACTGTCCCGATTTTCGCGGAGGCTTTGCGGAGCGAAAATGGGACTGTCCCCTTGACGCTCACCGGCGGGATGTCGCCGAAATTGGGGGATACTTGTTTTGTCCGCTTGCCTGAGTTGGCCGGAGGGGATCATTTCGGGACCATGGGCGGGCCGGGTTGGGGGCAGGCGTTGCGGAAGAAGTTCTCGTAGAGAGGACGAAGACGATTGGGGTGCCAGCGTTGGGCGCGTTGGCGGCCTTTTTGGCTCTGCTGGCCATAAAAGGCTTCGTCGTCCCAGAGACGAATGATCGTCTCGACCCAGGGTTCGACATCTTCGGGCGTGGGTACGTCCTTCGTTTGCGGCGTGTAGCGCGTGGGGATATCGAATAGAAGGCCCCCGTCGCCGACGATCTCGGGCAAAGCGCCACGGTTAGAGGCCAATACCGGTATGCCGTTGATCATCGCCTCGGCCGCCACCAGGCCGAAGGACTCTTTCCACAGCGAGGGCATGATCAGAACCTTGGTGACCGCGTAGAATTTGCGAGGGTCGGTGGTGTTGGCCATGCCGAACAGGCTATTGGCCCAACTCAGGTCCACGCCCGTCCGCTCTAAAGCCCGGGTTCGATCCCTGCTCTCGACAACGAGAATCGGAATATCCGGCCTGCGGCGAGCGAGCTGTTCGGCGATGCGTGCAAAGAGAAACACCCCCTTCGTCGGCTGCGGGTTCACGAAGGTCAGGTACTGGGGCCTTGGGTCGTCGACCTTCACGCGATGGAAATCGATTACATAAGGGAGAACCTGACACTCCAGACCGAGATGGTCCCGGTAGTATCGCTTGGAGAACTGCGACGGGACAACCACGTAGTCGGCATGACGGAAAACCCGTGCGTCGTGATACGCGAAGTTGTGCAGGCCAAACACGATGGGGATGTCGCGCCGCTTCGTGAGACGTACGATCGCATCCCCAAGGGGACCACCACCAAATGTCAGCACGAGATCTGGCTGGTTCCTGGCGAGGAACTTCTCGTAGGCCATCAGGAAGGCGGGCGCCTCAACCCTCGTCGGCCCACGCTGCGTAACGGTGTTCCGGAACAGTGTGACTGGAACTTCCCCTTTGCGAGTGAAGATCATCTTTGCTCTGTTCGTTCCGATGGTCGCTTTGCTCACCTCGTAAGGCAACCCCAGCTCGGCGAGCGTCCCTTCGATGCACACTTCTTCCCGGAAATCGAGCATCGTCGCCCCAAATGCCTGGCACTGAAATCCGGAGCGTGCCAGGAGTTGCATTGTATCATTGGTGGCAACTGCAGCACCGCTCGAAGGATCAATGAGTGAGTTTGGCGCCGCGAATACGACTCTCTTGATCTTTCCCTGACGACCGTGCGGCGTGTGGTCGCCGGTAAACGGGGCCTGATGAAACCGCTGGTTCCGCTCGGGTTGCCTGCGCTCCTCTTCGGTAGGACGAGGGTTGCGCAGTGAGGTTGTGCGTGGCTCATGGTGAATCCCACTCCTGAAGGGAAGAAAAAGGAACTTTGCCCCGCTTCGTGCGAACCGCTTCCACAGATCCCAGTCTTCATCCAACCAAGCACGTTCGTCAAACGCACCGCAGACGGCGATTAGCTCCCGACGATGCGCAACCCCGAGCGCAACGCTGGGATTCAGTATGAACAAGCGATCGCGATACTCGCCGGGATCCCACGTCTGTATGCGGCCAGTCTCCGTTTCCCGGTCGTGCCGAAAAAACAGCGCGTCCCCTTTCAGTCGGAACCGTGCTATCTCTTGGAGATAGTCCGGATAGAATTCGTCATCGCACTCCAAATAGGCAACAAGCTCCCCCCGTGCCTCCCGCAAGGCCAGATTACGCGCCACTACGGTGCCCCGATGCCCTGAGGTTTCTAGAACCCGGATACGAGGATCTTGGTTGCTCGAACCCGCTAGAAAGTCGTGGGAGTCCTCCGTCAAGCAGTGTTCGACACAAAGCAATTCCCAACCACGGAAGGTCTGTTCTTGGACAGATTTGATCGCCCGCTCCACCGCCGCTGCCTCACCGTAGACGGGCATGATGACTGAAACAAGAGGTGCGTTTCGA
>CAZURK010000118.1:0-42628 GCA_964623055.1 uncultured Pirellulaceae bacterium
CGAAGCACGTGCCGTGCTCGGGCTCGGGGCCGATCACGGCGGGCACGAGCCCACCCCCCCGCGCGACGCCGACAAGGCCAAGGAACCACTGACAACCGCTGAGTTGTTCGCGAAATTGTCCGCGGAGGAACAGGCGGCGCTCGAAGGACTTTCCCGATATCGCACTAATATCCTGCTCATTGATCGAAGCCCGGCTAAGCCAGCGTTAGTAGGTGATTTTCAGCACTACAGCGGAATTCACAGGCAACTCCAACATCTTAAGGTGCTGACTAACATGCATTATCTCGACCTGAGAAAATGCCAACTGTCAGACACGGACTTGGAACACTTGGCTGACTTAGATGAACTCCAGTACCTATTCCTCGGCCGTAACCCTGTGACCGACGCCGGGCTTGAACATGTCAAGAGGCTGACAAACCTACAAATCCTCAGGCTTGAGAATACACAAGTGAGTGCGGCTGGAGTGATGGAACTTCAAAAGGCTCTGCCGGAGTGTCTGATCGAGTGGCCGAGCAGAGTGCCTCGGGAGCCACCCTCAAGCGCCAAGATGACGGCGGACGAAAACGCTGCTATCGCACAGCTTTGCTTACTAGGGGGCGAAATACATCCCATTGACCGAGGCGCAGCTAGACCAGCACTACTGTGTTCTTTTTACAGAAAGAGAAACCTGACTAACCACCTGCAACCTCTAAGCGTGCTGACTAACATGTGCCTTCTCCACCTGGAGCACTGCGATGTGACTGACGCGGACTTGACGCACCTGGCGACCCTACGCGGACTTCACTACCTTACACTCGACCGGAACAATGTCACTGACGCGGGCTTGAAGCACTTAGCATCCCTTACCGAGCTGCGGATCCTACGTCTCGTCGAAAGTCAAGTCACGGATGCAGGCTTGAAGCATTTGAGAGGTTTGGTCAAGCTCCAAAGACTGAAGCTTTGGGATATGCCAATCGACGGCACTGGCTTGGTGCACCTGAAGGAACTTGGTGCGCTGCGAGGGCTCCAACTGGGGAAGACTAGGATCAACGACGCCAGCCTAGAACACATTAATGGGCTGACTGGATTACGGGCGCTAATGATGGACTTCACCCCGGTGTCCGATGCTGGCCTGAAGCATCTTAGCGGGCTGACCAATCTACAGGGTCTCGGCCTTAACGATACACAAGTGACGGACGCCGGCTTGGTGCACCTTAGAGGGCTGACAAACCTGCAGACACTCAGGCTCAATAATACACGAGTGACGGACGCTGGCCTGGAGCAGGTAAGAGGGTTGACAAACCTGGAGGTACTCAAGCTTAACGATACACAAGTGACCGACGCCGGCCTGGAGCACCTTAAGGGGCTGACAAGTCTTCAGACCCTTGAGCTTGACGATACGCGAGTGACAGCTACCGGAGTGACCGACCTTCGCAAGGCTTTGCCGGATTGTCAGATCCGGTGGCCGATTTATGACGTGCCGGAAGGCGGCGTCGACGAATTGTTGCAGTTCATCGAGAATCTCAAACAGTTTCGTCCAGCTACGCCGCAAGAGCGCGCCGAATATCAGAGCAAGGCGCAGGCAGCGCTCAAGCTGGCGGCACAGAGAATACTCGCGCAGGACAAAGACCCGTGGTCCAAGCCATGCCAGACGGCCCTTCGCGCCCTGCTGGAAATTCGTATTACGGACATCCCTCAAACGGATCGCCAGCAGCAAGGAGAAACGGTCGAGTTCGTCAAGACGTTCCTGAAAGCAAAACTGGAAAGGCAGCTCGAATCGCTGGATGTGGATTTGGCCAGGTCGGCTGCCCAGGCGCTGGAGACTTGCCGCAATCTGGAGTTGGCGGCCCAGGCCTACGACCAGTTCGCTGACCTGATTGCGGAGAGCGGAAACAAGGAGTTTTCCAAGACAGTGAAGGAGATGAAAGACGCGGCCAAGCGACTATCCAATGCGGAGCGATAGGGCGTAGTAGGTCCCGCTTGCCGAGCGGGACCTGAGCAGAGTAGGACGCGGCAAGAGGTCCCGTCCGGCAGCCGGGATCTACCCACATATTCCCTCCGCCCCTGCCGCCTCGCGTGGCAGGAACGGTAGTTTGACGAGCTAAATCACGAGATTTGGATACCGCACGCCCCCTGTCTGCTCGCCAGGCAGGAGCGCAAGTTCGGACTCGGGCTCCAAACTGATTCACCTGCCTGGCGAGCAGGCAGGGGTCTTGGTGCAATCGTTGTGGCGTTTTCCTTAGCTTTTCAGACTGGTCCACCTGCCTGACAAGCAGGCAGGGGTATCGTGATTTGTGGGTAAGGACAAGGTTTGTAACCTGCCCCGGACAGGATGCAATCCAACCCTACGAAAACCGTCAATCGAACCCGGGCGAGGTGCCAGGCTTCGGCCAAAGCGGCCGTAGGTCAGGCTGTGCCTGACGGAATGTGCCTGCCATTTGGCATTTTGGGGCATCGGCCTCCGTTTCCGTCAACCTGCAACACTACCAAACCGGGAAGCCCCGTGAACGCAATCGGCGCGACAACACGTATTCCGTCATGCGGAGCATGACCTACTCGACTAAACTGTAACAACACCAGAAGTAGAACATGCCTTCTGCAAAGAGGAGTTGGACCGATGTTCAGCAAAACGATTGCTCTGGCCGTGTTCACTACGGCATCTTTGGGATTTGGTGTCCTGCTGTTCGCTCAGTCGCAAGACGCTCTACCGTCCTCCGAGCCGAATTCTGCGACGCCCGACTCGCCCCCGCATCCAAGCCCCGCCTTTGAGTTGCCTGTTCCACCCTTGAAACTCCCACCAGTGCTTGAACCGCATGCACCTCCACCACCTCCCCTCGACCTGCCCGGAAAGGCCCGTGCCCGCCAGCCAAAGCCACCAGACGTTGGTGAACGTCGAGCCAGGAAGGAAACACTGGCCGCCCTGCGAAAGAAGTTGAGCGAATTCGAGGGCGAGTTGGAGTTCCCCAAAGAATGGAATCCCGTTCGGCACAGCCTGGACTCAATCATTGCCGCTATCCGCAGCGATCAGCGTTGGGCCCAGAAGGCGGCTGTCCAGTTCGCTCGGGCGACAGTTGCTGCTCTGCTGGCCGACGAGGAAGACAAGGAGGCATTGGATTCAGGGGAGCGGCTTCTTTCCCTTCTGCAACGCGACGCAAAGGACCCCGAAGCCTTCCGTCAGGCAGGTCCTGCGGATTTGCACGAATGGCTACGGGTACAAGCCAACTTGAATCGTATCATCGCCGCACAAGAGGAATTCAAGTCAGCAGAAGCTCAGTGTGAATACGGCGTGATGACGTTGGACTTTGTCTTTGCCACTCAGCGGCGTTTGGCCGAGGCCAAACTCGAGTTCGCACGCACGGCATTTGCCCAGTTTCCATTCGCTGAAAATGACGTCAAGGGTATGTTGGCGAGAGGCGAAACCCTAGCGTTCGTCGAGGTCAAGAACTCTCAGGCGGCCAGGGACACTGCAATGGAAACATGGGCGCGTGTGTACCGATTGAAGTCGTTGGGGCACCGGGAGGGAACGGCTTACGCCGAGGCACAAGCTCGTCAGAGCCTTTACGCCGCCGAAGCGAAGTTGCAGGCCGTTCTCGCATCACTCAGGCGAAAGCCCGGGGCAGCGGCAGAAGAACCCGACACCGTTGTCAGCAAGCCGGACGTTACGGAGGAACCGAAGCCTGCGACGAAAAAGCCTGAAACGGCCGAGTGGCAACTTCCGCCTGATGCTCCCCAGCCAGCCACCGCACCCTTCGATGCCGACCAAGCCAATCAGCATCAGCAAGCCTGGGCCGAGTATCGTGGTGTGCCGGTCGAAATAACCAATAGCATTGGTATGAAGCTGAAACTGATTCCGGCAGGCGAGTTCGCGATGGGATCGCCGGACTCGGACAGATACGTGCATCGCGACGAGCGACCCCGGCATCGCGTGCGGATCACCAAGCCGTTTTACCTTGGCGCGACGGAGGTAACGCAGGAGCAGTACGAGAAAGTAATGGGAGAGAATCCAAGCGTTGTCAAAGGTCCCGCTAACCCCGTGGAGACTGTGTCTTGGGACAAGGCGGTTGAGTTCTGCAAGAGACTATCGGCCAAGGAAGGGAAGAAGTATCGCCTGCCCACCGAAGCCGAGTGGGAATACGCTTGCCGTGCGGGAAGCACGACGCGGTACGGTTTTGGAGACAACTCGGCTAGCCTCGGAGAGCACGCTTGGCACTTGGGCAACTCCGGCAGAAAAATGCACCCGGTAGGAGAGAAAAAGCCGAACGCCTGGGGCTTGTACGATATGCACGGCAACGCGTGGGAGTGGTGCCAGGACTGGCTCGGGGAGTATTCGAGCGATGCAGTGACTGATCCACAGGGCCCGACTGGGGGCTCGAATCGGGGGCAGCGGGGCGGCAGCTGGATCAACGACGCCAAGTACTGCCGGTCGGCGAACCGCTGGAGCACCCGGCCCGGGCACCGGGAGTACTTCCTGGGGTTTCGCGTGGCCGGAGTTCCGCCTGGAGGGCTAGGCCAGCCGAAAGATGTTCCTCCGTCCTTGGAACTTCCACCAGTGCTTGATCCTCCACGACCTCATCCCGACCTGCCCGGAAAGGCCCGTGCCCGCCAGCCCGCGGCACCAGACGCTGATGAACGTCGAGCCAGGAAGGAAAGACTGGCCGCCATGCGAAAGAAGTTGAGCGACTTCGAGGCCAAGCTGGAGCTTCCCGAAGACTGGAAGGCCGTTCGGGACAGCCTGGAGTCGATCATTGGCGCTATCCGCAGTGATGACGGTTGGCCGCGAACGGCGGCCGTCCAGTTCGCTCGGGCGACAGTTGTTGCTTTGCTGCCCGACGAGGAAGACAAGGAGGCATTGGAGTCAAAGGAGCGGCTTCTTTCCGTTCTGCAACGCGACGCAAAGGCCCCCGAAGCTTTCCATCAGGCAGGTCCTGCCGATTTGCACGAATGGCTGCGGGTACAAGCCAACTTGAATCGCATCTTTGCCGCACAAACAGAAATCAAATCAGCGGAGGCTCACTTTCAGGGCGGCGCATCGACCCTGGACCTTGTGTTGGCCGCACAGCAGCGTTCGGTGAAAGCCAAACTCGAATTCGCGCGCACGTCATTTACGCAGTTTCCATTCGTTGAAGGTGATGTCATGGGTATGTTGGCCAGAGATGAGACCCTAGCGTTCATCGAGGTCAAGACCTACGAAGAGGCCAGGGACGCCGCCACGGCAACATGGGCGATCATATACGAAATGAAGATGCGGGGACACACGATGGGATCGGCTTACGCCGAGGCACAAGCTCGTCAGAGCCTTTACGCCGCCGAAGCGAAGCTGCAAGCCGCTCTGGCATCACTCAAGCGAAAGCAGAAGGCAATAGCAGAGGCTGAAGCGAAACAAGAAGCAGACCCCAGGCCAGAGACACGCGAGGAGGTACATCAACGTGTGCCGAGATTCGGGAGGGCGAAGCTCCTGCTGAGCCGAGTTTTCCCACTACACCGCGTCTGGGCCAGGAGCTTCGCCCGCCCAAGATTTCCATATCTCCTCGGCGTCGATCCCTGAGGAACGTTGATTGCATGACGGCAAACGTCACTTGTCCGCCCAAAGCGAGACTTCGCTGGCCAGCCTATTTGCTGCTGGCAAGCTTACTGGTATCCAGCCAACGTGGGTTCGCTCTGGAAGTGGATTGCCAAGCGTGCAGCTTCTGCCGCGCCCAGCCTGACATCGAGGATGAACTCACCGAGCGCATCAAGAGGCACATCGCCGAAGGAAAGTCGGTCGAAGACATCGCCACCATAGAAGGCGGCCGGTCTATCTTGCGACCGACGATTGAGCGCTGGGCGAACCAGCACCCCGGGGCCGTTCGGCCAAACCCGGAACGACTCAAGTACCGAGGTTCTCATTTGCCCAACAGCGGACTGTTTGCTTCCATCGAGCCGTGCGTGAAAGTCAACGGAGTCTGCATTGGAACCGATAAACTCGGCCACATGTTTCAGCAAGGCTGGGAGTACTACCGCATCTCGGTGATCGACAAGAAAGGTGATCGTGCGGCTGAACGCTACGGCGAATGGCTCGAGGGGAAGGAATCGCGCGAAGCCTACGCCGCGGACGAACGTTACTTTCGGCAACAGTTCTCGGGAAGCCGTGTGGGCTACGGCGTTTTCGGACGCGCCTTGACGGGAGTCATCTCGAACGCCGATCTAGAGGCCAACAAGGCTGGTCTCCGGATGTATAAGGACATCCGGAACGGCCGTTTCAGGTCGATTGGAGATTACGTGACCAGCCACCTATGCGAAGAGGTGAACCCGAACGATTACACGACTAGAATGAAAGCGGTCGTCGAGAAGAACGAACGGAAATAGTACACTAGTGCTTTGTCCACCTGAAGGTTGGGATTCAGGCAGTAGCGGAAGTCGCCAAGACTTTCGGGAGTTTGCGGTGCCGGACGAAACTCTTGGCGAGTTCCGCTACCCTATAATCAAGCTGTGACAAAACACTCGGAGACATCGCAATGGACGAGCCAATGGTCCCTCGATCTCCTCCAGATCCGGGCACAGAACGCGAGCGGTTAAGCGTCCGGGACCTCTTCATCCTCATTACTGGCGTGGGTATCGCACTTGCCGTCACTCGTCCGATATGGATGGGCGACTATCAACACGATGAAGGTGACCCGATCCAAGTGGTTCCGGTCGTTGTGAGGGTCATTGTCGCGATCCTGAGCGGCCTGTCGTTTGTCGGCGTTCCGTTGCTGTTGGCCCGATTGACTCGCCGTCGCACACCCTGGGGACCAGGCAAGATCTCTTGGTTTTCTCAGGGCGTGGCCGCTTGGTTGCTCTGGCCGCCCATCGTCGTTCACCAACTCCCGCGATCCAGTGGCGATATGCCCTGGAGTTCCGTGTGCTGGCTCTGGGGCACGCCGCTGATGGGCCTTTACATGACGACGGCGATCCTTGCGGGCGGTTGGTTCGGCCGGCGAGGCCGTCGGCGGATGAGACGCTCGGGTCGTGAACAGTTTGGGTTGATCCTGTCGTGCTTGTGGGCCTGCACCGGGCTCTATTTCTTGGGCCTCCTGTATTGGATCGACCTGGGTGGGAAGCGCTAGGCAGGCGGCGCGTTGTGCCTACTTGATCTGAATGTCCTTGATGCCTTGCACCGGAACTCTGACGTAGCCGAGATCGCAGGTGCCGCCGAAGTCAATGCTAGACCGGTCTAACTCGGCTGAAACCGCATTCCCCGACTTGGCGAGGAGTCTTACTGTGATCTTGACTTTGGAACTGTAGGAGGTGACGTCCTCCTGCAATATGTTGATGTCATGGATTCCCCTTAGCCTGGATAACGCTACTGTGCTCATGCCTTCGCCAATGTGACACGTTAGGCTGGTGGACTTGGAGTCGATGTATCCCTGGCTATTGACATTCACCACCTCAAGTCCGTTTACGTGTATCGCATCGTCGTTTGTCGCATTGATAACCGCATCGAGCCCGTCGGGGGGAGCATTCTGTACATATTCGTCATGCAGAAAGTCGACGGTCTTCACCATTGCCAATGGGAATTCAATGTCACCAAAACTTGTTTCTCCCTGCAGCTTTCCGTGGGACCCGTCGAAGATGCGATCCTTCTCGTAGAAACTGCCCTGCAGAGAGGTGCCGTCAGTCAATCCGATCTCCTGGGGCGTCGCTTGCTTGATCTTGGAGAATGGAATGAAGTAGAGGGCCTGATTCCTGACGACGGGCAGCCAGAGATGGTCTCTGTCGCTGCCACGGGAGCGAAACGTGTACGTGAGGCCGTAGATCTTTGTACCATTCACTTTGGCCACGAACCCGACGGGCTGCTTCCAGCCCACTGTGCTAGTGGCGGGTTTCTTGGCTTGACGAAAGACCATCGATTTCACCTTGTTCAGATCCAACACGTGCGACCCCAACTCCCATTCTCCAGAGACTCTACCGTCAGAAGAGCCTCGCATCGTTTCTCCCGAAACGAGCGTAAGCTCAAAGATGCTTTCAGCCTCGACAGCCTCGATTCTTCGGATTTGCTCAACAGGGATGTTGACGTCGGCGTCGCCAACCCTGAAGACAAACGAAGCTGGGACAACCTGGTCCAGCGTCACCGTGAAGCCCGACGTATCCGTGATTTCAGCCGTGATGTCAGCAGCAGGGGCGATTGAGACGAATAACGCCGCCAGAACGAGCGCCACGGCGCTGGAGGGCAATCCCCGGATAACTCTCATTGCTTTTCCTTCCTCTCTTGCGGCCTGCGGTACCAACGAGGCACGGTCTCATTTGCACGGCACGTCGGCGCATTGTACCATCAGAGCAGGCATCGCAACATCTCGAAATACAAGTGGCGGGAGTCCGAATCCGCATCCCGATTTCGGCACTTACGTCGTTTCACCAACGGAGGCGTGTGGATGCGTTCGCAACGCGGCAGAGACGTCGAGATCTGGCGGGACGAACACGGTGTCCCTCATGTGGAAGCCACGAATGAAGACGATCTGTACTGGGGACAGGGCGTCGTTCACGCGACGGACCGCGCCATGCAGATGCTGCTGATGCGGATTCTCTGCCAAGGTAGGGTCTGCGAACTGCTCGATCCGAGTGATGCCTCCCTACGTGTGGATACCTTCTTTCGCCGAATGAACTGGGCGGGCAACGTTTCGCCGCAAATGGAGAAACTGACGGACGAAGGCGGCGAGCATCTGGCGAGCTATTGCAAGGGCGTGAATTCCGTCCTGCTGAAGAAGTGCCCGTGGGAGTTCAGGCTTCTCGGCTACCGGCCCGAAGCGTGGCGCCCCGAGCATACGATCATGATTTCTCGAATGGTGGGCTATGTGACCCTTCAGCAGTCCCAAGCCGAAATGGAGAGACTGTTCGTACAAATGGTCCAGGCGGGCGTTGTCGACGACAAACTTGAGGAGTTGTTCCCTGGACTCTTGGAAGGACTTGATAGGGAACTGTTGAACAAGGTCAGGCTCGCCGAGCGAGTGGTCCCCACGGACGTTCTCTGGCAAACCGGTGTGCCCCGCATGATGGCCTCGAACAACTGGGTTATCTCGGGAGCGAAGACCGCGTCTGGAAAACCGCTTCTCTGCAATGACCCACATTTGGAGGGTAACCGTCTGCCAAACGTTTGGTGCGAAGTTGCCTTGCACTCCAAAGACCGATATGCAATCGGTGGTTCGATGCCCGGCGGGCCGGGCATCATGGTTGGGCGGAACACGGATGTCGCCTGGGGTGCTACCTACGCCTTTGCTGACGCTGTGGACTCGTGGGTAGAACGTTGCCAAGACGGCAAGTATTTTCGCGAATCGGACCAGTGGCTGCCTTTTCGCCAACGGAGTGAGGTCGTCAAGCGGAAGAAGAGAGAGCCGGTCGAAGTGGTTTTCCACGAGAACGAGCACGGAGCGCTGGACGGTGATCCTTCCCAGGATGGATACTATCTGGCAACACGCTGGGCTGCAGGAGAGTCTGGGGCTGCCACGATTTGCCGGATTCTCGAAATGTGGAATGTCAAGACCGTCGAGGAAGCCATGGACACGCTCGGGCGAGTCGAGACCGCCTGGAGTTTCGTCTTTGCAGATCGGCACGGGGATATCGGGTATCAAATGTCCGGTCTGGTGCCGCGACGGAGACCGGGCGTTAGCGGCCTTGTGCCTCTGCCCGGATGGAAAGAGGAGAATGACTGGAAGGAGATCATCAGCCATGACGAACTTCCACGAGCGTTCAATCCAGATCAAGGATTTTTTGCGACGGCGAATCAGGATCTGAACCAGTATGGCAAGGCGAAGCCAATCAACATGCCGATGGGGCCGTACCGAGCCGAGCGAATAGCGCGTCTTCTCGAAGAAGGTCAAGACCTCACCCCTACCGACATGTTCGGGATGCACTTCGACGTGTACTCGCCTCAAGCCGAGAGTTTCATGGAGATTCTTGAGCCGCTCCTTCCGCACACAGCGCAGGGAGACATTCTGCGAGAGTGGGATTGCCGATACACGGCTGACTCAAAAGGAGCATACTTGTTCGAGGCTTTCTATCGCCTACTTCTCCAGGACGTATTTGGGACAGATGGCGTTGGGGAAGATGTCGCAGCGTATCTTGCGAACGAGACAGGCATATTCATTGATTTCTACCTCAATTTCGATCGTGTTCTGCTATCCAAGGAGTCGGCTTGGTTCGGCGGCGAATCCAGGGAAGACGTGTACCGCCGCGTTGCGGAAGAACCACTGTCGATTGAGCCTCGCCCGTGGGGAGAGAAGCAACAATTCGTGCTGAGTCATCTCTTGTTTGGCGGAAAGTTGCCGAAGTTCCTGGGATTTGATCGGGGCCCGGTAACCGCAATCGGTGGAAGAGCAACAGTCCATCAAGGACAAATCTACCGAAGTGCTGGACGGACGACGACTTTCGTGCCCTCTTTACGATTCGTTGCAGACCTTAGCAACGACGACTTCTTCAGCAACTTGCTCGGCGGTCCCTCTGACCGCCGATTCTCGAAGTGGTATTGTTCCGACTTGAAGAACTGGCTCTCAGGCAAGTACAAGAAGATCCCTTCCAGGCCGAGTCGAAGGAAACGTCGATTCAAATGACCCGCAACCAGTAGTGGAGGTCGAGCGATGCGTCGGCAGACACGTGGGATGTTGCTCGTAAGATCAATGGTTCTGGCGGGACTGTTCGCTCTTGGCTCGACCGGAACAGTTGACGCAGCAGACGATGCGAAGCGTCCCTTATCCTGTTCATTGAAACTGAGATACCTGGAACGCGACGAGCGGCTGCAATTCCTCCCCTTCGGTTTCTCAAGTTTGCACTCCCACCCGGCGAACATCGACCGATACGTGTCGATGCTGGCCAGCAGAGGGTCGCGGGGCGAGGCGGAGGAGGAATTCCTGCAAATCGTGAAGACCGAACCTGCCGAATACCAGTCGAAGCGTCCGTTCCGTGGTGTGATCACACTCGGCAGCCGGCAATTCGCTTTTGTATTCGATTCCAAAATGGATAATCCTCTGGACTACCGCCGGCTATATTTCGACAGGAACTCGAACGGCGACCTGACGGACGATGACGTGATCGAAGCCACACAGTATCGTCAGCACTATCCGACTGGCCGGTGGCAGCGTGCGTGTTCGTTTCCCCGTGTTGATGTCACAGTGGATGTTGACGGAACGGAATTGGACTTTGCGTTTTTCGTCGCGGCTTCGAGCCGTGGGCCACTTCCCGAGACGGTCGAGAGTATCGACTCCGTTTTGGCTGGATTCAGCACTGCGGTGTGCCGCGAAGGCGAATTGGTGCTGGACGGCGAGCCGCGTCGCGTTGTACTGCTCGACTACAACAGCAACGGGCGGTTCGACGACGCGTTCTGCCCCCGTGTTGTGGAATTCTACGGCACAGTTCATTCGACGGCCTGCGACAGATTGTTGATCGAAACCAAGCCGAGCGGTGCCGAATCGAAGCGTGGCTTCGAACTCGAGGAACGTTATGTATCGAAACTGGTCGAAGTCGACGGCCGCTATTTTTGTCCGAAGGTATCCAGCACCGGTGACACTTTGACGCTTGCGCCCGTGTTGGTGCCGATGGGGTCCGTCAGCAATCCGAACGACGAATTCTCCGCGATGGTTCACGGCGACGGTAGGATATTAAAGATCCGCGGCGGCAAGTCAGAACCGATTCCTCTGCCCGAAGGCGATTGGAGCCTGCTGTCATACGGGATCAAGAAAGTCAGCGACGACCAGCGGGACGAGAAACCACCATGGCTGCGGGGACAGGCAACGACCGACTGCAAGCCCGTGTCCGTTCGTCAAGGACAGACCGTTGCTTTCCCTTTCGGGCCCCCGCTTCGCCCGGTCGCCAAGGTGACCCATATGACCGGCGAGAACGAAGCCGGCGTGACCCTATTCATCGTCGGCTCGGCTGGCGAGGTTTGTCGTCCGGTTATGTCTCACGGTCGCTGGATGGACGAGCCGAAGTTGACGATCACCACGCCTGAAGGCCGCGTGATCGTCGAGGACGAATTCGGCTATTCCTGCAACATGTTCTTTCACTATCAATGGACACTCCCGTTCGACTTGGCGCACGACTACCACGCGCACGTCCGGATGAAAGCAGATCCTCTCGAGGTGGACGACACAGGCCGCAGTGTCATTCGAGGTGCCGACCTGCGCGAACGCATCGCAAATGAGCAGTGAGCGAAAGCCGGGGCTTCACCGCCCGGCCGAACCGCGTTGTCGGTAGCTGGATTCGCAAGAATTCAGCCGCCTGCTCTATCAATCTGAATTCCTGCGAATCCAGCTACCCATCAATCGAGGTTTGACGAAGCACTTGGACCACCCAAAGCCAATGCCGTCAAGGTCCGCAGAAACGCTCGGCGAGTGTTGCGTCGAGTTCCTTCGGTGTCTGGCACTCGCCTTCGCCGATCCACCGCATCTTCTTCGCCACCGCACGCGCCTTCTTGAAGTTCGACTCGTTGATGAACCCGTCGATCCACGTGACGCTGTGGAGTTCGTCCAAGGGCGCGAGGAAGACATAGCCTTGTGCGAAGCTGGCGAAGCCGGCGTCAGACTTCATTCGCCAGTACATCGTCTTCTCCTCGGCAAGCGACGCAAACGGCGAGCCGAGGACATCGAACTCGACTGAATCTCGGCCGCTCTCCGCAACCACCGTTTCCAGGAAAGTTGTTAAGGGGGCTCGGCCTTGCTGGCTGGGATGCTCCTGATGCAGACAGACTTGGAAGATGCGACTGCCGTATTTCTCGAAGAGGACCGTGCCGAGACGCATCCCGTGGCACGTGACCGTGTGGGCGAAGCCGATGTGCACGAGCGTCTTCCGGCCTGGCACGAGCGCCTCCTGCTCCAATAGGCTGGCCATGTGTTTCTCGCGCCGCATGGTGGACTCGAAGTGTGCCTTCGGACCGCCTTTGCCAAACCAAAGGTCGTGCTGATCCCAGTCGCTGTCCAGGCAAATGACACGGAACTTCTCCGCGTCTTTGGGAAGGTCGCGATTGAGTCGCCAAACCGATTTGAGAATGTCGCCATACTCTTGGTATCCCCACGTGGGCCAAGGGTGATCGCGGAGCAAGTCTGTCACCAACCGGTCGTCGAACGTCTCCGCAGTGACCAATTTCTCGACCCGCTCCGCGCTTCGTGTACAGAAAAACTCGGACGCCAGTTGGCGCACGCCGGCTTCATAAAGCGGCTTGATCAGATCGGCGACGAACCGGCAGTTCTCGTGGACCTTGTGCGTCTCGCCCAGCAGCACCAGGTCGTGCTTCCTGAGTTTTCCCACCACGTATTCGATCGGGGGCTTTCCGTTCGTCTTCAGTTCGTCGACGAGGCGTTGACGTCCCTCCTTTTCGATGTCACGCACTTGAATCAGCGTGGTTTTCTCCGCTGCGAGGAGCGATACCGAACAAGCCATGAGTCCCGCGCATAGAAGGCTCAATGTACCCAGGTGGGGACCGGCGAAAAGCAATCTCTTCATTGCGTACTTCCTTCCGATTCGACAGATGCACGGCACGATTCACTTCGTGATGTGATCAGCGCGAGGCCCGACACTGCAAGCGGCAGCGGAATGAGCGCGATCATGGAGACCTTCTGGAAGACTCTCTGGGGATCCGTCTCGCCGATCGGCAGCATATGGAAAAAATACATCGCCCACACACCGACTCCCAGCAGAACGAGTCCGATAATTCTCGGCCACCACCTGCACAGAATCGCGCACAGGATAAACGGACCAGGAACGAGCAATCCTTCGCCCAGGAGCACCCTGGGTTCCGATGCGTGGCTCAGGACGACAAACGCAAGCCAAAAGACGCCGAATGCAAGCAGAACCCGCGAGACTGCCTTTCGTGCGTCCCAGAAGCTCAGGCAGTAGCTCGCGTAGTAGACGACCAGCATGAACGTGACCACCGATGAAGCTGGTATCTGGTCGTTGCCCAGATCGAGCCGATGCCAGCTCTGCGCGATCAGCACGACCATCAGGAAGACAGCACCCGCGAGATACGCACGAAGGCCCGCTTTGGCTGCTGCCTCTTTCTGGAATTCGTCAAGATCGTTCAGCAACCCGAGCTGGCGCAGGATGCCAGGGCCGAACGCCCCCATCGCCATCAGGATCATGAAGCCGCGATGTGCTGTTACCCCCAACCATAGACCAGCAACAAACAGCACAAAGGCAGTGAATCCAACCGGCGAACTGCGAAGCCGCGTGACGAGGGATCGCAGATAGGCGCTAATACGGTTCATTTTCCTTCCCCTGTTGCATCTTCCAGTTCGAAGAGCGCTTCGACAGATACTCCAAAGACACGCGCAAGGCGAAGCGCCAATTCGATCGACGGCTTGTACCTCCCGCGTTCGACCGAAATGATCGTTTGTCGCGTGACCCCCACCCGCTCGGCGAGTTCCTGCTGGGTCATGCCGTCGTTCTCGAAACGATAACGCTTGAGGTGGACTTTCATCCGCATTCATCCCGCTTTTGTTGGATGACCCCAATTGTAAAGCATGCTTTGCATTACGTCAAGCACGCTTTACATTCTTTTCTGGAGCAGAGTCCGTGCGATGGCGACTGAGCGTGGAGCAGAGTAGCAGTAGTGTCGTCTGGCGAGACAGTGAGCGCGTCAACAACGCGGGCAGAATTCCCGCACTATTGAGCGCAGTCTTCAGCCCACCGCTGTGTCTTCAAGTTCGCCTCTCGGATGAGGGCGACGTTTTCGTCGTCGGGGCGTTCCTCGTGGTCCAGCAGGCCGCGGCGGCGGACGCGGTTACGCAGGTAGGCGCCGCATAAGTGCGCGCCTACGCAGCCGGGATTCTTTCGCAACCCGGCAAGCACCTCGGCGTACCAGCGGCCGTCGTTGTGCGAGTAGCGGCCGTCGTGGTACAGACCGCTGTCGTCCGCGGCCGCGATGCCGTGGGAACCGTCGGCCCAAAGCACGGGCATGCCGGTCTTCTTGTGCCAGTCGGCCAAGTGTTCGACCGGCTCGCGGAAATCCTGGAAACTCAGCACATCGACGAAGGGCCGCGCCGCTTCGATCACCTCCATGGGCAGAGGAGCGTTAGCTTCGTAGCGGTCGCCAAGGATCAGATGGTGCTTGTCGTAGCGGCGGATGGCGTCGTGCGTGACTTTGTAGTACTGCGTCGCCAACTCGACCAGTTCCTTGCGCCCGGCCTCTGTATCCAGCTTGGCCGGATCGAACAATGGGCCTTTCCAGTGGTTCATCGAACGTGTGTGTACCCACGTGGGACAGTCGATGTAGAAGTAGCCGATCAGGTTCGGGTCGTCGGCCATGCGGGCACAGTGCGCTCGTGCAACATAGTCGCACCAGTCCTGAAAACCGGGGCTGAAGAAGTCGGGATGCCGCACTTCGGCTTCCCATTGATGGAAGTCGGCAAACGGTAGCATGTGGCAGTAAGGCATGCCCAGCCACTGATACTCCTCGAACGTGAAGTTGCGCGAGTGGCGATGGTTGGTCTGCCCACGGGTAACCACCTCCTGCACCCAGCCAACGCTGTTGAATCCCCACGATTTCAAGTGCGGCGCAACCGCCTCCTCGATCCAACGACGCTGGCTGTTCCCGTACTTCTCTCGCCAGATCTTCAAATTCTCCGCATAACGCAGAGACGCCGAGTCGATATGGTTCAGCGCGACCGAGAAGAACGGTTTACCGTCGGGTGTAATCAACCACCAGCGGTCATGACGCTTGTCGAGCGTGAAGAAGCCCTTTGGATCGGGCTGAGTGGTTTTCACGGCGGCTCGGCCGAAGTCGCCGAGCGACAAGCCTGCGGCCGCGGCAACAGAGCTGGCCAGAAACTTGCGGCGAGCTATGTAATGCTTGTTGCGCATGAATCTATCCCTCCTGCGATTCGTTGGCCCCCTTTTAGGTTTGGGCCGAAAGCCGCACTGAGAAGTAGTGCAGAGTTACAGAGCCAGGCCCTTGAGATTACAGTTCGGGCACGCTCGGCACAACACCTTCGTACAGCGCAGTGGGTGAATCACTGACACAACTGTTGGCACCCGTCGTGGCACGCCTTGTCAAAGACTATGGCTAGACACGGCAGTGTGGCCTCGATGGTTTCCAGGAGTCGCTTGGCGTGGATCGGTTTGGCGAGGTAGTTGTCCATGCCGGCATCCAGACAGCGTTCCCGATCACCTTCCAGCGCATGCGCTGTCAGTGCGATGATGGGGATGTGATCGCCGGTTGCCTGCTCCCTTTCGCGGATCGCGCGAGTAGCTTCGAGGCCATCCATTTCGGGCATCTGAATGTCCATGAGTATTAGATCAAATGCCTGAAGTTCGAGTACCCCCAGAGCTTCCCTGCCGTTGCTTGCGACAGACACGTCATGACCGCGTTTGCGGAGGACGGTAGCGGCCAGTTTCTGATTCACGAGGCTGTCTTCGACCAGCAGTATTCTGAGCGAATCGAAACGCGTTGGCGTTTCAGCGACAGATTGCTTCTTCGCGACTACATCGTCGGCAGCCAAGCCGAACTTGGCGGTGAAATGGAATGTGCTGCCTCGGCCTACTTCACTTTCTACCGCCATTTGTCCGTCCATCATCTGGACCAACTGCGACGAGATAGTCAGTCCCAGCCCCGTACCGCCGAATCGCCGCGTATTCGACATGTCTACCTGCTCGAACACGTCGAAGATCGCTGTGCGATGATCTTCCGGAATCCCGATTCCCGTATCCGTCACGGAGAAGTGCAGGCAGACGGCCTCGTCGGTCCGCTCGTCGCATTGCACTTCGAAGGCGATTTCTCCCTGCTCCGTGAACTTGATCGCGTTGTCGACGAGATTCAGGACTACTTGCCGAAGGCGTCCTGAGTCGCCGACAACCACCCTTGGTAGGTCCGTTGCGATGCGGGTCGTCAATTCCAGGCCCCGCTTGCGGGCTCTGAGTCCCAACGGCTTCAACGTTTCCCCCAGAGACGCATGTAGGTCGAACGGACTGTTATCCAGTCTTAGCCTACGTGCTTCGATCTTGGAGAAATCAAGAATGTCGTCGATCAAAACCAGCAATGACTCGCTCGAATTCTGAACGATGTTCAAATACTCGCGTTGGTCCTTGGTCAGGTTGGTTGTCAGCGCCAACTCCGTCATCCCAATGATGGCATTCATGGGTGTACGAATCTCGTGACTCATCTTCGCCAGGAATTCGCTTTTGGCTTTGTTGGCGAGGTCACTCGCATCGCGAGCGGATTCCAACTCCGTGCGAGCGGAAGCTCCCCCCCAGCTTGAACGCAAGAGTAAGTGAGGATGCGCATAATATGATGCCGCACAGGGCCGCAAAGTCCAGCAGTCGACGGTTTTCCACACCGATGTCGTCGGGCAGGGCGATACCTGAATTCGCGAGGCTCAGGAACGTCAAGCACGCCAGACAACTAAGGACGGTCCAGAAAGCACCGGACGAAATCCCGCACAAAACCAGCGCGATGATCGCTACCGATGGAAGCCACCACAAGGAGGCCGCCTCGATGCCTCCAGAAACGCTGGCAATGGCAATGAGAACAGCGAAGACACAGCCAGCGATCAGATTACCCGTGAGAAAGGTGGATCTGGTGAATCTCAGAGACCACATCGAGGCCAAGATTGCAGCGGCGGCGAGAACAACCATCAGCGCGGCTCGCGGTGACCCGAGCAGATGATAAATGGGTGCAAAGATCGGTGCCCAGAAGACCATGGCCAGCCCGAACGTGATCGTACGAACGGCCTGCAGTCGTGTTTCCTTCTCCGTCTGCAGGTCTCTTGGCACAAACCAGCGGAGCATTAGCCGCTGGGGACGAGTCATCTCAACCAATCCTCATAGATTAGCGTGTTTCTGTTCCGGCGTACTCGTAACCGCCACCGTGCGAAACACTTAACCAGACTCCGAGTTCTTCACCGTTCCATACCGCTCATGAGCGGCAGGCGAAAGCCCCATCCGCTAGCAAGATGGCAGGTCGCCAGGTCAGCAGCCGGTGCAGAACGCAAAACTGTTGGATGAAGTTCTTGTCTTGCCGGAGAACCGAGGCCGGTCGAGCAGTCGCAGGAAATGTGCGGATCGTGCGAGCGGCGGCCATACGGGATCGCGTGGTGCATTGAGACTCCAGCGCGGTCGCGGTACGCTTATGGCATCTATGTTGCCAATGTTGCACGAGGAGTGACGACCATGACAACTTTTCGACTCGCGTTTGTGCCACTCAGAGACTCGGTTGTTATCGCGCTGATTCTGCTCACGAGTCTGGGCGTTTCGCGTCTTTCCGCGGCAGAGGGCGAAGCGAGCGATGGCAGCCAGCCCACCGCTGCCGGCGCCGCAGAGCCGACGCGAAAATTCAGCGGATACAAGCGACTGAAGGCCCGCGGCCAAGGTGCGGTAACGATCGTCGTACCTGTCGACAAGAGGCTTGCCGATGAGCAACTGGTCTACGATTTCGGCCTGGAGCTGCAACGGTTGGTCGAACGCGACGGAGCGAAGAACATCGTGATCAATCTTGGCTCGGTCGAGCACCTATCGGCTGCCGCGATGGGCAAGCTGATTCAATTCGACAAGCAACTGAAGAAGGTCAACGGAAAGCTGGTCCTCTCAAATCTTGGCAAGCCCATACAGGAGCTATTCTCTGTAATACGGCTCGATCAGTACTTCGCTATCGAAAAAGAGGAAGCCGATGCCGTGAAGGCGTTCAAGAAACCTCAGTGAACCGTTACCCAAGGGCTCGCAAGAAGTGGCTGACGAGTGCTAAACGTGCTGGGAAGTTGTGGCCCGCCGCATCTCTGCCTAAGATGGTCTTGTGGTGAAGCCCGTTGAATCCCGCAGTCCAGCGTCTGTGCTGTTTTGATACCTCACCTTGATGCGTGCGCCGAGCAGAACTCCCTGAAGGAAAGCCAATGGCTACCGTGTCTTCCCGTTCTCGTCCAGAAGCCGATCGTACCATTGAGTTCATTCGAGCTGTCCGCGAACGAGTTGCACAGGTTGTTGTGGGACAGCAGACAGTCGTCGAACGGTTGCTGATATCCATGTTCACCGGTGGCCACGTTTTGCTGCAAGGTGTTCCAGGCATTGCCAAGACGTTGCTGGCATCGGCCCTGTCGCGGGCGATCGACCTGCAGTTCGGCCGTGTCCAATTCACGATCGACCTGTTGCCTTCGGATATCCTTGGCTCGGAGATTCTTGATCAGCACACCAACTCGTTTCGCACTCACAAGGGCCCAGTCTTTACCAACTTGTTGCTGGCCGACGAGATCAACCGGGCGGCACCCAAAGTCCAAGGGGCATTGCTGGAGGCGATGCAGGAACGGAAGGTGACGATTGGCAACGAGAGCTACGATCTGCCGGCGCCGTTCATGGTGATTGCCACACAGAATCCCGTCGAGCAGTCGGGGACGTTTGAATTGCCGGAGGCTCAGTTGGACCGCTTCATGCTTTGTCACCGATTGAAGTATCCCACGCCGGACGAAGAGCGGGACATATTGAAGCGGAATATGATGCTTGGTGTCCATCGTAGAGAAGTGGGGGCGGTGGCACGCACGGAATTCGATTTGATCGACCACGAGCCAGTCGGGTCCGTCGAGGAACTGGTCATTGCGATGGAGGTTGTGCCTGAAGTACATGTCAGTGACACGTTCCTGGAACACGTAGTCGAACTGGTGAATCGTACCAGGACCCATCCGGCGATCGAGTTGGGCGGCAGTCCGCGTACGGGTATTGCACTGATCAAGGCATCGCGGGCGCGAGCCATTATTCATGGACGTGATTACGTGGTCCCCGAGGACATGTTTGCGCTGGCCGAGGACGTCGCCCTGCACCGTCTCCGGCTGAACTACGAGGCGCTGGCGGACGGCTTGACGGGCGAAGGAGTCTTGCAGGAGATGCTGCGATCAATGGGGGCAACACCAGCGACAACCTGAATCATTGTGGGGCACGTTTCCAGCGTGCCTGGCACGATAGAATCGTGCCCCACTTACATCGGCCGTGTCCCGAAACACGATTTCGGAATGGAGCTGACGGGCCGGGAGACCCGTCCTACATTTTCCTTCTGTAGAATTGAGATCCACTTGGAAGGGTACCTCGAAACACACGACACGTTGGATTGGCGGCAATTCATGATTGCGGTCAAACGACTGGCTGACAGCCTCAGTTACGGCGCCGACAAGTCACCGTTCTTGGGTGCCGGGATCGAGTACGTTCAGTCGCGGCAGTACCAGTGGGGCGACCCGATTCGACACATCGACTGGCGAGTGACCGCTCGCACGCGCAAACCGTACGTCAAGGAGTACGAGGCCCCGAAGCGGCTGCCCTGTTATCTGCTGTTGGACACTTCCGCGTCCATGACGGTCAGTTCCCAGCCGCGCAGTAAGTACGCGATCGCCGTGCATATCGCAGGAGGTCTGGCGCTGGCATGTCTGGACCGGATCAGCCCAGTAGGCGTGGCGAGCGTCGGCAGCAGCGATTTTCGCATCGAGCCTAGCCTGTCGCGACATCAGGTCATGCTGTGGTTGTCTCGGCTACGACGATATCGCTATGACGAGTCGACTCAACTTGGCCGGCGAATCGTCGAGCTGAGCCCCACGTTGCTCAACCGGTCGCTGGTGATTGTGTTGAGTGACCTGCATGACCCGCAAGCCATCGACGCTCTGAAACTACTGGCACAGATGCACGACTGCGTCGTGCTGCAGTTACGTGACCCGGCCGAGGAACATATGCGGGGTGCCGGAGCTTTCCGGGCGCGAGAGGCGGAAACGGGCCAATCGTTCGTTACGCTAGGTCGCCGTGCCTGGGTGGATCAATCCAAGATCAACGAAGAGCTGAAACGAGGCGGAATCGACCATCTGATCATCCCGACGCACAAGCCGTTCGCTCAGAAGCTGCGGTATTTCTTTGGCTCGCGTGACTTATTGGGAAAGGGGGCCAGGTAGCAAGTTGATTGAACTCCAGCGTAGCCGCATATTTTTGGTCCTGTTTGCAGTAGCCTTCCTTGGCTCAGCGGGCAACTTGTGCCCAGCGGAAGATCAAAGAACGGCGACGGTTGGCATGTCGGCGCGTATCGACCAGTTGGTACTGCCCGGGTCGCAGTTGGAGACACTGCCGCTGGAAGATCGGCGACAGCCGGTTGTGCTGCGGATCGCGGGTGTGTTTCCCCACGGCTCGGCTCACCGCTACGACTTGGTCTACTATGCCCTGGAGCCGGGAGAGTACGACCTGAAGGACTACCTCCGACGCGCCGACGGTTCTTCGATGGAGGATATCCCTTCTATCTTGGTGGAAATTCAACCCGTGTTGCCGCCGGGACAGATCGAGCCGAACGAACTCGAGCCGCAGAGCGTCGGGCGTCTAGGCGGATACCGCGCGATGCTAGTGGTCGGAGGTGTTGTGTGGGTCGGCGGGCTGCTGGTGATTCTGTTCGCTGGCCGCAAACGGAGGCAAGCGGCAGCGTTGGCCGCCCGGCAGCCTGCGTCGCTGGCGGATCGTCTGCGCGGGACGGTTGAAGATGCCGTGGCGGGCAACCTTAGTCAAAGCGAGTTGGCCGAATTGGAGAGGATGTTACTGGCCTACTGGCGACGCCGCCTTGATATGGAGGATCTGGATGCCGCCGAGGCAATTGTGCGTCTGCGCGAGCACGAGGACGCGGGTGCGTTGCTCAAACAACTTGAACTGTGGTTGCACTGTCCGGGCACTTCGTCCGATGTCGACATCGCATCGCTGCTGGAGCCGTATCGGACATTACCGGCCGATGCGCTGGAAGACAAACACCTACCGACGCCGTGACGCCGTTTGAGGCGACAGGCGACCGGAAGAAAGAAAATGCCGTTCACGTATTGGCCTATCCTATTGTTGCTGCTGATTCCACCCTTGCTGGTGCTGTGGGTGTGGCGGCGGCGTGGGCGCAGTGTGGTGTTGCCCTTTGACCACGGCCAACAGAAGTCGGGGCGCTGGCTCAAAGCGATTCTGAACACGGCCCAGTCGCTGCCGGCTCTGCTGTTGGCGGTCGTCATCGTGCTGTTGGCCGGTCCCCAGCAGTTCAGCGAGCCGAAGACGAAGCGGGCTCTGACGAACATCGAATTCTGTGTTGATATCTCGGGCAGCATGACTGCCCCGTTCGGTGAGGGAACGCGTTACGACGCGTCGATGAAAGCCATCGACGAGTTTCTGGATTTCCGCGAGGGTGACGCATTCGGGCTGACCTTCTTCGGCAATTCCGTTCTGCATTGGGTGCCATTGACGACGGATACGTCGGCCATACGTTGCTCGCCGCCTTTTATGCGTCCGGAGGTCGCTCCATCGTGGTTTGGCGGGACGGAGATAGGCAAGGCGCTGCTGGCGTGCAAAGACATCCTGACGGACCGCGAAGAAGGTGATCGAATGATTGTGCTCGTCTCGGACGGTTACAGTTCGGACCTGAGCAGCGGTAATGACGAGGCAATCGCCAGGAAGCTGCGCGATAACAGCATCGTGGTCTACGCCATCCACATTTCCGAAACGAATATCCCGGACGCGATTGTCAATATTACGAGTATCACCGGGGGCGAAGTATTCAATCCCGGCGACACGGAAGCGTTGAAGGGCGTCTTCTATCGCATCGACCAGATGCAGGAAGCAAAGCTGGAAAAGGTCAGTGCCGAGACGATGGACCACTTCGTTCCGTTCTGCGTCGCTGGACTTGTCTTGTTGGCAACGAGTGCCTTGTCGTCGTTCGGACTGAGGTATACACCGTGGTAGCGGAACTTGCAGCCTGTGCATTAGTGATCATGTTGATTGGAGCCGAGTGGCTCCACGCACACCGTTGCCGACGCTTGGCATACTTGGCATTCGGGCCGACACGCCGTCCGGCTGCGTGGGCCCGTCTGACGCCGCTGCTACGGATCATCGCAGCCGCTGCGTTGTGTTGGGGAATGATCACGCTGATTCTGCTCGAGCCTAAGGTGCACCGGGGAGATGAACTGCCCGAGAGCGAAATGAAGCATGCCGTGCTGGTGCTGGATGTTTCGCCCAGCATGCGGCTGCAGGATGCAGGGCCGTCCGCTTTGCAGAGCCGTATGCAGCGAGCCTCGGACGTGATGGAATCGTTCTTCAAGCGGGTGGCAATTCAGCAGTATCGGCTGAGCGTCGTCGCTGTCTATAACGGGGCGATTCCCGTTGTGGTTGATACGAACGACGTCGACGTGGTCCGCAACATCCTCAGTGACCTTCCCATGCATTACGCGTTCGTCGCGGGAAAGACGAACATTTTCTTAGGGCTGGAGGAAGCGGCCCGGATTGCGCGACCCTGGAAACCCAGGAGTGCGACTGTGATTCTGGTCAGCGATGGCGATACTGTTCCGGCAACAGGCATGCCGAAAATGCCTGCGTCGGTCGGCAATGTCGTGGTCGTCGGCGTGGGCGATCCCGTGACCGGCGGGTTTATCGACGGACGGCAATCACGACAGGATACGTCGACTTTGCGGCAGATTGCTGTGCGCTTGGGCGGCACATTTCACAATGGGAACGAGAAGCATTTGAGCACCGGTTTGCTGAACAAGCTGACGAAGACCGGCACAACCAGCAAGCTGGAACAGCTCACCCGACGCGAATATGCGCTGATCTGTTGCGGACTCGGCGCGATGATCTACGCCTTCCTGCCCTTTTTGCTTCACTATCTCGGCACCCGCTGGAATCCAGGTGTTCCGAGGCAGAAGGCAGCGAGTTCCAGAGACAACGGCCAATGGAATCAGGACGAGAAAAGGGTATCCGGGAAGCTTGTCGATTCGGTATAATCGTGACAGTGGAGCGAAGTGCGTGATACTGACAGAGAGGACCGTGTTATGCGAGTGTTGATCCTTCTCCTTTGGCTGGCTCTCCCCATCCTGGTCGGAGTCTATCACCTGGGACCGGGCCAAGAGCGGATGGTGCTGGACGACGTGGCTGGCTTGGTGAATCAAGCGGAAAAGTGTGCCGGCAACGAGCAATGGTCCGAGGCCGTGGAACAATATGACGAGGCGTTGAACTTGCTCCCGGCGGATGAAGTGCAACGAGGGCGTCGATTGCGGCTTGAACGGGCCAAAGTGCAGATGTTGGCTCGCAAGTTGCCCGACGCTCACCAGGAATTGAAGATGCTCGTGGACGAGTTGTTGGAAAGCGAGAAACCGGACCCGCAACTCTTGTCTCAGTCACGTGCAACTTTGGCTAACGCCCAGTACTACATGACGTGGTTGATGCGGTTGGAGGGCGCGCCACGGGACGTGTGGGAGCCGGAGATCGAAGCGGCGCGTCAATCGTTTCATTTGCTGGCACAGCAGTCCGAGCAATCCGGCGACGAACAGGACGCCCAACGATATCGTGAGGATTTGGAGTCCTCGATCCGGTTGGCGCGCATGGATCTCAGCGATCTACAAGGGCTACCGTTACCGAGCCAGTGACAAGGCTGTGCCAGTGGCAAAGGCCGCGGTCGCGGCAAGAAGGGGATGGGCAAGAAGGGTGGACAGAAAGCGGAAGATGCTCGTGGCGCCAGTTCAGGCCCACCGCCGGACGGACGTGGTTCATGATCGCTGACGCTGGGCTACGGACGTACACCTGCCAACATCGGCGCGTTTTTCGCGGTGTTGTTCTGGTAGCGGGATTCGCAAGAATTCCGACATCTTGCCCATCGGATCGGAAGTCTTGCGACTTCCGCTACGGATCTCGGGATATGCTCTTAGGCAAAGGGCCATCGACAGATGACTAGGTTGTTGATTTCCATTGCGTGCACTTTTTCGGCAATGCTCTCCACTCATGTAGTGACCAGCGTTGCGCAACCGCCGGGGGCCGCCCCAGACCCCTTTGGAGGGAGGGCCAATCCTTACGGGGCACCAACGGTCGCAGAAGTTGAAGAAGAAGAGGAGGAGGCGAAAGCTGACGGGGCAAGCGACGAACCAGAGGATCCGGAAGCAAAGAAGAAGCAGGAAGAGGAGAAGAAGAAGGCGGAACGTCAGCAGAAGCTTCAGAAGCTCACGTTCGATCGGCGCCCTTCGCACATACTGAAGGAGTGGGCCAAGTCTAACGAGAAACCCGAGCCAGAAACCGAAGACGATCCACCCGAGGATACGTCGGAGGAAGACCCCGACAGCGAAAAGCCGGAGCCCGATCCGTTCGACGAGGAGCTGAAGCAGTTCCAGCGCGACGTGACATTGGGGAACTGGACGGATGTGAAAAGCTTCCTGGCATCGCTTTCCGAAGAGGAAGGCAAGACAGCTTATCGCCAGTTGCTGCAGGCGCTCCGCAATGTGCCGAAGGGCGTACCTCCGGGTTTGCCTCCGGAGTTGGAGGCCCAATTTGCGCAACTGATTCAAGCACGCAATTCGCAGCAAGGTACAAAGAGCCCAGAACAGAACAAGTTCTCGTTCGATGACGTCATCGCACTTGCGGACGCCGCTCCCTTCGAGTTGGAGAAAGAAGATGTCGCCAGCCTTGGCAGTATCCTCCGGCTGGCGATCCAAGATGGAAACGCGATCGAGTCGCTGATGGCTCGTCTGGAGCAAGTTCTATCCGAACCAGATGATAAAGCCATCTTCACTCGTCGGCAAATTGCCCAGTTGTTGATGGCGGCTGGCCAAGTGATCAAAGCAGGCGAATTCCTCCCAAGCGTCGAGGAGGCACGGCAGGAGAAGGACCACCAGGCGCTGAACTTGCTATCCCGCTACTATCTGGCGTTGCATGCCAAGGAAAAGGAGCCCGAGCACTTGGACGAGGCGTGGCATGTGACGCAGGCAGTTTTTTCACTGGGAGATATCAAGAAGGAAGAGCGAGAGGAAGCTCTCCGGAGGGCTGTCGAACTGGCGCCCAAGGTCCGCGAAGAATTCGGGCAGAAGTGGTTGAACGAAAGCTTCACCGATGAACCGCAACGTGGAATCGAGATCATCGCCGCCATCGGATCGGCCGCGGCCACCGGCTTGCAGACTCACGCGCGAGATGCCAACTTTCGGCTCAAGTCGCTGCAATTCCAAACGACCGCGGTCGAGGCGTTGCTCGAAGCCTCCGAAGAACGAGCAGACCAGTGGAAGGAAATGTTGGATCTGCTGGCCGCCAACTGGCTCAGGGAAGCCGTCGTTTCCTATCAACGGGATCAGTCGAGCAGCTCGGGCCCGCGGCTAAGACGCGACAGGTATGGCAACTACTTCTATTTCGACGAGAACGAAATGATGCACATGCCTCGTAGCACCGGTTCACTGCAGGCTGTCAAGACGACCGAACTGCTGGAGATCAAGCCGGGCCAGGCATGGATGGAGCGTGTCAGCGAGAGCATGCGGCCAAAGTTCGACATGATCTTAGCTCAGCTTTACCTGAAAGTGGACGAAGAAGACAAGGCTTTCCCCTATATCGAACAACTGGCCAGTCAGCATCCGGAGATGGCCGAGGATTTGGTCGACGAGTTCCTGCGAGTGTGGACGCGAAATCATGACCCGAACGCGTCGCGAAACCGAACCAACTACTACATGTATATGTACGGATACGAACGTAAGGCCGAGAGCATTCCTTTGACACGCTCCAAGCAGGAGCGGAACTTGAAGGAACTTGCCGAGTTGGTCAAGCGGCTACAGGCTTTGCCGCTGGGCGACCTGGACGAGCAGTTGCTAACCCGCGCTTTCACAACGTGCCACAGCAGCGCCGAGGTGTACCGCCTGGAAGCGATCGAATCGGTGTTTGGGTCGCTGGACGACCTGGAACCCAAGACGCTGGCCGAACTGGCTCAGCAGATGCGGGCGAATCTGATCGGCGTCTGGCGCCAGCCGGCGGTTCAGGAGGACAAAAAGACCAAGCGCAAACAGAAGGACATCCAAGCCGAAGTGTTGCGGGGCTACGTCGTAGCGCGACAAGTAATCAAGGGCGGTCTGCAGAAGCATCCGGATCACTGGGCGCTGCAACTGGCAAAGGCGTCCCTGGATCACGACGAAAACAACTACCGCCAGGAAATCGCCAAGAGTTCAGAGTTCAGCGAGCGACGCAGTCGCTCGTTTGCCGAGTTCCAGAAGGCGGCCGAGTTATATGCAGCTCAGTCGAAGGACCTTCGTGAAGACGAAGAAACGACACGGGTCTACGAATTGTGGTACTACGCCAGTTTGGGCGCGTGCGACTTGCAGCACGTCCGGGAAGACAACGTTCCCGATCTTCGGCAGCCCGCATTGATTCGACAGTCGATTCAGGCGCTGGCCGACGAGACCGCCGATCGACACATGGCCATGTTCGCCAACACACTGTTCACGCGCATGAGCGCCGTGAATCCTGCGGTCAAGTACCGCTACGTTAAAAACGGTCTCGACATTGTGGGAGACCACAAACGAGCGAGCGAGGCTCGCAAGGTTTTCGACTACTACAAAGACTTGGTGACGGAACTCAAGCTGGAGACGGTCGTCGACGGAAGCGACGTCGTGGGACACGAGCGACCGTTTGGCGTGTTTGTGAATATCCGCCACACTCGCGAAATCGAACGCGAGTCGGGGGGCTTTGGACGCTACCTGCAGAATCAGAACACCAGCCGTTCGTATCGGTACAACTACGGTCGGCCGACGGAGGACTATCGGGATAAGTTCGAGGAGATCGTTCAGCAAGCGATGAGCGAGCAATTCGAAGTGCTGTCGGTGACCTTCCAGACGGACGATGTCAATTCAAAGGCCATGTCCGAATACGGATGGCGTCGCACGCCGTATGCCTATCTCTTGCTGAAAGCCAGAGGGCCGGAGGTCGACAAGATTCCGCCCGTGCGACTCGACTTGGATTTCCTGGACACCTCCGGCTACGCCATTATCCCTATCGAGTCGCCCGCCGTGCCGATTGACGCATCACTGGCTGACGGCGAATCACGCCCAATTCAGAACTTGTCAATCACGCAGACGCTTGACGAACGCCAGGCAGCCGAAGGAAAGCTGATCCTTGAAATCAAGGCCACGGCCCAGGGATTGGTCCCCAAGATCGAAGACCTTCTTAGCGTGAAACCCGAGTACTTTGACGTCGTCGAAACGGAAGACCAAGGCCTGTCCGTATCGCAGTTCGACACGGAAAGTGAGGACACCCTTGTCCTGTCAGAACGCACCTGGATGGTGACGATGCAGGCCCAGGAGGATCTGCCCGAGTTGCCGAAGACCTTCGGTTTTGCCCAGGCCCTTCTGCCAACAAAGGAAGTCGTTTATCAGCGCTATGTCGACGCGGACCTACTGGCGGTTGACCAACAGATCTCGCTGGAAGAGCGATATGGCCAACTTGGCTACGCCTGGGTCTGGGGCATTGTGGCCGTCGTACTCACGGTCATGGCACTCGTCATCGTGTGGCGACTCACCAGACGCGCGATCCCTGAAGTCGTGAGGGAACGTTTTCGGATGCCCGAAGATGTCACGCCCTTTACCGTGCTGGGGCTACTGAAGCACATCCAGTCAAACAACGGCCTGGATGAAACCGGTCAGCAAGAGTTGACAGCTTCGATCACGCGGCTCGAGCGGCACTACTTCAGTCCCAAGCAAGACGAAGCCCCCGATCTGCACGAGATCGCAGAATCGTGGCTTCGCCGCACGAAGTAGTCGGCCCACGCACAGGTTGCCGACCGCTCATTTAACTCCAGTGCGTCTGTCTACCATTCGGGACAAAGTAGGAGTCAACTGCTACACTATTGAGCTGGAGTTGGCACCACATTGTCGTGCCATTCGTCACGAATCAAGGAGACGGCAATGAGATTTACCGTTTTGTCCGCGGTTACTGCTGCGTTGCTTATATGCTCGTTGGCATGGGCGGAGCAATCGGCGGAAGACATATTGAAGGCAACGGGAATCAAAGGGGGACTGGTCGTCCATGTCGACTGCGGCGACGGAAAGCTGACTGCAGCACTGCGGGCAGGTGATTCCTATCTTGTCCAAGGACTTGACACCGATCCGGAGAACATCGAGAAGACGCGGGGCCACATCCAATCGCTCGGGCTTGGCGGGAGAGTGTCGGCCGCCGTGTTTGACGGCCAACGGTTGCCCTACGTCGACAATCTGGTGAATTTGGTGGTGGCAAGTGGCAAGTGCCAAGTGCCAAGGGAAGAGCTTGTGCGCGTGTTGGCGCCAGGAGGTGTCGCGATCTCCCTTCAGCCTTCAGACTCCAGCCTTCAGCCTTTCAAAAAGCCCTGGCCTGACGAGATCGACGAGTGGACGCATTACTTGCACGGTCCGGATAACAATGCGGTATCGCACGATACGGTTGTAGGGCCGCCTCGCTGTCTCCAGTGGATTTCCGATCCGGTGTACGGGCGTCACCACGATCGTTTGTCCAGTGTTAGCGCCGTGGTCAGTGCTGGCGGACGGCTGTTTTCGATCGAGGACCGCGCACCGGCTCTTTCGATCGCCTTGCCGGCCGAATGGCGTCTTATCGCCAGGGATGCCTTTAGCGGCGTTACATTGTGGGAACGGCCCATCCAGGAATGGGAATCGACCCAAACCCGTTTCCGCAGCGGACCCGTACAGTTGTCCCGGCGTTTGGTGGCAGTTGGCGATCGTGTCTATGCGACGATGAACTACGGAGGTCCCCTGTCGTGTCTGGATGCTGCCACGGGCACGACGCTCAAAAACTACGAGGGTACCAAAGGCGTGGACGAGGTTCTTTATATCGATGGTACGTTGTACTTAGTCTCAACCGGTGTCGGCGGAGCCCGGGACCGTCGGATTCTTGCCGTTTCCGCGTCGAGCGGCGAGAGTCTCTGGGAGAACAAAGATGAACCGGCGCGAACCGTTCTGCCGGCCACACTTGCCGTCGGCCAGCGATGCCTGTTCTTTCACGATGGCCAGGCCGTTGTGGCGATCGACCGAAAGACTGGCCAAGTCGGTTGGCGCCAGCCGCTACCCTCCGTACCCAAACGGCCTTCGTGGCTTTCGCCGACGATTGTGTATCACGATGGCGTGGTATTGTGCGGCGACCGAGCTGTGGATTATCCCGACGAGTGGAAGCAGAACCCGGTCCTTCTGTCCGGAATGCTCCAACATGGTGGTTTGGGCTTGGTGACCGCCTTGTCGGCTGAGGATGGCAAAGTGCTGTGGCAGGACGAGGCGGCAGAGTGTTTTCATGGAGCTGTCGACGTTTTTGTTATCGACGGGTTGGCGTGGGTGTCACGGGGGCCTGCACGCTTTTTCTTCGAGCGGACGCGACCGATTCTAGATCAGATGTTGGGCCAGGATTTCTACATTGAAAACGTCACAGGGCGCGATCTGCGTACCGGGGAGGTAAAGAAGACCATCGACGCTGCAGAAGCGTTTACGTTAAGCCACCACCATCGCTGCTACCGCAACAAGGCGACCGACCGCTACATCATCATGGGACGGACCGGGATCGAATTCATCAACCTGACGGACGGTCCCAGCCTACGCAATTGCTGGACACGCGGTGCGTGCCAGTACGGCGTGATGCCGGCCAACGGACTGCTCTACACGCCTCCGCATCCCTGCGCGTGTTACAACGCCAGCAAAATGAATGGCTTTTTTGCTTACAGCAGCCGCAAAGAAGCTGGATGGACGGACGAGAACATCACCCGATTGTCGAAAGGGCCGGCGTACTCAGAAGTCAGAAACGGGGAGCGAGCGTCCTCGGCAGCCGCAGGCAATCTGACCTCTGATCTCCGACCTCTGACCTCTGAAGAAGATTGGCCAACGTTTCGCCACGACAATACCCGTAGCGGTTACGGCAGCGTGCCGGTCGCTGATCGCCTGGCAGTGGCATGGCGAAGTGATCTGCGCGGCAAGCTGAGTGCGCCGACATCGGCGGACGGCAAGGTCTTCGTCAGTGCGGTCGACCGTCACACGACCTACGCCTTGGACCTGGAAACGGGCAAGGAGCTTTGGTCGTACATCGCCGGCGGCCGCGTCGACTCGCCCCCTACGTATTGCAGGGGGCGTGTCTACTTCGGATCGGTCGACGGTTCGATCCAGTGCCTGAACGCGGCCGACGGAAAGTTGGTCTGGCGTTTCTTTGCGGCTCCGCAACAGGCTTCGATCGTCGCCTGGGATCAACTCGAATCACCTTGGCCCATCGCCGGCAGTGTGCTGGTACGCGACGGAGTCGTGTATGCCTTGGCCGGGCGCAGTTCGAACCTTGACGGCGGCATGTATTTTATCAAGTTGGATGCATGGACCGGCAAGGCGCAACTGACCAGGCAGATCTACAATCGTGATCCCGAAACAGGACGTCAGGCAGAGGAACAAATCGACGATCTCTTCATGCCCGGCCTGTTGTACGACGTTCCGTCGAGCAAGGGTGAGTCGATCTTTGTGCGCGAGGCCCGCTTGTCGCTCGATGGAACGATGTCCGACGAGCCTCAGGAGCATTTGTACAGTGTCGGCGGGTTCCTTGACGATACCTGGTGGCACCGTTTCTACATGGTCTATGGCACACGTTTCAAGAATGGGCCTGGAGGGGGTCTCGGGCGTGCGGGTGGGGCACCATTCGGCCGTCTGCTGGTCTGCGACGGGAAACATGTCTACGGCTATGGTCGGGTTAACAACAACAGATACCATCTGTTCTGTGCCGCGGCCGGTGCCGTGAAGCCGCCTTCTCCGCCAAGGGCAAAGAGTAAGGCCGTGAGAAGAGGTAAAACAGCTCCCGCGGGCAAGATCTGGTCGGATGCCAACTACCCGATGATGGTCCGAGCCATGATCCTGGCCGGTGCCTCTGATTCAGGGAATTCAAATGCCGGCCGATTGGTAACGGCCGGGCCGCCCGTCACGGCCTTCGCGACTACCGCGGTCCTGCGCGGCGAGCAGGGCGGTTTGCTTGGCGTCGTAGACGCCTCGACAGGCAAGAGCCTATCGCAGATATCCATCGAGGCGCCGCCAGTCTTTGACGGTATGTGCGCGGCACGGGGATGCATTGTCCTGAGCCTCACGTCCGGTGCCATCGTGTCCTTCAAGTAGAATGCGACTTCGGTGGTAGAATCCAGCCTGTTTGTTGTGATATACTCCTCGCAAAAATAGCCATGTAGAGTAGGATAGGTGTAGCGTTGGCAGCCCGATGGTGAGTCAACGGCGGGCAGTTATTGAGGCTCGCGGCGGGGCACACCCAGAGAGGACATCCGCACGACTGGAGAGGACATCGTGTCATTCTTTCTGCCGTTTGAGAAGGATCTCAAAGCGTTTGACGACCAGCTCGCGGGCCTCCCTGAAGCGGATCCGAGTTATGAGGATCTTTGGGCAGAGCGGCAGGCGTGTGAGCATCAGGTCTACGACAATCTTGACGCCGTCGACACGTTCCTCCTTGCCCGCAATCCTCTGCGACCGAAGACGCTCGACTACGTTCAACACATCTTTCACGACGTGCGCTTCTTCCAGAACCCGGACATCCAGGGCGACCACCTCGTTGTCGCTGGCGAGGGCAAGATCGAACTCGACGGAGAACCCGTCGACGTCATGTTCGTCGGCCAGCAGACGGGGCCTTCCTCGCAGTGGGAAGACTTGGTCAAGCTGCCGCCTGAGGAGTACCAACGCTGGAACCAGGGTATGGGCTTCCCGGACGGGTATCGCAAGGCCGTCTATGCCATGGATTTGGCTGACCAGCGGGGCTGGCCCGTGGTGGTGTTCGTGGACACGCACGGCGCCGACCCCTCGGAGTATTCCGAGGAGCAGGGTCAGGCGTTTGCCATCAACGAAGTGATCCGCAAGACCACATCCCTGAGAACGCCAAATCTGTCCTACATCATCAGTCTGGGGGCAAGCGGTGGGGCGATCGCCTTCACGCCGACGAACCGGACGATCATGAACGAGTACGCAACGTACATGGTGATCAGCCCAGGCGCTTGTGCGTCGATTCTGTTTCGCACCCGGGAGCCCGATGCGATTCGCCGCGCGGCCAGGGGGTTACGACTGACCGCGGCTGACGCGTTTGATCAAGGCTCCGTGGATGAGGTCGTCAAGGAGGGGTTGCATCCGGGGCATCGCTACCCGGACGAACTCTTGGCCAAGGGCAAAGAGGCTGTCGAACGGAACTTGGCTCAGCTTCTGGGTATGAGCGGTGGGCGGGCCGAACAAGTGCGCCGTGAGAAGTTCTTTGCCATGGGTTTGTGGGGCGGGTCGGACGCTAAACGGCAAACGGACACGCTGGCGAAGTTGGCGTGCGAACAGACCCGAGTTTATGCCCGTGTGCTCGACGCGCTCAACGAATACTTCGCTCAGCGGGTGGAGAAGAACGGCCAGCCGCTGGACGAAGGCGCGGCGAAGGCCCAATCGGAAGCTCGCCAGGAGGTCGCGCGAATGATCTACGCGGCCCAGCGGGCGGACGCCGTGTATGTGAGCAAAATCCTGGGGATCGACGCCGACTGCCTGAGCAAGACGCAGTGGGCGCAGATTCATGACCTTTTGCTGGAGCGGCGTTACGGACCTCCGAGCGGGTCGCATCCATTCAGCCCCAACGGGGGCACCAGCACCTACCGGCGGTTCCACCCTGTTTGCTGGATCCGACAACTTGCCGATGAAGACTCGTTCCGGGAATTCGCCGAAACACTCGCATACTGCTCGGTCGACCAACTCGGATTCCCCGGTTATCAAGAATCCCTGGCTCGCGGGACCAAGCAAACCGGGCTCGACACGGGGCTGGTCACGGGCATCGCCAAGATTGGCGGCTTTGATGTCGTTCTGGCAGTCAACAATTTCGGTCTGGTCGGAAGCAGTCTATGCGACGAAATTGGCGAGAAGTTTCGCTACGCGGCCGGGCAAGCCCTCGATATTCGGAGGCCGATGATCTCGATCGCGTTGGGCGGTGGAGCACGGATGCAGGAAGGCACGCCGTCGATGCATCGCAACATCCCAAAGATTCATCATGCCCTGAACGCGTTGGAGGAGGCCGGTGTGCCGCACATCTCGGTCATCTGCGACCCGACGCTGGGCGGGACGGCGATCAGCTACGGACTGCGTGGCGACTACATGATCGTGGTGGAAGGTTCAGCCAACATCGGCTTCACCGGCAAGCGAGTCATCGAGCAGTTTCGGAACCAGTTTCGGCGGCGCAAGGTAGCAGCCGACTTCCAGAGCGGCGCGTGGCTCCTAAGTCGCGGGTTCGTGGACGGATGCGTAAGCACGGAAAGGTTGCCCATGCGTCTGGCAGAACTACTCAAATACGTGGCCGAAGGTGGCTGTTTGGTCGAACTGCAAGAGCGCGGTACGCGCATGTGGAAACCGGAAGAGGTCATCGTCCAGAACGACGCCGCTCTCGAGTCGGCGGCGCGATGCAGTAGTACCCACTAGCCTTGCTGACAGAACTCTGTCAGGACGCCACCTGTGCTCTTGGGGTGGGCGAAGGCAATTTGCATTCCGTGGGCCCCGGGGCGCGGCCTTTCGTCGATGAGTCGTACACCGGCTGACTTCAGCGTTTCAAGCGTAGCCACTAGATTAGCGACTCGGTACGCGACGTGATGCAGCCCAGGGCCTTTCTTTTCCAGAAACTTCGCAATCGGGCTATCGCTGGCGGTGGGTTCGAGCAACTCGATCCGGACTTCCCCGATCTGGGAAAAGGCAACCCGCACCTTCTGGTCCGGTATCTCCTCGGTCCCGCCGCACGCCAAACCGAAAGCGTCGCGGTACAGACGACTTGCTTCCTCAAGAGATTCGACAGCTATGCCCAGATGGTCGATGCAGATTGGAGGTTGCACCGTGCGCTCCCTATATCGTGCTTTCCTCGTACTCGCCGAACACACGGCGCAACGCGTCGCATATCTCGCCCACCGATGCGTACGCCTGCACTGCGTCAAGAATCAGGGGCATGAGGTTGGCATCACTACGGGCGGCTGTTTCGAGAGCCCTTAGCGCGCCGCCGACGGCCGAGGCGTTGCGTTCGGCACGCACTTGGTGGAGCCTGTCGATCTGTCGACGCGCCGCCTGTTCGCTGATGGTCAAGGTCTCCGGCTGAGCGTCCTTTTCGGTGTCGTAGCGATTGACACCTACGATCACGCGCTCCTTGCGTTCGGTCTCCTGCTGGTATCGGTATGAAGACTGTTCGATTTCGGCTTGGGGATAGTGCTGTTCAATCGCGCGGACCATCCCGCCAATCTCATCAATCTTGTTGATGTACGCTGCCGATTCGGCTTCGATTCGATCTGTCAGATTCTCGATGCAGTAACTCCCTGCCAGCGGATCGACCGTGTGGGTCACACCAGATTCGTGGGCGATGATCTGCTGAGTGCGCAGTGCCAATTGGACGGCCTCTTCGGTTGGCAGCGCGAGGGCTTCGTCACGGCTGTTGGTGTGTAGCGACTGCGTCCCACCAAGCACAGCCGCCAAAGCCTGCAGCGTCACGCGGACCACGTTGTTGTCCACCTGTTGGGCGGTCAGCGTGGCGCCACAGGTCTGCGTATGGAAGCGGAACATGCAGCTACGCGGGTCTTTGGCGCCAAACCGATCTTTCATGATCCGCGCCCAAAGCCTCCGAGCCGCGCGGAATTTGGCCACCTCCTCCAGCACGTCCGTCATGGCGCCAAAGAAGAACGAGATCCTTGGGGCAAAGCGGTCGACATCGAGGCCCGCGCTCAAGGCCGCGTCGACGTACGCGATCCCATCCGCAAGCGTGAAGCCTATCTCCTGCGCCGCGGTCGATCCGGCTTCGCGCATGTGGTAACCGCTGACGCTGATCGTGTTGAACTGCGGCAGGTGCTCGGCGGCGTACTCGAAGATATTGGTGATCAGTCTGAGCGATGGACCGGGCGGGAAGATGTAAGTACCGCGGGCAATGTACTCCTTCAGCACATCGTTTTGAATTGTGCCGGAAAGCTGGTGTGCCGCGACGCCCTGCTTGGCGCCCACAGCGATGTACATCGCCAAAAGGACCGCCGCCGGCGAATTGATGGTCATCGAAGTGGAGACCCGGTCGAGCGGAATGCCGTCGAACAGGATCTCTATGTCAGCCAGCGTGTCGATGGCAACGCCGACTTTTCCGACCTCGCCCAATGCCAGCGCGTGGTCGCTGTCGTACCCGATCTGTGTCGGCAGGTCGAACGCCACGCTCAGGCCAGTCTGTCCCTGATCCAACAGGAAGCGGTAACGCTGGTTGGTCTCCTCGGCGTCGGCGAACCCAGCGTACTGGCGCATGGTCCAGAGTCGCGAGCGGTACATGGTCGGCTGCACGCCCCGCGTGTAAGGATACTCGCCGGGAAAGCCAACCTGTTCGAGATACGCGGCGTCAGCGCGTTCGTCTCTCGTGGCAGCGGGAAGGTAGAGCCCGTCGATCGTCTGGCCCGACGCGGTCACGGTCCGCTCGGCACATTCAGGCACCTTTGCGGCGGCCGACGCCAATGTCTCGGCCTTCCATTTTTCAAAACGCTTTTGCAGAGACTCAGCCATTCCTGCTTTCAATCGTCGGTTGTAGCCTGCTGCACCTCGGCCAATGCCGAAGCGGCCAACTGCGATATGACCGTATCCAGCGTGGACTCGCCTTGGTTCAGTTTGGCGATCCACTGCTTCGCTGCGGAACCGGCGAGCATACGCTCCACCGACCGTCCACAGGCAGCCATCGCACCTCGTCGAATCTCATTCAGCACGCGCCGTTCGTCACGGCAGACCTGCGTCTCCGGCGTGCGGCGGGCACGATCCAGTTCGAGGAGCTTCTCTAGCAGCTTCTCCACGCCTCGCCCAGACTTCGCCTCAAGCTCCACGACCTCGGGACCGCCAGCGGCATCGGCCGTACTCTCGAATTTGCTTTCGGCCGCTGGTTCGTACCGACCACCACCTCGCGCGAGCGCAGCGCCCGCCAGTTCCTCACGGACCTCTTTGAGCAGTCGACGCGACTCTGGCAAATCACACTTGTTCACGACCACGATGTCGGCAATCTCCAGCAGTCCTGCTTTGATCAATTGGATGTCGTCGCCGTGCCCCGGCCCCAGCACCACCACGCAAACGTCCGCTACTGACGCGATCTCAAGTTCGTTTTGCCCCACGCCGACCGTCTCGATCAACACGGGGTCGTAGCCGGCCAACTCCAGCAACCGGGCGCACTGCAGCGTCGTATCGGACAGACCACCCTCGTGCCCATGAGTGGCAAGCGATCGGATGAAGACATCGGCATCCAGGGCGTGTCGCATCATGCGGACACGATCGCCCAGCAATGCGCCATTCGACCGAGGCGAGCTTGGATCGACCGCCAGCACGCCGATTCGGTGCCCACGATCGCGCAACCGGACCAAGAGGGCGTCGATCAGCGTCGACTTTCCTACGCCCGGCGGGCCGGTAAATCCCCACCACGGAATCTGACCAGTCGACTGACGCAGGCAAACTTCGAGCGCTGGTTCCGTGCGCCCCGTTGGATCGACGCGTGACATCGCCCGAGCCATCGCACGACGATCGCCCTGTCGCAGTTTGTCCACGAGTTCATTCATTCCCGACTCGTCAACTCCTGTTCCAAGGCGGAGAGGATCTCTGATAGGGCGGTTCCAGGTGTGAACACATGCCGGAAACCCAGGGCTTGAAGATGGGGTATGTCCTTCTCGGGAATCGTCCCGCCTGCCAGCAGAACAATGTCCTCGGCATCCTCTTCGTTCAGCAGTTCAGCCACCCGTGCAAAGAGTTCGTTGTGAGCACCGCTCAACAGGCTCAGACCAATCACGTCGACGTCTTCGTCGATGGCAGTCCGGACGATTTGTTCGGGGGTCCGCCGAATGCCGGTATAAATGACTTCATACCCGGCGTCGCGCAAGGCACGGATCAAGAACTTTGCGCCGCGGTCGTGTCCGTCGAGGCCGACCTTGCCAATCAAAATGCGTTGGGGGGTATGCGCGTTCACGGTCATCTCGTCAAACTTCGCGGCGAATCAACTCCCCGCCTCCTTGCATCGTGTCTCGGATCCAGACTGCATACTACCGGTTCGCTGCCGGGTTGAACATCCCTGCTGAGTTCCGCGATCCTACGGCTTCGTCGCGATTGGGTATCCGAGTCCCGCGAGGGACTGGGTGATCTCGTCGAGGATTTCCGGATCGTCGATCGTGGCCGGCACCTTCCATTGCTTGCCGTCTGCAATGCTCTTCATCGTGCCGCGGAGGATCTTGCCTGATCGAGTCTTCGGCAGACGCTTCACCATCGTCACGAGCTTGAATGCGGCTACCGGACCAATTTTCTCGCGCACCAGGGCCACCAGTTCACTGCGCAGTTCCTCATCGCTGCGGTCAGAGCCAGCCTTCAAGACCACCATGCCCAGCGGCAACTCGCCCTTCAAATCGTCGTCGACGCCAAACACCGCACACTCGGCGACATCGGCATGCGAGGCTAGAATCTCCTCCATCGCGCCGGTGGAGAGCCGGTGGCCGGCAGTGTTGATGACGTCGTCCGTGCGGCTCATGATCCACAGGTAGCCACCGTCGTCCCGGTAGCCGGCGTCGCCTGTGAGGTAATAGCCCTCGAAACGGCTTAGGTAAGAATCCTTGTAGCGCTGATCCGCGTTCCACAGGGTGGGCAACGTGCCCGGTGGCAGCGGGAGCTTGATCGCCAGCGTGCCAATTTCGCCGTCCGGTAGCTGTTTGCCCAGATGGTCCAGCACTTGCACGTCGTACCCGCAGACCGCGCGCGCAGACGATCCACTTTTTACCGGCAAACGCTCGATGCCCATGCAGTTGGCCGCGATAGCCCAGCCGGTCTCCGTCTGCCACCAGTGATCAATGACCGGAACCTGCAACACCTTCTCGGCCCAATGAAGGGTATCGGGATCGCATCGCTCGCCCGCGAGGAATAGCGTGCGGAGGTTGGACATGTCATATTTCCTCATGTATTCGCCGTTGGAGTCTTCTCTCTTGATCGCTCGGATCGCGGTGGGCGCAGTGAATAGCACTCCGACTCGGTGCTCGGAGGCAACTCGCCAAAAAACTCCCGGATCCGGCGTTCCGACTGGCTTGCCCTCGAACAGGATGGTGGTATTGCCGTTCAGCAGAGGGCCGTAAACGATGTAAGAATGCCCCACAACCCAGCCGACGTCGGAGGCCGCCCAGTAAACATCGCCCGGCTGGACACCGTAGATGTTCTGCATCGACCACGTCATGGCCACGGCGTGTCCCCCATTGTCTCGTACCACGCCCTTGGGCTGGCCTGTCGTGCCGGACGTGTAGAGGATGTAGAGTGGATCTGTGGCGGCTACCGGCACGCAATCGCTCGGATCGACTCCTTCCTCTGAATCGTTCCATTCGATATCGCGCCCCGCGGTCATGCTGGCTTCGGCCTGGGGGCGCTGCAGAATAATGCACTTATCGGGTTTGTGGGTGGAAAGATCAATCGCCTTGTCCAACAGCGTCTTGTACTCGACAACCCGGTTGGGCTCGACGCCGCACGACGCCGAAACGATCAGTTTCGGTTTGGCGTCGTCGATGCGACTGGCCAGTTCGTTCGCGGCAAAGCCCCCGAATACGACCGAATGCACCGCTCCGATGCGAGCACAGGCCAGCATGGAAATCACGGCCTCAGGTACCATCGGCATGTAGAGGACGACCCGGTGGCCCTTGCCAACGCCCTGTCTGGCCAGGGCGCCAGCGAACAGAGCCACTCTGTCACGCAATTCTCCATAAGTGAACTTCCGCTGTACGCCGGTGACCGGGCTGTCGTAGATCAGTGCCAACTGGTCGTCCCGGCCGCTCTCGACATGACGATCCAGAGCGTTGTGACAGGTATTCAGTTCGCCTCCCCTAAACCAGCGATAGAAGGGCAGGTTGGAGTCGTCCAGAACCTTGTCCCACTTCTTGTGCCAGTCGACGCTCAGGGCGGCCTCTGCCCAGAAACCGTCCCGATCTTCCAGCGAGCGGCGGTACATTTCGTCGAACGTCTTACACATGCTTCGTTCCTGACAACTGCGAGGTTGCATCAACCGATTGCTCGCACACGGGCGGCGAAGACCATTCTACGCGGTGCAAATCCAGTCCTCAAGAATCGCGGAATAATAACCTGAAGCGTAAGCGAGGGAATTGCCTCAACTTGTTCCTTCGCTTACGCTTCGGTTACTCTGGGACGTCAAGGTGGCGCTGTCTAACAACTTAGGAGGCAACAACCATGAGACGAGCATTTGCATTCGCAACTGTAGTGATCGGCTTGACTGTCGCGATCGGTGCGGCCGAGCAGGAGAATCGCGGGCAACGTCGTCCGGCGAGCACTTTTGCTGAACGGCTTAAAGCCAACGACAAAGACGGCGACGGCAAGATCAGTAAAGACGAAGCGGGTGAACAACTGAAACGGTTCTTTGATCGAGTTGACGAGAATAGCGACGGATTCATCGACGAGGACGAACTGAAGAAGCTAGCCCAACGGTTTCGCGCCAAGCAACGTCCTGGCGCACGACCGCCGAAATCCAGGCCGGGTGCTCGGAAACCGATTGTCGTGCCAGACAACGTAGAACTGACCACGGACGTCGCCTACCGCGAGGGCAACGACAAATGGCTACTTGATCTGGCAATACCGAAAGAGCGAGGCGAAACACCTCGGCCCGCGGTTGTCTTCGTTCACGGAGGCGGTTGGCGAGGTGGCGACAAGGGCGGCGGCCAATGGCGATCGTTGCCTCTGCGGTTCGCGGCTCAAGGATACGTTTGCATTTCGGTGAACTACCGACTGACGGACGAAGCCCCGTTTCCCGCGTGTGTCGAAGACGTGAAGTGTGCGGTACGCTGGCTTCGGGCAAATGCTGAGAAACACAATGTCGATCCCAAACGAATCGGAGCCTACGGAAACTCGGCCGGCGCCCACCTCGTCTCCATGCTCGGTCTGGTCGGCCCGGATGTAGGACTCGAAGGCGACGGCCCGTATCAGGATCAATCTAGCCTTGTCCAAGCCGTCTGCTGCTCGGCCACGCCGACCGACTTCACCAATTGGGGAGGCGCACGCGACAACACTTTTCTGAAACGAGGATTATTGGCCGGCCCTGAAGAGACGTTTGCCGAGCGAGCAAAGAAGGCATCGCCAATCACGCACGTGCGAGCCGACGCACCGCCGTTTCTGGTCGTTCACGGCACGAACGACCGCACTGTACCAATCGCGCACGGAGATCGGTTTGTCGAGGCATTGAAGACGGCCGGCGCAGAAGACGTGACATACATGCGCTACGAAGGAGACGGCCACGGCGTCTTCGGCCAACACTCCGACGAAACCTACCCCGCCATGGAGAAATTCTTTACACGCACAATCGCGGCAACGACGCCTCGCTGATCGGTCTTGATGTGAAAGCGCAAGAGGAATGAGGCCCGCCGACTGTTGTTTCACCTCCGCATTCGCCTTCGTAGGCTATGCCCCATTGGGCACAACTCCGATGGCAAGCCTTGGGAGTCGGCTATCGCGAGCAGCGGCTGCGCTCATGGGAGGGGGCCCATGGCGGCATAGAGATAGACGCAGGAACAGGCAAGCCCGATCAACGCCCCGACAAACGTCCATTTGTACCCGACAATGCAACCAATCGCAGCGCCGTACAGCAGTGCGCAAGGGACGCACAGAAACTTGTCGAACGTCATCCCGACCGGATCACGGGCCCACGCCGTCGTACGCGCAATTGCATACCCAGAGCAAGCACTAGCGATGCAAAAGAGTGATATCGACACGAGCGCTCGCCTGAGGGTAAGTCTCCATTTTGATTGCTGCGGCTCGGTCATTGGGCTCCAGCCATCCTTGGTTTGATCACCGCTACGGCGAATAGTAGTTGTGGCACTGCTTTAGTCGTCGATAGTTGCGGTTCGCCCAGAGGCGCGGTTGCTCCGGCCGTGGGTTCGGGGCGGGGTTTTGATAGATGGATAGCTCGTTTCCGGCCAACACGATGATCTCCTCACGCCAGTCGCCCAGCACGTCTGCGACGTACAGCCGATCGGCCTGTTGTTTGATATGTTCGACGAAACGGCCAGTCAGCGGCTCAAAAATGCAAACATCGCCGCTGGTGTGCCGTTCCTTCGCACAGGCCATCTGGACCGGGCCACCTGTCCAGTCGATCGTGTGGATGACCTCGACGCCGCTGGCCGTCCAGCCGTTGGGCGCCACGTCATCCATCTTGTAGTCGAATACCTTCCGGCCGCGCGAATCGAAGGCGAAAGGCTTCTGGTGTTGGTTGTATCGCGATCGACACCAGATGTATCTCTCGTCCGAACCCGATTTGAAACGGCCGATGGCGGCGTTTTGTGGTTCCTGACGACGAAAGTCGCTGCGCCAGATCGGGCCTTTTAGGCCAAGGACCTGGACGCAGTTGGAGCCCTCTTCGAGAAGGATGACCTCTAAGCCGGCCAAGTCTGGTCGCACGTCTGCCACAAAGACGCTGTCCATGTGACCGCGAAACGGGGCCGCTTGCGTCAGCAGTTGGCCTTCCGGCGAGAAGATGGTTGCGCCAAGCACTTCGTCGCGCCCATCGCCGTCCAGATCCGCGAGCCTAGCGCCGTTGTGAGCGCATGAAACGAACTTGTCGGTCGTCCACAGCGGCTTCTTGCCTTGCGTGAGACCGTCGAACCGGTAGGCGGCCAAGTGTCTGCCCGTGCGGTATCCGCTTCTGTTCGTCGCTTGCAGCAAGATATCGCGATCCCCTCCGTGACCGCAGAAGTCGGCGATCATTGCCAATTCCCACCGTTGGGCATCTTCAGGAATCGGCGGCTTGGCGAGTCTCTTCAACGAACCATCGGCACCATCGAGCACATGAAGCGCGCCGTCTTTGGTCAGATAAACCACTTCGGCACACCCATCGCCATCCACGTCGCCCACCGCCACTCCCGGGCCATGGTGTCCGGGCAAGCCCTGGCTTTCCGACTGTCCGCCCACGCCCAAATCAGTCTCGGCAATCC
>CAZURK010000119.1:0-42412 GCA_964623055.1 uncultured Pirellulaceae bacterium
ACTGCTTTACCTGATTCACTGAGCGAGACTTTGCGGGAAAGAACAATGGCGACAAGTGAAACCAACGCATCGGCTCATTCCGACGCTTCGCACGACGAAGGTCTTGGCCACGCGGTGCCGCTGCGGATTCTGGTCGGCGTGTTTGGGGCTTTGGTCGTGCTGACCGTCATCACCGTCGTGGCCTCACAACTGCCGACTGGCTCCTTCGAGATTTGGATCTCGCTGGGAATCGCCCTGGTCAAATCGACCTTGGTTGCCGCCTACTTCATGCACTTGCGATACGACAATCCGTTGTACGCTCTGATCTTCAGCTTCGGTCTGCTGTTCGTGGCGTTGTTCATCGGCTTGGCGCTCATGGACACTTCCGAATACCAACACCGCCTCGTCCCCATGACTGATCAAACCGCCCCGCCAAGCTAATGCGGATTGACTTGTCCGGGTACTCGTTTAACCGCTGTGCCCAACGGGCCGCGCGTGGGAGCAACCGTTGCGTTCTACGTAAATCACAACGTCGAGAAAGGACGCGGCACAACGTTCCCGCCGACGCGCGGGCCGCTGGCCCTGCGGTTAAACGACGGGATCGGAGTCACGGTAGATCGCACTTCCTGACGTCCCGCAGATAGCACGGCATACCGACGGACAAGGTCCAGTCTTCATCCGTGGGTCTGCCATGCCGTCTGTGGGCCCTGTTATCTCAGGGTGCAAGCGGCGCGACGTTGTCCTTGTAGATCTGTCTCAGGGGCGTTTCATAGAAGGGGCATTCATGCCGACCGCTAGCGAAATACCGGCGTGCGTGAAATAATACGCGGTCACGATCAAGATCGAGAATCCCTACGCCCCGAAGGAGACGTACAGCATGAGGTATTTGAGAATCGTTTTGGCGTCCTGCCTTTCCATCCAAGCCGCATTCACGCTTGCCGCTGAATGGAAACCCGCCGAGAGTACCTTGATGACTCGATGGGCGAAGGACGTGTCGCCGGCGAATGTCCACGCCGAGTATCCTCGCCCACAGATGGTCCGCAAGGACTGGCTGAATCTGAACGGATTGTGGGAGTATGCGATATGCGGAAAGGATGACTCACAGCCTAGGGAATTCGATGGCAAGATCCTGGTGCCATTTCCAGTCGAATCCGCGCTGTCGGGTGTGAAGAAGACGGTGACACCTGACAATCGACTCTGGTATCGCCGCACGTTTGCCATCCCCGAATTCGCCAAAGCAAAACGGCTACTGTTGCACTTCGAGGCCGTCGATTGGCACGCAGAGGTCTCTGTCAACGGCCAGCGGATCGGCGAACACAAGGGCGGCTACGATCCGTTCACCTTCGACATCACCGATGCTCTGACCGACGCAGCCGAACAGGAGATCGTCGTTTCCGTGTGGGATCCAACGAACAAAGGTCCACAGCCTCGCGGCAAACAAGTTCTTGAGCCGCGCGGTATCTGGTATACGGCGGTCACCGGTATCTGGCAGACGGTATGGTTGGAGGCGGTGCCGGAGACGCACGTGAAGTCGTTGAAGATTGTGCCCGACCTCGATTCAAATTGCCTGCGACTGACAGTGGCGGCCGACGGCGATGCGGTGGTGTGGGCCAAGGCGCTGGATGGCGAGCAACAGATTGCATCGGCGGAAGGCAAAGCAGGCGAAACAATTCTGCTGGCGATCGAGGACCCCAAGCTGTGGTCGCCGGATTCGCCGTTTCTCTATGGTTTGCAGGTGGGTATTCAGAATGGCGACGAAGTGGCAAGCTATTTTGGCATGCGCAAGATCGAAGTCAAGAAGGACGAAGCCGGCGTCAATCGGTTGTTTCTAAACAACGAAGCGTTGTTCCAGATCGGACCACTGGATCAAGGATGGTGGCCTGACGGTCTCTATACAGCCGCGACCGACGATGCGTTGGTGTACGACGTCGAGATCACCAAGAAGCTCGGTTTCAATATGGCTCGCAAACACGTCAAAGTCGAACCAGCGCGTTGGTATTATCATTGTGATCGGCTGGGGCTCTTGGTTTGGCAAGACATGCCCAGCGGCGGCGGTGCCGGTGAACCGGTTGGCGACGGCTCGAAGTTCCCTCGTTCAGCATTTGAGTTGGAGTTGAAACGCGTAATCGCCGCCTTTCATAACCATCCCTCGATCGTCATGTGGGTGCCTTTCAACGAAGGCTGGGGCCAACACGAAACGCCGGCCGTTGTGGCGGCGGTAAAGGAGCTTGATCCCTCGCGTCCAGTGAACGAAGCCAGCGGCTGGAGTGACGAGGGAAGCGGCGATGTGAAGGACATCCACAAGTACCCTGGACCGGCCATGCCGCCGGTGGAGGAAAAACGCGTCGGTGTGCTGGGCGAATTCGGCGGGCTGGGACTCCCCGTGCGGGGCCATTTGTGGTGGGACAAGAAGAACTGGGGATACCGCAACCTGACCAGCCTCGAACAATTGCAGGCCGACTACGACAAACTGATCCAACGCCTCCGTCCGATGATCGGCAAAGGACTCGCTGCCGCCGTCTATACGCAGACATCGGACTGCGAGGGCGAAGTGAACGGCCTGATGACCTATGATCGCGAGGTGGTGAAATTCGACTTGGCGCACATGCGTGCGGTACACGCGCCGCTGTATCTGCCGCCGCCGATAATCATCACGAAGGTGATTGTGCCCACCAGCGCAAAGGAGCCACAGAAGTGGCGATATACGACCGACGAGCCCAAGGATGGCTGGCAGACACCCGATTTCGATGATTCGTCGTGGAAAGAGGCGATTGGAGGGTTCGGCCGGGCGGACACGCCGGGCGCGGTCGCTCGTACCGAGTGGCACTCCAACGACATCTGGCTGCGACGTACGTTCGAGTTGGGGAGCACCGACTGGAGCAACGTGCAGCTACGAATCCATCACGACGAGGATGCGGAAATCTACCTGAACGGCAAGCTGGTCGCGTCGTACACGGGCTACCTGACGGAGTACACGGATCTGCCGTTGGACAAGGATGGCCAGGCAGCCCTGAAGGTCGACAAGAACACATTGGCCGTACACTGCCGCCAAACTCGCGGCGGCCAATACATCGACGTCGGGCTGGTCGACGTGATCGAGAAACCACGGACTTCCCCGTAACGGCGTGTGGAGAGTGGCAGAACGTCCTTTCTGAGCGCGAAAGTTGCTCAAATCCCATTAGTTACATCAACGAGGTGCAATGCATGATAGGCGGCAAGATGGCCAACGGTTCGATCTATCTACGGCTGGTGATATTGGTGTGCATGTTGGCGTCACATCAGTTGCTGTTCGCCGCGCACCCAGACTGGGAAAACGAGAAGGTTGTCGGACGCAACAAGGAACCGGGGCGAGCGATGTCCTTGCCCTATCCTGACCGCAACAGCGCCCTGCTGGCCACACGAGAAGGAACACCGTTTCACCGCTCGCTGAACGGGGAATGGAAGTTTTGTTGGTCGCCCGATCCCGGCAGCCGAGCGGTTGATTTCTTCAAGCCGGAGTACGACGTCAATGACTGGGCCGAGATTCCGGTGCCCAGTAACTGGCAGATGCATGGCTACGGCACTCCCGTGTACTCGAACATCCCCTACCCTTTCAAGAAAGATCCTCCGCGGGTCATGGGCGAACCGCCCAGGGATTTCACGAATTTCGCGGCGCGCAATCCAGTGGGTTCGTACCGGAGGGCATTCCAGGTACCACCGGAGTGGAAGGGCCGGCGAGTATTCATTCAGTTCGATGGCGTGGATTCGGCTTTCTATCTCTGGGTCAACGGCAGGCAAGTGGGCTATAGCCAAGGCAGCCGCACTCCGGCAGTGTTCAACATCACGAAGTACGTTGGAGACGGTCCCAATGTGCTTGCCGCCGAGGTGTACCGTTACTGCGACGGCAGTTACCTAGAAGACCAGGACTTCTGGCGGTTGAGCGGCATTTTTCGGGACGTTTATCTGTGGTCGACGGACGACCTGCATGTTCGCGATTTCTTCGTGCACGCCGATCTGGACAACGAGTACCAGGACGCAACGCTGGGTGTTGATGTGGAAGTAAGGAATTTCGCAGACACAGCCCAATCATTCACCGTCGACGCAGAGTTGATCGACTGCGATGGACAGACCGTCTTCAAAGAAGTCTCGGCATCGGGCGAAGTGAAACCGGATGGAACGACCGAATTGAGCCTGTCGAAATCGGTCTCCGACCCGGCCAAGTGGTCGGCTGAACAGCCAAACCTGTATCGGCTGCTTCTGTCGCTGAAAGACGCGTCCGGAAGAATGGTCGAGGTCACCACATGCAACGTGGGGTTCCGCGAAGTCGAGATTCGGGACGGCCTTCTTCTGGTGAACGGTCAACGAATCTACCTCAAGGGCGTCAACCGCCACGAGCACGATCCGATCACCGGGCACGCCGTCACCGTAGAATCGATGATCCGCGATATCAAGCTGATGAAACAATTCAATGTTAACGCGGTGCGCACGAGCCACTATCCCAACGATCCGCGATGGTACGACCTGTGTGACCGATTTGGCCTGTACGTGATCGACGAAGCGAACATCGAGTCGCACGGCATGGGCTACGGACGCGAATCGTTGGCCAAAGATCCGTCCTGGAAGACGGCTCATTTGGATCGAATCCAACGCATGGTCGAACGGGACAAGAACCACCCGTCTGTGATCATCTGGTCGATGGGCAACGAAGCCGGCAACGGCGTCAACTTTCATGCCGCGTATGATTGGATGAAGGAACGGGACCCTTCGCGGCCTGTGCAGTACGAACGAGCCGAAGGGGATCGCAATACTGACATCCGTTGTCCGATGTACGCACGAATCAAGCAGATCGTCGACTATGCCACCGGCAACCCCGATCGACCGATGATACTGTGCGAATACGCACATGCCATGGGCAACAGCGTGGGCAACCTCCGGGACTACTGGACGGCTATAGAGACGCACGATCACCTACAAGGAGCATTCGTTTGGGATTGGGTCGATCAGGGTCTGACCAAGGAAGCCCCGAAAACCCACGTCGTCACAGACCGGCGCAACACAAAATTGACGGGTGTCGTTCTGGGGAAGTTGGATCCGAAGCAGGGCGTGACTGGCGCAGTCGTCATCAAACGTGATGCACGCCTTGATCTCAGCGGCCCACTGACGCTCGAAGCGACCGTGCTCGGCGGCAGGGTCGATCATATGTGTCCGCTGATCTCAAAGGGCGACCATCAGTATCTACTGCGGATGGACGCTGGTGGGTTGAACTTCACACTTCATCAGCGTGCGTGGAAAGGACTTCTTGTGCCGTACCAAGAAGCCGGATTGACCGACGGCTGGAACAGAATCACAGCGGTATACGACGGCCAGCAACTGCTGCTATACGTCAAGGGCAGAGCGGTCGGGCGAAAGGCACTAAGCGGTGCCTTTGACACCAGCACGTTTGCGGTAAACATCGGTCGCAATTCTGAGATAGCGGACCGCGTATGCACGCTGCCGATCCGCGAGGTACGGATCTATGCCAGCCCCCTACCCCCGGAGGAGGTTGCCGATCTCGATTCGCGTACTGGCGATGGGATCGTGCTGGACATGGACCTGCGGCACGTCGGCGAGGAGCCGATTCCGCTTGGCCGCGGCAAGACGTTCTTTGCCTATGGCGGCGACTTTGGCGATCGCCCGAACGACGGCAATTTCTGCATCAACGGCTTGATCCAACCCGACCGACGTCCGAATCCTCACCTGTGGGAGGTGAAAAAAGTCTATCAACACATCAAGATACACGCCGAAGACCTGGCGGCCGGGCGGGTACGAATCGAAAACAAGTACTACTTCACGAATCTCGATGAGTTCGAGGCCACATGGGTATTGCGCAGAGACGGCGAGGAGGTCCAATCGGGTACGCTCGGGGGGCTTGATGTTGCGCCGCAGAAAAGCAAAGAGGTCCTGGTTCCCTTTCAACAGTCGCTTGATTCCGGCGAATGCCTACTGACGGTCTCCTTTGCCTTGGCCGAAGACAAGCCTTGGGCCTTGAAGGGACATCGAGTGGCTTGGGACCAGTTCGTGATGCAGCGCATCGTCCCGTCGCCAAAGGTCGCTGAAAGCCAGGCGGCGGCACGGCTAGAGACGACGAACGATTCGTTCACAATTGCCGGCGACGGCTCTTCTGTGACGATCGGTCGCGAAAGGGGTGACCTTGAATCATACCGAGTGGACGGTACAGAGTTGCTGGTCGAGCCGCTGGCGCCCAACTTCTGGAAGGCGGCCAACGACAACCAGATGCGAAACGGGTACGCGAACCGACTAGGGCCATGGCGCAACGCAGAGGCCAACGCTGCGCTTGTCAGCTCGAGTGCAAGGCAAATTGACGGCGTGGTCCAAGTGACCTCACAATACCGACTGCCCGTCGACGATGCCGACTATGTAGTGACGTACAGAATCGCGACCGACGGCCGCGTTGCCGTCACGGCAACCTACAAACCAGACAAGAAAGCAGTCCCGCTATTGCCGCGGTTTGGCATGAAGATGACGGTGCCGAAGAAGTTCAGCCAAGTACGATGGTACGGCCGCGGACCGCAAGAGACGTACTGGGACCGAAAGACGGGCGGCGAGATCGCGATCTACGAGAGCACGGTCGACGACTGGGTGTTTCCTTACGTCCGCCCTCAAGACACCGGCAACCGGACGGATGTGCGCTGGATGATGTTGACCGACGAGAACGGCGTCGGACTGCGAATCGAGGGCAGCTCGCCGTTGAGCATGAGTGCTTGGCCGTACACAATCGCCGATGTGGAAGGCGCGATGCATCCCTGTGACCTGCCTCGTCGCGATTTCAATACGGTCTTCGTCGACCTGCGGCTCCACGGCGTCGGCGGCGACAACAGTTGGGGGGCCCGCACTCACGACGAGTACACGCTGCCGGGAAGAAACGTCTACGGCTACAACTTTACGCTGGTGCCGGTACGAGCGGTAGAGTAGGCGCAGACGGAAGAGATGCAGAGATTCTTGACCTCTTACCTCGTCTGGCACCGTTCATCGACGGCGAAATCGAGGATTCCCCGCAGGTGAGAAACTGTGGACCGAACCGTCCGCAGTCCTCATAATCAAGACAGGGGCAAGGAAGCGAAGGTGCACTTCTGGGGAGGGTAGCCATGCCGGCTGAGTTCGATGCGTATCATGAATGGCTTGGGATTAGCGCCGAACATCAGCCGCCCGATCATTATCGCTTGCTGGGGCTCGATGCGTTTGAGAGCAATCCGGTGGTGATTGAAAACGCGACCAGGCGACAGCGCCTCTTCGTCGAGACATTCTGTGGCGGCAGTCGCGGCGACCACGCTCAAGCGTTACTGGACGAAATCGCCACGGCGAAAACCTGCCTGCTGGACGCTTCTCAGAAGGACGGCTACGACACGGCGCTGCGGAACCAACTGTCGGTTGCGCACCAGAGCGAGCCGCGCTGGCTTTACCCTGGCGTGATTGCCGGAGTGACCGCGGTTAGCGTACTGACACTGCTGCTGATTCTCGCGTTCTTGGGACACGCAGTCCGGCGAAACACCGAAGTGTCGTCGCCCGAAACGCTGGTTGCCGAGATGCCCACCGCCGAGCCCCAACCGTCCACGGACAGCACCGAACAGAGGCCCACGGACGAGGCGGAGATAGATCCGGATCTTGGAGCACTAGGACGCGAGCAGGCTGCGACGGCGGCGCCTGCGGACGAAATACCGGCGGACACAGACGACCACGGCGTTGTATCCAGTGATGAGGTCACCGCAGAAAACGACGACGCCCCGGACGTGTCGGCGCAGGTCTCCGAGCCGGCAAGTACCATCGAGGATGCCACCGACAACGTCAGAGTCCAGACCGCTGTTGTTGACCGAACTGGTATCGAGTCTTTGTCGCCAACCACAATAGTGACAGCGAAGGCAGTTGGCGAGACGGCAACTACCCCAACCGCAGTGTCCGTGGTCGGCCTCGCAACGTCGCCGGAACCACTGCCGAAGTCACCCGAGCCGAACGCTGAAGCCAAGGAGCTTGCGAAAAGGCAGTTGATGGATGCCGAGGGCGACGACTTCCAACAGGCGACGACGCCGGCAGCCAAGCAGGCATTGGCCGAAAAGTTGCTCGATTACGCACGCGAAGAAGCGGACCACGCATTGCGATTCGTTCTATTGGACGAAGCCGTTTGCCTGGCTGCCGATGCCGGTGACAGCCAACTGCCGAAGGTTGCTCTGTCGGAGATGGAACGCCGCTTTGATGCGGATACGGTGTCACGCAAGGCCGATGCGGTCAAGCGACTGGTCACGTCGGCCAAGACGGACCTACAGCGGCAGTCGTTGGCCCGCCTTGCCGTTGACTGCGGAGATCAGGCGTCGTGTGCCGAGCGTTTCGGAGTGGCGGAGGAGATGTTTGAAATGGGGCTGAACTTCGCTCGCCGGGTACGCGATACCGAGCTGCAAAAGGAAATCCACGACCACGAGGCGCAACTGGCCGCTCGCAAGACACAGCAGCAGGATGCTGAGAAGGCCCGCCAGCAACTAGCCGCCATCCCCGACGATCCTGACGCCAATTTGACCTTGGGAAAATACGTCTGCTTTCGCAAAGGAGAATGGGACGATGGATTGCCACATCTGTTCAAGGGACGCGACCCTGACTTAGTCGGCATCGCCGGCCAGGAGACTGCCGATGCGACCAGCGACGACGAACTGGTGGTCTTGGCGGACGCTTGGTACGAATGGGGCGAGCAAGCGCATGGCGACGACCGTCGCGGCGCCTGGACACGTGCGCAGCATTGGTATCGCGAGGTGCGTCCGCGGCTGGAGGGCGCGACGGGGCAGCGCGTCGACGAGCGGTTGGCAATCCTGGCGAGCGCCTTGTCCAGCGGCGACGAGCTGCCACCATTCGTCTTCCGCCTCCCATGGCTTGACGGTCCGAGCGGTCAATTGAGGACATTCGAGGGGCACACGAAGAACATCACCGCGTTGGCCGTTTCTCGCAGCGGCACTCTACTGGCATCGGCTGCCGAGGATCGTACGGTACGCGTTTGGAGCCTGCTCACGGGGCGAGCGGCCCAAACTATCAAGACAGAAACGGCCAACTTAAACGGCGTGTCGTTCACGCCGGACGATCGGCTGGTCGCCAGCAACTTCGACAACGCCGAACTCCGGCTCTCGTCCACATCCTCCGGCAAGATGGCCAGCAGCATTCCCACATCCGCCCGTTCTCCCAGCGCCCTGGCCATTGCGCCGAGCGGGCAAGACCTCATTTGGGCTGTCCGTTCTCGTCCGCCAAACATTCTGGTTTGGAACGTGCTTTTCAACCAGCCGGTTGCCCAATTCGGCGAAGGTGATTTTCCCAGTGTGCTGGACGTGTCCAACGACGGCCGTTTGCTTGTCACAGGCGATTCTCACGGCACGATTCGCCTGTGGGACCTTGCCGCAGGAGTGAAATTGCTGGAACTGACCGTGCACAAGGATGCTGTGACCGATATCGACCTGTCACCGGACGGGGGCTTGGTCGCGTCAGCCAGTTTCGACCAGATAGTGATCACAGACTTGAACAATCGCAAGACCATGCATGCCTTTGACGTCCCGTCCGTCCGCACCGTGGCGTTTTCTCCGGACGGACGTCGTTTCGCCTCGGGCGGCAAACGCGAACAAGTCTACGTGTGGGACCTTTCCACCATGCGGCAGTTGGACACGCTTCGCGCCGAAGCCGCCTTTTCTGAGGAGACCATCCTACACGTCGCATTTCTACCCGACCCCCGCGGCCTGGTCACTGGAGCCACGGACGGCAACATCCGGCTGTGGAGACTTCCGGATTGAACCAAGAGAAAAGCCGCCGGCACTACGCACGGCGGCTCGATCGCATAATCTGGGTAAGCAAGTAGGGTGGGCCAAATCTTCGCGGGCCCACCGGGGTGGTGAGCGTGTTCCAGGTGGGCCTGCAAGGACTTGGCCCACCCTACGAACACAATCACACCGCGTACCTAGATGCCTTTCTGCATCTTCCAGGCTTTGATGTAGTCGTCGCTGTAGAGGTTCTTGTCCAAGAGGACTTCGGCGGTGATTGCTGCTTCGACGAGTTCCTTGTCGGCTGCGTCCATGATCGCGGAGTCCAGGCCGGCCGTAATGGCCATCACTAGATACGTGCGGTTGATTAGATTCCGCATCAGGCACTGCTGGCTCACGTTCGACAGTCCCAGCATGAAATGTGGGGGCGGGTCGCTAAAGACCGATAGTTGCCGAATCGCCTCCATCACGTTCCAGGGCTGTTTCTGCGCCACGTTGACGGGCAGGATGATGGGGTCGAGGTAAATGTCGTCGGGCGTAAGACCGCTTTCCATAGCCATCACCAGGAACGTGCCCCCGCACTCGACTCGCTTATCGACGTTGCCGGGCACGCCTTCCTTGTCCATGGTCAGACCGATGATACCTGCGCCGGCCTCCGCCGCTACCGGAAGCAGCGTTCCCATGCAGTCCGGGTCCGCGGTCGAGGAGTTGATTATCAGCTTGGTGTTCGGCAGGGCCGAGTGCACCTTGGGCACCACTTCGGCCAGCAGTTTCGGCTTGGCACTGTCCAGCGAGATCGGTTTGTCCGTAACTTCGGCAACTGCTTGGGCCAGCCAGACGAAGTTTTCGACCGGGTCGCCCTTGGTCGGCCCGAGGTTGACGTCCATCACATCCGCACCGCCGGCGACCTGCTCTTTGGTTAGCTCCTGGACAATCGTCTTGTCCTTTTCGTTGATGGCTTTGCGGACGTCCCGGTACATCCCGTTGACGCGCTCACTGAAAATAATCATCTAAGCTCTCCCTTCCCAATAGGAATTCCCGCTGGGGGCAACCGCGCCGGCCGCCCGGAGCATGTGAATCAACCGCTGCTAGTTTGTGAAGTAGAGTGGGCCGAAAATCGAAGGCCCACCGCAAAAAAGTCCTAACTGTCGAATGCGATTCGTTTTTTTGTCATTGTGGGGCACGTTTCTAACGTGCCAACGTCTCGATGTTGGTGAGCTGCGGCACGTTAGAAACGTGCCCCACGTCAACAAGAGAACCTAGCCGCCAACCAATTGCTTAGATGCATTGCGGACGGCTTCCATCGCTTTGGGATGACGCAGAATCAACAGATCGCATCCACCTTGTAGCAAGTCGGCCCCGGTCACGGCTTCCCACGCGGGGCCGCGATCGGCAATCGGTCCCCAGGCTTCGGCCATCTCGTCGCCCGCACGAGCTTCCTTGGCTCGCCATGCCTCGTAGCCTACGTCCAACAGCACCGGCTGGCCCATGAGCTTGTCGCCCGACAAACCGGCCAAACGACCTCGTTCGAGGATCGAGTAGATGTACTCCATGCCATATCCCAGCGATGCCGTGCTGGGGTAGATGACGATGTCCTCAAGAGGGAATCCCATGTCGGTAACAAGGATGTTGATTTGCTTGGCCTTGTTGATATCGCACGGGGACATGGCCATCAGTTTGTGCCCGTAAGCCTGGGCGGCGGCCGTCAGCGTGCGGTATTCGTCCTCGGTCACCGAACCCAACAGGCACTTTTCGCCTTGGGCAGCTTCGGCCACTTTGGGCATGACCTTCTGGTCTTTGTCCGCTACGTCGCAGCCCCAAATGATCAAGGGCAAGTCGCACGCTTCGAGGACTGCCTTGACAGTCGCTGCAGCCTCGTCCGGCGAACGGTCGCCTTCGTCGGGGTGCGTACTAATGAGCCGCAAATTGATCATGTCGGCGCCGAGTTCCTTCGCTCGCTTGGCCCAAGCCGCCGGGTCTGACCAAACGTCGCCGTACACCTCGGCCAGCGGCGCGGGCCAGTCTCTTGGTTCGGTGTCCAAGACATCCAGGGCAAGGGCTGTGCCGTTAGGCTCTTCGCCATCGAAGCTCAGAAACGGAATGCCCGCCTGGCCGCCGACGGTCACGGTGCTGCCACGCGTGCCACCGTCCGCTTCGGTCGCTCCGATCGTGACGGTCGTGATACTGCCCGTCCATTTCTCTTTCGCATCAGGAACTGTCATCTGTTATCTCCTCTCGTTGGACTGAGTCTCCGGTATGTTCAGCTAATGATTCTTAACAAGAGAGTCAACTCTCCTCAACGCACAGTTTATCGACAATGGCTCGAACGGCCAACAATGCGGGATTCTGATCGTCCAGGCTGAAGACGTCCTGTCCGATGGCTCCGGCCCGCTCGACGTTCTCGTCATCCGGAACATCGGGAAGACGCTCGGCCTCCACTGGCCCCAGTTCTTTTTCCACCACGTCCAGAGGGCTATCTGGTGCTACGCGGTTGACCAGCATCATGCGGTGGTGGATGTTAATTGGCAGTTCGCGGGAAAGTTGCATAATTCGCGTCACGGCTCGAAGCGACGGCAAGCTGGGGTTCGCTACGGCAATGAGGAAGTCCACGTCATTGGTGGTCCGGCGGGAGAGATGCTCCATGCCGGCTTCGTTGTCCAGGATCAGCGCGTCGTAGCTCTTTCCCAACGTGTCCAGGGACAGTCGGAGCAGGTTGTTTACGTAGCAGTAACAGCGCGGCCCCTCGCCGCGGCCCATGGTCACAAGATCAAACCCTTCGGATTCCGTGATAGCGCGGTGGATTTCGTCTTCGATGGCCCGCGCGCGGCCCACGCCGCTGGCCGGCGATCCCTCGTCACTGGATCCCTGTTCGCGGATTTCCGCCAGCGGCCTGCCTTCCTCGACGCCCAACGCATCGGCAAGCGTCGAGTTGGGATCTGCGTCCACTGCCAAAATGGGGCGAATGCCCTTTTCTCGCAGAGCGCGTATTAGCATCGAGCAGAAAGTCGTCTTTCCTGTTCCTCCTTTGCCGGCAACAGCGATCGAGAGTTTCAAGAGAGTGTCCTCGGGGTCTGGTTTTTCAGATTTTTGGTGAGAGTTGATCGTTTAACGGCAAGCCGAAGGCGACTGCGCGCACCCGGGACACAGCCGCCTTCGGCTTGCCGTTAAACGAATGATGGAAACTCTTCTCATTGGTCATTGGGATTTGGTCATTCGTCATTCGTCATGAGTCATTTGCCCGCCGCCGCCTTTCGCCGATCCAGGTGCTTGGCAACGGTCGGGAAGCGCGACAGGTCGGTGTGCGGGAGAAAACATGCCGATGTGAACTTGTCCATGTAGGCCGGGTCGACCATCAAGTCTTGGTAGCTGATCTGGTCACGTATCGCGTGCACCTCTTCGAGCATTTCACGGCTGAGCATGATCAGTTTTGCGCCCGTCAGAGAGCTATTGCCAATGAACTCGATTCGGCTGGCCGGAACATCGGGGAGCAGGCCGATGTTGACGCAACTTCCCAAGTCTAACCGGTTGCCGAAAGCGCCGGCAATGTAGATCTTCTGGATATCGTCAAACGAGATTCCCACGGAATTGGTCAGCGAATCCACGGCAGCGTAGATGGAGCCCTTGGTTCGAATCAGATTTTCCACGTCCGATTCGCCGATGGCCACATCACGATCATTGCCCGATTCGTGACTTGGCACCAGAATGAACTCGGGTCGGCCTTCGTCGGCCGAGACACGAAATCGCTCCGGCGCGAGGTCAACTTGGAAACGGCCGCTTCGGTCCAGAATGCCCGTGAGGAACATCTCGGAAAGCGCTTCGAGCAGTCCCGTTCCGCACAAACCGACCGGGGCGGTGCCGTCAATTGTCGTAGCTGAAACAGAAAGACCGTCTGGGTCTATCCGTACGCTGTCGATGGCACCGGAAGTAGCTCGCATTCCGCAGGATACGGAACCGCCCTCAAACGCGGGTCCCGCCGACGCCGAACAGGAGACAAGAAACTCCTTGTTACCCAGCACGATTTCACCGTTGGTGCCGATGTCCAGCAGCAGCGAAATCTCGTCAGAGCGATGCATCCCAGAAGACAGAATTCCTGCCGTAATATCGCCGCCGACGAAACCGCCCACCATCGGCAACGAGTAGAGGATGCCCCGAGGATGAATACCTATACTCACTTCTCCGGCACGCACCGGCGGTGGACTGGTGGCCGAGGGAACAAACGGCGATAGGCGAATCAGGTCTGCTTCCAATCCCAGTAGGAAATGCAGCATCGTGGTGTTGCCGGCGGCAACCACGCAATAGATGTCCTTTCTTCCCACGTGGGCTCGCTGGACCAAGTCGCCGATCAGAGTATCCACGTCCTGGATGATGGCGCGGTGCATCAGCCCTTCGCCGTCACTCTGACGAGCCGAGTTGATGCGGCTCACGACATCCGCTCCGTAGCGAATCTGAGAATTGTATTTGGCCGCTGCCTCGCGTGTGGTTCCCGTGTTCAGGTCGACCAGATGAGCTACGACCGTGGTCGTGCCAATGTCCAACGCCAATCCAAAATTGCGGTCTGTCGTATCGCCGGATTCGACGTCGAGAATCTCGTTAATCTCTGTTCTGGGAGCCACGACGGCCGTGGCGCTGCCATTCCAAGTCCAATACCACGACGATTTCTTACGTCTGAGGTCTCGCAGTCGATGGGGCAACTCGCGAGTGATCTTCAGGCCCATCTGCAATGGGCCCGGCCGCTGCTTCGACACCGCCTCTAGCAACCGCTCTTGATCCGCCGTCGGGTTGTCCAACGTCGGTTCAGGCAGGGAAAGGTGTAGCTTTTCGACTACCGGGGCCAAGTCCGTGGCAGGGCGCTCGGCACCGCGGTGTGTGAAGTCGCGGAATCGCTCGCTGTCGGTGCCGATTCCTTCGTAACCCACCAGACGCGACTCGGGAGGAACTTCGACCTCCAAATCGCTACGAGGGCGCACTTGGCAAGCCAACACGTAGCCGCGACGAATCTCGTCGCGCGTGAGGAACTCCGTCGACTCGCCCTCTACCTCGCCGTCTTGGACAATTACGCGGCACTTGCCGCAACTGCCTTCGCCGCCGCAGATTGCCCCCACATAGACGTTCGCTTCGCGCGCGGCTTCCAGCAGCGTCTTTCCTTCGTCGACGACTGTCTCACAATCATCAGGTTGGAATCGGATGCGGAAGCTTGCCACGGCCAACAGCCCTGCTTTCCCGCCTTGCGAATCGCGGCTTCTCGGAGGCTAGTTCCAAAGTCAAAAGTCAGTTCCCAAGCTGGAGCTTGGGAACTAGGATCGACTAGAGTTACTTCGAGTGCCTACGCTTGCCACTGGTTCTTGAGGTAACTGGGTAGGCCCGACGCCTCTTTGGGACCGATCAGGACAGACCATCCAGACTCGTCCTCGATGCCTGCCGAAAGCACGGCTACGAGACCTGGGATGACCAGCTTCTTATGCGGGGCCTTTTCATCAAGTCCCGCAGTCTTCATGGCTGCCGTGATCGTCTCGGCATTGAACTTGTCCGAGGCCCATGCGGTGAGTACCGAAGTGCCTTCGGTGTCGACCGAGATGATGTAGGCCGGCACGCGGCTGGCTTCCACCTCGCCCTCGACCGAATAGTAGCTGAGCGAGAAGTTGGTGGTAACAAGCACCGGCGAATCGGCGCTCACTTCACCCACTTCATACAGCTTCGGTTCGACGGCTACCGGCTTCTGAGGATCAATGTAGATGTCTTGCCGTGTCGTTAGGATAGGCAGCATCTGCCAGGCTTCGGCTGCATCGGTAACCACCACGCCACCGTACTTGGCGATGTAAGTACTTGCCTCGATCGCCTGCATGAGCGGATCCGGATCCGTGGCGAAGGCGATGATGGGATACCCTAGAGGCCGAAACGCCTTCAGAGACAGGCGGCGAATCTGCGTGTGGGCTTCCAACGTTGGTTTGAGCCCGCGAGTGCCCGGATCCAGCACGATCTCCTCGACACCAGCAGCCGTGACCTTGGGCGTCAACTCGGCGAGTGCCTCCAAGCCAGCAGCCTTCACGGCCAGCGGGCAACCGGCGTCCTTGGCGACTGCTGCCGCCGCTTCGGCCTGGGCCGGTTCGGAGATGTACAGCAGCGGGCGTTTGCCGGACAACGCGCCGGCGGCGGCCTTCAAGTTGTCCGCCTTGGCCGAAATCAACACGCAGGCGAGGCCTGACTTCTCCGCGGCCACCTCCGCGGCCTTAGCGAACTTGGCCGCATCGCCCGACTCGTTGTCCACGGCCACCAGGTTCACTTTGATCGTCGTGCCCACACGCTCGAAAGCCAGGCAGCCGATCTTCTCGGCTTGTTCTGCCAAGGCGGCTTCATCCATCGTATCCGAGACTCGGACGGCGACGCCCGCAGGTCGGTGAAACCGCTCTTCATGTCGATAGAGCTGCGTTTCGTTGCCGATCTTCAGTTCTTTGTCGTCGGTTCCGATGACCACCAACTGGATCGGTGGACGTGAGGCCGATTCGAGGGCCGCTTTGGCCTCGTCGGTCACATGAGGACATTTATCCAACGAAACTTGCTTGGCCGCCATCTTCATGGCGAAGGCCAAACACGTGGGAAAACCACATTCCTTACAATTCGTCTTGGGCAACTGCTTGTAGATCTCCAAGCCTGTGAGCGCCATCGTTTCTCTCCTTGGGTCGTCTCGGAGCCAGTGTCAACGTGTTTAGAACATCGGATCCAGCGAAAGGGCAGGGTGATTCACCTTCGCCAGGAATTCGGCCACTTCTTCCTCGGTTGTCGCGTCTTCTTCCGTCGCGATCTTGTCAAGCAGATCCGGCTCGCCGATCCGTTCCGCTTCTTTGTTGAATCGTTCCGCGATGCCTTCCTTCAGTGCTTTCGGCATCCAAACAAGACGCTTGATGCCACCGTCGGACGCGAGGAACTTCGGGCTAGATAGATACAACCTGCCCACACCCACGAAGCCCGGCGTTTGGGCGCCGCCGCCAGTGGCGGATGCCAGTTCGCCAAAGCTCATGCCGGACGGAGTAACTTGCATGAACTCGCGGTTGACCACCATCACACCGTTGGCCAACGGAAGGATGGCCACGATGCACTCGAAGCACCCGCAACTTGTCATGGGGGCTTCCATCAGGCTGTAAGCGCAGAACCGTTCGACCTTTCGGTTTGAATTGTCGTAGACGAATCTGTTGACGCCTTCCCACTCGCCTCTGTCCAGATCGAGCGTGCGTCCCTTGTTGATCGGCTGGTTGGGGCCAGCGGGATTGATCTCGTAATTGGCCCGCCCGTCCAGCCAGTTGTACGCACCGCAAAGCCCAAGTCGCTGCGGCGTGATCACACAGACGTGATCCGGCGCGTAGCTTTGGCACACGGTGCAACTGTAGAAGACATCCACCGATTCGTCGGTCATGCCCGCAATACGGTCGTCTCGGTACTCGAACGCCTCTTGGGCTTCAACGCACTTGGCTTTCACCTCGTCGGGAACGGTGCTGATGCGCACGGCCACCTTGTCGACGATTCCGGCGTATTCATCGTGCAGCTTGGCGTGCAGAACCGTGCCGATATGTTTCAATCGATAACCGGCGTCAAAAGCCTTCTTGCTGACACGGCACCAGATCTGGTCGCGTTGGCCGGTGTGCATGAATCCCATGGTATTGCTGGTCCAGCGGTGGATTTGCCGTTCCATGATTCCTTCGAAGTCTCGCTGCATTTTGCGTCCGGCAACCAGCACCTCGATCGACAGCGGCATAGCTCCGCCCGATTCGACCGAGTCGATGTCCGGGCCGGATACCTGAACGTCACCGTCCTGGATGTCCGCCGGATCGACCATGAGAACGAGTTCAACAGAATCGGAGTACTTGAAACCGAACTGTACGTGCATGTCGTCCTTACGCACTCGTTCGCCCTCGAACGCCGCCGCGTAGCCAACGGGAATGTCGATCTTTTCGATCTTGACCTTCACCGCCCGAGTATCGATGCAGGTGGGTACCAACTTCTCGTAGTCGGTTTCTACTACGATTTCCTCGCGAACCGTCACACCGGTGGGACGGATTTCGGGAGTTGTTGTCACGTCGGAAATCACGGGGTAGCCCATCAGAATCGCGCCAGCGCCGGTCGCATACCATTCGTCCGGGATATCGCCGAAGGTGATGCCGAAGGCATTAATACGTCGTTTGGTGTAGTCGAGGCACTTTCGTGATTCGCCGCGGTTGTGTCCACCAAAGGTGAGTGCGCTACGGATCGACCAGTTCAGTACATAGATGGCGTCGAGCGTCTCGGGCCCGACGGGAACGACGTACAGATCCCAGCATTCCTCCATCGACGCATCTTCCTTGAGAACGCCACCCTCGACCAACTGCTCTCGCATGGTCTTGCCCTCGCGGTTAGCGAGGATAAAGGCAAGGATGGATCTCTCCTGGAGGTCGCGCACGACTTTCACGGCGATTTCGGTGGTTGGAGCCGGCCCGAAAATCGCGGCGAATCCCGGCATTCGACCATCGACAAGCTGGATGCCTAACTCGCGCATGATGGTGTCAGAGATGAAGCCCTGCCATCCTTTCGGATGCTGATAGCCGTTTACGGTTCGCAATGCGACCAGGGCCTCCTGGGCCAGCATGGTCGCTGCGCCTGCATCCAATCCGTCGCCAAGATACGGCAACCAAAGGTCGTTCGAGGGGACAGGCCTGAGCAACTGCCGAGCCTCTTCGACCTGCGGCTTCAGATCGCCGATGGTCTTGGCCTCGACGCCCATCAGAGAATAGGACATGGGCAAGTAGTAGGCCGTCTGAGCTCCCCAGCCGATCGGCGTGTCAGCCCCCTTTTCGGCAATCGCCTTGTCCAGGGCTTCTTCGGCCTGCTTAACCCACTCATGTGCGCCGCGAATAACTTGCGTGAAAACTTCTTTAGACATCGATGCCTCCCGAATGTCATGCTACTTACATCAGCCCACGCGTTCCGTCGATCGATACGGCGGCTGACGGTTGTTGTTCCAGTTTCCCTCTAAGCAACTACCAGATAATAAAACGTCAATGACCATAATCGCAAGAGATAGGGACCCGAAAGTCTCTCTGCTTTCGGGCCAGAACCTCAATCCGTATTTCTTGCGAGTTCCGTTATTGTCTCCGTAGGCTGGGGATAGTGCCCCACCGCCGTTCAGTCTTCGATGCGATCCGGCCCGGGACAGGAACCAACGGCTGCCACAGCTTCGCCGGCGGCTGCAACATGCGAAGTCGGCGTGGTGCCCTCCGTCTTGGGTGCGTATGGCACGTCATACATTGGCCCCGGCAGTCCCAAATCGGCTCGCTTCTGGTCGATGCGGTCGATCATGATATGCGCGGCCTTGATCGGATCCGGCTCGAAAGCCCAAGTGGCCCCGAAGCTCTCTTCCAGTTTGTTTGTCAGCACGTCGGTCACGTACTCGCTTCCCTCGACCGGCAACGACTGGCCGATGACGACGGAAATACCGCTGGCCACGAAGTACATTCCAATGGCGATAGCCTTCTCGCTCATCCACTCCGGTGCGGCACCGGCCACGGGCAGTTTGTCGAACGAATCGCCGATTCCTCCCTCGTTGACCATCTCTGCACAGGCGGTCAGGATGCGCGTGTTGTCCACGCAACTACCGGAATGAAGGACGGGTGGGATACCAACCGCTTTGCAGATGTCCTGGATGCCCTTACCAGCATGTTGGAATGCTGCCTCGGGCGTCAGGAGTCCAGCCTTACCGCAGGCAATAGCGCTGCAGCCGGTTTGGACCACCAGTACGTCGTTTCGGAGCAATTCCTTGACCAACTCCAGGTGGTTTTCGTCCTGAGGGAACTTGGGGTTGTTGCAGCCGACCACGCCAGCCACACCACGCAGACGCCCCGCCTGAATGCCGTCGTTCAGGGGGCGGTAGCTGGGACGGTACTTTCCGCCAAGGATGTCGGAGATCACGTCGGTGGTGAAGCCAGCGATCACATCTTCCTTCACATCCGGAATGTTGATCGTCTCCGGATTACGGTTGGGGAAGTTGTTGATCGCTTCCCGAATGATCTTCTTGGCCGTCTCCATCGCGTTTTCTTCGTGAAAGTCGATGTGAAGGGCGTCGGGCACCTTCGCCTTGGGGCTGGTCGAAATGACCTTGGTGTGGAAGCACTTCTGATACTCGGTCGTTGCCGGGAAAACGCACTGGACGTCGACCAGCATCACATCAATAACGCCCGTCATGAGGGCGAGTTCTTGCTGGAGGAAGTTGCCAGCCACGGGCACGCCGTGACGCATAAGAATCTCGTTCGCCGTGCAGCAGATTCCAGCCAGGTTTATACCCTTGGCCCCCTTGGCTTCGGCTTCGGCCAGCAACTCGGGGTCTCGCGATGCGGCAACGATGACATCGGAAAGCGTTGGCTCGTGGCCATGGACCAGGATGTTGATTTGATCCTTCTGCAGCACGCCTAGATTCACCCGCGCACGTAGCGGATTCGGTTCGCCAAAGAGGATGTCGGATACGTCGGTGGCGATCATCGAGCCGCCAAAACCGTCGGCCAAAGCAGTTCGTGCACAGGCCATGATGATGTGGTCGGCATCGGCATCCACGCCCATGTGCGTCATATGCATGCCCGTGACCACCTCGCGGTCGACGCCACGTGGCGTTGCCTCTGCGGCAGCCCAGAACTTCTGCTGTTCTTCCGGCGCGCGATCTACATTGGCAAGGAAGCCGTCCTGTTGGCCGAACTGGGCCGCCAGGAAGTCTGCCAGTTCCGATGCGATTTCGCCGTCGCTGCGATCTTCCGTCGCGATTCCGTACTCCTCGGCCAGCTTTCGCAGTTTACGTGGACCGCGAATCTTGTAGACGTCCGAGTCGCCTTTGGCGGCCAGCTTCAGGGTACGAACGATTTCGCGTCCGTGATCCGAGTGGGCCGAGCAGCCGGCCGCGATGTGCCTTAACAGACCGCGGGCAACGATGGTCTCGGCTGTGGCGCCGCAGACGCCGGTTTGAGCGCCCTTCTTGCCGGGGTTGACCCGGCAAGGACCCATGAAGCAGTGTCGGCAACAAATCCCTTGCTTGCCGAATTTGCACTGTGTCTTCTGGGCATCAAGACGGTCCCAGACGGTCTCGACATCGGTATCTTCGGCAATCTCAAGCATCGCCAGCGAGGCTGGATCAACAGAACGTATTTTTTTCTCTTCAGCCATTGGCTTCTCCTATAAAGGGCTGGTTATTGGGTAGCCTGTCGAACGTATGCCGCTGCCAGTTTACGGGGTCCTCGTTTAACGGCAAGCCGAAGGCGACTGCGTGTGCGGCAGAATCGACCACGCTCCGGGAAACGCAGTCGCCTTCGGCTTGCCGTTAAACGACCCATACGGACATTTCAGACCGGCGGCGGCATAATCAGTTTGCCGTTGCTTGTGTACCTCCCACTTCTTCCTGAAGCACCTCCCCGATGCGGCCGATGGCCTCGACCAGAAGCGGATCCTTCGGGTCGACGGGGCGTCCGTTCAAATCTGCGCTGACCAACTCGGGGCAGTACGGAAGCGTGCCAATAATGGCCTGCTCGCCGAGAGCCTGCCGGAGTACATCACACTGTTCTTCTTCGCGGATCTTGTTGGCCACGACGAAAGTGCGCTTGATGCCGATGTCGCGAGCCAGTTGTTGAATTCGAGTTGCCGTTTGAACGCTTCTCATTCCCGGTTCGACAACGGCAATCATGGCGTCCACGCCGGTGGCAGAAGCCCGACCCATGTGCTCAAGCCCGGCCTCCATGTCCAAAACCACGTCGTCGGGGACTCGCAGAAGCAGATGTTGCATGAGGGCTTTCAAGACAGCGCCCTCTGGGCACATGCACCCCTTGCCACCCAGTTCGACCGTACCCATGACCAGGAGTCTCACGCCAGCGACATCCACCGAGAAGCGATCCGGCAGATCATCGACCCGGGGGTTCAACTTGAACATGAGACCGGCGCCTTCGTCCTTGGCCTCGGTACGTTCCAGAACGAGTTCCCGCATACCGGTGATGGGTTCGGGGATTTGGTCTTGGGGAACGCCAAGTGCTAAAGCGAGATTGCCGTCCGGATCTGCGTCAACGGCCACGACGGAGCGCCCCAGGTCGGCGAACCGCCTGGCGATAGCTGCAGACAAAGTGGTTTTGCCTACACCGCCTTTACCAACGATTGCGATTTTCATCCGGATTGGTTCGGGCCAGTTGCGTGAGAGCCCTTGCCACAACTCACACCTCGCCCCCTTTACGCAAAAAACCCACCCGAAGTGAGTGCGTTAGGAAGGAGTAGATCCTGCAACCTACCTAAAGGTGTGGTAGCGTGGTCGTATATGGCGTAATGCGTTGGGTACCAACCAGAGATTGGCACGACGACGCAATTGAGGGGCTCAAATGCAACAGAACTACGAAAGCAACTGAACTCTGTTACATAAGCAGTAGCTTACGCATCTGCTCTGATGGCGTCAAGCAGTAGGTGGGGGCTTTGCATCGAATCAGATTCGCCTCGGTGCCAATTCCGTTTCTGTTTCGAGGGCGATCCTAAACAAGGAAGCTTGAAACAGGTGGCACAGTAGTCGTAACCAACGCTACGATCCCTAAGGTCCTCCCGCCCTTGTTGTCTTTCGGCAACATCCCATCGTGACAAAACACCACATGTTGCCAAGACGCGTGGTACGTTTAACGGAGGCGATAGCTCATGAAATAGCCTTCCGAGAGACGTTCCACAATGAACCGCTGGTGCCAACCCGCGTGCGCCCGTTTTTGGATGGTCGCATTATGCGCGATAGTTGCGGCCGGCTGCGCCCGCTTTAGAGTGCCGGCGATTGATCCTAGCGGGCAGCGCATTTTCTTGCCTTCGGGCTCGTACACCACGCTCGAAACGCCCTCCCTTGCTCCCTGTTGTCCCGAACCGGCTTTCACGAGCCCACCTGCTCCGCCACCGTGCGAACCTCAGGCCGTCGCTCCGCCACCCACCGACCCGCTTGCCCCGTCGTGCACTCAACCGCCCGCTCCGTCGGCTCCTGCGGTGATTCCGCGTGCGCCGACCACGCGTCCGGCGGCGATCGGCCGAACTGGGCGACAAGGCCAATTGATGCTTGCCCCGCTCCGCATGATGGCGCCAGTGGGCAGCGAGGTGATTTTGGTGTCCGGACTGTTTGGCGAGCGAGGTGCGTTCGTGGCGCGGGAGTCCATTGAATGGACATTGACCCCGGACAGTGTCGGCCACATCGTGGCGGCTGGGGAAGAAAGCGATTGCCTGAAGCAGATCCTGCACCAGCCGCCCAACAAGCGGAGCGCCAGTTTCGCCGTGACTCGCACGTCCTCCTCCGCGAAGGTCTTGACACGCGGAACTCCCAAACCAACCGACGATGTGTCCGTCCTCCGAGGACAAACGTGGGTGACCGTGACATCGCCAACCGAGGGAGCCACCCACGTGTCCGTGCTGGCACCAAAGGCAGAGAATTGGGACCAGCGGCGCAAGACGGCCACAATTCACTGGGTGGATGTCCAATGGACGCTGCCCGCGCCCGCCGTCGTCCAAGCTTCCGATTCACACACGTTGACAACCGTAGTCCGCCGGTCATCCGGAAAGCCATTGCCCGGATGGACTGTGCGATACGTGGTCAGTAAGGCCAGCGGGATTTCGTTCGGCCAGGAAGGTCAGGACGGCGTCGAAGTAACGACCGACCAAAACGGCGCAGCCAGCATCAATTTGATGCCGCCGAACAAGAGCAGCTCCGCACAGTTCCTCATAAAGATCATTCGTCCTTCCCGACCGGATGACGATCTGCCGCGCATGGTCGTGGGCCAGGGTTGGACCTCGGTCACTTGGAGCGCCCCCGATCCCAAAGTGACAGTCTACGGTCCCGAATCGGCTGCCATTGGATCGACGGTTACCTACCGGGCGGAGATCGCTAACGTGGGCGATATAACTTCACGACAGACCGTCGCCAGCACGTCCATTCCGCCCAACATGAAATACCTGAAGAGCGATCCGCCCGCCAGGATCGTCGGCAACGATCTATCCTGGGAACTGGGCGATCTGCCTCCGCAGGATATGCGTCCGATCTCCATCACGTGCCGAGCTGAACAAAACGGCAGCGCGCGTTTCTCTGTCCGGGTCGAGAGCGCCGACCAAATCCAGGGCCAAAGGCTGGCGGCCGAGGCCAGCGTCAACACCCACGTGTTCACCTCGGCCCTGTCGCTGAGGGTGACGGGCCCCGACACAGCCCACGTCGGCGACACAGTGACCTTCGAAATCGAGGTGAACAATACGGGCTTCGAAACGCTGAACAACATTATGATCCGCGATCAGTTACCTGCCGGCTTGGCCCATCCCGCCAGTCCCGGAAGTGTAATCCAGAAGTCACTCCCCGAGCCGCTAGCCGCTGGAGACAGCCAGAAGATCGCGGTGAAGCTGATCGTCCGACAGACCGGCCGCCTGTCCCACACGGTCGAGGCGTGGGCGGCAGGCGGACACTCGGATTCGGCCACCGTCTCGATCGAGGCCGTCGAACCACCAAGGCCGGACCTGCAAGTCACGATCGACGGCCCCGAACAAAGTCGCGTTGGCGAGTTGGCGACGTACACCATGCGGCTGACAAACACCGGCGAGGCGACGCTGACAGATGTCAGAATCGTCAGTACCTTCCATACCAGTCTTTTTCCAAGCAGAGCAACCCCCGGAAATGACGCCGAATCACTGAAGTTGCGACGTGAGTTCATTTGGCGGATCGATCGGTTGGCTCCGGGCGAGGACAAAGCGTTCGGCGTGGAATACGAATGCGTGAGTGAAGCCGCCGCTGCATGGTGTCGCGTCCTCGTGGAAACCGCGGAGAACGTGCGTAAGTTTGACGACGCGCAGACCAGAATCCTGCCACGCCAGCAACTACCGGTTCGCCCCGAAGGCCCGCCCCCGAAGATCCCGCCTCCCGTGCCGCCGAAACTGAGGGAGGAGGCTGACGGCGAGTTGAAGGTCTCGATACGCGACCTCGATGACCCTATCGCGACTGGTACTTCGACGACGTACATGGTTATCATCGAAAACGCTCGGGACGATTCGGCCCGCAAGGTCGTACTCACGCTCCATCTGCCGGACGGCATGGAGTTTGTCAAACTGAAACGCGGTCCGGTCGCGGCTCGGACCCTGAGCCGCGACGGTCACGTTGTTGAATTCACGCCGATCGCCGAAATGCGCCCCCGCGAATCGTTAGATCGTACACCTTTCTACATCGAGGTGCGTGGTGTAGAGATCGGCAAACACACCGTGCGTGTCACCGTGAACAGCCTCGAATCTGATGACCCCGTGGAAGCCCAAGTAGACACCACGGTAACCAAATCGGGGTAGGCGGCAGGTCTACCCATATCATTTTGCCCACAGATGATTTTGCCTGGATCAATTCAGCACTCGTAAGAACAGGCAAAATCATTGTTGGGCAAAATCATTCGACCAGACGTCGGTGACATCCTCTGCGAACTCGGACAGGGCCGATTCAAGTTCTAGCAGCGTCAAATTGTCGCCATCAGCGTCGGACGACACACGAATGTTCGAAAGGTCGTGCGAGGATCGCGCCGTTTCGTTCAGAGATATGGCTGAACCGAAGGGGGCATCATTGTCGGGCGACCGTGTGGCGTTATCCCCACCGCAATTGAACTTCGCCTGCGATGTTAGGAGACCTTCGGTCGGACCAGAGTGCGAGGTCGGGAGACCCGCGCACAGCCGCGTATCGCCGAGTGCTTCGAGCCACCCCTCTGGCTCCAAAGGAATCTCGAACCGCCTGCTGGGTTCACCTTCGCCGGTGTTAGCCGGGGGCTGGTTGGTGTTCGCGCCCAGGTGATTGATCACTGTCAAGACGTCCAACGGGCTGAGCTGTTTGTCGTTGTTCACGTCCACGTAGTAGACCTGCGAACCGTAGATGGCGGAACCCGCATTCAGGGCACTGATCAGCACCAGTACGTCCAGCGGTGTGGTCATTCCGCTGCCGTCCACGTCCAGTGGGTTCGAGGCGTTGGTCAGGTAGACGGACGCCAGCGGTTGGATGGCCGTCTGCAGATCCACGGGCCCGTCGCTGCCGGTCACCAGTAGCAGGTAGCTTTCGCCTTCGGCCACCTGCGCGCTCAGTGGCCCGCCGTCGGATGCGATGGCCACGGGCATCATGTCGGACGTGTACAATTCGATCGACGACGGCCCTTCGGCTTCCGCGTTGGCCGTGAACGTGCCGTTACTGGTGGCCCGAAAGCTGCCAAAGCCCATTCCGTCGATCAGATCCAGCACAAGCTGATCGGCCGGAGGCGTCGAATTCATGAAGTGCCACAACGAAACAAACTCGCCTTTCAAACCGCGTTCGCCAAAGTCGTAGCTCGCCGACTCGGTGGCATGTTGCACCCGGACATCGCGGAAACCGTCGTTTTCGGCCTCGCCCTGGAAAGCGGACCCCGGCGTGTCGATGCCGTCATTGAACGCCGATGGTTGCATTTCCGTGATTGTGTACATACCGACCGGCAGATCAATGAATTGGTAGCGACCATCGGTATCCGTGGTCACGGCACGAATGACAGGACCATCGGCGGTGACCGGCACATTCGGCAAACCCAACTCGTGCGGCTCTTTGATGCCATTGTTGTTCACGTCGGCATACACGTAGCCGGAGATCGTTCCCGTCGTGATGAAAACGGGGCCGCCGGGATCGTCGATCTGGCCGTTTGCGGTCGCGTCGTTGTCGCCCAACTCTCCATCACTGAAGTGCAATATGATCTCGTGCACGCCCGGAAACAGCTCAGCGCCCAATCCGGTGTTTGGGTCATATGGCCATTCGTACCAACCTTGGGTGTCGCTGTGCTTATAGTAGGAATTGAAGTCCGTGTTGGGCGGTGTCTTGATCCGGACCTGCGTTCGTCCGCCGTGAGGAATGTTCCTCAGCTTGAATTGAATGAGATCGACGGGGAACACGCCGGGTGGCGCGTTGGCCGGGTCGGGAATACCAACGGTTGCGACTTCGCTCAGTTGCGTTCCCGGTTCGGCCGTTATCGTCACGTTGGGAAGCGACGCGATCAGCCACTGTTCCTTGTCTGGAATACCGTCGCCGTTACTGTCGGGGCCATTCTCGTCTTCCTCTCGGTTGGAGACCCCGTCGCCATCATCGTCCTGCTCGAATGCAAAACACTTCGAGAATTCTGAGGTCGCTTGCGGTTTTCCGCTCCCATCCAATTTGGTGGCGGTTGCCGTCACAAACGGATAGGCGGTTTTTCCGGAGAATGCGAATCGGCGTTTTCCGGTCGAGCCTATGGTGACCCTTCTGAAGCCTAGGTACTCTTGCCCTTCTCCATGGCCGGAAGGATCACACTGCGGGCTGGCAAACAACTCGACGCGATATCTAGTATCTGGCTCGCTTTCGAGATACCCACGCACCATGACGTTGGTGAAGTTCTTGGCTGCTGCAGTAATGACCGGATAATTCTGCAAGCCGTTTGGCCCGTCGTCGTGGTCAAACAAGTCGTTTGCCGTGACTCCATTCGCAGCTTGGCTCCCACCTTCCAGGTCGATGCCAAGACCGTCGTTTTCGAAGATCACGTTTCCAACGACGGGGTTTCCTGTTTTCAAGGTTTTGTCAAGTTTGCCAAGTTTCACGCCATCCTTTTTGTTGAATGCGATAGTGTTTCCTTCTCCACTGTCGGTCCCACCGATGAGATTGGCGTTCGGTGGGGGGGCTCCCAGCGGCGAATGCAGCGATATGCCAATGGAGTTTCCCAACGGAGACGTACCATCGATCTTGGTCCCAATGAAATTGCCTTGGACTTTGTTGTCCCCACCAGAAACAATCTGAACACCGGGCCCGTCGTTACCCGAGATCAGATTCCGCGCCTCAGGTCCGTTCCCACCGATCGTGTTGGTCCACGCTGTGGTAATCTGCACGCCGGCTTTGTCGTTGGAAAGGCCCTCGATGCCATTCAGCTTGGTACCAATATAGTTGCCCTCGACTCGGTTCTTTGACGCCGGCCCTTGTATGGCAACGCCGAAGGAGTCATTCCCGGAGATGACGTTGCGAAACTTGGATGATGTTCCACCGATTACGTTGTCCGACGCGCCGTCGCCGATGGCCACCCCGTACCCATTGGCGATGGAGTTTTTTCCGTCGCAGTCAGTGCCTATAAGATTGCCCTGAACGTAGTTGTTGTCACTGGCTTGTATCGTTATTCCCATCGAGTTGCCCGATACAACGTTACCGGGAGGCTGTCCTGGCACGGAAACGCTGCCTCCAATGGTGTTGTGCGAAGCCCGGATGATGTGCACACCCATTCCGCCCTGGAGATCGTCGATGTCCCAGTGGCCAGTGATGTCAGTACCGATGTAGTTTCCCTCCACACGGTTCTTTGTGGCATGCCCTTCTATCCGCACGTCAAAGGGCGATTCTTCTATCCGAATCGCTGCTTCTATCCGCACGCCAAAGCTCCATCTTTTGACGGAGATCACGTTGCGTAACGATGGCGTCCCGCCGCCGATTGTGTTGTTCGAGGCACCGGAGACCTTTACACCACCTTGTGCATTCTCCCGAACAACCTTGCCCGAAAGCTCCGTTCCAATCAGGTTGCCGTGCAGCTTATTATGCGGGGCATCGGGGCCTGTGATGTGTACGCCGACCTGACGGTTGCCTGAGATGACGTTTCCGGGCGACTGTCCCACTGCCTCGGTTGATCCACCGACTGAGTTGTTGGGCGCTCCGTCGATTCTGACGCCGTCCCCGCCGTTGCCCAGATCCTGCTTGCCCGTAGCGTTGACTCCAATGAAGTTGCCCCAAATCCTGTTGTTTTCTGCGCTCTTTCCCTTGATCTCTACTCCGTTCAGGTAGTTTCCCGATATGACATTGCGCTCGCGTTCGAAGGGTCCCCCGATCAGGTTCCCGGAGGCATCCTCGATCTTAACACCATTGCCCTTGTTTTCTAGTCTCTGCACGCATTTGACCTCGGCTCCAATCACGTTGCCACTCACGTAATTCGTCTTCGCTGTCTTTCCCTTGATGCTTATGCCATCCCCTGAGTTGCCCGATATCAAATTGCCCTCGCCCGAAAGGGCCTTCCCGGTCGACGCTCCCAGTCCGCCAATAAAGTTGTAGGAACCCCCGTCGATTTGCACACCGCCGCTCCGGTTACCGCTGTAATCGCTGCCGTAAGGCCGAACGAAGTTGACGCCTGCGGCGTCGGGGCCGATGTAATTACCTCGCAGGCTATTCCAGGTTGCGTCGGAGCCAAGAATCCGCACGCCGTAGCCCCCCATGGGCCCGACACCATTCCCAGAGATCACGTTGCAGGCGCCCGTGCATGGTCCGCCGGAAGTTGTTCCCGTTGGACTGCCGATGTAATTGAACGCGGCGTCCGAGATGAACACGCCGTGCTGCCCGTTGCCCAGGTCCCACTCAGTGAGAGGATTGATGCCGATGTAGTTACCGAAGATCTTGTTCTCTGTCGCGCCGAATTGGCCGCCAACGATTGCTACGCCGTGGGTCCCATTGCCCGATATGACGTTCCGTTCCGCTTCTGTGGTTCCGCCGACGGTGTTGTTCGATGCTTCGCGGATAGTCACGCCGGCATCGTAGTTGGCGAGGTTCGGATCGCCGGTAGGGTTGGTGCCGATGTAGTTGCCTTGCAGTATGTTATCCGTTGCCTTTTCGCCTTCGATGAACACGCCCGTACCGTTGTTGCCCGATATGATGTTGCCTGCAACTTGGCCTGTTCCCCCGACCGTGTTTTTTGGCGCATTTTCAATGCGCACCCCTTCCCCCGAGTTGCCGAGGCTTGTCTTGCCCGTGACGTCGGTTCCGATGTAGTTGTCCTCTAACTTGTTGCCCGTTGCCTTTTCGCCTCGGATATGGACGCCAAAGTAGGCGTTACCGGAGATCACATTGTCCACAATCGTGTTGTTCGCTACGCCGTCGATCAGGATGCCACCCTCTCGGTTGCCCAGACGCACGTTGCCGTCGCGGTCGGTCGTGCCCGTTTTGTCCGTGCCGATGAAGTTGCCTTCGATCACGTTGCCGCCTTTGGTCTTCAGCAGGATGCCGTACTGCGGACAGAGGTTGATCACAAAGCCCTTGACCGTGGTGTCGCCGCCGGTGATCGTCAGTCCGCTGGCACCCGATCCCGCATCAAAGCCAACCAGTTCGACTTTGCCACCGGACTGAGTGGTCGCGTCGATGACGGCAGGTTGGGAGACGTCCGGCAACGGGCTTTGCGGGCGAATCAGCGGCACGCCGCCGCTGTCTAGTATGGCGAAGGTGATTCTATTCTTACCGGCCCTTTCGTTTGCTTCCTGGATCGCGGCGCGAAGCGAACATTGGGACCCCGCCGTACCGGGATCGACATCGCAAACGCCGTCGCTAGTGTCCGTATCCGGCTGATCGCCGGGAATCGTCACAACGATGCCGCCGCCTTTCACTTTGATCGGCACCTGCTCGTTGAAGGGCGGGTCCGGAATCGTGGTCAGGTAGATGTCTCCCCCCTCGTTCGTGTCCTCGGGAATCAGACCGCCTAGCGAGGATTGGAACACGATTCTCCGTCCATCGTTCGAGATCGCTGGAAGACCGTTAGCTGACATTTCCTGCGTTTGGCTCACCGAGACCAGTACGTTTTTGTCGTCAAGCCTGTCGTGCACGTAGATGTCCGAAAAGTTACGGTAGCTGGCCCCCGTCACGTCAACACCAGCCGCCATGAAGGCCACAAAACGTCCGTCGGCCGAAATGCTGGGGTAGTCTGCCATGAAAGACGACACACCGTCATCGCGCACCGAAACCAGTTCGTTGGTCTTTGTCTCTCGGTCGTAGACGTAGACGCCCACCGGGTCTACCACGGAACTGCCAGCCCTTTGGCCAAAATGCAACACCCAAGCCACATAGCGGCCATCCTCGGAAAGGGCAATTCGAGGATAGTAAGGTGAATAATGATATAAGGACCCATCCGGAGCGGCCGAAACATGCACCGTCTCTCCGCCGATTTGTTTGAGAAACACGCCCATGTGGAGATATGTGCCACCAGGAACCAAGTTGTGGGTCGATGCGACGAACGCCACGTAGCTGCCGTCGGCAGAGATCCTCGGGGTGTAGGCCAGCGCGGGTTCACCGTCGAGGCCGATAGAGACCAGTGTCGTGGAACCCCCGTTGCGTTCGGATACGTAGATGGATTGGTTGGCCGGCTGGCCGACGATGTCTCCTTGCCCCTGGAACACGACATATCGACCATCACCGGAAATCTGTGGTGAACTGGCGGAAGCGGGATTGCCATCGGCAGTCTTGGCGACAAGGTTTGTCTGGCTACTCTCGCGATCGTGTACGTAGACGTGCGCACGCCACGTATCGCCCATCGTCCGATATGGACGGATACGAACAGGTCTCGTCCAACCCCGGCCCCGAGCCCACTGATACGAGCATGGGCAGCCCGCCCTGGTCGTCCAGATCGCGGATGTAGACGTCGGCCAAGTCGTCCTGGTCGGCACCCACCAGTTGCACCGTCGTCGTGAAAGCGACAAAGCGTCCGTTGCCCGAGAGGGCAGGGCCGTCGGGGTAACCAACACCCTCTTGGGTCGGGGGCGACACGCGTTCGATCTGGTTTTCGATGGCGCCAACGTCAGTCAGCGTAACGTCGATCTGGAAAGTCCCGTCCCCGATGCCTTCCGTAGGTTTCTCGTACTGATGCGTCAAGCTGACGTCGGTCGTGTCCGCGGGCAGGTCGTGCTTCTCGACGGCCAGGTGATCTTCCCAGCGAACCTCCAGCGCGTACGGTCCAATGCCGTCCTTGATGGTGCCGGTCAACGCCGCCGTCTCGCCTACGAAGACCTCATTCGGCGTGACCTGCAGGTCAGCCAGCGTTACCAGCAGAAACCGTGGCTCCAAAGATTCGAGAAGCAAACGACGGTTTCGCGCCTTGCGGGATCCGCGAGAAGACCTTCTGCGCGCCGACATGACACCCACCTCCACCTAAAGGAGCACCTAATCAACAACCGTCCAACGGCCGCAGCGCGTCTGCCGAACGGGGATATCGCGTCGTTGAGAAAACGGCCCGAGTCACACTAGCGCTAGACATCGCAGCACATCGTTAGCCTAGTCACGCGACCGGAACGATGCAACAAAAACCGGAGATGCCCTCCAGCCCACTTCACCCGATGATTTTGCCCGCAAATGATCTTGCACGAATTCACTCAGGACTCGGAAGAACAGGCAAAATCATGTGTGGGCAAAATCATTGGTCTGCCAAGGAATGCCTTTACAAATCGCGGACGCTTTGAGGTGCGAATTGTTCTAGCGTTTCCGCCATCTCCGCGATTGGTGAGCCCCAGTTTCCCGTCTCGCTCTGACGGAATAGACGCGCCGTTGGATACCAGGGGCTGTCATCGCGATCCAGCAGCCAGCGCCAGTCGGGCATGGCAGGCAGCGCGATCCAGACGGGCTTGCCGAGTGCGCCGGCCAGATGGGCAACCGAGGTGTCGAACGAGATCACCAAATCGAGCAAACAGATGACGGCCGCCGTGTCCTCGAACGCTCCGCCGTCCAAATCCAGATTCGCTGACAGATCGACCAACGGCAACGGAGCCTCGACCAATTGCTCGCCGCCAACGCCGTGCTGCAAGCTGATCCAATGTGCGTTCTCGACGCCGGCCAGCGGCGCGAAACACTCCAACGGGATGCCGTGCTGGCGGTAGTACTGATTGCCCGCGCTGCCCAACCAACAGACGCCGATACGAAAACCGGGCCATGCTTCAAGTCTGTCGCGCCACGTCTCGACTCGCTGAGGGTCGGCATGCAAGTACGGAACTTCAGCCGGAATGGTCTCCACGGTTGTGCCAAAGACCTGTGGCAAACTCATCAAAGGGCAATGCACGTCGAACGGTGGCAGTTCGCTGTCCAGCGGAACCAGTTCGTCGATGCCCGCGCAACGCTTGAGCAACGGAATCAGGTCTTGCCGAGTTGCCAGGACGACTCGGCCAACCCGCTCTTTCACCAGCGGGGCGTAGCGGATGAACTGAAACGTGTCGCCATAACCTTGCTCGGAATACAGTAGGATCGTTCCCTCAGGCAGCGGCACACCATCCCAGTTGGGCTGGGAGAACTGCAGCTAGGAAAAATCCGCGCAACGCCATCGCCACGCATAGTCGTCCCATCCTCGCTGGTAATCTCCTTGAAGAAGCAATACGAACGAGCGGTTGCGATGCGCCTCGGCGTAGTCCGGACGCAAGCGAATCGCCTCGCTGTGACATGCCACCGCGTCATCTGTCCGCGCCAACTCGGCAAGTACAAGGCCGAGGCTCGTCCAGCTCTGCGGATCGTCTGGAGCCAACTGCAAGGCGTGACGATAGCTGGCCTCCGCTTCCTCCAGCCGTCCCAATTTGCTGAGCGTAAGTCCCCGATTGTTGTGAAAGTTGGGACGATCCGGCTGAAGCTCGATGGCGTGCTGATAGCAACAGAGGGCGGTCGCGTGATGACCGAGGCCGCGAAAGGCATTGCCCAGATTGAAGTGTGCCTCGGCGTACTTTGGCCGCAAATGCAGGGACCGCAGATAGCAGGCGATAGCTTCATCCACGCGTCCCAGATCGGCCAGTGCAGCACCCAGATTGTTGTGGCTCTCCGCATGCGTCGGTGCGATCTGCAGGACCTGTTGGTAGTAAGACGCCGCCTCGGCAAACTGCCTGGCCCGGTAGCAGTCGTTGCCCCGGTCGAACAGCTCAGTCGCCCTGGCAACTGCTTCGGTTGATTCGCTGGACACGTGTGACCCCAGTGTTGCGAGAATCTCTTCGTGGGACGGATCTGGAGATCCGTCCTACTTTCTGCAACTACTGGTTTTACTCTCAATCATTTTGCCCATCAATGATTCTGTCTGACAACTCGTCGGGGCAATAGGCAGGATGATTGTTGGGAAAAATCATCTAGTTGGACAACAAGAAGAGGCGCCGCACCTATCCCGTATTTCTCACCAGACTAGGAACCGCGACAGTGTGTTGACACAAGCCAGACGCGCTAGTTTTGATGTTGCGCCTTTCCGTCTGATTCGTTGGCCGAAGGCCCTTTTCCACCGTAGCCTGGGGTAGCACCCCAGGAATGTGAGTGCGTTCACCATTGTTTGGCCGAAGGCCATACTCAACTGGTTGCCGCAGATCGGTGTGAATATGGCCTTCGGCCAAAACCGGCCAAATACAACGTGTTCCTGGGGCGTTGCCCCAGGCTACGGTGAACTTCGCCTTTGGCGAAACGCGACCCGACATGCAAATGCGCAACATCAAAACGCGCTAGCGAGGGATGGCGGGCGGTTCGCCCTCGCTGGCGCTTCGGGCTTGTGTGACTGGTGAGAAACGCGGGCTATGCGCTTGCCCTCCAAACGTCGTCCACGTCGGCGGCAAAGTCCGATAGGATCGGCTCCAATTCCGGCGATGCCGGTAGTGACTCGTCGTCGGATGGGTCGGCGGCCGGGGAACTGGGCTGGGAAGCCGGAATTGTGTTGCGGGGATCGAGACCATCTGCGGTCGTGGCCGGTCGCTCATGGTCCAAGTGGCTGGCAGTGGCCAGAGGTGATGATGGCTGCGAAAGGGGCAATATGGGTAAAACCGGCAGTGGACTGATTGCCTCGCCTTCGGCTGCGCCCGCGACGGCTGCCAGAGCGCCGACGGACTCGTTGGTGTTCAAGTGGTTGATCACCGTCAAGACGTCCAACGGGCTGAGGTCGCTATTCACGTCTACGTAGTAGACTTGCGAACCGTCGATGGCCGATCCCGTGTTCAGGGCATTGATCAGTACCAACACATCCAGCGGGGTGGTCATTCCGCTGCCGTCCACGTCCAATGGGTTCGCCGGATTGGTTAAGCACTCGATCTCGATCGGTTGGATCGCCGTCTCGACGGTCATTTGCCCGTCGGCGCCCGCCACAATCAGGACGTAGTCTTCTCCTTCGGCTACTCGTCCGCTCAGCGGCCGACCGTCGGGTACTATCGCCACCGGCAGCAGGTCCGTCGCCAATAGCAGTCGATTCTCGAGCGGCTCCAACAGTAGGTGACGTTGCCAACGTCTTCCGTGACGAGTCACGTGTGGTTTTCGTCTGCGCATGGCTGTGACTCCGGCCGTTGCCGCAATGTGGCACGCCAATGGAGGCCGCCCGCGAGAAGCTCATGGCGGGCTCGGGCCAATGGATACTACAGCAAGGATATGGACAATAGCATAGGATTGTCAGGCGTGTCGGGAATCGCAACAAGAGTTGGTCTGCAATACCGCGGGGCTCGCCTATCAGGGCGGGTCAACGTATGCTTGTTACGCATGTGTTTCGCGATGGAGGTTTCTTAGTTGTCATGCCTCGATATGTCGTGCTGCGACACGAGACTCCACCCGGCTATTCGCGTCCCACGCACTGGGATTTCTTGCTCGAATCGGGCGACGTTCTGCGCACGTGGGCACTTGCTGAAGAGCCGACCGGCGGGCGGGTGATCGCTGCGGAATCACTTGCCGACCATCGATTGGCTTATCTCGACGTCGAAGGTCCCGTCTCCGGCGGCAGGGGAACGGTGACGCGATGGGATGCGGGGACGTATGAGTTGGTGTCGGAAACCGACGAACTCCTGGTCCTTACGCTCTCGGGCGAGCGGCTGTCAGGCACCGTACGGCTGTCGCTGATCGGCGGCGGCGACCAGCGCTGGCAATTCGAGTATTCCGCTGAACGATGTTAGAGTTGTTTGAGCGACAACTTTCGTAGCCTGAGGGGCAACACTTCGGGCGGAAGCGGCGAATTCCTAACTCTTGCGACTCCGGCTACACTCAACTTGGACGGTTGTTTCTCGAATGATGCTCAGTCACGAACGATTTCCGTGCGGCCGGACAGGTAGATCTCGCCCTCTCGGACTTCCAGTGATTCGATGCGGAGTTCTCGCGGTGGATTCTGTTGCTGGCGAATTGGTATTTGAATCAGCGCAACTGGGTCGCCGTCTTGCTGCGACCACCGCAAATCGACGTTGTTTCGTCTGGCCGAGTCGGCCACTTGGTCCAACAGCCCGCGGAAGGGTAGTGGCACTGAACCGGCGCGAACATGACGAATTCGCACTGCGATCTGGTTGGGCTTGTCGGTCAAGTACACATCCGTCTCCAAGGACACGACTGTGCTGAAGCGACCGGTTTCGTACTTGCACGCCGTTTGAATCAGGTCGGGCGAGATCTTGACTCGAGGATCACTCAGGCCCGCGGGCACCGTCCCAGGCAACTTCTCGGGCAAATCCACGGCCAACCAGGCGTTCACTTGTTCGTCGGTGAATGTGGCCTCCCAACGGCCTTCGCGCCGCGCTTGATTGTGCAATTCGGCCGCTTTCCGTTCCAGTTGCCGCCCGATCTCCTTCTGCTTCTGCGGCGTCAATTGATTGGCCATCGCCTCCTGATAGAATTCAGGGACCTTCTGAGTGCCGCGATACAGCAGATAGGCCGTCACGCCGCATACGACGAAAAGGACGATGACGGTCCAGACAAGAATTCGTAAGAAACGCCGCATGGCTGTAATTGGCTCCTAAGTAGGTCCCCGTTGCCGAACGGGACCTGATCCGGCTGTCCACGTGTGCAAGCTCGTACGCAACTCCAGGTCCCGTCCGGCAGACGGGACCTACTGCACTACAACAAATCCACAGGATCCACGTCTACTACCCATTGAACTTCCTGGGGCGGTTTCAAGTTGGCGGTGGCTTGGCGAACGATTTCACGCATTGCGGATCGGTCCTCGCCCTGCAGCAGCGAGTGGAACCGGTGTTTCCCTCGAAGCTTCGCGATCGGAGCCTCCGCAGGCCCCAGAATGCGCACGTTTGCCTTTACACGCTCGGTCGCCTCCAGCAAGCGGTTCGTCACATGGTCGGCAAACTGCTCGGTTGTGCATTCTGTCGCCCCGCGGAAAATCAAACGAATCATAGCTGCCGATGGCGGATAGCGGTATTCGCGCCGGGCGGGCAATTCCTGTTGGGCAAAGGCGGCGTAGTCGTGCCGAATGGCAGCCTGGATCGCGGGGTGCTCGGGGCTGAACGTCTGCACCAACACACGCCCGCCCTTTTCACCGCGTCCCGTGCGCCCGGCGACCTGGGTCACTAGCTGAAACGTGCGTTCGGCCGCCCGGAAGTCGGGAAAGTGTAACGCAGTGTCGGCGTTGATCACACCGACCAGGGTGACATTTGGGAAATCCAAGCCCTTCGCGATCATCTGCGTGCCGAACAGTATCTTGACCTCGCCCTCTCGGAATTTCGCCAACGCCTCCTCGTGGCTGCCCGGTCTTTGCATGGTATCGGAGTCCATTCGCAGACAGGGGACACGAGGAAATCTCCTACGGATTTCTTGTTCCAGACGCTGAGTCCCAAGCCCCGAATAGCGAATGCGATCCGACTGGCATTCAGGGCACGCGTTTGGCGACTCGATCGTGTAGTCGCAGTAGTGACAGACCGCCCGATTTTCTTCCCTGTGATGCGTCAGGGCAATATCGCAATCCTCGCAACGGACCACGTGGCCGCAGGCTGGGCACTGAATTGCGGTCGAATACCCTCGACGGTTCAGTAGCAGAATGACCTGCCCGTCGTCCCGCAACGCCTGGTGGATGGCCTGGTGCAACTGGCGGCTGATCGCGCCCCGGCTTCGCTGGCTTTGGAATTCGGTGCGCAGGTCGATCGTCGTCACGTCAGGTAACGGCAGGTCAAGCACTCGCTTTGGCAACTCCAGCAACCGGTACTCCCCGTCGTCGGCTCGTTGCCAACTTTCCAGCGAAGGCGTGGCTGAACCAAGAACCAAAGGAATGTTCTCGGATCGTGCTCTGTGCAGTGCCACGTCGCGTGCGTGGTACCTGGGCACGATATCCTGCTTGAACGACGAGTCGTGCTCTTCGTCCAGGACAATCATGCCGAGGTGGGGCGTCGGGGCGAATACCGCGCTGCGAGCGCCGACTACAACTTGCACCTCGCCACGAGCGATTCGCTGCCAGTGCCCGTGCCGCTCGGCATCGCTCAAATGACTGTGCAACACGGCTACTCGATCAAATCGCGATCGAAATCGTTGCCGGGTCTGCGGCGTCAGGCTGATCTCCGGAACCAGCACAATCGCCTGCCGCCCGAAACCGATCATTTCGTCGATCGCTTGTATGTAGACCTCCGTTTTGCCGCTGCCCGTGACTCCATGCAGCAGCAGCGTCGCGTGTCGCCCCGAATGAAGCGCCGTCAGAATGGCCTCCAAGGCGCCTCGTTGGTCACGATTCAGATCCAGGTGCGGCTGGCGTTTCTCCACACGTTCGTCGATCTCTGTACGGTAGACCCGCCGGACCTCCTCTCGCACCAACTTCTTGGCCCGCAAACCGTTGATCGGCACCATCGTGCACTTGGTTGCCTGGGCCAGTTGCTTGGGCGTGAGCGATCGAGGCGACGCGGCGAGCAATTTCAACGCGTGGGCCTGTTTCGGCGGCAGCTTCAGTTGCGTCAGCTTGGCGGTTACGTGCGTCGGTACGCTCAGAAACGTCATCTCACGCGTGCCCGCTCGCCCCCGGACACCCGCCGGCACCACAGCCTCCAGTACTTGCCCCCACGGGCAAATGTAGTAGTCCGCCATCCACTCGGTCAGCCGCAACATGGCGGGCGTCATCAGGGCGTCCGCATCGATGACCGACTGGACGTCTTTCAACTTACGCCCGCCTCCGGAACGCTGTTCGGTTTTGACACAATAGGCGACGACCCCGCGATTCCCCCGCCCCAGCGGCACTCGGACGCGTCGTCCCGGCCCTGCGTCGCTGCGCAACGTCTCGGGCACGCGGTAGTCGAGTGGCCCAAACGGCTGTTCCGCAAATACGACCGTGGCAACCAGTTGGTCGGCAGCCTCGTCCAAATCCCAGGGCGCCGGATCCGTTTCAAACAGGTCTTGTTGCCGTTTGGTCATGAGACCTATATTAGGTCCATCGTCCGGGTATGATAATAGGGGTGATTTCCAAGCGGTCATGGCACCATGCGAATAGGTATCTTCGGCGGCACTTTCGATCCCGTTCACTACGGACATCTGCTGTTGGCAGAAACGTGCCGCGAGCAGTGCGAACTGGATCAGATCTGGTTCTTGCCGGCATCCGTTCCGCCCCACAAGCAAGAGAGAGTACTGACGCCCGCGAATCGTCGAACAGAGATGCTCGAACTGGCAATCGCCGGGCACGAAGCGTTCGTTGTGTCGTCGCTGGAAATCGAACGCGGTGGCGTCAGCTACACGGTGGACACCCTTTCGATCATCCGCGAGCGGCATTCGGATGCCGACCTGTTCTTTCTAATGGGTGCGGATTCTCTACGCGATTTGCCGACGTGGCGCCAGACACAGCGCATCTGTCAACTCGCCACACCAGTCGTGGTTCGCCGGCGAGGTGCTCCGGAGCCGGATTACAGCGTGCTGAACGGCATCGTCGGCGACGAGCGTTCGAAGGAGATTCAACGGCATCAGGTCGAGATGCCTGTGGTCGAATTCAGCAGTACTGCCATTCGCCAGGCGATCGCCGCAGGGCGTAGCATACGTTTTCAGACGCCGAGAGCCGTCGAGAAGTATATCGAAACACATGGTCTGTATTGCGAGTCAGGCTCGGATTCATCCACTCCGTCCCCCAGATGATCTTCGAGGCAGCCCCATCCTTCGCTATCTGGGGGCGATTTGTTAGAATCTGCTATCAGGTCTAACAGCACCACTCCAACGTCGGGGATCCTTACCTCGGAAAGGATTTATTGAATGCCCAGTTTCAGCGCGGAGGTCTCACACACACTCGGGCAGGCGGCAGCGACCGACCGCCTAAAGGATTTCGTGCAAGACGCTCAACAGCGTTTCGGCGAACACGTCAGCGCGATGGACGGCTCCTGGAACGACAACGTTCTCGACTTCTCGCTTTCCACGTTTGGCATGAAGATTACGGGAACGATGACCGTTGACGCGTCTGCCGTCCGTGTCGCGGGTAAACTACCGCTGACGGCCATGCCATTTCGGGGGAAGATCGAGCAAACGATCGCCGCTGAATTGGAGCAAGCTCTGTCGTAGCTGCACGACGATGGGGACAGCCGCAATTTCTCCCCAAAACGTACGCGAATGCCCCCAGGAGGTATCTCTGCGTGCTACGTTTTCTTGGTGCTGCGCACTGAGCGGCGGCACTGCAGGGATCTTCCGGGATTCCGCGACCCATCGGCTGCGATTCCCGGAACTGCCGTTGAATTATCAGCCAAATGGGCGGACTGGCCACCAAGGGGGGCATGGTGTTCACATTCAATCGGGACAAGAAACGTATCGAGCTGCAATCCCACATGCGACGCGTGGCTGATCTCACAAGCCCAAACCTGGCGCCCCTGACCGGGGACTGTCGTTCGGAGGGTCGCTACAATCGCAGTATGCCTGTGCTGATCGTCCCGCATGTGGACGCGAATTTGCACGTGAAGGAGGCATCCTTTGCCGTGAGCAAAGATATCTGCGACCACGGCTTGTCACTTCTATCGTGTCAGCCTTATCCCCTGTCAGAAGTGATCGTCGGCCTGTGTCTGTGGGGTCCCCATCTGCAGCGTGAGCAAGCCGAGGCATTCTTTGCATTGGGGCACGTCCGGCAGTGCAGCGAGATCGGAGGCGGCTATTGGCAAATCGGCATCGAACTCACGGAAGTCGTGAAATCGCGCAGCGTTGCCTCTGCTCTCACCCCGATCGCCCGGAACCTGCTGCCACACGACGCGCGCGAAGAAACCACCCTCGCGACATGAGTCGGATCCAATTCGGCTTTCGGCAGACCCGAATACCTGACGCGAGCCACGCTCGGTTGGCGCAATACGCTCACTTGACCGCGAACACCCGCTCGCGCATAATCAACCACCATGACCTTGCTGTAAGTTGGTGCAAGGTCGGTACTTCGGGGTGTAGCGCAGCCTGGTTAGCGCGTTTGACTGGGGGTCAAAAGGTCGCTGGTTCGAATCCAGTCACCCCGACTTGACTTACGGCGATTCGAGAATCTGATTTGCAGCGTTTCTGCAACACCCCGAAGGGAAGCGTTGCAGCGGCCTCACTTCCATCTCGCCAACCTCGCCATTTGACACCCGTTTAGCCCCCGCTAAGACACACGTTGCGGGTATCGTGACAACCGTCTGGTCCGTAACCATCATTTGACCGAGGGCCGATTGCCATTTAGACTTTGGGTGACGGTACAGGCGAGGATATGCCGAAAGCCATCAATGATGGAACCATCGTTGGCCGCGTATCACTAGCGGCCTTTCCTTTGCGCGAGTAGCCAGTTATGCCGAATGGTGGGGACCAAGATCGCGGCAAGATGCCTCCGCCGTATCCGTTGGCCATGGTGGTGTGTGACAACATCCACTGCGATCCGGGCACCCAGAAGCCCTTCCTGTTGGGATGCTTCTCTGTAATTCACGCGAAGGATTTCCCAGCAACGCATCCCGGTATGGCATTGTATGTGTCAGTTACAAACGGACACGGTGTTGTACCGTTCCGGGTCCAACTCGTGGACGCGAACGAGGAAAGAGATCCAATTTGGATGGTCGAAGATGAGGTGGAATTCGGCGACCCTCGCATGGTTATGGAGATGATGTTTCTCCTTATGAACGTGACATTTGCCGAACCGGGCGAGTATCGCTTCCAGTTGTTTGCATCCGACGAATTCCTCATGGAACGTCGCATCTTGATCAATAAGGTGGAGCAGCAATGAACACAAGAACTGTTCCGGGCCAAACGAAGACATCGAAGGTTCAAGTCGGCGATGCCTCTGGAAATACAGTTGGCACGGCCGTCATGAATTTTGACCAAGTCACAGATCTGCTTTCTGATCACCCGCTCCGCTGCCCTCGACGCCAGCGGTTGGAGGACTTGGAGGCACAAGACGATCTCAAGGCAGCCCGAGCAGCGCTCAAGGAATCCGATGAGCGACTGGCCTATGATGACGTTCGAAAGGAACTCGGACTTGGTGACTGACCAGTGTGCGCATACCAAATCGAAGTCACACCTGCAGCTCGCCGAGATCTTCGCAAACTTCCTCGCGATGTCTTAGAGAGAGTTGACGCCCGCATCCAATCACTGGCGACGGATCCACGGCCACACGGTTCGGTGAAACTGACGAACGAGGATGCTCTGTATCGAATCAGAGTCGGTGACTACCGAATCATCTATGAGGTTCAAGACGAAGCACTCGTGGTCATCGTTATACGCGTGCGTCACCGTCGCGAAGTGTACAGGTAATCCTTGGGCGACGTGGCGGCTTTCGTTTCTTGGTATCCGGTGTCAGGGCGTCCTCTAATTGGTTGTAGCACGGTACACGTTCGACTACCTCACCAACGAGAAGAAGCTGAACAACCTCCTCCAGGCCCGGTACTGCTATTTCATCCGTCTTTGGTTCATAGAGCACGCAAGGTCCGAGGCGGCGACGGACCCGGACGTCGTCGCATCTCCGATGCCTGTCTGCGGACCGGTCCGGGCAACGAATATCTGGTCTATGTGCCGTCTGGCGGCAAGGTAATGGTGGATCTTTCGGACGCCAGGGGTACACTTGACGTCTGGTGGTTCAATTCAAGCACGGGAATCATACGAAACAAGGCGCAACGCCGGGCGGCGCTCGCCCAATGCCAGCTACTCTCTATCACCGAGTGGTAGTTTATCATCTTCTTGGCGTGGCCGCCTCTCGCCGAAGCTGCACCACTAAGTTGTACGCCACCATGCTGCAGAG
>CAZURK010000120.1:0-42382 GCA_964623055.1 uncultured Pirellulaceae bacterium
CGTCGTCGCCCGCCGGAGTCTCATCCAGCTTGGGTGTCGCTGCCAATGCAGAAGCCGACACGAACAGCAGCACGGCACAGATCGTCATGCTCCTCATTATCGAATCTCCTTTAGCTTGCTGTTGGGTACTGGGATCAGACGTACAGAATTCAATTTTCGCGGCCGATCGTCCAGCCATATGGAAAACGCTGTCCCCGCGAAAATTGAATTCTGTACGTCTGACCCCTACTTCACACTTCTCGACCCTGTGAACCGCACCTATCGTAACACTGCAACGCGGCTGGCTCCACTATGGCTGTCGGGCTTGCATCCGCCGACTGGCGCTGTATACCGGTCTTTTGGGACAGCCAGAATTGGGCTGGCGAACGTGTATTGAAGGACTTCGGCCTTTGGGAGAAACGTCATGCGAGCTACCGTGCTTTCCTTTTCCCTGATTCTATCCCAACTCGCCGCCGTCGCTCACGGTGTAAGCACTGATGACCGCGAGCCAACCATGCGGATGACACTTGATGCTCCGATCAAGACGTGGGACGAGGCAGTCCCGCTGGGCAACGGCCTGACCGGTGGGCTGTTGTGGGGGAAGGACAACAAGATCAATCTGTCGTTGGACCGCGGTGATCTCTGGGACGAACGCCTGCCCGAGATTTACCTGCAAGACAGTTGGACCTACCAAACCATTCGCGAGCTGAAAGCGGAAGGCAACCAGAAGGAGATCAGCCGGCTGTTCGACGCACCGTATAACATGCCTTATCCCACGAAGCTACCCGGCGGCCGGCTGGTACTGACGCTGGATCCACAGCAGAAGGCCAAGAGGTTTGAACTCGACATGCGTCAGGCGATCGGTCGAGCCGAATTGGCGGTAGGCTCGCTGGCGACGTTCTTTTGCGCAACCGAACCGGTGGCGATGCTGCGCGTCAAAGGCCCGCCGTTGCGGTATGAGTTCCTTCGCCCTGCCGGCCTGGACCGACTCGGCTATAAGCCAGCGGAGTTCGGCAGTGAAGGACACGTGAGCTGGATGGTCCAGGGAGCGGCTCTCGGGCTGAAGTACGCGGTAGTCCTGGCCAGCCGGCGCGTTGAAGACGAGACGCAACTGGCCATTGCGATCACGTCAACCAATGACGGCGATGACCCTTTGGCATTGGGCAAGAAGCGAGTCGCATCGGCGCTCGACGCCGGCTACGACAAGCTGTTCGAATCGCACCGCGAGTGGTGGGACGAATTCTGGTCAATCTCGTCGGTGGACGTCCCAAACGAGCGCATCCAGCGGCACTATAACCTGATGAAATACTTCTACGGCGCGGCCTCTCGACCGAGTTCACCACCGATGCCATTGCAGGGCGTATGGACTCGAGACGACGGTGGCCTGCCGCCGTGGAAGGGCGACTATCACCACGATCTGAATACGCAGATGACCTACTTCGCTTATCCCACGGCGGGCCTGTTCGATTCGGGGAAGAGCTTCATCAACTTTAACTGGGACCTGCTGCCCACGTATCGCAAGTTCGCCAAGGAATTCTACGGAGTCGAAGGCGCCGCCGTGCCCGGCGTGTCGACACTGGCGGGAAAACCAACGGCAGGCTGGTCCCAGTATGCACTTTCGCCCACTAACGGCCTTTGGGTCGGACACTCGTTCTACCTGCACTGGAAATACACGATGGATCGTGATTTCCTGCGGCAACGGGCATATCCCTGGTTGAGCGAAATCGCCACAGGCATCGTCAATCTGATGGAAAAGCGCAGTGGCAAGTTGTATCTGCCGCTGTCCTCGTCGCCGGAAATACACAACAACTCGCTCCGTGCGTGGCTGGAACCGAACTCGAACAACGACCTGGCGCTCATACAATGGACATTCGAGGCATTGGCGGAAATGGCTGACACATTGGATCGGAAGGACGATGCCGCTCAATGGCGCAAACTGCGCGGCCAACTCGACGACCTTTTGGTCGATGACCAGAAAGTGCTCATGTTCGCCCGCGGAGAACCGTTCAACCAGTCGCACCGGCACCATTCCCAGGCAATGGCGATCCACCCGCTGGGAACACTGAACATGGACGACAACGAAGACGATCGGGCAATCATCGACGCCACGCTCGACCGCATGCACCAACTCGGCACACCCGCATGGTGCGGCTATAGCTTCTCCTGGTTTTCATGCATGCTCGCGCGGTGCGGTCGAGCCGATATGGCATTGGATTACCTGATTGACTACGAACGGGCCTTCATCCTGCGAAACGGATTCCATGCCAACGGCGACCAGATCGGCGCGGGGTTGTCGAACTTCCGCTACCGGCCATTCACGCTCGAAGGCAACTTCCTCGCCATGCAGGCCGTGCACGAAATGCTCCTGCAAAGCTGGGGCGGAACGGTCCGCGTCTTCCCCGCGGTCAGCGAACGCTGGGGCGACGTGTCGTTCACCGGCCTCCGTACCGAAGGCGGATTCAAGGTTGATGCCAAACGCGTTGCCGGTCAAACGACCGAAGTGCGCATCGAGGCGACCATCGATGGCCCCCTTTGTCTGCGCGACCCGTTCGACGGCGCAAGCGCGACATGGAATCGGCCGAACATTCGACCGGACGGCAAGGAGTACGTCACCACGTTGAAGAAGGGCGACGTTCTGAACGGCGTGCGCAATTGATCACATCCGTCGCAGAGACCACGTACGGCATAATGCCAGCCTCGCTCGGTCACGGTACGCGATCCGCTTGTGTGCGCTGCAGCGGTTCGCTCCATCGACGAAACATCTTTTGTATTCGTTCGAAGTCGCCCAATAGACGAAAATCTCGCTCGATCCCTTCCAGCCGCTCACACTCTTCATGGGTGGGTAGTCGCAGCGGGCGGACAACGCGAAATCCCACGAATGCTGCGTTTGTGTGCCAGACGGCGCTCTTGGGGTCAAGTGGATCCTCCTCACTCCATTTCTCACTGGAGAACCGCCGAGCGGCACTGCGCAAGTCCTCTTGGAAGTCATCCCACGCACCGCCTCGCACCACCCGTGGATACATCGTCTTTGGAGCCGCGAACGGGCTCCGGCGAGTCGCGCCGTCTGCGGATGGGCCGTAAAAGTCGGGCACGTATTGATCCAGCACCCACTCGGCTACGTTCCCGTGCATTTCGTGAAGTCCCCAGGGATTCGGTTTCTTCCTCCCCACGCGGTGATAGCCTTCGTTGCTGTTGTCGAAGTACCAAGCGTATTGGTCGAGCTTCTCGGGATCGTTGCTGAAACTGTAAGCCGTGTCGGTGCCGGCGCGACAGGCATACTCCCATTCGGCTTCAGTGGGCAATCGGTAGTAGCGCCCCGTCTTGGCCGACATCCAACGGCATCCGGCTCGGTGCTGTAACGGCGTCGACAAGCTTCTCCCGAGGTGTCCGCTTTCGGTCCACGATCCAAGGCTCCGGTTTCAATATCCACAGGCCAAACTCGTTCCATGTGACTTCGCACTTACCCATCCAGAAAGGCTCAACGCAAACCTTGCGTCGCGGTCCCTCATCGGGACGTCGGCCGGGTTCGCGATCAGGGCTGCCCATCAAGAACCGGCCTACGCCTAGCCAAGGTGCACGCGGTTGCGGCCGCTGGACCGACTCATCTGGTGACGCTTGGGCTTATCCAGAACATGGTCCACGTTGATCGGAGTTGCGCCGTGTTCCGCCTTCCCTCACGTCTTTCCCGCCTCGGCGATCTCGATCACAATTCGTTTTCCTAACGCCTCCGCGTATCGCTCCAATGTGCGGATTGTCACATTCGGCGTTTCGTTTTCGAGACGACTCAGCGCCGAGCGTTCAATGCCCGTGCGATCGCGGATGTCTGCAAGACTCAGTCCTTGTGCCTCACGAGCCTGCTTCAACGCCATGATTGCCCTGTGCGCGACGGGACTCATCGTTGGCTTCTTGATGCGGTCGGCGAATTCTGCTTCTACTTGTTCGCGGACGGTGTCGTACTTGGCCGCTTCTTCGTCCGTGAGATATCGCCCTCGTGACTTTCGTTTCGCCTGCTTCTTGGCCATTCAATCCTCCTCCAATTCAAACGCCGTGACTGGATACACGACGTCGACATCCACTTCTTCGTAGACGACTGCGATGTAGGCTCCCCATTCGGTATATCCGTACGCGATCGGGCGCCCGCTGGAACGGCTCAAGCCTTTTCTCGTTGGATTGCACATCACGTATTCGACGTCCTCTTTGCAGAGACCGTGCTCCGCGATGTGCACGACGTTTCCTCGCGGGTCGTCGCCCAGGTCCCAGATGAATTCAGTGTAGGGCATCGAGACTCCAGTGTTAACATAAATATTAACGGGCGGCTGTGCCACGGTCAAGATTGATCTGCAATCGCGTTATTCATCATAGACTACCAAGACCGAATCGCCGTGGATTGACCGAGTGTGGCATCGCAGGTACGCTCAACTCGTCATATGAGCATATGAGTCACCCTCAGGATGCAAGAATTTGCTCGTGGCCACCGCGAATTGCTGGCCGTCGGCCCTCGCGAGACGATGGTCGAGGGAATCGCCAATGTGTTGCTTCGATGCATCGCCGAGAACGATCTGCGAGGTGGCGATGTCGTTTCACTTTGGGTTGAGAGACCTTTGATCTACGGAAAGAAGGAGCTGCGATATGGTTTCGTCGCTGCAACGAGCGTTGCTCCCAGACGGGCTGCTGACGGCTGCCCTACTGGTCACGGCGATGGCGGCTGGCGCCGCCGAACCGTCTGCCTGCCCCGACATGCCGATCTACGCCCAAGGAGATTCGCTCCAACAAACACTGCTGACGACTCGGGCCCGCTATCAGCGGTGGCTCGAGCGACAGCCTGCTGCCAGACAGGCTGTAAGCTTCGGTCCGTGGCTGGCGACGCAACCGCGCTCGGCGGCCGAAGCCGACAAGCTGGTGCAGCCGGCCAACGGCATCGACCCGAACGCACGACTGGCGAACGGCCAACCGCTCTGGTTGCCGCGCCAGGAGTTGATCGACGGGAAGGCTGTTAAGTTTGTCGGCGGATCGGGAGACACCGCGGTCTATCTGACGCGCACCGTGCGTGCAAAGCAGAAGACCCGGCTGACGGTCGGAATCGGCGGCGGCGATCAACTGGAGGTCTGGCTGAACGGGCAGAGAATCGCCTCGGCCAAAACGCAGTTGACCTCCGGCCGCTACGGCTGCAGCTATCGTGTCGACGGCACGCGTGTCGATCAGGTTCTGGTGGATCTGGATCTGGATGCGGGAGAGAATGTGCTGGTCGTCCGGTTGATTCCCGGCAGCGAGCCTTCATTCTTCTTCTCGCCGTCCCCGCGCCCCGTGCCCCGACTGTGGGAACGAATTCGCAGCGATTTCTCATCGACGCAAAACCCGATCTTGGATCTCGTCCACGCCGACTGGTTCGCGCCGGACGGATGGTTCGCGGCTCGAGACACCGGGCGCGAGCAGGACTTCGTCGGTCAAATGGCTTCCCAGTGCGAAGATGACGGTACCGCGATTCGCGCGGAATCGGATCGTCTCCGGCAGGAGAACGCTGCGGCGGACGACCGCCGTTGGCTTGACTTGTGCGTCAAAGCATCGGTGCTTGCCAAGCTGCGCTCCGATCTCGGACGACTCCGCTCGGCGGTACAGGAACTCGGCGCGTCGCACGCCGCAGAGTACCCGGTTACGGAGTTAAACGCCCGCTTGGACGACTACGGGCGGCGGCTTTCCAAGCAAGCGGCTGCGCGGCTTGATCCGGCCGACGCAGCAACGCGCCGTCTCATGGCGGAAATGCCGCGCATGCAGCGCGAGATGCTGGTCGATTTGAACCCGCTTCTGCGAAATGCCGAATTGGCGTTCGTCAAACGATACACGTATGACAGCAAGCATTACTATGACGATTTCCTTCACATCAGCCGTTTCGGCGGCAGTCTGTGTGTGCTTTCCTTGAGCGATGGCAACGTTCGTGAGATCGCGCCGCAGTTGGCCGACGGGATCTTCGATCGCTACGACCTCTCCCACGACGCCCAACGAATCGCGTTCGGCTACCGCCGTCCGAAGCGTGAGGGCTTTCGGATCTACGAAGTCGGCGTCGACGGTAGCAGCTTACGGCAGGTAACACATCCCCCGGATGACGAAGACGACCGCATCGCCAAGTACGGCCGGACCAGCCAGGCCGACAGTTGGTACGGCTCGATGGCTTATCAGTTCTGGACGGACGATCTGCACCCCTGCTACCTTCCCGATGGGGACATCTGTTTCGCGTCGACACGGTGCGAACACGGTGTGCTTTGTACTCCGGCTCACTATCTGGCTTGCACCAACTTGTTCCGCATCGGCGCCGATGGCAGTGGGCTGCGGCCACTGTCGCAAGGCGCGCTGAGCGAATTCACGCCGACGATGATGGAAGACGGGCGAATCCTGTATAACCGCTGGGAGTATGTCTACAAGGGGATCGCCGCCGTACAACCGTTGTGGGTGATGCGCCCGGACGGTTCAGCCAGCGAAGAGTTTTACGGCGACAACGTTGCCAATCCCGGTGTATTGTGGCAAGCCCGCCAAGTGCCCGGCCATCCCCGCCTGGCCGTGTGCATCGGTTGCCAACACGAGCCTTTGGGCGTCGGGCAGGTGCTGTTGCTTGATATGAACAAGAGCAAACGCACGCCCGAGCCGATGATCAGCCTGACTCCGGAGGTGAAGACGCAGAACCTTCGCGGACTGTATCAGCTTCGCAACGGCGTGTGGCGCGAGGATATCTATGGCCCGTTCTACGCCGATCCGTATCCGCTGTCGGACAAGTTCTTCCTCGTCTCCTGTAATCCGGCCGGCCGGTACAACGACCAGACGGCCTATGGCATCTATCTGCTCGACGCCTTCGGCAACCGCGTACCGATCTATCACGACCCGGAGATCTCGTGCTGGCAACCGATGCCACTGCGACCTCGCAAGAAGCCGCCCGCTCTTCCTCCCGCGAGCGATCCCGCCCACGAGCTTGCCCAATCGTCCGGCCGCGAACCTACGGCCACCGTCTTCCTGAATGATGTGTATCGCGGGCTGGAGGGCGTCGAACCGGGCACCGTCAAGTACCTTCGCGTGATGGAGCAGATTCCTAAGCCTTGGGCCGCCGAAGTCGATCCGCTCCGCGGCGAGGATCGCGGTGCAGATGGGTTCGGGGGGCATATCGCGGTCAGCATGAATGCGCACATCTGGATTGCCGTGCTGCGCGGTATCGTGCCGGTCGAGGATGACGGGTCGGTGTGTTTCGAAGCACCCGCGGGCAGAAACCTGTTCTTCCAAGCGCTGGACGAAAACTTCATGGAAGTGCAGCGGATGCGGACGTTCGTCAGTTTCGAGCCGGGCGAGAGACGCTCGTGCATCGGCTGTCACGAGCATCGCACACAGGCACCGGCATCGCGGTTGGCGGAAGCCTTCGGTCGCCTGCCGACAACTCTTTCCGCTCAGCCCGGCGAGACCGCTCCGCGACCGCTGTACTACCCGACCGACGTTCAGCCGATACTCGATCGCCACTGCATTAGCTGTCACAACGGCAAGAGCCCTGACGTGGGGCACGTTTCCAACGTGCCAGAAGGGAAACAGGAGAAACGGCACGTTGGAAACGTGCCCCACTTCGCCGCGCCGGATCTCCGCGGCGATTTGACCAATCTTTTCAGCCGCTCGTATGAAAACATCTTTCAAGCCGAGTTGGTCGACACGATTCAGGAATGGGCCGGCGCCACCTACTCGATGCAAAATGCCGAGGCCGTTGCGCCGTACACTCACGGATCGCATCGCAGCAAATTGGTCCACGTGCTCAAGGCGGGCCATTACGACGCCGAGCTTTCGCGGGAGGAATGGATCAAGCTGGTCACATGGATCGACTGCGGCGCTCCGTACTACGGATCCTATTACGGGCGTCGTAACCTTGCGTACCGGGGCCAAGTGGACTTCCGTCCCGTGCCGACCCTGGAATCTGCATGCGGAGTTCCGCCCGAGTTTCCCGAACTGACGAAGCCCGATCCGTTGCCCGCCGAGCTTCTCGCCTGGTGGCCACTGAACGAGGCACAGGAGGGCACCACACCCGACGCCTCGGACAATAACCACGACGGCCAAATCGTGGACGCCGACTGGGTTGGGGAGGGTCCTGAGGACCGCGCTTTGGCTTTGAACGGAAAGAGCTACGTTGCCGCCAGCGGCTTGGGGCAGCCGGATGCGGCCTCGGTATCGCTGTGGGTGAAACCCAGCGGCATGCCAAACCGCTGGAACCCCCTGCTGTTCAGCGACGGAGGCAACCGGGGCGCGTTCCACTTCAGCCTATTGGCCGACGGAACCCCGAACGTGGCCATCAACAGTGGCGCTGGCGCGTGGACGCACCGCCGTGCAGCCACCGCGCTGCAACTTAACCAGTGGCACCATATTGCCGTAACTTGCGATCCGCGATACGGCGGCAACATCCGCTTCTATCTCGACGGCAAGTGCGATTCGCAACAGGCCCTGAACTTGGGTGTGGCACTCGACCTGTCGTCGTTTCGCCTGGGCGCTTGGAAGACATGGGAGAAGAATCCGAAAGCCGGATTTCGAGGCCTGCTGGACGAAGTACGAATCTACCGTGGAACGCTCTCGGATCAACAGGTTGCGGACCTGTTTGGCGCAGGCAGGACGGGCAAACGCGTGGCCCGATCGACGGACCGATAGGAACAGGTGGCGAGTCGGGAGACCCAGCTACAAGTCGTTCCACAGGATCCTGATGCGGAGACTGCAGCATGATGCGAATCCAAATTGACCTTGCCATCGTCGCCTGCCTTGCGGCGCTATGTTGTGGGCAGGTCGTACGGCTTGCCCACGCCAAGACGGGCCTTGACATCCCGCTCGACCTGATCGGTCTGAAGCTGACAAAGGGCCAGGAGTTAAGGATGGACTGGAGCCGCAGATGTCCTCGTCTATAGTCTCTTATCTATAACCTCCCATCTAAAACCAACTCCAAAAGCATGCTACTCCAGCAGTTCACGACTCTGCAGCCACTTTTCACAGTGTCGCGGCCAATTGGAGCAGGGGGCGTCTGACGGTCGCAGGCCGAAGCCGTGACCGCCGCTGGTGAAGATGTGCAACTCCGCGGGGACACCGGCCTTTTTCAGTGCCAGGTACATCCTTGCGCTGTTTTCCGAACTGATGCGATCGTTGTCGGCGTGCACGAAAAACGTAGGGGGCGTTTCCTCGGTCACTCGGATCTCGGGGGCCAACTTGTCACTTTCGGTCAGGTAGGCCGGGTACACGAGCACTGTGAAGTCGGGTCGACAGCAAATACCATCGTCGTCGTCGATTGGCTCGTACCAACGTTTGTCGAAATTCGTCGATGCCGCGGCCGACAGATGACCGCCCGCTGAGAAACCGAGTATTCCGATCCGGGACGGGTCGATGCGCCACTGCTTGGCGTGTTTTCGGACAAGGCTCATTGCCCGCTGTGCGTCTTGCAGCGGCGCGAGATGCTTTGGGCGGTCCTTACGTCGCGGTACGCGATACTTGAGCACGATGCCCGTTACGCCGATCGAATTCAACCAGTCGGCAACCTCCGTCCCTTCCAGGTCCATTGCCAGTATGTGATAGCCTCCGCCGGGGCATATGAGGACCGCGGTTCCGGTGTCTTTCTCCTTGTCCGGCTTGTACACGGTGATGGTGGGCTTCGTCACGTTCGTCAGCCGGTCGATAGGCTTCTCGCCCTTTGGCGGCAATAGCTTCTCGTCCTCGATGTCCCCCTTCTCGTCAGGCGCTTGGTCTGGCCAGACTTGCAGCACGATCGGTTTGTCCGCAGCAGCGGCAAAGGAACAAACGAACGCGGTCAAGACCGCAAGATGAACGCTTCGGTTTCTCATAGTTGCACTGGTCCTCGATTGCAATGGTTGTGGTTCCGGAAATGCCTTCGCACCGCGGCGCATGGGCCGACGCAAACCCTTGCGTCAGGGAGGGGATTGCGTTTCCGGGGCACAACGTAGCGAAACCTAGGGACATGATCAAGTTGATCTAGGCCGGTAGTCGCCGATTGGGCCCAAACGTTCGCCGAGCACCCGATTCACTTCCGGCTGTCGGGCGACCCAGAGGCGCAAGTCGGTGCCTCGCCGTATCTTGCGACATTGCGGAGGATTCACCAGGAAAAGAAACCTAGAATTTTGATGCAGTGCGCGCTAATCGTCCACCTTTTTGGGCTCCATTATCTTAGATGAATGGTCAAAACGCCAATCACGCAGACTCGCAAACCTTGGATCGGTTCCGCTCCTATCTGCGGCTGCTGGCTCGGATGGAGCTCGACCGGCGGCTGCAGGCGAAGTTGGATCCGTCGGATGTTGTGCAGCAGACTTTGCTCCAGGCGCACCGAGCGCGGCAAGCGTTCCGGGGGCAAACAGACGCGGAACTGGCCGCTTGGCTGCGACAGATCTTGGCGAGGAACCTCGCCCACGCGGTCCGCGACTTTGGCCGTGAGAAACGAAACGTGGCACGCGAGCGGTCGTTGCAGGCCGAGTTGGAGGCATCGTCGGCGCGGCTCGAAGCGTGGTTGGCCGCCGACCAGTCTTCGCCTAGCCAAAGGGCGGTGCGCAACGAACTAGTACTGCGGATGGCCGAGGCCATCGACGCCTTGCCCGAGGCACAGCGGGAAGCGATCGAGCTGCACTACTGGCAGAACTGGTCGCTGGCCGAGATTGGCCGGCATTTGGGTCGCAGCAAGCCGGCCGTCGCCGGTCTGTTGCATCGAGGGCTGAAGACGCTGAAGCAACAAATGCAAGAGTCAGAACAATGACAAGCGAAAACGGCTATCTCGATTCCACGGACGAAGATCGCCTGTACCAAATCATCGCCCAATACTTGGATTCCGCACGAGCAGGCGATACGGTCGATCGGCAGGATTTGTTTGCCCAGAATCCAAATTTGGTTGATGACCTGCAGTCGTTCTTCATCGAACACGATCAAATGATGGCGGCGGTCAATCAGAGAACTGAACCTCCGCTGACAGCATCCGCTGAGGCTTTTCCGTCGCCAACAATGCCCGAGTTGAACCCGCCCACGTTGCCGGGCGACGCCACCGTGAATGACGGCACGACGGACGCGCCGTTACGATTGCCGGACGGGGCGAAAGTACGCTACTTCGGCGACTACGAATTGCTCGAAGAGATCGCTCGCGGCGGCATGGGGGTCGTGTACCGGGCGCGGCAAGTGAACCTGAACCGAATCGTCGCCGTGAAGATGATCCTGTCCGGCAGGCTGGCCGACGACGACGACGTGGCGCGGTTCCGCGCCGAAGCCGAGGCGGCGGCAAACCTTCAGCACCCGAACATCGTGGCAATTCACGAAGTGGGCGAATACGAAGGCCAGCACTATTTTTCCATGGATTACGTGGTCGGCCAGAGTCTTGCCGAGTTGGTGCGCGAACATCCGCTGCCGGCCGGACGAGCGGCGGAGACCATCCGAACGGTTGCCGAAGCAGTGGACTACGCGCATCGACGCGGGGTGATCCACCGGGATCTGAAACCAGCCAACGTGTTGATGGCTGTCAGTGACGAGTTTCGCGCGGACTTTGAGAAAGCCAAAGAGTCGGATCGCTATGAACGCGTGCGAGATATATCCGATCGCGACGGGCGTTCGGTTCCGAAGATTACCGACTTTGGACTGGCCAAGCAGGTGGAGGCCGGCAGCGATCTAACAGCCACCGGGCAGATACTGGGCACGCCCAGCTATATGCCTCCGGAGCAAGCGGGAGGCAAGCGCGACGAGATCGGTCCGGCTAGCGACGTTTATTCGCTGGGAGCGATCCTTTACGAACTGCTCACGGGCCGGCCGCCGTTTCGTGCTGCGGCGCCACTCGACACATTGATGCAAGTGATCGAGGCGCCTGTGGTCAGCCCACGGATGTTGAATCCGACCGTCCCCCGCGACTTGGAGACGATTTGCCTGAAATGCCTTCAAAAGGATCCGGAAGACCGTTACCAGTCGGCTCGCGACTTGTCGGAAGACATCGGCCGATTTCTGAACGACGAGCCGATCCATGCCCGGCGCATCGGGCGGTTTGAACGAGCCCGGCGCTGGCTCTGGAAACGGCGTCGCAGCGTTGCGGCAGCAATGGTTGCGGCGATCGCGGCTTCGCTGCTGGTTATCGCGGGAATCGCCGGTTGGAACGCTTACCAGAAAACACAAACGGGCTACGTGGTTTTCGAGAGCGACGGGCCGTCGCTGGTGACCGAAATCTTCGATGAATCCGGTAACCTGGTGCTGCCCGAGTTCACGACGCCCACGCTTCAGCCGGTCGCTTTACCCGAAGGTTCTTACCGCGCCAGGTTCTCGGCTCCGGAGCAACTGAGCGAGGAGTATCAGTTGCTGGTCGAACGCGAAAACACCCACAGATTCAACATCGCGCTGGAAGACCGTCGCCTCTGGCCACCATTGGAATTAGAGGGCTTGCCTCAAGTGATTCGTTTTGACGGCGCAGCCGATGTGGTGGTTGTCACAGAGACGGGTGCCGAGCGGCTGAACGGTGCCACAGGCCAACGTGTCTGGGAGACGGATTTATCGAGTGGGCTACGTCTGGGCGAGCCAAACGCGTCGATCCTCTGGAATGATTGGGCGGAGGTCAATTCACGGGATACGGATCGCCTGCCACGACTTGTCCGCCCCGCGCCCGACGTGAACGGCGACGGCGCGGGGGATTTGCTTTGGGCGGGCGGTCATCCGGCAGCGCTAGTGGCCGTTTCGGGCGAAGACGGGCGAGTATTGTGGACGCATGTTTCCAGCGCCAAATCACCGAACCCGTGGAAGGAACAGGTTCACGGCACACATGTCGTTGGCCAGCCGTCTGTGGCGGACGTGAATGGCGATGGGGCCGTCGATGTGATTGCCACCTTCCATCGGATGGGCGTGCGGTCGGGGCTCTATGTCGGCGGCAAGACGGTGCGAGTGGATCCCGAACGCTGGGTCGAAGCGATATCCGGGCCAACCGGCGAAGCGTTGTGGCGCTTTGCCATCGAAAGGGATCAGTACCAAGGCCCATTTGCTTGGACGGCTACGTATCCCGGCGGCGGGACCAGTTCGATGGAGACGGCCGACGATGCCCAACCACACGCCGCCGTGGCAACAATCGTGGACGGCGAGGCCAGTGTGCTGGTCCCAGCCGGCAAGAGCCTGATCGTTTTGGATTCAGCAACGGGCAGCGAGCATCCGATAGTCCACCAGTTCGAGTATCCGATCGAGCGTTGCGAGTTTGCCGATCTGAACGGCGACGGCCAGCACGAAGCCGTATTGCTCGTTCGCCAAACGCCGAACGAGCACGCGCTGATCGCCGTTTCGCCGAGCACTCCGAAACCACTCTGGCGATACCGGTCCAGCGAAATAGGCTCGTGTACGGTCTCCGACCTTGACGCCGACGGACAGGCCGAAATCCTGATCGCATGCACGAAGGCCGGGCAGAACGCAGATCCCGATGCCCTGTTCATTGTCGTCCGAGCTATCGAGGGGCGAACCGGAGAGATCGAATGGGAGCAAGAATGGGAGCTGGGCAACCGGCACTTGATCGATCGTGTGGAACCGCAAATCTTTATACCCGCAGATGTCGACGGCGACGGTATTCTGGACCTGTGCGTGGCAACGAAAGGAGCCCATCGGTCTCAGCAAGACGTGACCTGGCACGACATCGCCATCCATGCCCTGTCCGGAAAGGATGGCCGACGGCAGTGGCACTGGACGGCAAACGTGCCGGAAGCCGAAGACGATCCGCAAGTCAAAGCCGTTCAGCCATGGCAACTTGGTCCGGACGGCGTGCCGCTGCTGATCGTCTGGTGCGGCAGAATCCGTAATTCCGCCGCACCGCCGGTATCACACGTGATCGAAGGCAGCACCGGGCGAACTTACCAAAAACTGGCCGCTGTCGCTCAACCGTACGTGGCGGATCTGAACCGGGACGGCATTGACGATCTGTGTTGGATTCATGAATCGAACGAGCAGACACGCACTTATGGTTCTTTCCACGCATTGCAGGGCCAACCACCGGTCGCCTGGCGGCGGTTGGGCAGGTGGGAACGAAGTGCCGACCTGAACGGGGACGGAGTCGTTGACTTGCTCGGTGCAAGCGACCGCGGCAAGGGATCAACGCCCCGCCGCTTGACGGCGATTTCAGGCAGCGACGGCTCGCTGCTTTGGCAAGCGGCGATTCGGGCGAGCACTGTGCCCAAGGCAGTCGTTGCGATTGAAGACTCGAACGGTGATGGACTGGCGGACGTGCTGGTGTACCACACGCTTGAAGAAAATCAATGGGCGCTGGGCGCCCTTTCAGGTTCAACCGGCAGAAGTCTGTGGACCATCCGGGAGATCGACTCGGGCGACTCGCCGCAATGGATCGCACCGCGCCTGGCTCGTTGCACGGACCTCGACGGAGACGGACAACGCGAAATCGTATTCGGATACCAAATGCCGGAGAATCGCAGCGCGGTGGCCGTGATCTCCGCCAGTCGCGGGCAGGTGCGGTGGAACCAGCAGTGGCACGGCAAGGATGCGTTCGACGAGCTTCGCCTTGACTCGCTGATCGACCTTGACGGCGACGGTGTATTGGATCCGCTGGTACTGCGTGCCGACCACAGCGACCGCGAGTACCGTGCACTGAGCGGCAGGGATGGCAAGCTGCTTTGGCAGCGGACATTGCCAATGCGCGGAAGGCTGAAGGAGTTTGTCGAAGACTGGTCGCCGCTGCCGGTTGGCGATGTTACTGGCGACGGCACTTTGGAGGTCGTGATCGTAGACGACTGCGTCGAAGCGTTCAGCGCTGCTGACGGCAAAACGGTTTGGACTTGGCAATGGCACGACACGCGTCGCGCCCGCAGTGGCGTTTCGGCTCGACAGGGGAATTGGATTCCGAGCTACGATGTGTCGCCTGCCGTGCTTGCCCGCATGGGCACCGGCGTTTCCGTATGCGTGCTTGTGGAAGATCGGATTGTTCTCCTCGACGGGCAAGGCCGACAGCGCGACGAAACACCTCTCTGGGCAACGCGCCAGCATTGGGGCCCGAGGACAACCTCACAGCTTTCGGCTTGCGATTTGGATGGTGATGGCAAGGACGAACTGCTGCTGGTCTGCGCCCACCAAGCGGACGATACGACACCACGGCGCTACGGTCACACGTTGCGCGACGGCAAGTTCGCATCGCTTCGAGCATTGGACGACGATGCCAGACGCATTCTCTGGGAATGGCCGTTTCCCTATGGCTTTGGCGAAGTGCTCGATGTCCGGCCGGCCGACGGGAAAAGGCATGTCGAGATCGTCGTACGGACAGGCAACAGGATCTTGGGACTGAGCGGCCCGACGGGCGAGCCCGTTTGGCGCTGTGAAGGAGTGCGTTGGTGGTTTAGCGAAAACTACGATTACCCTGAAATACACACGTATCTGGCGAACGGTCCCGTGTCACTTCGACCGGACAAGTCACGCGGCGCCACATCCGTCCTTTTTCGGTCGATGGATCACGGCCATCGGTCGTTTGGGACCGTTTGCCGCCTGGCACTACCGACGTCGGCCGACGGCCTGTATCGGGTATCCACATCGGCTCCATTCTCTCGGCCGATCCACAGTTCCAGTTACCACGCACAATCCCCCGATCAGGAGCCGCAGTTACACAATCGCGAGATTCTCGCGCGTTTGCACGAGGACTTTCCTCATGTATTGAGTTACCAACGCGCCCTGGCATCCCCTTGATTGACATTGCCGGTTAGAACTCGATAAGCTGACGGGGCGAATTGCCACTTGATTCTCATGGAGGTGTGCTGTGCGATTCACGCTTAAGACACTGTTCGTTGCCGTCTCCGTGGCTGCTGTTCTCTGTTGTGCCTTTTTTGCTTTGCCAGGATGGCTGTCGCTGATTGTCTTGGGGACACTGTTCTCTCTGATCCCACCCGCCTTGATCGCGGGCATCGTCTACGGCCGGGGATACGGCCGAGCGTTTTCAATCGGCGGCATCTCGGCGGGCGGTTGCCTGCCGTTCCTGTACTTGTACTACTCCTTCGCATTCTCGATGAGTTTCATCAATGGTTTTGATGATCTCGATGACGAAAGCGTATTGGGCATTAGGATTGTCTTCGCCGTCATTCTCGTTCTCGTTTGCCTTGGCGGTTTGGCCGCGATGAGCGTGCGCTGGCTGTCCTTGCGCGCGAATAGGAAGGCCAGCACACACGTCTCCGCAAGTCCTGGGGACTATTCTCTGCTGCACGGACGAGTGTCGACCGTCCACATGGAATCCGCGCCCATTGATCCCGAACCGCGACAGAATTCTCCTCTGACGTAACGGACTGGTTCGGCGGGCGTGTAGAGCTGACCGTGCTTCCGTTCAGTACTCGCGTTTCTTCACGATCCCAGGCATGGGAATCGGATAGGCACCGTCTGCATTCGGCTTCAACGGCGGCGGTGAATCCGGACTCATCTTGTCGACATCTGGGGCAAACTCGTGTTCGCAGTTCATCATCTGGTCGTAGGTGACCGTCTGTCCGGTGTGAGCTGCCATTCGGCCCATGGACGTGACCAGGCTGGCGATCGCGCCGCGACGGGCTTCGTTGTAAGGTCTGTCTTGGCGGATCGCGTCGATCAAGTCATCCCATTCCAGTTGGTAGGGACTGGGAACCGCAGGCGAACGCCACAAGAGCGTTTCCTCGCTCTCTTTCTGGCCGGAAAATGCCAAGCAGGTGCCGGCGCCGCCACGCATGCTGTCAATCTTGCCGAGCCCCTTGCTGCAGTGAGCGTAGCCGGCGAAGTGGCTATCGCAGCCCGCGATGCAACGCCCGAACATGTACATCTTCACGCCATCCGCGAAGTTGTACTCGACCGAATACGTGTCGAAGTTCTGATCCACACTGTTCTGCCGGTAGTGACGTCCGCCCAACGCGTGAGCGTCCACCGGCCAATCCCCTTTCATCCAGCACAGTTCGTCGATGTTGTGGATGTAGAAATCGCTGTAACAACCACCGCTGGCCCAGAGGAAACTGTGGAACCGCTGCACTTGGTACAGCACCTCGGAGATCTCCGGAGGCTTCGGGGGCGAGGCGAAGAAGCCGATCGGACCGTGCAGGCGGTAGGTCCGCATCGAAATGATGTCGCCGATCTCGCCGTCGTTGATACGACTGACCAGTTCCTGACGTGCCCGGCAATGACGCCACATCAGACCAACGCCAACCTTCTGGCCGGCAGCCTCGGACTTGTCGGCCAGTTCGAGCATGCGGCGCGTGCTCGGACCGTCGACCGTGACCGGCTTTTCCATGAAGACGTTCAGGCCTTTCTTTAGAGCGTACCCGAAATGGACCCAGCGAAACGCCGGCGGAGTGGCAAAGATCGCTATGTCGCCCGGCTTCAAGCAGTCCATTACCTTCTTGTGGCCGTCGAAGCCAACGAACCTGCGGTCTTCGGGCACGTCCATCCGGTCGGCATAAGTCTTCTTCAGGTTATTGAAGCTGGTGGCAAGCCGGTTGGCGAACACGTCGGCCATGGCCACCAACTTGATTGGCCCGTTCGCGACCGACATCGCGTTGGCCGCCGCACCAGTGCCCCGCCCGCCGCAGCCAATCAACGCAACGTTGATCGTGTTATCCTCTGCGGCGTGGACATGCGGCACCACCGCCGCGGCTAAAGCCGAAGCTGTAGCCACTCGGCCGGTGCTCTTGAGAAAATGACGACGTGTCGACTTCGAATGCGTGGAACTACTCACAGCCTGGATCCTCCTTTACACAATCATTGACAATCATGACTTCGGTGAAACGGTATCGAGCGCCTCTTCGAATCGATTCAACCAACGGGCCGCAGTGGCCGGTGCGTGCTGCGCCGCGTTCAGGTAATAGCCGCGCAGATTGGCCTTGGCGTTTTCGGTGACTACCACGCGATAGGTCATGCGTCGTCGGGCACATGCAGTTCGTGGCGCAGATCATCAAAAGCGTCCGCAAGGGGCTGCGTCTTTCCGTCGGCCACGTCCTTCAGCCCCGAAAGAATGCCGTCAATGGCTTCTTCGCGGTCACGTTGCAGCAGCCGCAATGCGTGAGCGACGACCGAGTCGCGATCGGGAAAACGGCCGCTGGTGATTTCCTCTTCGACGAACTGCGCCAGATCGGGTGAGATTTGGATCATGTCGAGACTCCTCATTCGAATTCTCACACTACCACGAACAGCAATCCGTGGTCAAGCCGCACGCCTCTGTTCCTTTTCCATTTGGTGTTTCCCCTCGAGATCTGGAGCTACGAGGCTGTGGTCGTACTGCGAACACGGCAGTGCGAGCAGCGTCTCATTGGGGCTCGTGGCCCTTGCGGACCAAAGTGTGCGCTGCGACGATGACGCAGTGCGTACCTCTCTCTGTGCCAATCGCGTTTGGGAGAATACAATGAATGAGCACCAGCAACAACCGTCGTCTTTTCTGCTCCTCTCCCGCAGGCTTTGTCGTTCGGCCTTTCGGCTCGCACACGTAATCACCACCGGGACTCGGTTCGCGGCCGTGGTGTGCTTTGTCGCGCTCCTTCTCTCGGCGTTGAGGGCGACGGCTGCCCAGGCCGAGCCGGAGCCCCGCAGCACATGGCCTCAAGCGTACACCGTCGCGCGGGACGAGGCTTCCGGTATCCTGAAACTCAGCACGCCTTACTACACGGTTGAGCACAACTTGAAGAAAGGCGGTGTCATTACCCGGATCGCACTGACGCACGGGAAGGCCGCAAACCTGCTGGCGCATCCTGTCGAGACGCGCGTCCGGGATGAAGCCGGCGCCGTCTTGATCGACTCGCGGGATTCCGCTGCGAAGGTCACGCACCGCCGGGACGACCTGAACGAAATCGTGACGGTCGATTGCGCGCTGGTGGATCACAAGGGCGTCGCCTCGGGTCTGCGAGTCAAGTCCACGTTCACGTACCGTTGGGGTTACGTCAAGATCCACAAGGAATTCGTTGCGCCGACCGGCGGCATTCGCGTTCGGGAGGTATGTCCGTTCTCGACGATCCTTACGGCCAGCCTTTCGGATTACGGCTATCGGGAAGGGCTCACGGAAGAGGAAGGTGCTCCGCCGTTCTCGTTCGGGAGCAACCGCTGGGGGAAACTGCGTGCGGGGCAATCGTCAGACACGCCGCTCGATAACCGCCACGTGCCGCGTTCCATGATCTTCGTAGACTCCGGCGTCGAGGGCATCGAGTGGTTTGTGGGCTCGGATCTCTCGCAGTGGGAGTTGCAGCTCGCCGGACGCCGCGGGCAGGGGCGGTGCCGGCTTGAGCCCAGCTTGGATCCGCCTGGGCTATCGCTTTCTATCTCGCCGTTTTGGAGCGAGGAGTCGGCGACCGATTTGCCTGAAGCGTGTGTCTTCGATTACTATCTGGCCGTCCCGATCCGCGAAGGGGCCGCGCACGGGCCGTGGTTGCATACCTCCTTCAATCGCAGGCAGGGCAACTGGGTATCGACAGAAGAGATCCAGAGTTGGGCGGATAAAGGTATCCAGACCGTTCATTGCCACAACGACGGCGACTACTACAGCGACGGCCTGTTCTGGCGCGACGGCTCTTACCCGCCGTACCCCGACATGGATTGCTACGACAAGGTGCTGAACGATTGCCGCCGAGTTGGGATTCGTACCGCCACCTATTTCTCGAACAAAGAGCTGCATCCCAGCACCAAGGAGTTTCAAGAACACGGGCAGACTTGGGGTCGGAAGAACCGCAAGGGAGACCTGCGGCACAACTTCTACCGTCGCCCCGATCGCGAATTCGGCGCGCAGATGTGTCTCCGATCCGGCTGGCTCGATTTCTTGAAGTTCTCCATCGACCGGGTGCTCAAAAACCATCCGCTCGACGGCGTCTACTACGATTGGAACGTCGCCCTGTTCTGCTGCAATCCTCTACACGAAGCGAACCACGATGGCACCGTGCCGGCCAAGGGCCACTGGGACATGGACGAACTGTTGGAGCTGATGGAGTGGACTCGCCGCCGCGTGGGCCCGGACGGCTTGATCATCGTGCACAACACAAAGGTCCCGATGTATGCCATGGAGAACTTCGCCGACTATGTGGTCGCCACGGAATGGGGCTATGGAAAATGGACAGAAGGCGTTCCGAGTATGCAGGACCTGCCACTGGAATGGTCGCTGGCCGGCGCGCGCCCCCGAGGCGTCATCAGCTACGGCGTCCTCGACAGCGAGGCCCCGCGCAGGCTCCATCGGCTTTTTGCTCTTGAGGCTTTCTTGGGCGGCGTGGCCCCGTGGCCAGCCAGCCCTGAGACTTTCGACTTGCTGCCTCTGCTGAAGCCGCTCGGAGACATCCGATCCTATCGCTTCGCCGACTGGGGAAACCAAGCCGTCACCCTGTCAGACGCCCGCTGTGCATCGGCCGTCTACAGCCGTACTGGCGAGGCGTACCTGCTGCTGGCAAACCTGGACCAGAAGCCACGAGAGGTCACTTGCGTGCTGCACCCCGAAGAACTCCCCTGCCCCCTAGCCAAGCCGATCGCCGCCAACAGGCTCGCCCCGGAGCAGCCCGCCGTCGGCCTAGACATTCGCCAGTTGGTTGGGGAGGGGCTTGCGATCCAACTCCCCGGCGATACCGCCATCCTGATCCAGGTCCGGTAGTGATCTGCCAAACGTCTTGTTCCCCCAAATACGCTACAATCGACGCACGTTTTGTGATATCCGTTGCTGTACTGACGAAAGGTGTGTCTGAGAAGATGGGAGAAGCAACGTTACCAGAATTAGTTACTGGTCGTTTCATTGATCGCTGCACGCTGACGTTACTCGCGTTGGTTTGGCTGGGCTCGACGTCGCTCGCTCTCGCAGCGGATGCTGGTGCGACCGCCCGGCTCTCACAACGTTGGACGAGGCTTGCCGGCGCGGGCGACCGACTCGTTTCCCGTGAGTTGTTCTGGTTTGCCGAGTCGGCTCTGAGAAACGGGTCTCACGCCACTGAGATCGAGCAGGCTTTTGCCTGGGCCGAGGAAATGCAGGATCGCGATCCGGACAGTCCAACGTTCGGCAATTTCCGCTGGTACCGCGCCAATCCCAAGCCCCACGATAAGAACGCCGTCGAGTTCTGTATGTCGACCGCCACGGTAACGTGGATCCACTATCGAGATCGACTCACGCCCGCGGCTCGTGCCTCGCTGGAACGGATGATGCGTTTCGGGGCTGAAGGACTGAAGCGGCATCGTATCGGACCGAACTACACGAACATCTTTCTGGAAAAGACCTGGAATATGATCGGTGTGGGCCAGGCGATGGGCATGCCCGAGCTGCGAAAGGAGGGCGAGCAGATGCTTGAGCGCTGGCTCGCCCACGCCTGGCAGAACGGCATCACGGAGTATCTGAGCGGCACCTACTACGGCGTCAGCTTTGGTCCCTTGGAGAAGATCGCCCAATACGCCAAGGATGAGACGGCAAGAGAAAACGCCAACGCGGCCCTGCGGCTGTTCTGGACCGACGTGGCGGCCAACTGGTTCGCACCGTGCAATCGTCTCGGCGGCGCGTGCAGCCGCGAATACAATTTTCAATTGGGAATCAATGGCTCGCTACAGGAACGAGTGGCTAGTGCCCTCGACCAGAACACTACCCAGTACGTGCCGCCAGGGGCCGACGAAGCCTCTTGGATGGGCCCCGAGTCGGTTCGCGAGCTGATCGGAACGATTCCTCGAATGGTTCGACAGCGATGGGGCAGCGATCCAAGCCGAATCGCCTCGCACTATGTTTCGCACCGTTTCAGCATCGGCTCCGCCGGCGCGAACTACGGCCCTATGGACCGCCCGTTGACCGTCAACATCGCCGGTCCGGCGCGAGATCGCGCTCCGTTTATCACGTTCTTGATGGACGCTCGCGGCGATGCCTACTGCTCCAAACCGTTCCGTCTGCCAAGCGGCCATGCCAAGGCCCGTCATTTATCGCCGTTCCTGGCGAGCGTGCAAAACGGCCCCGAAGTGCTGCTGTTGGCCAGCGACCATCCGAAGCGGTGGACGGGCGGTTACCGATACGAGAACCTCGTCCCCACCTGCCTGAAATCGCATCTGACGTTCCCCGCCGACATGGAGATTTGGGTCGGCAACGAGCGACTTGACAAGGATGAAGGCGCGTTTGCTCAACCAGTACCGCCAAAAGTGCCCGTGTTTCTGAAAACCGGCGGAGTCACCGTCGGTGTGCGCGTCGTGGTGGCTACCAGCGACAGCGTTTCTTCCGTTCCCGTCGAGTTGGTTTGTGACTCCGACGGACTCCACCGCGGCGTCATGCGGCTTACCTGCATTCACGACGATAGCCCACCAAAGGGCCGCGGTACAGTGGCCTTGTGGGTCGCCGTCACCGAGACAGACGATCCGGACGAAATCGCAGAATTCCAGCGGTGTCTCGGAGCGCCGGCCAACGTGGATATCTCTGGCAATCGAGTCAGTGTGTCCGTTTCAGGGTTGGATCGCGAGCTACGAATTGTGGCCGACGCTGAACGCGAAGAGCGGATGTCTCTGACGGGCGCCGACGCGCTGGGACCAGCCCTCTTGACGTTGAACGGGATCGACTTGGGTACTCAGATCTTGGCCGCCAGCCCGGCCTTGCAAGAGCAGCGTGCGGCAACGGAACGCCTCCTTCGAGATGCTCGGGCCGGCAGAATCCCGGTACTGAAACCGAATAAGCCCCTGGAGGCCGAAGCAGCCTTACTGATGGAGGGCAGCATGAAGGTTACGCCTGATGGCAATGCCTCAAGTGAGAAGTGCCTGTGCAAACCCGGTGATCCCTCTTTAGCCCGGACGGCGGGACGTGCCGTCTGGGTGCTGGAAGTACCTCGCGACGGTTCCTACTATTTCTGGGCCCGCCTGCGCGCCCTCAAGAGAGGAAGATTCATTCTACATCCGCGTCTACCAGGTGGCCGGCCGGTTCGAGCAGCGGCAGGTATGGCATACGGGTGTGCACAGGAGTTACCAATGGGTACGCATCCCGCCTGTCGCCCCAGTCCAACTGACCGCCGGCCACGCATTTTTCGAGATCCACAGCCGCGAAACAGGCACCATGCTGGATGTCCTGGCCTTCTCGGACGACGCTGCGTGGAAACCGAAAGAGAAAGCTGCCCGTGTTGGGCCCACTCGGTGAGCAGCAACAGCGCATCGGTAAGGGAGCCTGCGCCGTTCCCCAAGCCACACAAATTCAGATCGCGACAACATTCAACGAAAGGACATCCATGCAAAACACAATCATGCGAGTTGGACAGGCTGTGCTGACTGCTAACGTGTTCTTGATATTGGCGTGGGCTGTGGTGAATCTCACTAACGCGAAGGAGACGAGTCCACCGAAGGCCGGTGATCTCGTTTTCCAGACTGATTTCGAAACATCGAAACAACGTGAAGCTTGGTCGCGCGCGGATTTCGCCGAGTGGAAGACTGGCTACGAGGGCACAACCTCGTTGTGCGTCACCGTCTCGACCGATCGAACGCGGGGCGGAAACATGATCAGCCTTCCGCTGGACCTGTCGCGCTATCGCGGCTACAGGCTGCTGTTCGAGTGTATGGCCAAGGCGGAAAACGTCACCAAGCCGACTGCGACGTATTTAGGCGTCAAGTTCATGCTGCACTACCAGTCCGAAACGTCCGGCCCGTTTTGGCAAAATCAGAACGACCTGTTCGGCTCGTTCGATTGGCGTCCGCTTCGTTTCGCAGCGCCCATCGCTCCCGACGCCACGGGCGGGCAGATCCAACTGGGGTTGCAGGACAGTTCCGGCAAAGTGTGGTTTGACGCGATCAAAGTCACGGTCTATAAGGGGCCTCCGCCGAAGCGTCCGAAGCCACCGGCCAATCCCGGGCCCGTTTTCAAGGGGCACGACTTGCCTCGGTTGCGCGGCGTGATGTCACCCAACTCGTTTCGCGACGAGGATCTGCGTGTGTTGGGCATGGAATGGAACGCCAACGTCATCCGCTGGCAGATCACGCGCAACTGGGGTCGCGCGGGCACGGATCGTGATTTGGCCGAGTACGATCGCTGGCTGGACAGCGAATTAGAGGATCTGGACAAGGCGCTGGACGCCTGTCGTCGCTACGGGTTGAAGGTTGTCGTCGATATGCACTCGCCGCCGGGCGGGCGTTACGAGAATCGGGATCTGGCGATCTTCCACGAACCGGTCTACCAGGATCACTATGTAGCGTTGTGGGAGAAGATCGCTCGACGCTACAAAGGCCAGCCGGCAGTGTGGGGCTATGATTTAGTGAACGAACCGGTCCAGAACGTGCCCTCGCCATCGGGAGTGGCGGACTATCTGGGAACTCAGGTACGCGCCGCAAGGGCCATCCGTGCCATCGACCCTGATGTGCCCATCTTCATCGAGGCGAGTGAATGGGACTCGGCCGCCGGCTTCCGCGAATTGGAACCAGTGGATGTCACAAACATCGTCTATCAAGTGCACATGTACGTGCCTGGCGAGTTCACGCACCAGGGCGTCCACAACAAGGTGACCGGTATCGCCTATCCCGGCAAGATCGGCAGTACCCAGTGGGACAAAGAACAACTCCGCAAGGTACTTGCGCCAGTCCGCGAGTTTCAACTTGCGTACAACGTGCACATCTATGTGGGCGAATTCAGCGCTATTCGCTGGGCGCCCGGTGCCGTGGACTACCTGGGCGACTGTATCGACTTGTTTGAAGAGTACGGCTGGGACTGGACGTACCACGCGTACCGCGAATGGACCGGCTGGAGCGTCGAACACAGCAGCGACCCGAAGGACCATCAACCCACCAAAGAGCCAACGGATCGCAAGAAGCTGCTACTCGGCTGGTTCGCACGCAACAAGAAACCCGGCTAGCGGGGGCGAAGTCCATGACAGACATCAAAGGCGACCGCCTGTATGTGAACCTGAGCGCCTCGCAGGCTAGGCGTCGGCTAAAGGGATTCGGCCACGGCGTCAGGAAGATTCAGAGTGCCGGAAAGAACCGAGCCGTCATTATCCACACGGCTACCGGCCAGCATCGAGAGAGACTGCTCGCTCAATTCGAAGACGTCGAGCCAACATCGTCGGAGGAAGAAGAGCGGAAAGACACCGAGGGCTGAAAGGACATTTGCCCACTTGAATTCGTCGGAGGTACGTGGTGATGTTACAGCCCAAATCTCTTTCAACAGCCTTGGTGTTGCGAGGTTTGACTCTTGCCGCATCGTTCGCCTTCATAGGAAACGTACCCGCGGCTTCGTTGGCCCCGAACCGAGTAGAGTCCTTTTTCATCGCGGCGAATGAATCGAGCGAATTGCGATGGCGTGTCGTTGGTGGAGAACTGACGGGACCTGTCGAATACGTGGTGCGGGATTACTGGGAGACGCCGATTGCCAAGGGCCATACGAAGCCCACCAAGGATGGCATGATCCAAATTCAACTTACGTTGAAGCAAGGATTCTTCGATGTCGAGTTTCTCGCTACCGGCCAACGTTTCGGCGTGGTGGCGTTGCCGGCTTTTTCGGGGACACTGGATGAGTTCTTCTGCATCGATAGCGCTTTGTCCTGGTTGGTTCGAGACGCTACGACACGCGACGGATTGACCCGCGCGTTGCGGCGCAGCGGAATCGTCATGTCACGCGAACGTTTTTCTTGGTCGCAGATCAACCCGACTCGTGGAAGCTGGCAATGGGATACGGGCTCTCGGTACGAGTCGACTCGTAAGCGGTACGCCTCGCTCGGCGTACCGGTGCTTGAAATGTGCCACGACGCGCCGTCGTGGATGGGGCGCGTGGGAAAGTACCCGGAGGATCTAGTCGAAGCCGCCGCCGCTTGGCGACAAATCGATCAGCGCTGGCGAGCCACGTGGGGTGCGCTCGAAGTCTGGAACGAACCGGACATCTTCTTCGGAGCAAACCTACCCGCGGACCAGTACGTTGCCCTAGTCAAGACTCTAGCCCTGGCGACCAGCGATACCACGCCGGCCTTGCCGTTGGTTGGCGGCGTAGTAGCGCACTTGAATCGTGCGTATCTCGATAACGCAGCCAAGAATGGGCTTCTGAACCACATCGATGCGTTCAGCTTTCACACCTACGGTCGAGCGCCCTCGATGCAAGGACAAGTGGAAGGCTACCGCTCGTGGCTTAAGGCCCACAAGCGAGAGACGATGCCATTGTGGTTGACCGAATGTGGGCGGCCTTGGCCGCGCGGTACGGATCGCCCGGAGATGGGGCCGGATCAGGTCAGTGCATTGGACATCACGATGAAAGCCGTCGAAGCCCGTTGTTGTGGCGTTGCTCGGTACTTCGCATTCGTGTACCCCTTCTACGAAGAACGCGACAACAACTTCGGAATGATGGGTCGTTCTGGCACGCCGCTGCGCTCGATGGCAGCCTACGCGCATCTAGCGACCGTTCTGGCGCACAAGGACTATCTCGGCGATCTCGCCTGCGACGACCCGTCAGTACTGCGATCACGCGTATTTGGCGACGACCGCGAGGCAGTGGCGGTGTTGTATCGAGGTGAACCAGAACCGTCCGCCACCGTGAAACTAGCCCTGCCCGCCTTGCGATCCGCCGGATTGGATGGTCGCAGTTTGCAGCCGATTGACGACGGAAGCATCCCCATCCCGGACGGCTTGGTCTACGTCTGGTTGGATCGCCAACTGGTACGCGACCATCTGTTGACCGAAACGACCGCCATGCGGCTGTGGGCAACCGCACAGAAGCCAGCGCCGCCGCAGACCGCCATTTCCCCGCTGGTAATGCGATTCGAGTGGGACAGCGATGTCTTTCAGGCGAAATCAGATGGGTATCACATCGCTGGCGAACTGCCGAGCAAAATACCGTTGGCAGTGCGTATATTCAACCTGTCCGACCAGCGCGCGGTCGTGACATTGCGTCTGATCAGTTCATCCTCCTTGGCACAATTGGCCGATCCGCAGGATATCTCGGTTCCGGCATCTGGATCCACCGTCGCAAATTGGTCAGTCGACCTGCAGAAAGGATCGGATATCGATGACGGATTGGAGTTGATCTTCACGGCGACGAATCGCACCGGACAAGAGGAGACGCGTTTGGTCGTCGACTCTGAGTGTGAACCATCTCTGTCTAGAATCCTCAAGCGGCATCCCGACGGTATTCGTCTGCCCGTCGCCGAGCTTTCGCGATGGCGAGCGAACATCGCGGGGCACGGCAAGATGACCATGGAACGCACGGATGACGACCATTGGCAGATGCATGCCAGGTTCACGCAATCAGACCGCTGGGTGTATCCGTACTTTCGGCTTCCGGAGTCGCTCGATCTGAGCAAGGCCAAGGCAATCGCGATCCGCGCACGTTGCCAAAAGCCCGCAACCGTCCGCCTGTTTCTTTGGGAAGGAGATACAGGGGTCGGTTATCTGACGACGCGCTCGCTCATACCTGCCGACGGAAAGTGGCACACGGCGCTCGTTCGTTTCGACGAGTTCTCGCTCAGCGGAGCCAACCGACCGGACCCCAACGACCGACTCAACCTGGATCAAGTCGACCGAATATCCGTTGGCCTGAACAGCGAATCCAAAGACAACCGGCTCGACGTGAGCGATCTTTATGTGCAATAGCCCGGATACTTGACGCCCCTGGGAATCGCGTGACCGGCTGTCGTAGCCACGTTCGCCAGAACGTGGTCGCAACCCCAGTCGACGTACCACGTTCTGGCGAACGTGGCTACAAAAGGATGAAATGTCCGGGGAAGCACCAGATGGTCTTTGTGTACGAGCCCGTCAATCACTCGCCCGCACGTCATAGCACAGGAGGCTGTCTTGATCGCGGACGTACATCTGGCCGTTGGCGATCACCAGGTGTGGCCATGTCTTTTGTCCGCTCTGATGTGGCTGGTCGAAATGGCCTCTCAGTTCGAAGCGGTCCGGTGTGGCTCTAACCAGGCTGAGCGGGCCCTTTTCGTCGCGGCAATACAGCATTCCGTCCGCATAGAGGATAGAGCACTTGCCGGGCTCGCGACTCTGCCACATCACATTGCCTGTCTCGTACTCGATGCAGGTGAGGATACCCGGATCGTTCGCGCCGTAGAGGTAGCCGTCCAGCAGAATCAACCCGCCGTGGTGGTTCTTCATGTCCTTGGTGAAGTAAACCTCGCGGGCGATGAAGCCTTTGGGCGTATTGTCGATGCGCGCCAATCCGCCGCCGGTACCGTAGCCGGACGCGGCGAAGACCTTGTTGTCTGAACAGACGGGCGTCGAGATATTGATTCCGCCATACTTGGCGTAAGCCGGGGCATCGTATCGCCAGAGGAACGTGCCGTCGCGCGCGTCGACGCCGACCACGCCGTCAGCGGTGAATTGAACGTACTGCGCGACGCCGCAGATGCTCGCCTTAATCATCGACGCGTAGCTAGCCCGGACATCGATCTTCGAGGTCCACAAGGTGCGGCCTGTGTGTTTGTCCAACGCGGCCATCATCGCCTCCCGGCCGCCCGGTGTGCACACGAGTTTCTCGCCATCGATCAGCACCGCTTCGCTAAACCCCCACCGGAGGCCGCCCTTCGGGTCGTCGACGGATAGGAGGCCGCCGCGGATCGATTCAGTGTAGTCCACTCCGATCGCCTGGGCCTCGAAGTTGGTGATGAAGCTTGTCTCCCATCGGATCTCGCCGGAATGACGGTCCATGCATACGAGCTTGCCCGAGGCGCTCAGGGCGTAGAGCCGGTCGCCGTCCAGTGTGGCCGTGGCTCGCGTGCCGGGGCTGTATCCGACATACTCGACCGGGCCGAACGGCCGAGCCCAAAGGCGTTTGCCGGTGGTCGTGTTCAGGGCAAGGGCATGCTCGTGGCCGTCGAGGTTCCCGGTGATGTACAGCGTCGTACCAATGATGGCCGGCCCGCTGTAGCCCTCGCCAAGTCCGGTCGCTTTCCATAGCAACCTGGGGCCCTCGGGCGGCCAAGTTTGCAGGAGTCCCGTCTCGTGGCAGATTGCGTCGCGATTAGGGCCGCGCCAGTTGGGCCAGTCATCGGCTCGGAGCAACCCGGCCGCGGCTGCCCAACCCGAAACTGCGACGAGCATGGCAAACGAACGATTCAGTCGATTCATGTCAAGGGTTACGGCCAAAGGTCATGATGGTGATGTCGTCGCTTTGTGGGTAACCGCTGGCGTGGCGGCGAACGTCCTCCAGCAAAAGCTTGCCCAGTTGTTCGGCCTCGGACGGCGACTTCTTGACAACTTCCAGCACGCGTTCGACGCCATAGAGTTCCCCATCTGGATTCATGGCCTCGTCGACGCCGTCCGTCATTATCAGGATGACATCGCCGGGATTCAGTTTGCAGGCTTGGGCCTCGTAGGGATAGTCGTCCACCACGCAGATTGGCGGTCCCGAAAGCTCCTCGTCGAATTGGTCGATCGTCCCGTCCGCTCGTCGAATGATCGGTGGCATGTGCCCCGCGTTTGACAGGACCACCTCGTGATTCTTGGTATCCACGATTGCCAGGACGTACGTCACGAAACGGCCCTCGACCTCGCTTTCGCACATGTGATTGTTGATAGCGTAGATTGCCTCGACAACGTCGTGCACGTGGCGGATGGTGCTCTGTACGCAGCTACCCATGCGGGTCATGATCAACGCACCAGGCACGCCCTTTCCGGCTACATCGCCGAAGGACAGGCAGATCTTGCCGTCGGGCAACTCGAAGCAATCGTACATGTCACCGCCAACGGCCCGCGCCGAGTCGTAGGAGGCGTAGAACTGGTAGCCTTCGGCCGTGGGCATCTCGTCGGGCAAAAGCGCGCGCTGCACGTCTTTGGCGATTTCCATCTCGGCGTCCTGCTTCTGCTTCTCGGCAAAGGCCTGAGCCAGTCGTGCACTCTCGTACGACAGGGCCGCTTGACCGGCAACCGTCACCAGGATGTCCAAGTCATTGTCGGTAAACTGCCCTAGCGCGCTTTGGGAATCAATGCTGAGGATCCCCAAAACCTCGTCGTCCAGGCCCAACAGCGGCACGCACATCATCGAGCGGATTTGGAGATCAGCGATCGACTCGCTGCCGCTGAAGTTATCATCCGCAGCAGCGTCCGCCGAGAGAATGCCGGCCTTTTCCGACAACACCTTGTTGACGATGGTACGGCTGAGCCGCACGGTGCTATCCTCGTTTTCCCGCCGATGCCGCATAGCGCGGGGCACCATCTCGCCCGTCTCTTCGTCTTTCAGCAGGATGCAACCACGATCGGCGTACATGAAGACACTGAAAAGGCTGTCAAGGATCTTGGGCAGCAGGGCCGCCAAATCGACCGTGCCGGCCAGACTGTTGCTGATTTCGAGAACCGCCTTGAGCTTGGCTTCGGGATTGACATCCAAAGACCCAAAGCGTCCCGCTCCAGCCAGTTGGCCGGTGATGGTCACCTCGCCTGCCTCGTCGATGTCCACTTGGTCGGCACCCAGGTCCAATGTGGCCAGTTGAGCATCGGTAACCGTTGCCGACGACGGTTTTGGGGGTGCCGCTTGCGCTTTGGATGGATCGAGGAATCTGGCCTCGGCGTCGCCAAAACGAATCGCATCGTTGTGGTTCAGCTTGACGCGCCCCTCGATTCGTTCCTGGTTCACGAAGGTTCCGTTGCGGCTGCCCGCGTCCTCCAAGGCAAACTCGCCGCCTTCCCCGTGAATCATGGCGTGGCGACCGGACACGCTGCGCTGGGTGATCGTGACTGGGCAGTCCGGATGGCGCCCGATCTGCATCTGCCCCTCATTCAACTCGAATTCCAATTCGTTTCCCTCGATCGCGACAACTAGTTTTGCCATGGCTGGTTCCATCTGACGAAGCGTGAAGGCGTTTGGTTACCCGGACCAGTGTACACTATTTTCTCGATCGATTCATCGAGGTGGATGTCGGCCTGGAGGCTCGGCACGAATTCGAAACGCCGAATGTTGCGAATCCCGTCTGGATGGTACAATGTGCCGAAATGCCGAGCAAATCGGGCCGGCATGAACCCCACGAGCACAGAGTCGGTTGTGGGAGCAGACGATAGTGCCGAGTCAATCTTGTCGGCAAAAATACATGATATAGAGGGAGTCCAGGAAATGGCGAAGTTTGGGGTTGTCGGGTTGGACACGATGGGCGTGGGGTTGTGCGCCAATGCGATACAAAAAGGGCATGAGGTTGTCGGATTCAACCGGACCGGCGGCAAGACGCAGACGGCTGCAAAATACCTTTCTGATAAGTACTCGATCGTCAAAGAGTTCACCCCGGCCATGTCGGCAGAGGAGTTCATGAAGAACCTGGCTGGCGATGACCCGCCGATCGTCATGATGCTGGTGAAGAATGGCGAACCCACCTGGGATATGTTCCGTCATCTGAGCGTCTACATGCCAGACGGCACCATTGTTCTGGATATGGCCAACGAAAAACCCGCCGATACGGCGCGATTCGAGGAAATGGCACGCCAACGTCACGTGCGCTGGCTGGGCACGGGGATCTCTGGCGGCCGCAAGGGAGCGGAAGGGCTGAACGAGCACGGAGGGCCGGCGATTATGGCTGGCGGGGACGAAGCCACGTACAAGATCGTCGAGCCGATTTTGATGGACCTTTCCGCCAAAGCAGACTACGGACCATGCTGCGGTTGGTTCGGCCCCGGCATGGCCGGACACCGAGTGAAAAACGTTCACAACGGCATCGAGTACGACTTCATGATGTGTATGGCCGAGGTCTACGCCATGCTGCGCGCTGGTCGCATGGAGCCAGAGGAAATCGCTGGCTACTTCAAAGGCTGGATCAAAGACATTCCGGAACTCCAAGGGTACCTTATGGACATCGCCATAAAGGGCATGGGTGTGAAAGCGGAAGACGGCAGCCCATTGGTGTTGGATGTCCTGGACGAAGCCAAGGCGAAGGGGACCGGCAAGTTCACAAGCCAAATCGCAATGGATGAAGGCATCCCAATCGCCGGCATCGACATGGCGGTGCTCGCTCGGTGTCTATCGGCTTTCCGCAGTGATCGAGCGGCGTTGGCCAAAACAGAGCCTCCGACAGTGGATTTGTCAGCGGGCAAAGATGAACTGTGCAAGAAGCTCGGAGACGCGCTGTTCTGCAATATGATCATGTCCTACGATCACGGCTTGATGCTCCTTTGGGCCACCGAAGAAGAGCACGGCTACAAAATCGACCGTGCGAAAGCCGCCGAGGTCTGGAGGGGCGGCTGCATTATCAACAGCCATCTCTTGCCCGCGATACGCGACGCCTATCAGGCGAAAGAGGACCTTTTCACGTTGATGAGCGATGCGTTTTTCAAAGAGCAACTCGACCGGCGGCAACAGAACTGGCGCGAAGCCGTATCGACGATGATGCTGGCCGGCATTCCTTGTCTGGCAAGCTGCGGCAACCTGGGAGCCTACGATTCTCTCCGAACTGCCAAGCTTGACGCCGCGAGTTTCAACCAGATGCTCCGCGACACCTTCGGCGACCATACCTTCCGACGTTTCAGCATAGACGGCACCTGGACCTGCGACTGGGACGGTGATGGTACGATAACCCGGCTGAAATAGCGATCGGTGCCGGCGATGAGAAACCTGGAGCTGTTCCTCTAAGCCGCGCGTTTCGCGTTGAACCTCACGGGTACGGCCGACGCATGTGCCGGTTTGGAAGCAGGCATCGATAGCTTACGTTGTTTGCGTAGCTTGGCCCTCTCTCGTGTGTGCACGCACGTTCGCCACGCAATCTTCGGCAGCCGCAAGGTCAGGGTGGGAAGAGCGCGGAGGGCACCGTTCCGGATCGCCTTGCGTAAAAGATGCAGGACCTGTTTCACGGTATAGAACTCGCGATTAATCCGACGACGCAATTGCTGGAGTTCTTCAGCGGAGCAGTGGTCCGAATAGACCTTTCCATTCGACGCCATGTGGTATCCCGGACTGTTCGCTACCAATTCATCCAGACCGGAATAGGGGCTGTCACGAAGCGTCGAAAGGGAAAGCGAATCCACGCCCAATTCGTGGGCGAAGGATGAGATCTGAAGCATCTCTTCCACCGTTTCGCCGATATTCCCCAGGATGAAGTACCCATGCAGGATCATGGAACTCTTGCGTAGCACTTTGAAGTACTCGCGAATCCGCGCGGTGTCGAAACCCTTGCGCATAGAACGCAGCGTCTTGTCGTGAGCCGATTCGATGCCTAATAACATGCCGATAAAGCCGGCCCGCTCCATCTTCCTCATCACATCCGGGTGACGGGCTATTTCCAGACGAGCGTTGATGATGTACTTCTTGCGAATTCCGCGGGCCAAAAGCAGGTCGCAGATTTTCTCCACGCGATCCATCTTGTGGGTGAATAGATCGTCGGTAAAGGCGACGATGTCGGCTTTGATCTGGGCAAGCTCTTCCACGACGGACTCGGGCGAACGTGCGGACCACGCCCGTTTTTCGCCCCAGGGATTCCGGCTGAAGGAACAGAAGGTGCAATTGAACGGGCAACCGCGCGAGGCGGATACCAATTCAACCGGAATTCCCGTACTGGTGCCTACAAGTGCCGCTTCGTAGGTATATCGGCGAAGATCGCGGTTGGGATAGAAATCGTCCCTCAACGGGCCTGACTTGCGGTTCGGATTGTGAAATATCCGGTCGTCCTTACGGAAGCTGATGCCGGTAATTCTCTCCAGAGGCACGCCTCGGCAGTACTCGTCCATCGCCTCCTCGCCATCCCCACGGACGACCACGTCCACGTTGGGGCAGTCAATCAGCCATCGTTCCGGATCATCCGTCGCGTGTCTTCCGCCGATGACGGTAAAGGCCTTCGGATCAATGGAAAGAATCTCTTCACGCAAGAAATGAACATCGCGATCCCAATTGACCGACACACAGACCATGTCCGTTTCCGGGCGCAGGAAGTCCTTTGTGTGGCCAGGCTCTTTGCGCAAATCAACGATATCCAACGCATCCGCGTGTGGCTGGATAACGGCCGCGACGCACTCAAGACCTAACGGAGGGAAGAAGCCGGCCTGATTCAACTCGCGCCGATAGGGGTACACGCAGAGAACATGCTGAAACATCCTTGTCTCCCAAGCATTTGCACAGCCCGAAAAGCAATGGTCCGCTACATTCTCGACACACTGGCTTCTCGTTCTGCAAACGAGGTTGCCCAGCTCGCCTTGTTTGGCTGTTTCGCCAATCCGCTTGTTGACAGCCTCACCCAGAGCGGGTCGGGCGACACAATGGCTATCTACGAGGGGAAAACGACGGGCCAATGATACACGCGCGGTGGCAGTTACGCTCCCCCAATCCGGATGACAACGTACCTCCGAGGCGCGGCGTTCGTGTTTCGAGCTTGAGCTGACCTCGCGAAGAATCACGATTCGTGGTTCCCACCACAAGAAGTTGCATCCGAAATCGTCGCCCGCTAGATTGGTGGAACGCTAGCTCGCTGCTATACGCGGGAATCACTTGGCGCGGCCTCCGGTCGCTACCAAATCGTAACATGGGCCCCCGGCCCGTGGCGGCGAACACGGGCCGGGGGGCCCATGCTACGGAAATGCTCGCGCCGTGCGCGAATTCAGATCGTTTGCAGTGAAGAGGGCCGATCCCCCTCATCCATCGAACAGACTTTGACCCACTGATACCGGGAGAAAGAAATGTTGGCTCGCAGTTTGTTGTATGCGTGGTTGCTGGTTGTTGGGGCCACTGGTTGGTCCGTCGCGGCGGATGAGATGGCGGCACTGCCGAGCGGCCTGGAGCGCTCGCCGGTGGTTACGGGGCAAGGCTATTTTCCGGTCGCGCTCCGGCTGGCGGATGGGCGCATTGCGGCCGTGCTGCGCGGCGGGGCGGGACATCTGGGGATCAAGGGCCGACTGGAAATCGTCTTCTCTGCGGACGAAGGAAAGACCTGGTCCAAGCCAGTTGTTGTGAACGACTCGCCGGCCGACGACCGCAATCCGGCGTTGGGCCAGGCGGCCAATGGCGACCTGATCGTCGGCTTCTGGCGCACCGCCACCTATGACGAGACGGGACGCTACAACCCGAATTTGGACAAGCCACGGAACACTTGGGTGACCCGGTCCGGTGACGGCGGCGAGACTTGGCCCGAGGCGACTGAACTGGATGTATCCGACATCGGCTGGGGCAGCCCTTACGGCAAAATGCTTACGATGCCCGACGGAGCGATGTTGATGGCGGTATACGGTGGTCGCGTACGACCAACGGGTCAAGAGAACCCGAAGCGGGAGAACCGTAGCTACCTCTACCGTTCGACCGATCATGGCAAGAGTTGGAGTCGCTATGCCGAATGTTCTCGCGGCGCGCAACTCAACGAGACGGCCCTCGTGCAATTGCCTTCGGGGAGAATTCTGGCGGCCATGCGATCTCGACGGGGCGGTCAAGTGTGGCTTGCCGAAAGTAGCGATGACGCCAGATCGTGGAGCGAACCGAAACAGATTACGCCCGATAATGTCCACCCGGCCGACATGGTGCTGCTGCCCGATGGTCGAGTGCTTATGGCCCTGGGTTACCGGGTGGGGCCCTACGGTGTTGCTGGCTTGGTCAGCGACGTTAAGGGAAACTTCGATTGGGAGCAGTGGTTTACTCTTGTGAATGACGCAATCAGCCGCGACTGTGGATACCCCAGCAGCGTCGTGCTCGAAGACGGGCGCGTGCTGACACTATACTACGCCACCCGGTGCAAGGGCCATCCAGTTTGGAGAGTCCACTGCGGGGCAGTCGTTTACACGCCGCCATCAGGCAATCCGTAGGCGTCCGCCGAAGAACTGGTGACAACACACAAGCCAAGCGGACCGAGGATGCTGTGATGCCCGAACGGGTGGATGTGTTGATTGTGGGGGCCGGCCCCGCGGGTTGCGGCGCGGCCTTCGATCTTTGCCAGGATGGGCTGTCCGTGCTGCTGGTCGACAAGGCTGCCTTCCCGCGGGTCAAGCCGTGCGCGGGCGCGCTTACCATCAAGACGCTCAAAACGCTCAGGTACGATGTTGCGCCGGTCGTGCAGCGGATCTGTCACCGCTTCAAAGCTGGGCTGCGGCTGGATCCACCTGCGGTGTTTCCCAGCCGTTATCCGATTGCCGCCATGACGGATCGAGCCGAATTCGATGCGTTTTGTCTCCGGCGCTGTATGGAAGAAGGTGTCCGTTTTCAGAAGATCTCGACGATCCAATCGATCGAGCGAAATCACTCTGGTTGGGAACTCAGAACCGTAGACTGCACACTCCAAGGCCGCTTTTTGATTGGGGCGGACGGAACGAACAGCCGCGTTCGCCGGCTATTGGGTCTGCCCCGCCTAGTCCCACGTGGTTTCGCTATCGAAACGAGCGTTTCCACGTTTGACGCCGAGACGTTCGACATGCAGATGGATTTCGGCGTCGTCGATCACGGCTACGGCTGGATCTTTCCAAAGCGTGATCATTTGAACATCGGCCTGTTCACATTGCACAACTCCATCCCCAAGGCAGCTCGACGACTTGACGCATATTGTGAAACGCGGCTCGGCTGCCGCCCAAACGGTCCTTTTCACATGGCCGCGATCCCATGCGGAGGCCGTTACGGGCCTCCGGCGTGCGGGCCCAATGCGTTGCTCGCGGGAGACGCTGCCGGCTTTGTGGACCCGCTGCTCGGCGAAGGAATCTATAACGCCGTTCGCTCGGGTCAAATCGCCGCCGATGCGATTCGGGACGTGATCCGTCATGGAGAGAACACCTACCACAGACGATTACGGGAAATCACGCGCGATCTGAACGGAGCAACTCACGACAGCCAGTGGTTCTACCGGCGGCTGGACCGCGGCTACCGCTACCTGACGTTTCGGCCCGTGCGGTATTGTCTGATGAAGGGAATGGCCTTGGGGCTCAACTGGCGGCGGACCAAGCGATTCTGTCCGCTCTTGCCGCTGATGAAACCACCGTGTGTGGCTGGTCAGGGCCTACTGCTTGGCAAGACGCATGAGCGGCGATAAGGTAACCAGCCAGGAAGCTGGAAAAACTGAACTATTCGGAAGGAGTTCTGTCATGGTACGTACTAGTTTCAACCTTCTGATGGCCTGTGTGTTGGCCGGCGGGCTGTTTGCCCAAGCAGCCGACGATGATCCTCGAAAGTCGCCAGAGGAGCCGGACCGTTCCGAGCGATTCGTCGTCGAGAATAGTCGTGTGCTGCTGTTGATCGACACCAGCAGGAGCATGGGACTCGTGGATGGCGAACGTAGCCCGTCCGGAGTCGCCCGTTCCCGGATTCAGCAGGTCGTCGACGCTCTGGACGGCTCCGATTTTCTCACGCGATTGCGCAGGACCCACGAAATCGCCGTATATCGATTCGACGACACGCTTCGACAAGTAGTCGTGCTGCCCAAACTGCCCGCCAAGACCGAGGCGGACGACGAGCCGGGCGACGCAAAGGCCGTGCCTGGAAGCGGTGGGCCGAAACCGGCCAAGGAACCGCTCCGTTGGCGCGAGTTGCTGATCCCCGGAGGCGCGGAGACCCGCTTGGGCGAATCGCTCCGGAAGTTGATCGAAGCCGAGCAAGACTCGACGGTATCCGGGATCATTCTCTGCAGCGACGGATGTCAGAACGCGGGCGGTCCCGTCGAGGCTGCGGTGGCAAGCGCCCGTGAGGCCGAGATTCCCATCATCACCATCGCCATCGGCTCCGCCAGGGGACCGACCAACGTTGCCGTCTTGGATCTCCTTGGACCAACCAGAGTGTATCCGGGTCGCTTCGTCATCGTCGGTCATCTCCGGGCGGTGGGGATGACCGAGCAGACGGTTTCTGTGGAGTTGCTGGCGCGACAAACCGGTAGCAACGCCCGTTGGGAGCTGTTGGACTCAATGCAGATCGCCTTGGGCGCCGATGGAAAGGTGGTTCCAGTCAGATTCGAAGTGATGCCTGACAAAAGTGGTCGGCACACCTACAAGGTGGCTGTCAAAGCGCCCGCGAGTGACGACAATCCGTTAGACGACTTCAAGACGGTCGACGTCGTAGTGGTCGAAAGGAGAACAAGCGTGCTATTGATGGCCGGCGGCCCATCTCGCGAATTCCGTTTCTTGAGAAACTTGCTCTATCGAGATCGAGAGACGACGCTTGACGTCTGGCTTCAAACCGGCAAGCCCGGTATTTCACAGGAATCGGACAACCTGCTGTTCGAATTCCCGGAAAGTGTGGAAGAGCTGTCCAAGTACGACTGCATCATGGCGTTTGATCCAGACTGGAACAAACTTGATTCCCACTGCATTCAAAACCTTGAGGACTGGGTAGCGGAACAAGCAGGTGGATTGGTCATTGTGGCTGGCCCCGTCCACACGCCGCGACTTGGCGGTATGCGGCAGGGCGATCCCGGGCTGGACACCATACGTTCTCTTCTTCCGGTCGTGTTGGACGGTGGCGGGGCGGCAAGGCGAGGCTTGGGCCGGTTTGGCGGCAAGGAGGCGTGGCCGTTGGAGTTCACGCGCGAGGGGCTGGAAGCCGAATTCCTCTGGCTCGATGACAACCAAGCCAACAGCGAGGCCGCATGGACGTCGTTCGAAGGCGTCTGCGGTCATTTTGCCATCACGAATGCCAAGCCCGGAACGCGCGTCTACGCCCGCTTCTCCGACCCGAACACAGCGGTCGACGGCGTACTGCCGATCTACCTCGCTGGGCATTTTTATGGGGCGGGGCGCGTTTTCTTCCAAGCCAGTGGCGAGATGTGGCGTATGCGGGCCGTGGACGAGACCTACTTCATGCGGTATTACACCAAATTGCTGCGTTGGATATCCCAAGGGCGTTTGCTGCGGGATTCGGCCCGCGGCGTTTTGCTGGTCGACAAAGACCGGTGCCTGCTGGGCGATACCGTCAAGGTGCGGGCGATTCTGAAGGATGCACAATACGAACCGCTCGCCGGGCCGGAGGTGATTGCCAGTTTGGTTCACCCTCGTGGCGAGCGAACAGCACTGAAATTGCGAGCCGTCAAGGAAGCTGCCCGCGAAGGCACTTTTACGGGCCAATTCGCGGCCACCGAGCAAGGCGACTATCGTCTGGAACTGCGCCCGCCCCACGCCGGATTGGACAAGTCGTTGGTTCGCCAGGTCCGCGTTCGCCTGCCTCCGTTCGAGATCGAATCTGCTCGGCGAAACGACCCGCTGCTCGTATGGATCGCCCAGGAGAGCGGAGGAGGCTACCACGTCGGGCTGGACGCTGCCACGTCCCCCGAAGCCGAACGGCGGATGGACGAGCTGTTGAAAGACAAGACCCGGATCCTCATTTTGCCTGCCGTACCCGGCTCGAAGCGGGAGTGAGACCAGACCTTACGAATTCGCCGTAGCGGCAACCCACTGTCTTGGTTTGGGCGGCAGAGCCCGGTAGAATGCGATTGTGCGGAGCCTGCGTGCTTCGGGGCTTCTCTTCTGACTTCCCTACACCTTTCTTGCTGGGAGAACGGGCCATGCGATGTGCTGTTTGGTCATCTGTCGCGCTGAGTGTTTTGTTGACAGTCCTTTCCGGTTGTGGCGGCGACCAAGACGCCAAGTCTGGCACACCGGCAAAACCGGGGACGCCGGGGACACCGGGCGCATCGCAGACACCAGAAGCGGCTTTTGCTGCCTTTCAGGAAGCTGCGAAGAAGAGCGACTGGAAGACAGTTGCGGAGTTGCTCACTCAAGAGTCCCAAGAGTCGATGGCGGGTGCAATGATCTTTGCGGGGTCGCTCATGGCAGCCTTCGACGAAGAGAAAGGCAAGGAGTTCGAGCAATTGCTGAGCAAACACGGTCTCGACATTGATCCCAAGGAAGGTCCCGCTGGAATGGAGGATGCCAGTATGGAAGAAGCCTTGAAGGCGGTCGTCCGTCCGATCAAGGATAAGCCGGCCTTCATTGCCGACATGATCGGCTGGCTCGACGAGAACGCAGACGGGTCGGGCTTTGACGACATCGGATCAGGCACACTCGGCGACCTAACGATTACCGGTGATACTGCATCCGGCACGATCACCGTTGATGAAGAACTGGATCCGATCGAGTTCCGCCGCTCGAATGGCCGCTGGCTGATTCATATGCCGGAAGATGAGATGGGCATGGAGCCCGGCGTTAGCGTCACGTCGGACTTCGGCCCTTCTGAAGGTTTCGAAGACTTCGGCGATGGCTTCTCCTTCGGGTTCGAAGAAGAGGATCCGCTTCCGCCTGTCGAGGCCATTTCGATCGACGACTTCAACTCGGCGTGGCAAACGTCGTTGGACGTAAGCGACAAACCGGCCATCGAGGTTGTACGCCAACTTGCCCAGGAGTGCGGCCTTGAATTGCAGGAGCAGGACGATGTGGCAGAACCGCTGTCGCAACCGGTCACAGTCAAGTTGGACGCGGTTTCGCGACTCAAGGCAATTGAAGAGATTGCTGGGCAGGTGGGCCTGTATCCGCGTTACACACTTCGCAAACTCGGCTTTCAGAAGGGGCCACGGCCGTTGCCGGCCATTTTCGCCGGGCCGTTCCTGGTCGAGGTAACAGGGCTGGACGAAGCCGTGCCGTATGCGACCGGCTCGGTCGAACTGCGGCTCTTGGCGGCCGCAATCCCGACTCCTGCGATCGCCCAAATCAAGAGTCTGAATTTCTCGCCGGATGTCGAGGAAGATGACGTGCTTACGTTTCGTCTTCTAGAGGTGACCGGCACGGGTGGGCAAGACATACTTAGGGACAACTCCGTCGGGATGATGCCGCAGGCAACGCGAACGATGATGATTCTCGCACGAACTATAGATCTGAGAAACCTGGTCCGCAGCGTCGTGGCGATTGAACGGCTGAACGGCGAGTTGTCATTTGCGCTACCGACCAAGATGACAACGTTGAAGTTTGCCAATATCGACAAAGGTACGACAGCTTCAGGCGATGGGCTTTCGATGAAGATCGACAGCGTTAGTCCCGGCCAGATGTCGATGATCGAAGTCGAGTTTGAAGGGATCAAACCGGATCGCGTGAAGATTGTACCGTTGGACGCCGATGGCAAAGCGATGGAAGTGAGCGGCGGCAGCAGTTCCAGTTTCGGCGAAAAAGGCTCCTGTTCCGTTTTTGTGGAAGGCACACCAGCCTCGATGGAAGCGCGAGTCATTCAAGAGACCGAACGAGTGCGTGTGCCGTTCGAGCTGAGTGGGATTCCGCTCGAATCCTACGAGCAGATGCCCGAGGCGATCGAACCGCTGAAATTCGAGGGCGACGCGCCGATCACCGTCGAGTTTGTGGAATTCAAGGGGAGCGGGGATTCGCAAAAGATCGTCTTGCGCGTTGCCAACCACACGAACAAGGATCTTGCGGTCGTGCACCTACAGCTCAACTACTACGACGCTTCCGACAAGAAGCTGGACGACTCACCTCACGGCCATTCGCGCGGACGAAGCTTTGTGTCTGCCGGCGGTACGGAAGACATCGAAGTCAGTACGTTCTTCATGCCGGACAACACCAAGTCCATCCGCGTTGACGTGAAATCGGCCTCCTTTGCGGATGCGACGGAGTGGGAAGCTCCGAGTTAGCGTCGTTACGGAAATAGCTGTCGTATCGGCTATCTCCAGACGGGACGACCGGCAGGACCACTCATCGAGAGAATCCGAGAGTTGGTCGCCGTGAAGGGCAACGGCACCCACGATTTCAAATTCACGTCCGCGGCACTGGAAAGCTTCAAATATGTCTCGGAGGCGTGGCGACTTCGATATCTCGCATGTGGAGCGATGCACTTCAGCGGCCCGGCCGAGCAGGACAACGCGATCGCGAAGCGAACGCAAACAGCGTTGAGCGGCTGAAGCACGATGGATTCGTGGCTAAACGGCTCCGCCGCGCCAAGTTCAGGACTCTTGACCTCTTGGGAAAGTGCGTGAGTTCCGTGTCAGGTTTGGGGCGCGATGAGCGAGTAGGCGAGCTTCAGCTTGGTGCCGGGACAGGTCAATTCGGCAGCGTTGAGATGCTCAAGCAGATCGTTGATCGCGCGGTTCCAGCGTGGATTCGATAGCGGATGCACGCGGACCTTCAGACGCTCATTCTCCTCGTCCAATAATAGGTCCGCGCCCTGCCGAAATAGGTCCTGGATCAGCGATCGCCCATCGTCCGCGCGACGCAACGACTCTCGCACGATTCCCACCATCGCCGTCTCTGCTCGGTACGCTATCATCTTCACCGTGTCCAGCAAGCGTTTCCGGCTGGGAGCTAGTTGCTCGAACTGCGAGTCCGTCGGCAACTCGTCCCACGATAAATGACTCGGCGTTTCGGACTGAAGTTGCTTCACCTCCGACAACTCGTGTTCTAAGTGCTGGATTGCTTCCACCAACTCGGCCTTGCGTTGTTCCCATTCCGAGATCTTCTCTTTGTCGGCTTCGGGGTGCATTGCCTGGTCCGCGTATTCCGCACGCTTCCGCGTCAGACGACCCTGCAACGAACGACGTCGGGTGTCCAGCTCACGACGCGCCGGGTTGACCACCTCCCGTTTGGGCGCAGGAAATCCGTCCGTCCCATATTCGCTAAGTAGGTCAATGCCATAGTGTTTCATCGCATATTGGATAAAGTCTTCCTGGGGACTTTCTCATGGCGCAACCTGAAGCGTTGACAGTTCTTGCCTCAATTGGTC
>CAZURK010000121.1:0-42206 GCA_964623055.1 uncultured Pirellulaceae bacterium
GTCGAACGATCGGAGAAGCCTTTCTTCCCCGCCCGCGCAGCGGCTTACTTGAACAGACGGTTGTACCGTTCGTCAATCAGTCGATAGACGAGTTCGCACTGGTACTCCGTCAGCCGGCCGCTTGGTGGCAGTAGGTCGGACAAGATCAGAATCGGCGTCCTCTCGAAGGGCCTCACAACGCTTCCTGGCGTCTCGCCGTCTGCGTCGATCGCTTGCCGTACCCGCGCGAACAACTTCTGGCCGGATGTCCACCGGACGGCCAAGTCAGCGCCAACCGCGATACGCGCCAAACCGATGAGCAGATGGTCCTTTCCCGTTCCACTCGGGCCAATCAGCAACAGCCCATCGCCGCTGTTCACACGCTCCCGGATGGCGTCACCATATTGCCTGATCCTGTCGACTACCTCGCCTTGTGCAGGACTGGTGATTTCGTAGTTCTGCAGCCGACAAGTCTCATATCGCTTGCCGCGTTCCTCGATCAGCGCTTCCCACGCTTGCCAGCGTTTGCGGTTCCGTTCCTCTCGCTCCCGATGCTCGTCCCGTTCCCCGATGCGAGCAAGGCGACCCTCGGGGGTCTCGGTCTCCAGTCGCTCCAGTTGTTCTTGGGCGATTTGTCGCAGCCTGTCGGCGAATGGGCCGTCTGCCGTGTCAAGTTCGTGCTGACACTTGGCGCGTTCCCGATCGATGTCTGCAGCCGCTTGCCGTAGCAGTTCAGAATCCGCTGGTGTCAACTCTGCCGACCCCGTGCTTGTGGCCGGCGCCGGTTGGCAACTCTGTGCGGCTTGGTTTTGCGTTTCCGTTGTTCTTTGTCCAGTCATACTTTCCCTCCACGATCTTCGTGACTGAATCTGGTCTCAGGATGAAATCGGCATCTGGCCTCCAGGGATCTTCTACGCCGACAGTGCATTTCAGCGGGAACTTGTCCAAGGCTTCCAAGAAGCTCGGAAACCATCCAGGATCCCGCAGTCGCGTCTGAAAATGGCTCTTGCGTTTCCCGGACAACTTGTCTCCACGAATCCTGCAGACGCCGGGTGTCTTGTTCCATAACTCGATGAATTCGGCTTCGCGGTCTGGGGGGGAGTCGGCGCGAGCCGACACTCTCTTTTCAGGATTAGGGCTAGGATCAGGGGATAGGGAAGAAAGGGGCGCGTTTGCCGTCCGGTTGCCGTTCCGGTTTGCGTCCGGTTGCCGTTCTGTTTTGGAACGGGAAGTGTCGTCGCCTTCCGTTTGCTGTTCCGAATCAGAACAGGAAGAGCCTTCCGTGGATTCATCAATAGGCCCGTCCGGCAAGTCTGCAACGTTGGGTGGAATCAAGATCCAGTATCGGCCGGGTCGCCGCTTTCCGCCCTCCTCATAGTGCAACCAGCCGGCCTCCATGGCCTTCTGTCGGGCGCGAACCAGTCGGGCTCGACCACCGAAGCCCGCTATCGGCATTAACTGCTCGTTATAGAAGGTGACGGGCCCCCGGTACCGCTTCGCATCTTCGGTATGCGCTATCACTGTCACCAACCAGCACGCCTCGGGGCCGATCTCCTGCGCCGCACATGTCTTGCCCAGAAGCCGAATGGCCTTGTGTGCGAAGTGGCTTTGCCGCTTGGGGTACTCAGTGCTAGAATCCATGTGTTGTTTCCGTTTCGTCGCCGCGCCCGCCAGCGCGGCTTTTTCGTGGGCCATTACTTCGCCGTTTCCTTCGCAGCAGCCCATTCTTCCAGGGCTTGGCGGCGGAATAAGACGACCCCTTGAAGCCTGATGAAAGGCAAGCCGGCCTCTCGTCTCAAACGGTCAATAGTTGAAGGCGAAACGCTCAAAGCCTCAGCCGCCTCTCGTTTGCCAAGCAGTAACTTGCCCGTGTCATCCGACCGCCGATCGTCACGCATCTTGGCGAGGGCGCGGTCAACGGCTGCTTGGATCACTTCAGCGAATTCGGCGGGGTCGATGTCCAGTCTCATGCCGGCGACTCCTGGCAGATGCCACGCTTGGCGTCCTCTGTGTTGAATACACGACGCAATACCGGCACAACATCTGGATGGTAGACGTTTACGTTTCCCGCTACGGCTGCCGGCTGGATGCCGAGACGGTCCAACGCGCGGCGAATGTCCACTGACGACCGCGTGAACTCCCTCGCAAGGAACCCGGTGGTAATCAATTCCGGTGGTCGCGATACCATTGCGTGCCTCGTTGTTGGTTGATCGAACGTCTAGAGGTACTGTGAAGCCGGGGGAAATCCCCCCGGTTCCCCCGGTTTGGCGCACAAAAAAAGCCCGGCCAATCAGCCGAGCTTTACGCAACTCCCTGCTATTCAAGGAGAAAGTGATTTCGGTGTTCTTTCAGTTTTCGTCGTCGGTGTGTGCTTCAGACCAGTGGACAGGCTGGGTATTTTCCCCCGGTGGCGTGATCAGCGGATACATCTTCTCGGATTTCTCATCGAAGAATTGCCGAAGTGCCTCGTGTCCGGCTTCAAGGCGATCATCGTCCTTTGGCATCCTGGCAACCGGTATGAGCAACTCCGTCAGCTCGGCCAGGAAGTCCAGCTTCTCGGCCTTGTTCATTTGTTCGCCGCGTCGTTTGAGGTGTTGATGGGCCGGGAGAAGCTGTTCCAACAATTGACGCGCCGCAGGTCGTTCGGCTTCTGGCGGTTCATCGTCAGATCTCAAGTACCCGTGTTCGTAGTAGAATCGCCACTCCTCAACTTCTTTGAGATAGTCCTGGCTGACATTCGGGCAGCGAGAAGCGACCTCTGCCTTAATGATTCGTCCTTTCCACGTTGTCACGGGTACACCGTTCGCTTGATCATTCAGTGCTTCCCGAATCCCTTTGCGGACCTCTTCTTCCGTGCGTCTAGACGGTCGCGACGGCTTGCGTTCAACGGGTGAATTGCCTCTAGGCTTCTGATCTTTCTGGCGAACGCCGGTTTTGGCTAGAGATGATGTTTCGCCGTTGGTCAATGTCACCTCGCGGTGAACTCGGCTGTATAAGTACCGGACGAATTCAAGCAACTCGACGGTTGGCTTGCGTCCTCCGGCTACCGGTCGGTATTTGCGTTCAAGCTGATCGCCGTCTGTACTCCATCCGTGCTTGCGTAAGAGCTCGACGGCTTGCTTGACGTCAGAGATCAGTGGCTGGCGAAAACGAAGCCCGAGGTGAATGTCATCCAAGAGTCTGAGGAGTCTAGAGCGGTCTTGATCGTCCAACATGATACCTGCCTTTCAAAGCGAACCACAACGGCCGCGAAAGGCAGAAAGCAGCCGCTTTGGTTCGCGGGAAGTCGAGCCGTCGCCCGACGCATCCAAGATACCATTCGTGCGTTCAAACGCATAGTTGCATCGGCTGGATCCACGCTGTCTGGGCCTCGATATGACGGGCTCGGAGCCGAATCGGATCACTCCTCGCGCGTGCGCGCTTACGCAGGGAACTAAGGCTGTCTGTCAGGGATAAGTCGCCGTAGCCGAATGGCTAAGTGGCGGGGGGCTGGTAAAGAACTGTGTTGCTGACGCGGCTGGCTACTTGCCGTTGGTTGACTTGACGACACGCCTCGGCGGATCCTCGGAATCACGAAATGTCGGGATCATTTGCGGCATGCCACTATCAAACGCTTCCTGATCGACTTGATAGTCAAAACCGATGCGGGGTTCGCCACTTGGGTCGAGGTAAAATGATATAGGAGGTCCAGTACCGGAAGGCAGCGGGCTGGGTGTCCTGTTTCTGGAGATGGGAGGAGGAGTAAGCCATCGCCGGATATGTGGTTTGCACCAAACAGAGAGCGGCCCAGCTACGATCATGACCAGGAGTAGCGTGCGAAGCCGGAACTGAAAAAAGCGAAGGCGACGCTTCATGCCCGCGAACTTACCACTCTCAGAGCACTGGACCAAGATTGATTGCCGAGCGGATCGGGAAAGAATCGAAAACGATCTTGCCCAGGTCCGTTGGAAGCATGATCCGGCAGTGTGAGGGGTGCATGGCGACGTACCGTCTCATTTCCTACCCTCGTTGCGGCGGGGATAAGTAACGGGACGAGACGAGAAAGGGGCGGGGGTCGGGACAAGATTCTGCGTCCATCGGGGGGCCCCAGGGGGTCGACCTCCAATCTCTGGCGAAAGCGTCTCGCGGGTGGTAGGGGCTTAGGAAGAGACAGCAGCCGCGCCAATCGCATCCTTCGCGCTCTGTATCACTTCTTGCGGACTGAACGGCTTGATGAATACCTTGGTGATCTGCAACTCTTCGCAGGTTCGGTCAAGATCCTCGTCGAAGACGCTGCCCGTACAGTAGAAGAAGGCAACGGCCTTGTGCCGCTCGTCTTCGCGAGCATAGCGGCACACGTCCAAACCGTTTGCGTGGGGCATGCAGTGATCAGCGATGATCAGATCGAACTGTTCCTGCTGAATCTGCTCGATTGCGCAGCGACCATTCTTTGCCACTTGCACGGAAAACCCAGCTCGCTCCAGGTTGAATCGAAGCAAGTCGGCCAACACTCGGTTGTCCTCAGCCACAAGGACCTTGGGCTTCTCTCTGGTCATGGCTAGTATGAAATAACAGGCACAGTCGTTACGACACGCAGCAGCACTCACCGCGAAGTCTCTCTCGGACAATAAAGGATAGGCCACACTTTTGCCGGGGCAATCTCGCGGCGAGAATTGGGGGCTCGCCAGCAACAGATAATCACACACCACCCACTTCCGCCCCTCGCTTGACAATCTCGTCGTATTCTGCATTCGCCATCGACGCGCCCTGGACGTCCAGTCAATCGGCGAGCGTTGCCCGCGTCGCCTCTTCGACGATCGCCGACACTGCCATCCGGTCATCGTCTGAGAGTGTAGGCCAAGCCGAAATCACCGCCTGCAGATCAGGCGGGAATTGGCCGTTTTCGTCCTGAAGTGTGCCGTTTTCTGTGCCAAACGAAATCGGCGATTCTCGTAAGTCGTTGTCAGGCAAGGCACTTGTGGAATCAGGTTCGATTCCCATGCACTTCCGCTTTGCTTTTCCGGCTTCCTGGCCACACATCTCCACGCGGATTGTCGCAAGACTTCAGGAATCTGGCCAACAACGTCCGAATTCTTGGTAATCCGGCTACCAGAGCCCCTAACCGCGTTACCACCCCCCTGCAGAGGAGACACGAGCGTCATCAAGATTTCTGGTCAAAAGGGGTGAGTAAACTGTGCTAGCAGGGTTGCATAGCGAGAGTATCTTGGTACATTTATCATTAGCAACAGTAGCCGATTTCTGAAGTGCCTTCGCATTCGCTTAACAATGTTGTGCTAATTTGGGACTCATTGAACCTACGTTATTCTCCTCGAGTTCATCTTTGATCGGCAGCATCGGGGCTTGGTGGATTACGGAGAGTTCACTGTTGAAGGATACTCTCGGGCGGACCGATGTGGCGGGAAATGGCGATCGTTGTTTTTGATCGTCTCGCGTGGTCTTCCAGCATGGAACGGACGGGACGAGCAGCCGACATCGCGAACGTAAGTTCCACGACGGATGGAAGACGCAGCCTCTATCGGCCTGCCAAGGGCAGTTTTGGGCGGGATACCGATAGGATGTGCTCTGATGACGGATACCTCACTTAACGAGACGGTAACGCAGGCTAAGTCTGCGCTTACCACGAGTCCGGTATTTGCGCTGCGCGATCTGCACGTCGTGCAATCCGGTGGACGATTGCTCATTACGGGCCGAGTGAAGACGTTTTACGACAAGCAACTTGCCCAGGAGGCAGTCCGGCCGGTTGCTAACGGATTTCGATTGGTGAACTCGGTGCAGGTTGGGTAATCGGCGTGGACCAGAATACTCTTGGACTTCTCAAAGCCCCGCTTCTCAAAGAGGCTCGGGGCCTCTTTTCCCGAAAGTCACCGTCGGCCCTGCAGGTCGGGGACTAGGCTCCGCAATCTAGACAGAAGCTCCTCTTCGCCGGCGCGCACATCCAACGCGATCGTCAATGCCCACAGCCGATGCGGGCCAAGTTGCCGTCGATTGATCTTCACCATGTCCTTGTGCGTACAGAGGATCGCTGTCACGTTGTCCAATCGGCTGGCCCAATCGGACAGTTCGGCAACGTCCTCTTCCACGAACGGATGATGATCGGGGAACTCGCGGAAGTCCACAGTATCACAGCCGCACGCTGCTATCGTATGTCGAAATCCGGCGGGATTCCCGATTGCGCAGAATGCTGCCACGCGCTGACTGGACAGGGTGTCGATCGCGGAGACATCTCCCGTCCCAGAAATCAGGTTCGTTGGCCGGTGCTCGAGTTCCAACCAGGCGGCGCTAGGCGCAAGCAGCCGGATACGCGAGCGAACCGTCTCGCGCTCCTCGCTGGTGATCGCGTCTGCCCGCGAAAGTGCCACTACGTCGGCGCGCGCCAACGTGGACAGCGGTTCCCGCAAAGTGCCCCGCGGAAACACGTGCCCGTACCCAAACGGCTCGATCGCGTCGATCAGTACGATGTCCAAATCACGGTGAATTCGACGATGTTGGAAGGCGTCATCCAGCAACACGATCCCGCAATCATGTTCATCGATCGCCCGTTGGGCCGCCGAAACTCGATTGGGATTCTGAAGGTGCGGCACGCCGGGCAGTCTTTGAGCGAGTTCAAGCGCCTCGTCATTCTGCGATCCTGCCCGCGCCCCATAACCACGGCTGACGATCGCAACTTTGACGCCGTGTTCACCAAACCAGCGAGCCAGCCACGCGACCATGGGCGTTTTGCCGGTGCCGCCCATCGTCAGATTGCCAACGCTGACCACGGGCACGCTCACGCGGTGTGTCTTGGAGATACGCAGATTGTAGGAAGCGTTTCTCGCGCGGACCACAAGGGAATAGGGTACTTCGCAGGCGGCGAGTATTCCCCGCGTCAGTGCCGCCGTTAGCCCGCGGCGCCGTCCGCTGACAAGATCGCGAAAGCTGGAGGGACTAAGCAATCCAGTCGCCTCACATTCGTGCGCAAATTGCCTCGGCCATCTCCTGAGTACCGACAGCCGTTGGATCGTCCCGATTTGGCTTCAGGTCGTACGTTACGTCCTTGCCTTCTTCGATCACCGCCGCCACGGCGTTCTCCACTCGGTCGGCAGCTTCGCGTTCGCCCAGATGGCGAAGCATTAGCATGCCGGACAAGATCACCGCGGTTGGATTCACTTTGTTCATGCCCTTGTACTTCGGGGCACTTCCGTGAGTCGCTTCGAACACGGCCCCTTCCGGCCCGACGTTCATTCCCGGCGCCACGCCCAAGCCGCCGACCAGACCGGCTCCCAGGTCGCTGACAATATCGCCGTACAGGTTTGGCAAAACCAGGACGTCATACAATTCGGGCTTCTGCGAAAGCTGCATGCACATGTTGTCGACGATGCGGTCCTCAAATTCTACATCCGGATACTCTTCAGCGACCTTCCTTGCCGTGGCCAGGAACAGGCCGTCCGAGTATTTCATGATGTTCGCTTTGTGGACGGCGGTCACTTTCTTGCGGGCATTGTCGCGGGCATAGTCGAAAGCACACCGCACGATCCGCTCGGTACCCGAAACGCTGATCGGCTTGATCGAAACGCCGGTCTCGCTGCCGGTTGTCTTGATCTTGCGGTCCGACGGCAGACCGTTGATGAATTCGATCAGCTTGCCGGTTTCCTCGTTGCCAGCCTCGAATTCCACGCCCGCGTACAGATCCTCGGTGTTTTCACGGACGATTACGATGTCCACGCCCAGTTCGCTGAAGAAGCTGCGTACGCCCTTGTAGTGTTTGCAGGGGCGTATGCAGGCGAATAAGCCCAGTTCCTGCCTCAAGTAGACGTTGATACTGCGGAACCCCGTGCCGACGGGCGTGGTAATGGGAGCCTTCAGGGCACATTTCGTCCGGCCGATGCTCTCCATGACGCTGTCGGGGATCGGTGTGCCGGTGCGTTCCATCACGTCGATCCCGGCTTCCTGCTCGTCCCAGTTGATTTCTACGCCGGCTGCGTCAATGCACTTCTTCGCGGCTTCGGCCAATTCCGGGCCGACGCCATCGCCTGTGATCAGTGTTACTTCGTACGCCATACGGCCAGGACTCCCAAGTTGGTGCGTGTCGCTACACGCGGTTCAGGTGTGAACGTTCGAACGGGTAGCGGTATTATCTACAGACTCGCAAGCCTATCAAGGTGGCTGCCCGCACGGGTGGTGTGGCACGCCAAGTCATGGCCAAGTCTGAGACTATCGACTAATCGTGCCGACCACGGAAGTGCTGGACGGCTCGGAAGACCATCAGGAAGATACCACTGCCGAAGAGTCCCGCGAGCAAGCCGGCAAACCCGCCGGCCAGTGCCCCGATGACTCGTTCCGAGGCGACAAGAGCACCGATCGCCGCTCCGAGGACTAGGCAGACGAAAATCGCGATCGCCTGGATGACATTGTCCTTCAGGCGGACGTTTGCACCCGTGCCCATGTCGCTTATGACGTTGTACGTTTGCCGTCCTGTCATCCCCTGCGGGGCTTGGTCTTCGGTCTGTGGGTGTTCGTCGGCGTCGCTCATTGGTCCACCTTGATGGAAAGCGGCAAAGAAAATAACCTACAGGCGTTCAATGGTGTACGTCAGCTCTTGCCCGGAACGCATACACGCCTTCTTCGCCGGAACCTGCCGGAGAGGTCGACAGGGAGCCATTCTACCGCATGAACGACACAGAAGCCAACAATACCGCAGACAATCGGCCGAGCGATGGTCCGGTGATCGACAAAGCGATTTCGCTGGAAGACTTGACAAGCCGGACCGAACAGCGATTTGAACAGCAGTTCGGGCACGTGCCAACGTGGATTGTGGCTGCGCCTGGTCGCGTGAACCTGATCGGTGAACACACGGACTACAACGATGGTTTCGTGTTGCCCATGGCCATCGACCGCTATGTCGTCATGGCCGCCGCTCGATCAACGGAAACCGACGTGGAACGCCCCGTTCGCGCGTTCAGTTCCGAGGTCGGCCAGACCGAACGCCTCTCGCCGGACATCAAGGACCCTTCGGAAGTCTCTCCATGGGCTCGGTATGTGCTTGGCGTGATGGTTGGCTGCAGCGAGCGTGGCATGGACTACGGTCCCCTGGACGTCGTGATCGAGTCGACCGTCCCGCTGGGTGGCGGCCTGTCCAGCAGCGCCGCGCTGGAGGTGGCGACGGCAACCTTGCTGGAAGCCGTCACCGGCCAAGCAATGGACGATGTGGATAAGGCCCTGTTGTGCCAGAAGGCCGAGCATGAATATGCAGGCATGCCTTGCGGCATTATGGATCAATTCATGTCCGTCATGGGACGTCGCGACCACTTGATGCTGCTCGACTGCCGCTCTCGCGACGTCAAGTTGGTCCCCATGAACGACGAAAACATCACCGTCTTGATCATCAACACGAACGTCAAGCACGAGTTGACCGGCGGCGAGTACGCCGAGCGTCGCAGCCAGTGCGAAGCGGCGGCCGAGAAGATGGGCGTGACATCGTTGCGCGACGCATCGTTCGATCTATTGGGCCAAAGCAAGGAAGCACTGGAACCCGTGTTTCATCGCCGAGCCCGGCACGTGATCGCCGAGATTGAGCGCACTATCGAGGCGGCGGCACGCATCGAGGCCGGAGATTGGGCACGCGTCGGCCAATTGATGTACGCCAGTCACGAGTCGTTGCGAGACGACTACGAAGTGAGCTGCGACGAGTTGGATTTGCTGGTCGAACTTGCCAAGAAGCAAGGCGAATCGGGCGCGGTCATCGGATCTCGAATGACGGGTGGCGGTTTCGGAGGATGTACGGTCAGCCTGGTCCGAAGCGCCGATGTGGAATCCGTCGCCGCGTCAGTTCGTGCCGACTACCAGCGTCGGACCGGCATCGAGCCTTCGATCTTCACAACACGCCCGGCGCAAGGTGCTCACATCATGAGAGGCTGAGCGATGGACTCGACGGACGCGAGGGGCACAAAACGTTTTCAATTCAGTCTGCGGTTTCTATTGGCGTGCACGCTGATTGTCGGAGCAGTGCTCGGACTGGTGATTCCGTATGTTGCCGTTCGGCGCGAAACAACCCGGTGCGAGGAGTGTGCGTCCAATTTGAAACAAATCGCATTTTGCATCCACAATCATTACGCTTTCTTCAAACGCTATCCGAAAGCGATACGCAACGACCGGAACGGAAAGCCCATCCACGGCTGGCATATCGGGATCGTGCGGTACACGGAGCAAAGGCCCGTCTACGACCAGTATCGCTTCGCGGAGCCGTGGAACAGCCAACACAATCTGAACGTGGCATATCGGACGATAAGCGATAACACGGGGCGACGTTTCATACCGGGTACGCCGGACTACTGCGTCTGTCCAAGCCACCGCCGACACACCAAAACGCGCTTCACAAACTACACGGTGATTACCGGCCCAGGCACCATGTTTCCCCCGAAACGGCGAATTACCCACGTTGACGTCACCGATGGCACGGCCAATACACTTCTTGCCGTCGAGATCGACCATCCCAATGTTCATTGGCTTCAGCCATGGACGTTGTCGATCGAAACGATGAGTTTCCGCGTCAACGACCGTTCGAAACCGAGCATCAGCAGCCAGCATCGCGGTGGGGCAAACGTCGCGTTCGTGGACGGCGAAGTCTACTTCATGAGCGAGGAAATCGAGCCGCAACAACTGCGAGCGTTGATCACGATCAGCGGAGACGAAAACGTGACGCGCGACGAGTTGATCGACAAAGGACTACTACGGAAACTGTAGCCGCGGTCGTCGAGGCAGTTGATCAACTGGCTGGACTCGCGCGGCAGTTTCACTACCGAAAGATCACGTAAAGCACCACGGTCGCCGCTACCACAACCAGCCCAAATAGCTTCGCGCCGCTGGACGACTTCAACTCGATCTTGCTTTGCGTCGGCAGCGATACGGGTTCCTTTAGCGGCGATGCTAGCGTCGCGACGGCCAACACAATCGCGATGACGCCCACAGTAATGGCCATGCGGTTCAGGAACGCCAAGTCGCCCCAAAGCAGGTGCAGCAGTCCGTAAATGATCGGACTGAGCACCAATCCCAGTACGCCACACATCCTCGGCGAGCGGGGTACGAACAGGCCGAACAGGAAGATCGTCAGGACTCCCGGCGATACGTAGCCCTGGAACTCCTGAATGTAAGCGAAGGCGCCCCTGAATTTGGGATCGGCCAAGGCCGGTGCGATAAGGCAACCGATCACGGCGCACACGGGGACGCACATGCGACCGACCCACACCAGACCGGTTTGGGAGGCATTCTTGTTGATGTACTCCCTGTAAATGTCCATGGTAAAGATTGTGGACGCGGCGTTCAGCATCGACGCCAACGAACTGATCACCGCTCCCATCAGCGCGGCCAACACAAATCCTCGCAAACCGCGTGGCGTCAGATAGCGGATCAGCAGTGGAAAGGCGCCGTCGTAGTCGTACCCAATCAACTCCTGCTGTTTTTCCGCCGCAAATCCCTCGTCGGACACGATCCGTTGCCAAACCGGACGGTCTTCCCCAGTCGCAAGGGCTACTGCCTTGCCGTTCAAGTCCGTCAGACTGAGTTCCTCGCCCTTGTCGGCCTTCTTCTTGAAGTCCGGATCCTTCTCTGCAAAGAAACGAACCGCCGACGCCCGAACATCGTCTGGTGCAGCGCCCGCGGGAATCTCCACACCTGCCACTGCCACGTTGAACGCCAGGATCTCTTCCGCTCGGTCCTCATGCAGTACGGCGAAGTCGCCATCGAATGGGAAGACCTTGTTCGCCGTAGCCGGGTCTCCCTTTACTTCGTCGTATCGCTTCAGAACCGGTGCATTCAGCCGCTCGTCGGTCATGGCGTTTTCCTGCATCTTCTCGCTATACAGAGTGAATGCGATGATACCGGGAACGCACACGATAAATGGAATGACCAGCTTCATCGCGGCGGCAAAAACGACACCCTTCTGCCCTTGTGCCAGCGACTGTGCGCCCAGCGTTCGCTGCATAATGTATTGATTCAGTCCCCAGTAATAGAAATTGGGAATCCAGATACCCAACAGCAAGGCCGTCCAGGGCAGGAACGTGTTGTCCCGCGGCAAGACCATGTGCATCTTTTTCTCTTTGAGAACCTGAAACTTGTCCGCGAACGAGTCGGTCTCGTCGACGCCCAGAGATTCATGGACCGCGGCCGCGTCGATGCCTTCGAAATTGCCCGGCTTGTCCAACGCCATGAACGAGAGGACCATGATGACGGCTCCGCCGACGATCAACGCAGACCCTTGAATCAGGTCGGCCCACGCACACGCCTTCAGCCCGCCCGCCATCACATAGATCGCTGCCACAATGCCCACGATCCACGACAGGGTTGTGATGTCCAGCGGAATCCCAAAGACCGTACCGGTAAACAGCGGATCAACGGCCTTGGCCCCCAGATAGATGACGGTGGCAATCGTCACGCCGACGTAGATGATGATCATCAGCAGCGACATGATGGTTCGTGCGGCGTGGTTGTAGCGGTACTCCAGGTACTCGGGAATCGTGTAGATCCCGCTTCGCAAGAACTTGGGCAGAAAGAAGAACGCAACGGCCACCAGCGTCACTGCGGCAATCCATTCGTAACTGGCCACGGCCAGGCCAATGGAGTCCTTGGCAGCCTGTCCCGACATTCCCACGAACTGCTCGGCCGAGATATTGGCCGCAATCAGCGAGAACCCGATGAGCCACCAAGAAAGTCCTCGGCCGGCAAGGAAATAGGATTCGCTGTCTTTTTCGTGGCGGCTCACCGAGATGCCAACTGCAATCACGGCCACGAGGAATACCAGAAAAACAACGATGTCAACGATCGCCAGTTCCATGAAAGGCTCCTTCGATATGGACTATCGCCGGGTCAACGGTGTTTGCCCGACTGCTCAGCAGCTACAACCACGAAGGCACTATGATAACCCACTAGTTCGGCGACTGCATAGTACGGCGGCCGGCACGTCGCCTTGCATGCTACGAACGTTTGGGGCAACATAGACGATACCGCGTTGCCCCCCATTCGCAAATCGGCATCCGAGCCACTCGGTACCGAGTGCAGAGTCTGGATGCGTCCCTTGAACTCTCCGAGTAGCAGACGACGTTTATGAGAATACTGCCAATACTCATCCTTGGTGTCTCGCCGTTCTTCGCAAACAACCTTGGATTCGCCCAGGATAGCGCGCCGGCGCGACTGACTCTCGAACAGCAATTGCAGAAGGAGGATTCAGCCGCCTTGGCACGCGCGTCGAGAGAGCAGGGCGATGTCACTCGTGGTGCAATTGCTTTCTTCACGCCGCATCTGGCTTGCATCAAATGCCACGACCCAGGCGGAAAGAAATCACCGCTGGGCCCCGATTTGACCAAACCCGATGACGACGTCACGGATCGGCATTTTGTCGAGTCTCTCCTACACCCGTCCAACGCGATCAAGAAGGGATACGAATCGGTCGTCGTCATCACGGACGAAGGCAAGTCGCTGACCGGACTGCTGGTCGAGGATCGCACCGACGAGCTTGAACTTCGCGACCCGGCACAAGACGGCAAGATCATCACGATCCCAAAAGAGAACATCGACGAGCGAGGCCAAGCACAACTGTCCGCCATGCCGACGGGGCTGACCAACGGGTTGGCTGGCCGCCAGCAGTTCCTGGACCTCGTACGGTACCTGTTGGAGATCGCCGACAAGGGCACCGATCGCGCTCGACAGCTCCGGGCCGTTGCGTCTTTGTATGCCGCAAGACCGCTGCCGGAATACGAAAAGATCATCGACCACGCCGGCATGATCGCCGACTTGAACCAGGAGAGCTACAAACGCGGCGAAGCGATCTACGAGCGGCTCTGCGTCAACTGCCACGGCACGAAGGATGTTGCCGGTTCGCTGCCCACGTCGCTGAAGTTCGCGTCGGATAAGTTCAAGAACGGCAGCGATCCGTACGGCATGTACCAAACGCTGACCAATGGCTATGGGATGATGGTCGCCCAGTCTTGGATGGTGCCCAAGCAGAAGTACGATGTTGTTCACTACATCCGCGAAGCGTACCTGAAGCCCCACAACACCACGCAGTATGTCGCAATCAACGACACCTATCTCGGCGAGTTGCCGGAGGGAACAACTCGCGGCCCTGAACCGTCAAGTGCCGAACCGTGGATCAGCATGGACTATGGCCCCAACCTGATCGCCTCGTACGAGGTCGGCAGCGACGCAACGAACTTCGCCTACAAGGGCATTGCCGTCCGTTTGGATGCTGGGCCCGGCGGCGTTTCGCAGGGGCAGTACTGGATGCTGTACGACCACGATACGATGCGCGTGGCGGCTGGGTGGAGCGGTAGCGGCTTCATCGACTGGAACGCCATCATGCTGAATGGAAAACACGCGATCCACCCGCGGATTGTCGGCGAGGTCCACTTCGCCAATCCAACCGCTCCGGGTTGGGGCAATCCGGAGGGCGGCGGCTTCGAGGATCCGCGTCTACGTGGCAGAGACGATCGGCCGTACGGCCCGTTGCCACGCGAATGGGCGCACTACAGGGGCCTCTATCATTTCGGCAATCAGGTGATCGTCGCCTATACGGTGGGCGAAACCGACGTGCTGGAGATGCCCCGCCTGCACATCACGGGAACCGGTCCGGCGTACGCGCGAAATCTGAACGTCGGTCCTCGCAACAAAGACCTGATTCTGCAGGTGGCCCGTCACCCACGAGGCGAAACATTGCCGGATGCAGCATCTCACTCGAACGTCGTGGTCCTGGGAACGATTGAATCGGCCCAGGTGCAAGATGCTGCCGCGCCCTTGCGTTTCGATGGAGCAACCAGCGTCGACGTTGCCAGTTCGGACGCCATGGACTTGACGCACCAAGACTATTCGATCTGTGCTCGCATCAAGACGCGGAAGGGAGGCAGTATTCTCTGCAAGACGGCTCCGAGCGGTCCTTGGGTCGCAGACGGCAAGACACTGTTCGTGCGGGGCGGCAAGCTGACCTTCGACATCGGCTGGGTGGGCGCCGTGCAGTCTCGACGATCGGTGAATGACGACCGCTGGCACGACGTGACGATGACTTGGCAACACGAAACCGGTCGCGTGCGTCTGTACGTCGACGGCAAACGGGAGGGCGAAGGTCATCTGAAGCCGAAACGTGAAGTGAACGGTCACGTCGTACGAATCGGGTTCACGGCGTCCAACTTCCCTCGCCAACAATCGCATTTCGATGGGCAAATCTCCGACGTGCGATTTTACCGGCGAGCCTTGGACGAGGAGGAGGTCGCTTCGGTCGCCACTGATACGGCAAAAGACGAAGGCCTCGTGGCCCACTGGAAGTTCGATGCAGTGCGTGGCGATACGGTGCGCGACGTGACAGGAAACAACCACGACGGCCATGTTGTTAAGGGTGCCGGGGATGCCAGACGCAAAGGCGCGATTGTCGCCGGACTGAGCCCGGCGATCTCGGGTGCCGCGTGGTCAACCAGCGACGAAGGCGATCTCCGGCTAACGATAGCGGCCGGCAATACACCGGTGAACTTCGTACTCTGGCTGGCCTCGCCGGAGAACGGCGGCGAACTTGAAACGGTCGTCTCTACAATGACCGACACAGTGTCGGCGATCGACTTACGACCCTTGACCGAAGGCGGTCCACCACGCTGGCCCGACAAGCTCACCACGCAAGGCATACGCGGCTTGAGTGACGGGCCGTTCGCAGTCGACACCTTTACACATCCGGCACGCAATCCTTGGTCCTGCCGAACCCGTTTTACAGGTTTCGACTTCCTGCCGGATGGAAAACAGGCCGCCGTCTGCACCTGGGACGGCAGCGTTTGGCTGGTCAGCGGCATTGCTCCGGAACTGGATGTCCCAGCCGGAAAAGGCCCGGTCGAAGGCAACAGCGATGCGGCGGAACCGGTTCTGTTCGATTTGACCTGGCAGCGAATCGCCTCCGGCCTGTTCCAGCCGTTGGGATTGAAGATCGTGGATGGCCAGATCTACGTGGCATGCCGCGATCAGATCGTGATCCTGAACGATTTGAATGGCGACGGCGAGATTGATTTCTACGAGAATTTCAATAACGACCATCAAGTGACCGATCACTTCCACGAATTCGCCATGGGTTTGCAGACCGACGCCGAGGGCAATTTCTACTATTCCAAGGCTGCTCGGCATGCCAAGACGGCTCTGGTGCCTCAACACGGGACTCTGTTGCGAGTGAGCCAAGACGGCTCGGGCACCGAGATCCTCGCACGGGGTTTCCGTGCCCCGAATGGCGTTTGCGTGAATCCGGATGGCACCTGTTTCGTGACGGACCAGGAAGGGCATTGGATGCCCAAGAACCGAATCAACTGGATTCGCGGTGAAGGCCGCGCTTACGGCAACTTCTGGGGCTACCACGACGTGACGGACCCGTCGGACGACGCGATGGAGCCGCCGTTGTGTTGGATCACCAACGCCGTGGACCGGTCGCCGGCCGAGTTGATGTGGGTGGACAGTAAGGCTTGGGGGCCTCTGGACGGGACACTGTTGAACACTTCTTACGGCTACGGCAAGATCTACGTCGTGCCGCACGAGAAGGTGGGCGACCGCTTGCAGGGCGGCGTATGCGAACTGCCGATCCCACTCTTTCCAACAGGCGTGATGCGTGGTCGCTTTCATCCCGTAAACGGCCAGCTCTACACGTGCGGCATGTTCGCGTGGGCCGGGAATCAGCACCAACCCGGTGGCTTCTATCGACTACGTTACACAGGCAAACCGGTGCATTTGCCGATCGGCCTGAACGCCCGACGAGATGGCATGGCCGTAACGTTCAGCGGCACGCTGGACCGGCAATCGGCAACCGAGGTACGCAACTGGGCCGTCAAGACCTGGACGCTTCGTCGATCCGCCAACTACGGCTCGGATCACTACAACGAGAAACCGTCCAAGATCACCGGCGCGACGCTGTCCGAGGATGGTCGAACCGTCTTCCTGAAGATTCCAGATATCCAGCCAATCCAGTGCATGGAGATCAAATACTCGATCAAAGGCACGGGCGGCGAGTACGTCGACGGCAAAATCCACAACACGATTCACCAACTCGGTGAATGAGAACGTAGGGCACGTTTCCAACGTGCCAGGCACGATGGAATCGTGCCCCACTTTGGCTGTGTCTTGCCGCGCTACGCCTGCTTCAACCGCTTGTAACGAAAACGTCGTGGTTCGTCTTCCGTGATTCCCAGACGTTCGCGGCGCTGCTGCTCGTAGGCTTGGAAGTTGCCTTCGCACCAGTGTACGTAGCTGTCACCCTCGAAAGCCAGGATGTGCGTCGCGACGCGGTCCAGGAACCAGCGGTCGTGGCTGATCACCACCACGCAACCGACGTAATTCAGAATTGCTTCCTCGAGGGCTCGCAGGGTGTCAACGTCCAGATCGTTCGTGGGCTCGTCCAACAGCAGCAGATTCGAACCGCGGCGCAGCAATTTGGCCAAATGGACGCGATTGCGTTCGCCGCCCGATAGGTCACCGACTTTCTTCTCCTGGTCCGGACCGCGGAAATTGAAACGCGACACATAGGCCCGCGCGTTGATCCTGCGCCCGCCCATCTCCAGCCACTCATGGCCGCCGGAGATCTCCTCGAACACGCTGCTGTCGGGTTTCAGCGCGTCGCGATTTTGGTCTACGTAGCCCATTTCAACAGTCGGTCCGATTCGCAACTCGCCGGCATCCGGTTGCTCCTCGCCGATGATCATTCGGAACAGCGTTGTCTTACCCGCACCGTTGGGACCGATCACGCCGACGATGCCGCCGGCCGGTAGGTTGAAGCTCAGGTCTTCGATTAACAGTGTATCGCCATAGCCTTTGGTCAGTTTCTTCGTCTCGACAATCAAGTTGCCCAGATGTTCACCCGGCGGAATCTGAATCTCGAATTCGTCCGGGCGCTCTTCGAACCCTTGAGCGGCCATCTGTTCATAAGCCTTCAGACGGGCTCTGCTTTTGGCTTGCCTGGCGCGCGGTGCCATTCGTACCCAGTCCAACTCGCGTTCTAGTGTCCTTTGGCGAGCCAGATTGGACTTCTCCTCGCGAGCCAGTCGTTCCTTCTTCTGTTCGAGCCACGACGAGTAGTTGCCTTCCCACGGAATGCCTCGTGCGCGATCCAATTCCAGGATCCAGCCGGCCACGTTGTCGAGGAAGTAGCGATCGTGCGTGACGGCCACGACCGTGCCGTGGTATTCCGACAAGTGGCGTTCCAGCCACGCCACGGCTTCGGCGTCCAGGTGGTTCGTCGGTTCATCCAGAAGCAGCAAGTCAGGGCTCCGCAACAACAGCTTGCACAGCGCCACGCGGCGACGTTCGCCGCCGGACAGCGTGGAAACCTGCGTGTCGCGTGGCGGCAGGTTCATGACGTCGAAAGCGATTTCGATCTCACGATCCAATTCCCAGGTATTCGTCGCCTCGATCTGATCCTGCAGGCCGGCCATTTCGTCGCACAACTTCTGCATCTGGTCGTCGTCCAGTGGCTCGGCGAGTTTCACGCTGATTTCGTTGTAACGATCCAGCAGGGCTCGACGCGGAGCGACCGCCTCTTCCACATTGCCCCAGACATCCTTGTCCGGATTCAGCACCGGTTCCTGCGGCAAATAGCCGCGCGTAAAGCCGTCGGTCAGCCGGGCCTCGCCGTCAAACTCGGATTCCTCGCCCGCCATGACGCGCAACAATGTGCTCTTGCCCGATCCGTTTCGCCCGAGCACGCCGATCTTGGCACCCGGATAGAACGCCAGCCAGATGTCCTTCAGCACCTCATGCTGAGCGTATTTCTTCGTCAGTCCGGCAATCGTGAAAATGTATTGCTTGCTCATTCCGTACGCGGCCTCGAATCGCGGCAATTGACTCTGATAACGTTAGGTGTGTCATGCTTCAACATATCTTCGGGATGCCCTCCAGCATAGCACCGCATTCCTTACGATTGGGTGGGAGATATCACATAGCATAACCTACGTGTTCTTGTGTCCCGTTCAATATAGTGTCGTGTTGATTGTTCGTCCAATGGACTCCATCGGTGAAAAAATTAACTTTCAGTGTTGACAAAACGATCGTATATGTTAAAAATTTAACCAATGCATCTACGTGGAACACGCCTACGGCTCAAGAGACTGCGTACGGGACCATGGGAAATCAGGAAACACTCAGCCGACGAGAACGACAAATCATGGATGTCGTGTACGCTCTGGGCGGGGCGACGGTGACCGAAGTCTGGCAGGCGTTGCCGGATCCTCCTTCGCGTACGAGCGTCCGCACGTTGCTGCGGATTCTGGAGGAGAAGGGACACCTGCGTCACCGGAAGCAGGGACGCGAGTTCGTCTATCGGCCGGTCCGGGCTCGCGCGAAAGTTGGCCGGTCGGCGCTGCGACGCGTGCTGGAGACCTTCTTTGACGGGTCGCTCGAAAGGGCGGTGGCCGCTCACCTGTCTGATCCATCCACCCAACTCTCTGACGAAGAGGCCGAGCGTCTAGCTGACCTCGTTCGTCAAAGCCAACCGGAGGAGGGGCAATGATCGGAATCAATGGAATCGTGCCAGAATCGTTGGCGGAAGCGTCTTCGCTGTGGTTGATCGTTTTGCTGGACGCGGCCCTGAAAGGTCTGATCGTGCTGCTGGTAGCGGCGGTCGCAACTAGGCTAATGCGAAAAGCCTCGGCAGCGACGCGTCACCTGATCTGGCTGCTCGCTGCGCTCAGCCTGTTGGTGCTGCCCGTGCTTTCAGTGACGCTGCCGGAGTGGAACGTGCTACCAAGCTGGTTGGGCTGGCCTTCAAACGATGCTCCTGTCTCCGTCGCGCAGGACGATCCACGGCCGGATGACTTGGAGGTGACTGATTCGGGCAAACCCGTGTCTTGGCATAGGCCACCGGAGTCGGAATCGCGACCTGTCGCCGACACATCGACCGTTTTCGCCCCGACTCCGGAGGAACCGGCATCGTTTCCGCTTCAAGAACACGAGACAGCGGTCCCAAGCAGTCGTTCCACTGGCACGGTCGCCAAGTCCTTGCCGGAGGCACCTTTGGCCCTAGCGGAATCCATGCCAGGCAGTACATTCCCGTGGCAGGCGTGGGTACTGATGGCGTGGGCGGCCGGTTCGTTCGTCGCGATCTTGCCCGTTGTGCTTGGTGGGCTGAGCCTGTGGCGATTGAAGCGATCGGCAGTTGGGGCTTCCGATGCACACTTAGCGAGCGTGCTGCAGCAAGTGGTGACCGAATTGGGAATTGGACGCAGGGTGGCATTGCTCTTAAGCGACCGACGGTTCGTTCCCATGCAGTGGGGCACGTGGCGGCCGATTCTGCTGCTGCCGGACAGCGCCGGCGAGTGGTCGTCGGATCGACTGCGGGCTGTGTTCTTGCACGAATTGGCCCATGTCAGGCGCAATGACTGTCTGGTCAGGATGCTTGTTCACGTCCTGTGTGCAGTCTACTGGTTCAATCCCTTGATGTGGATCGCTCGGCGACGCTTGCAGGTCGAAAGTGAGGCAGCCTGCGACGACTTGGTCATCCGATCCGGATATGAACCCAAGGACTACGCTCAGCACTTGCTGGAGGTTGTCACCGGGCTTCGCAAGGCGCGTTTGGCCGGAGCGGCCGCCATGGCGATGGCTTCGCAATCGAAGCTCGAGACGCGGATGCTGGCGATCCTTGACCGATCGCGTAACCGGCGATCGGTGACTCGAATGGTTGCCGGGGCGGTTGTGGTCTGTCTACTGGGCCTAACCGTTCCATTGGCCATGCTGCACGAGGCCTCCGTCGGCGCGTCTGCGGAGGTATCCGCGGAGGCGGACTCAGATGCCCGCAAGGAGAAGGCCGAGAAGTTCATTCACTTGCTCCAGGCAAGGGAATTTCGCGAGGCCGTTGGGCTGTTCGATCCAACGTTGTTTCCGGAGCTACCCTACGTGGAACTGGTGCGCATCTGGGACGAATTCGACAAGAGATGCGGCTCGTTTCGCGGGGCTGTTTCTTACACCGAACGGGACTTCACAAACGGGCGATTGTTTGAAGTCCGCGGTCGGTGGGACAAAGCCGTCATGCTCATACGCTTGGCCTTCGACGAAGAAAACCGCATCTCCGGCTTCTGGCTCGCTCGCGATCGCAAAGGGCCAACGCCCGAGCATTTCCGCCGCGGAGGCTACATGTTCGGAACTGCGACCGAGAGAATTGCCGGGCTGGATCATACGCTGATGGTCCGTGTGCTGGGTACCGATGGCAAACCGCTAAGGGGGGCCACCTCTACGTTGTGGAAACAGGTCGCCGGTACGCCAGACAAGAAACAATCGACCTGGGACGATCCGGAGACTGGAGCAAGTTGGGCCAGATACACGGACGGGTATGGATTCCGGGACGATCGGGACAAGACCCGTAGCGGCTGGAGACGCCTGCCGTCAGGCATCTACCGAGTGACAGCCACGCACGCCAATCAGCCAAATGATCCGAGTAGGGGAACGGGCCAACCGGTGCGCCTTGATGAAACGCAGAAGACGGCCGAGACGGTCGTAAGACTGCGGGACGGTCCTTCGCTCGTGGTCCGGGTGATCGACGCTAAATCGGGCGAACCGATTGATGGTGCTGCCGTGTCCGTTCGAAGCAAGGAGCCACGGTCTCCACGTTCGAGATGGATCGGGCTACGGGCGGTCGACGGCGCATATCGGCGAGACAACTTGCCGCCTGGGCCTTACGGCCTTCGCGTTTCCAAGCCTTCGTACTTTCCGCACGAGCCGAAGTACGTGGCTGACGAGGAGGAGATCGACGTGGAGATCGTCGCCGGGAAGGACCACGAAGTCACGGTGAAGGTGAAGCCGGTTCCTTTGACCCAAGAGGAAATCGACAGGCGTTGGCCGTGGATCGCTGAAGGTACGGTGACCGACGCCGACGGCAATCCCTTGGAGGGCGTCGGCATTTGGGCGTACGTGGGAACGGGCGGAACCATCCAAGGGCGAGGCCCTGCAACGACGGATGCTCGCGGGCACTACACGTTGCGTTTTGGCATGGGGGGCCTGCGTCGCACTAATCCGCCCGGCGATCCGCCGCTTCGGATGCAGTCAGGGGGCTTTCATGCCTGGAAGGATGGATACGTCGAAAGGAATCTCGACCGGCATGCTTGGCTGATCGTTGCCGATCGCATGCCGAAGGAGGAGGATTGGCAGAACTACGAGTACATTCGCCGAGATGACGAGCGAGTGGTGCTGCCGGGAAAGCCGCGGCGAATCGACTTTGTGATGGTGCGCGAACTGGCTATCTCGGGGCGCCTGGTGGACGAGCGCAACGAGCCGATTCGCGACTTGCGGTTGCGAGTGACCGACGAAACGACACTGGCTCAGAATAGCGTGAGGCAGCTCGCCACGGACGACGAAGGGCGTTTTTCTCTGAACCGGATTCCCCCGGACCACACCTGGTGGTTCACGCTCGTCCCGCCCGAGGAAAGATGGACGATCCGCTCGCTGCCGCTGCGATTCGACCGGCCTGGCAAGTACGAGATGTCGTTGCGTCTGGTTCACGACGAGGCAACCGGCATCCAGCAGCTTCAGCTTGCCAGCTTGACCGACGCCGAGGGTAACGAACTGCGCGAGGAGGTCGTTGGCGATTCGCCCCTCGGGCGGCCGCCGGTTGAACCGGAACTGCAAGCCAAGGGGCGGGAGATTCTAGCCCAGATCGCCGAGGCGAACCGCTACTGGCTGGCTCTGCCGCCGAAAGAAGTCCGCAACTACCGGTACACATTCACTGCGATGGGAAAGGGCACGGGGCGAGGTACGAGGGAGTACGAAGTCAACGACGATTCAGGTGACTCCTTTCCTGCGCGAGAAATGGAGTTCACTCACGCCAAACGCCATGCAATTACGTATTTCTCGGCGCTGCACTATCTAACGGCCCACCCCGAAGACGTGTCCTTCCGGCAGGTCGAACAGGACGAAGACGAGATTCGCCTGGCCTACTTCTTCAAGAACCGTGTCTGGCTTGCCGCCAGCTACTGTCTTTTCGGCTCGCGCAATGGTTTCTACATCAGTTTCTCGGACATTCGCGAAGGCACCGTGGTGTTGGATCGCCAAACGCTGACTCCGCGCGAACACATCAATCCCTGGTTCCGCGAAACGTTCTCGGATTACGTGGAGATCAAACCCGACCACTACGCCCCGCTGAAGATCTGTTTCAACCGTTTCGATTATCGAAGCCAGCCCGCGGTTCAATGGGAATTCAAGGTCTACCAGCCCGGCCTGTGGCTGTTCGACACCGATCGCCAGACAAGCAAGGACGGCGAGACAAAGATCATGGCCTCGATCGACGACGTGAAGGTCAACGGCAAGCCGGCGGAATTGATGTTTGCACCGGGGGGCCAAGACACTGCCGAAATGTTAAAGGAACTCAAACAGGACGTAAGTAAGCTTCGTGAGAAACTGAGAGATTTGCACAAGGAACGAGATTCGGCGTTCCGTGACGTGGTTGAATTGACGGACCGCTTGCACTCACAAGAGCTTCGACTGCAAGAACTGTCCCGTCAACTGAAAAGCAAGGCCACGCCAAAGAAGACGCAGGCGAACCGCAGCCCACGCTGACCAACGAACGGTTCCTGCTTGTCCCAAAGGACATCGGAAACGACGATGGTCCTGCAGCAGATTCCTAAAGCCCAGGAAAAGCACTGGCGCATCGTGTTGCACGATGCGGCGACCGGCCGAAGCTGTACCCTCGGCGACATGAACTACAACCTTCAAGCTGCGGCAGGCGCGAGAGTCGTGTACCTGAAGCGGCCTCCTGATGGCAAGGTATCCGCGTACGCAGCCGACATCCGTTGGCCTTCCGAATAGCGTCTTCCCGGCGAAGTCTCACGACTCGGATCTTGGCCCGGACATTTCATTCGTTTGTAGCCACGTTCGCCAGAACGTGGGACGTCGTCTGAGGTTGCGACCACGTTCTGGCGAACGTGGCTACGACAGTTTGTCACGCAATTCCCAGGGGGCATGAAGTATCTGGGTTAGATGCTTCGTGGTAGTCATTCAGCTCGCGCGATTCCTTACCGTGCCTCATCAACGGTGAAAAGCGAATCGGGCAAATCGGCGTCCAAATCCATGTGGTAGTAGACGGTTGTTGTCCGTGGTGTTGACTTATTCGCGGGAACCTCGTCTTTCTCATCGACTACGCCCCTTGTGTAACGGATAACCGTGGGATACCAGAGGCCTTTCGGGGACTGTTGAAAGCCCTCCATGCGGAAGCTCATGGGTTCGTAACCGGCTTCCAAATTTGCGGAGGTGTCGGCGGGCAACTCGAACGCTTCGGCTCGAACGACGGCGTATCCTTTGGCAGGGTCGACATAGCACCACTCGTGCCAATCGGTTCCGCCGGTCGAGCGGCAGGACCGCTTGACTAGCACACAGCCGGGAGCATCAGAGGGCCGATGCTCCAACTCGAACGGCGTGCCGCTGTCGGGAGTCAGGTCGGGGTACACGAGGCCCCAAAGCTTGATATGGGGGGCAAACGACAAGCCGGCGCTCGCGCTGCTCACCCACCCTACGGACATCAAATCCTGCGGCGCGAGGTACCTGACGTCCTTTCTCCATTGGACATTTCTTTCGGTGGACCGGCCGTAACTCGGATTTCTATACACGGTCTTCCCATCACAGATGTACAGCGGGATCGGGTTAGACCGCTTCTGGAGTTCTGCGAACCAATCGCTTATCGCCTGGTCGTCCGCAGGCTCACGCGGGACGAGGCCGCGGCACACGTCCACTCGCCAACGGTCCCCTTTACGGTTTACGATGAAAACGCGGTCTTCCTCATCTTCGGCGACCATCAGGCGAAAGTCGCCGATCATGGCTCGGCTGGCCGCCATGGCGTCGAACAGCCGTTGAGCCTCGTCCGAAGGCATGCGGTCGTCGATTTTGGCTTCGCGCGGTACGCCCAATGCGTAGATGTCGGTCGGGCCGTCCTCCGGGTAGTCGAACTCCCACTTGTGCGCCGCCGATGCGTCATCGGGCGACGTGACGAACAGGTAGACGGGAAGCCTGGTTTCTGGGTCGACACGCAGTGTTGCCTGATTCGCCTTACCGGGAAACAAAACCAATTGAAACTCGATCCATTTCTTGCCGCCTTCCGTGACTTCAAGCCGTTTTTGGTCGACGATCTTGACACTTCCGAAAAGCCACGGGCTGATTACATCCCTGTCCTGGGACAGAGCATCCGTCGGAAGGACCCTGCGGGCATCCTCTTCTCCCAGCGGGCTCTTTACGATCGCTCCACCGAAGTACTCGTACTTGGCTCGCTCCCGGCCATCGAAGAAGCGAAACGAACGTCCCCCTCGGTCGGCCCAGATCTGCCGTTCGGGTGACAGCCACATGTTGGCGCGGTCACCGTCTGAATACGTGAGAGTCCCGCGAATCCACTTCTGCGACTGGATCGCCTTCGTCACGTCCGCCCACCCGACGGACGGCGAGGGGACGATCAGCAGGGCGATCAACACAGCGCCGGCGACCGTGGCAACCGTTACGACGGACGCAGCAACGAGCCGCCAGCGGTGTTTCTTGCCGCGCGGTGCAAGCGTCGTCGGCGGGCCAGTCTGGGCGATGATCGCCGCAACCGTCGATGCCGCGAGTTGTTGTGACGGACCATCTGGGACCCTTGTATCACGGAGTGATTCAGTCGCTGATTCCAGCACGTCTACTACTTGTTCATCGTCGTGATCGTTCATTCTCCAGTCTCCTGTGGGTCGCGTTTGGAGACGGGCGATGGCGCGAATGACCGCAGGCTCTCCCGCAACCGCCTCCTGGCTCGAGACAAGAGCACACCCACGTAGTTCACTGTCACGCCCAGACGCTCGGCGATCTGTCGATAGTCGAAGCCCTCGAGACTGTGCAGGCAGAAGACCTCTGCCTGTCGAGCGTCCAGATCGGCCAGCGCCTCCCGCAGTCGTTCGGCCAATTCGGCCGTTTCAGCTTCACGACTTGGCTCGCCACCCGCTTGAACTGCGTCGTCGATCTCCACCAGTGTCGTAAACCGACTGGATTCGCGACATCGTCTCCGAAGGTAGTCCAACGCCCGAGCGGTCGCCAGACGTTTCAACAGCCCCGGCCAGTTGCTTATCGTGTCCTTGAGAGACAGCCTAAAGGCGGAAACAAACGTGTTCTGAAAACAATCCGCGGCATCGGCCTCGTTGTTCAGAATTCGATAGGCAGTGCGCCAAACGATCGGTCCGTGTTCTCGCACTACCCGCGACCAATCCGTCATATTTGGCACTTTCACTGAACATCGTTGTGAGCGCGTGCATACACATAGTCGATCAGTTCGGCCGATTTCTTACAAGGATTCCTCCGTCTTGTCTTCGATCGTGAACAGTGAATCGGGCAATTCGGCGTCGAAATCCAAGCAGTAACGCACCGTGGTTGTCCGGGGGGCTGTCTTCCTCTGCAAGATCTCGCCCTTATCATTGAGTTCCCCCACAGTAGACCTCGTGTCGCGGACGACGGTGGGATACCAGAAACCGCTTGGTGACCGTCGGAAGTCCTCCATGTGGATCGTCTGCCCACCGGCAACCACCGGATCCGCCGGCGCGTCGGCCGGCAAGCCGAACAGCTCGGCTCGGACGACAGCGTGTCCTCTGGCGGGGTCGAGATAAAACCACTCGTGAGCCGTCCACGGTTCTTTCCTGGTCGTGCGTGCAGATCGTCTTATCAATACACAGCCGGGTGAGTCGGCAGGCCGGGGATCAAACTGAAACCCCCAACCGCGTATCGGCGTCAGATCGGGATAGATGAAAGTCACGAGCTTGACGTATGGGGCAGCCGACAAGCTCCGCTCGAACGACCCACCGGTGGATAACAGGTCTTGAGGTGCGTGCCGAGATCGTTCCCATTTGATCGAATTTCCATCCGACGCGCTGGGTCTGGGATTCTTGTAGACCGTCTTTCCGTCGCAGATGTACTGCGGGAACGTCTCGAACCGCCTCAAGCGTTCCGCGAACCAGTCGCTCGCAGCCCCGCCGTCCGCCGGCTTGGGCGGGTAGGAGCCCGTGCACACGTCAACTCGCCAGCGATCCCCTTTGCGGCTTACGATGAAAACGCGGTTGTCCTCTTCCTCGGCCACCATCAAACGAAAATCGCCGATGCGGGCTCGGCTGGCCGCCATGGTGTTCAGAACCCGCTGGACTTGGTCCGATGGCATTTGATCGTCGATCTCTATCCCGCGAGGAACGCCCAACGCGTAGATGTCGGTCGGGCCGTCCTCCGGATAATCGAACTGCCACTTGAACGACTCTTTCGCATCCTTGGACGAGGTAACTAGAAGATAGACGGGAAGCCTGGTTTCAGGATCGACGCGCAACGTGGCGTGGTTCATATCGCCGCGCCAAAGGACCAATTGGAATTCGACCCAGGTTTTCCCGTCTTCCGTGACCTCTCGCCGCTTCTGGTCGACGATCTTCTCCGTACCGAAAAGCCATGGACCGATTGCATCCCTGTCTTGCGACAAAGCGTCGACGGGGAGGACTCGCTGCGCGTCCTCCTCTCCCAGCGGCAATCTAACGATCGGCTTCTCGCGCCCACGGTACTCGTACTTGGCTCGCTCGCGGCCATCGAAGAACTGGAACCAACGTTTCGACTTGAACGCCCAAATCTGACGCTGGGGCGATAGCCACATGGTGCCAGGGTCGCCATCGGGATACGTGACGGTCCCGCGAATCCACTTCTGCGACTGGATCGCTTTCGTTACGTCCGCCCAGCCGACCGACGGCGAAGGAACGACCAGTAAGGCGATCAACACCGCACCGGCGACCGTAGCAACCGTAACGACGGACGCAGCGACGAGCCGCCAGCGACGTTTCGTGGCACGGCCCCGGGCCGTAACAAAGTAGGACGGGTCTCCCGACCCGTCTGGACGGCTCGGGAGAGCCGTCCTACAACGATGATCGCACGGCTCGCAAGAACTGCTGGGCAAGTCTTCATCACGTGGTGAGGGTCTAGACGGCTCCTGCGTCCGAGCATCGGCGACTGACTCGCGCACTTCCTCCATCACGTGGTCGGTCAACCGCGGCCGTGTACGCAGCGCGGCCCCTAACGCTTCCAGACGATTTTTCAGCGGAATACTCTCGTTCATCGCAGATTCTCCTTGTCCCACCGTGACCGCAAGCGGCGGGTCGCGCGAGAAAGCTGTTTCGTCACAGTGCCGATGGGTCGCCCCGTGATTCCGGCGATCTCGGCCATGCTGTGACCGTCGAAGTAGCGCAGCCCGACGAGCACGCGCTCGTGATCGGGTAGCCGAGCGACAAGACTCAACAGATGTTCGTTCTCGATCCAGTCCTGGTTGCCGGATGCGTCAGCCGTTTCGTGTTGGGAGTCATCCAGCGGGACGCTCACCGGGACCCGGCGAGCCCGCACCGCGTCCACCACCTGTCGACGGGCGATCTGCATCAGCCACGGCCCGAATTTGCCTTCGTCACGCAGCGTATCCAACCGCCGAAAGGCGAGCAGCAGTGTCTGCTGCGCCACATCCTCGGCCAAATGGACATCCCGTAGTTCCGCCAGCGCAGCCGCCAACACGCTTCTTTCGTATCGCTCGATCAGTCGGCCGAACGCTTCCACGTCGCCGCGTCGCACGCTGGACACAAATTCCGCATCAGATTCCACAATCCGCCGCTCCTGCAGGTCGCTTCCTCATTCCTTCTTCACTAGTAGACGAATTTAGTAAGCGTTTTGCGACCTGAATCGTTGCCGCAAATCCGTCATTTCGGCCAAGTCCAGCAGCCAGCGCACGGGGCAGGGAGGGAAAGAGGGATGGTCCCACTTGCCTCATTTCCCCTCTTGGTGTACGATTACTGAGTGACAACAACGAGGAGCGATGTAGATGACTGCGGTCACCCGATCCACTGACCCTAAAGGCCGCGTGAGCCTGCCCAAGAACTTCGCGAATTCGATGGTGATCATCGAACAGATCAGCGACACTGAGCTTCGCATCCGAAAGGCCCAGATCATCCCCGAAGATGAGCTTCACTTCCCGGAAGAGACTGAGAGGAGATCACTGTCTGATCGGGATCGGGACATTTTCCTCTCACTGCTGGATGACCCGCCGCCAGCCAACGCGGCACTGCGGAAGGCGGCTGATGCCTACCGGCAACGGGATCCAAGGAATCGTCGTCGTGGATGATTGGTATGTCGAAAGGCTCGATCGTTCGCACGAGCGGAACGATTTTTTCTGTGGCGGGGAATCCCTCGATAACTTCCTACGTCTGCTTGTTAGCCAGTACGAGCGTCGTGGACTGGGACGCACGTTTGTCGCCGTGCGTCCCGGCGAAAACCGTGTGTACGGCTACTACACGCTCGCGTCCGGTTCCGTTTCGTTTCAACATCTCCCTCTGCAGGTCGCGAAGAAGCTGCCCAAGCATCCTGTGCCGGTCGTGCTGCTTGCTCGGCTCGGCGTAGATCAGACGGTCCAAGGTCTTGGACTCGGGAGGCTGCTACTAATGGACGCGCTGCGTCGTTGTCTTGACCTCTCCCGTGAACTGGGCATCTACGCGGTTGAGGTACAGGCAATTGATGCGGAAGCCAAACGGTTCTACGAAAGGATCGGCTTTGTGCCTCTTCAGGACGAGGAAAGGCATCTTTACCTGCCCATCAAGACGATTGAGCATGGATTCGCCCAGGAAGACTAACCCTACTTGAAGCCACATCGACCCAGGCTATTGATCGGCCGCCTTGGACGGATCCGCCAAACGGAGCGTCGTAAACAAAGTCTCGTCGCCACGGAGCACGAAGCACTTGACATCAGAAGACTGGTTTTGTTTCGGCTGAAGATCGGAATGCTTCAAGACATAAGCGACGTTCTTCACCGATACGGTTTCCCAGTGATGGATGCCGACGATGATGTCGTCCACCTGCAACTTCGCCTCTGCAGCAGCGCCGTCCTTGCGGACTTCGATGACCTGCATCCCACCGCGGAAACGCTTGGTCGGCAGGGCGTCGCGTGACACCGAACGAAGCTTCACCCCCAGCACGTCCCAAATCAACTTGGCGGGATCCTCCATTTCCGCGCCGTCCACGCGAGTCTCCTCGTCAACCGGCTCAAGTTGCGGCAACTCGCGTACGGACCACTTCAGGCGCAAGTCGACCTCGGCATCGAACGGCCTGTCGAAGACCACGGTCAGCGTTTCCGTGTGGTCCCCAGGAGTCTGCTCGGCCGCAACCTGAACGACGATCTCGGATTTGTCGTGCGTCTTCAGCAAGGGCTTTGTGACCTGCGTTGCCGAGATGCACTTGTTCGCTGAACGAACCGATGCGATGCGGGCGTCTTCGACGTAGGGGTTTTCGAGAGCAAAGCGATGCTGCACTTTGGCTCCAGGGGCGACGACACCTAGCTCACAAAGCGTTTCCGAGAACATGTTCCCGGCCCAACTGGGGCCCCGGCTCGCCTCGATCGCGGAACCAGGATCGTCCGGAACGCGATTGCCGAGTCGCAGCGTAGCCAGGATATGACCACGGCGTTCCGCTTCCGTAGTGGGATTGACTCCGGGATCCAGACGCGTCGAAACGATGGTCTCGACGCCCGCCAAGGCAAGCTCCTGATGTTCCGGTTTCGGCAGGTAGATAACCTTGGTCACGAGGTGGCCGCTTGAAGCTTGGTCCACATCTTCGTTGTGAAACTCGATAGGAATGGCGTTATGCTGCAAAAATGTCCGGGTCTGCGCGCCGATCGGCGGCAGTTCGATCGTCCCGTTCAAATCGAGCCCTGCGTGGGCCGGAATGTCGCTCAACCGGAAAGGTACCGTCTGACCAGTGGAGACGCCAAGTCGCCCGGGCAGCCGAATCACCGATGCGGCACTACCCTTGCGGGAACATGTCACTCGCGCGCCCTCCAGCCCTCGGAACACGATTTGCGCGTCCGCCTTGGAATCGGCGGGGACGTGGTCCCCCGTCTGAGTCATTGCCTGCGGTGCCTGGCTCTGGGAGACTCTGGCGGATGTCGCCGGCCGCGATGTGGATTCCCCAGCGCCATCCCAGCGAAGCTCCGGATTCAGCAAATCTTCGATGCGCCGGTCGATGATTTCATCCTTGATGCGTTCGCGCGCGGCTATCTGCCCTTCGATACGGACCAGCCGCTGGCGGAGCGCGGCCAGTTCCGCTCGTTGAAGCTCTTGGCGGGCTTCGAATGCCTGTTCGACGGTTTCAGCCAATTGTTTCTTCAATGCCGCGGCGCCAGTGCGTGCCCGAGTCGCTTTGTTGGGCAGATCACGATACTCTTCGGCCGTCTGGGCGGCCTGTTGCTCGAGTTCGTTGTACTTCTCGCGCAGCGTATCGGGTTGCTGCCGGGCAGTCGTCCCCGCGCCTCCGCGAAGCGCCCGCAGGAGGTCCTCGGGCGAGAGTTGTCGGGGTACCACAGCAGGTTTCTTCGGGGCGGACGGCCCCGTGCCTCCGCGCAGCGCACGCATAAAATCCTCTGGCGTGGGCTTCCGGTCTCGGTCCGCCTGATTCGGCTGCTTCGCCTGGTCCGGCCGGATCGGCTGGTCGAGCAGTTTCAAGACCGCCTCAAGCTTGTCGAGATTCTCCTGGGAATCGCTACGAACGATAATCGCGTTCAGCCGATGGTCGACGACTGGTGTGAAGTCGCGGAACAACTGGCTCAGAATGGCAGAGACCGACTGGGCTTTCGTGTGCTTCAGGTAGAAGACGGTTAACTCGTCGGCCAGTTTGCCAGACACGGACATCTTCGGTGCTCCGTCGATGGGAGAGGAGCGTATGGGGCGACCGGCGTGCGCCTGGTCGAACTTCTTCACGACCTCCCACGCTTCCGACACATCTACGCGAGAGCCAATCATGAGGATTCCGTTACGTTCCGGATCAGCGGTTATCGTCGCGGTGTTGAATAGCTGTCTGAGAATGGGAACGAGCGGCTCAGCCTTTGCGTGCTCCAGCCAGAAGCCGGTCATTTCCTCCCAATTCTTTCCGCTGTCGCCAGGCTCGGTCGCTACGTCGTTCGGTTTTGCGTCCGAGCCTGCCCCCTTCTCCGGCGCTGGCTGACCGCCTGCGTCTTGAGCCGGTGCGTTTGTGACAGATGGTTTTGGCTGAGCGCTGATGACAATACCGCCGTAAGCGACGACGAGCAACGCTGCTGAAAGAGGTATTGTGCGTGTCATTTCGAAGACTCCGGATCGAGAGGTCGGTTGGTGCTTATCGAAGCGCTGGATGTAGAGGAAGACGCGCCGTCACCCCATGGCCGTACGGCGTCTGCTTCAAGTCCCTCGATGTCGCGTTCCAATTCGAGGATTCGATCGGCGCTGCCGTCCCGCCATGCATTAGAAGGCGACTCAACGCGGTCGGCCGAGTGGGACTCGGGCGGGGCCGACGTGGCAGCAGTCGAAGGCGGGTTCGTCGCACGGCCGGATTCATCCTCGGCGCGTGGCCAAATTGCCATGCATACAACCGCCGCGACTGCCAGAAGGCCAGCCACAATCCCGCCGGCATACAAGACGCGTGGCTGCAGGACGGCTTTCGCAAGCCGTCCGAGTCCGTCTGGGAAAGCCGACGTACTTTTGCTGGCAGGCTGGATAGTCTTCTCGACGAGCAACTGCACCGCGTGCGGCAGCGGGACGACGGTCGGTTGTTGTACGTGGGCGAGGCAGGCTTCCAACAGATTCGACACCTCATCGGACGATTGAAAACGCTCTGCCGGATCTTTCGCGTGCAACCTGTCGATGATCGTGACGAGCCATTCGGGAATTTCGGAATTGATGTCACGGATAGGACGCGGTTCGGTGTCGGTGATACGTCGCAGGATGCCGTAACTGGTTTCGGCGCGAAACGGCGGACGGCCGGTACACATGGCGTACATGACGCTGCCCAGGCTGAACAGATCGCTACGTGCATCGACCGGCTCGCCGCGGGCCTGTTCGGGCGACATGAATTGCGGTGTCCCGGGAATCACGCCGGTGCGGGTCAGGCTGGCATCATCCACAGCGCGGGCCAGGCCAAAGTCCGTGATCTTTACACGCTCGACACCGTCGGCCAGCAGGAGATTGGCCGGTTTGATGTCCCGGTGCACTAGCCCTTGGGCATGTGCGGCCGACAGCCCCGCGGCAGTCTGCATGGCGACGCGCAGAATCTCGGTCACGCCCAGCGGGCCGTGTTCGTTTAGACGTTTCTGCAGGGACGTGCCGCGAACGTATGGCATCACGAAGTATGGCAAGTCGCCTGCTTCCGCCACACCATGGATTGCCACCACATTCTCGTGCACCACAGCCGCGGCTGCCTGGGCCTCGCGAGCGAACCTCTGCCGCGCCGAACCGCTGACCGCCAAATGAGGAGCCAAGACCTTGATCGCTACATAACGGTTCAAAGCCGCGTCGAATCCTTTCAGCACCACGCCCATCCCGCCGCAGCCGACGACACCCGAAATCTCGTAACCGCCGAACCGCCCCAACATCCGCGGGTCGTCAGTCGGCGCGAGGCAGCGGAGCACGGAATCGGCGAGCATTGTGACGCTTTCGCCGCTTGCCGTGTGAGCCGCCCCCGACGGACCGGGCGCGTCCGTGTGCCATTTCGTCGGCGGGCTCGCACCTGGCTCTCGTCCGTCCAAGTCACCCGAACCGAGAGATTCACGGATTTCCTGCCAAATGTCCGGCTCCGCAGCCTGCTTTTCCAACTCAAGCCGACACACGTCGCAGGCATTCAAATGGTCCTCGAACTCCACCTGCTCGCCGTCGCTGAGCTGATCGCTCAGGAAGTGCTTAATCCGTCTGCCATCGCAATTTGCCTGTTTCTTGTCCATCGCGGTCGCCCATTCCCTTCACTTGTTTACACACCAGCCGCCGCGTAATCTGACGCGATTCACTCAATCGTGCCGTACAACCAGGAATCCCACGCCCCAAGCTATTGAGAAAGCACCTGAATCCGCCGGCTCACTTCCTTGTTGTTGCAGTCCACGGCGGCTAGCATAACGTTACCAGACTTCTGCGTCTCTGGCTGAACAAACCAATCCCAACGCTTGACACGGGAGACGAACCGATGATGAAGACCTCCGTCGTGATACTTGCCGTATGCGGAGCATTCTGTGCCTTGCCTTTATCAGAAGCAGCGAGCGACGACGCGCTGCCTTTTCAGCAGAAGGTCGAGGTCTATCGCAGCGACGAAGGCGATAGCGCTTTCAGGCTGCGTCTGGAACAGCCCTTTCTGGCTGAGGAATTCGAAAAAAGCAACTACTTGCGTTTGAAATCGGCCGACAAGCGAGCGTATCTCATCTATCCGAAAGAAACCAAGTTCCAGCAGAAGCATGCCGAGTTCTATGGTCGTCTGCGTGGCGAGGGGGACGTTACGTTGAAACTCTCGTACGAAATCGTCTCGGAGAACCCGGACGGTTCGCGACGAGTCGAGGTGCGAGACGGCGACGTGAAAGTGACGATCCCTCAGGAGCAAGTTGGCTCGAAGGCCATCTTCACGGAATGGGCCCGGCAGCAGAACCTCTACTTTGCACAGCTACTTCGATATTATCCCGAGGAGTCATTCTTCCAGTACTGCCTCTTGCAGTCGCGAGCCCGCTATGGGGTTGCGCCGCCCGCCATGCCCAAGCAGGCGCCAGATCGCAACGTCCTGGAGACCAGCCTGTATCAGGTCTTCACCAAATCGCTGGCCATCCAGGAATCGTTGCAGCGCGAGACGCTCGGCAAAGGAAGCGGCGTGGGTGATCTAACCAGACACGTCAGTAGCCTGCGTCCGCCTTCGTTGAGGTCGCTGCCGTACGAGAAGTTGCTGGAGGAAAAGAAGGCTCGCGACAAGACCGAGCCGAAGCCGCACGACATTGCCAGGCTGGTGCCGGACGACCAGTATTTCCTTCACTTCAACGCCATGCAGCCGTTGGGCGAATTGGTCGACTTGACCTCGCATTGGGGCGATGCCATCGTGCGACTGTTCACGCTTAGGGCACAGGACAGCCAGGTGCGTGCCAAGCTGGAAGATCAGTTGTGCATGCGGTGGACCGACCTGATCCAATTATCGACGGATGGAGTGATCGGAGAAGTCGCCATCACCGGGGCCGACCCGTTCGTGTTGGAAGGCACCGACCTGACGCTGATCGTTCAGCTCAAACAGCCCGAAGCATTCCAGAAGGCCGCCGCCGGATGGCTGGCCGAGATCCGCGCCGAGTTTCCGAATCTGATCAGTCGCGAGTTCAATTACCGCGGTCAGAAGGTGAACGTCCACTATACGAACGATCGCATGGTCAGCGCCTTTGCGGTCACATTCGACGATTACCTTGTCTATTCAAACTCGCATCGGGCGATCCGACGGGTCATTGACGTGGCCGTCGGCCTCTCGCCCGGACTTCAAAACGCACCAGACTATCGCTACGTGACAACGATTTTGCCTCCGTCGGAAGCCGCCAACGCCGGCTACTTCTTCGCATCCGAAGCGTTCATCAAGAGCCTGGTCGGTCCCGCGGCCAAAATCTCCGAAAAACGCCGCCTGCAATGCTTCAACAACCTGGTAATGCTGAACAATGCGTCGTTGTTCTACCGTCTGGAAAACGGACGATCGCCAGAATCGTTGAGCGACCTGATCGAAGGGCGTTTCGTGGATCGCGAGAAGATCGTCTGCCCACACGGAGGCGGTTATGCGTTCGACGCCGAACACGATATGTGCACCTGTTCTCTGCACAACCGACTGCGATACCTGACCCCGAACCTCGAGTTGTCCGTCCTGAACATCTCGGAGCAGGAAGCGGCGGAATACGAACGGTACAAGAAGCGATACGAGGCGTTCTGGAAGACGGTGTTCGACCCGTTGGCTATTCGTATCACGGTCGATACGCGTCTGAAGTTCGAGACCTGCGTACTTCCGTTCGCCAATGGATCACTATACCGGGACCTGCAGGGTATCGTTGACCAAATACCACAGCCGATCGGCACCGAACGAATTGCTCCGTCGGCGGTGGCGTCGTTGGTGATGGTCCCCGGTCGCAAGAACATCGCTGGATTCCTTGGAGGGATTCCCGGGTTGGCCGAGGTCTTGCAGGCCAATCCTACGCTGACCGACATGGAATGGTTGGGCGACCGCTTCGGGCTACACTTCTGTGATGGCGAAACGATCCTGCAAATCGACGCAACTCAACTCGGTTCGGCCGACTTGCCTATGATCGGCGATGTGCCGTTCCCGATCCAGGCCGCGTTCAGCGCCATGCTGATGGCCGCAAACGTGCCTGTCTATGTCACTGTGGATATCGAGAGCCGAGAACACGCCGCACGCTTGTTAGACCAGCTTTCGCAACAGATCTTCCTGACTAAGAAGCAGCTCATTGGCGGCCTGCAACTCAGCCTGGATGCCTACCGGCTACCGGACTATAAGGGGCACGCCATCTATGCCTTCAGTGGCCAGATGTACGTGCTGAAAACGCGCCTCCACGTGGCCTTGGTCGGCAGCCAGTTGGTGGCAGCCACCAAGCCGGAGATTCTCCGCGAAGTGATCGACATCAGTACGGCAGAAGAAACTCGACCGCCCACCGAAGCACACATGCTGTTGCGATTGAATCGCCGCGCGATCAAGCGTCTGCACGACGATCTGCAGTTGTACTGGACCGAGAAGTCTCGGATTGCCTGCCATCGAAACATCATCTCGATCTACAACCTCTGTAAACTGTACGACATCCCCGTGGATCAGGTTGCGCAGTTGTCCGAGGCCAAATACGGCGTTCACTATTACTGTCCTGACCACGGCGACTACTCATTCGACGCCGAACGTGATCAAGTCACCTGCAGCGTCCACGGAAACCGGCAGCAGTCACGACAGAACGCCGGTGACGGGCGGGCGTCGTCATTCGCACGTTTCATGGACAGCCTGGACGAGATCGTCGCGTCCCTGCGATTTCGAGAGGACGCAGCGATTGCCACAATCGAGGTTGTGAGAACCGCGGAACAGCCGGAATAGTCCACGTAGGCCGGACCAAGCGCAGCGCCGTTCCGGCACCGGCTACGGTTGCTCGTTCCGGCCTACATTCTCGCGAACGATCCGCGATATGCTCATGTGAGTCCAAGGAACCATTCGATAGCCGCGGCCACGCCGGTGCGTTGTTCGGGTGCGATGAATTGCGCCAGCCGCTTCACTTCCCCGAGACTGTCGGGCATAACAGCCGCATGTCCCGCGCGTTCGAGCATAGGAATGTCGTTCGGCGAATCGCCGATTGCCAGGGTATCTTTGCGGTCGATCTGGTAGTAGTCGATCAGCCAGTCAAGCGCGATGCCTTTGGATACCTGCGAGGAAAGAAACTCGATGTATATGGGCATCGAGCGTGTCACATAAAGCCGATCATGCCAGCGGCGCTCGTATCGTTCGAGAAGCTCTAAGATCCTGTCCGGCTCGTCCACCCCCAACAGCTTGAAAGGCTCTTGGCCTGCGAAGCGGCTCATGTCCGGCACGACCTCGTAGGTCATCTTGTTGCGTTCGCAGTATTCGCGTACCGAGTCGTTGTACCCGGTGACGTACATTTGGTCTTCCAGGTAGTAATGCAGGTGCACCTTGTCGTGAATGCACTGCGCGACAACTTCCTCGGCCAAATCCGCCGGCACGCCGATACTCAGCATCACCTCACCGTTGTCCGGCCAGCGGATAACGGCTCCGTTGAAAGCCACCAACGGAACGGGAGGAAGGCCAAGTTCCCGGGCGATCGTGTCGGCCGAGATATAGGGGCGTCCAGTGGCGATGACCACGCCGACGCCGAGCCGGATCGCCCGCTCGATGGCTGCGATGTTCTCTGCCGAAACGGAGTTGTCCGGCGCCACTAACGTGCCGTCGAGATCCACGGCGATCAGTTTGTCGGGCATATTTCTGCTGGACCGCGAGAGTTCATTCGTTTCGAATTTGGAGTACGTGCTGAACGAGGTAGACGCAGGCATTGACTCTGCGTCAGAGCCAGTGAAACTAGCGTCGCTGAATCTTCACGCAAAGTCAACGGCCGTTTGTGAGTACAAATGGCGTTTGACAAGCGTTCTATCGTTGCGACGAGAAACGCGACGCCCGCAGCCGGGGCGATCCCGCAGTTTTCCCAATACGCAATGGAAGGAGCGAGGGTATGCGAACGCTCGTCTGTGTTATGATCGCGTTCGGCCTGTTGGCGGCCGAGGCCAACGCGCGGATTTGGACCGACGCGACGGGCAAAGCGAAGGTGGATGCCGAATTCCTGGGCATGGAAAATGGCATGGTCAAGCTGAAGTTCTCGCGCACCGGCAAGGTGGCACTGCTGCCCCTGGAGGCGTTCAGTGAAGCCGATCAGCAGTACGTGGAAGAACAACACCCGTCTGTCAAGAATGCCGAATTGTCTTTGGCGAACCTGGAGAGGCGATTGCGTAAGGCAAATGCAGCCCATCCAAAGGACCCGCAACCGCACGTCTTGTTTGGCATTCTGCTAATCCAACAGGATGAATTCGACGAGGCCATCCGCGAGTTCGACAAGGCGATCAAGCTCGCCCCCGACAGTCCATACGCCTTTCATGCTCGAGGTCTGGCGTGGCAGAAGAAAGACGAATTGGCCGCTGCCTGGAAGGACTTTGATCGAGCCATCTCTCTTGCCCCCCACTGGGCCGCCGCCTATCGCAATCGCGGCGAAAACCACTACAAGCTGTCGTGGTCCCGGAAATCCGATCCGGCGTTGGAGAAAATGATCGACGCAGCAAGATCTCGTTTGGAGGAGTTGCGCAAGCGGGAAATACCCAAACACCCCTGGCAATCTCACGATGGGTTCACCTGGCGAAATGCCGACCGGCAGCACTTGCTTCGTAGATTGGCGACGATGGACGTCGACCGGGCATACCAGTTCGGTGTAAGGGACGACGATTTCCAACGGGCGTGCTCTCTGCTGGAGAACGGAAGTGTGGATGAAGCCGTGTTGCTTTTCTCCCGGGCAATCAGCCGCGACGTTGTATCAAGCCCGGGCTATCGCAAGCGAGCAGAGGCGTATCTTCGGCTTGGCGAATCGGAAGAGGCGATCACCGATTTGTCCATGGCAATTCAGATCAACCCTCGCGATGCGGGCGCGCTACGAGATCTCGCGCGAGCCTGCGAAAAAGTCGACAAGACGCGGAAGGACTAGTTGGACAGCGCCACTTCGGCGCGAAGCCCGCAATTCACTAGCCCGACGCGCCAGCGAGGGATTTGCCGCAACGTGTTCCCTCGCTTGCGCTTCGGGCTTGTGTGGGACAGCAAAGTGGCGCTGTCCAACTGGCGAACCGGATGGAATTCACAGCACCTTGGTCACGCCTGGTTTGGCTACGGGGTAGGCGCCGTCGGCATCGGGCGATACAGGCGCCTCGGCGTCCCAGGCCAGACGCTCGGGCAACAGGCTGATACCGCACTCTAACGCGTCCTGGCGGCTGATCTGTTGCCCCGAGTAGGCGGCCATGCGTCCCATGATGGCGGTCAATGTGCTCATGGCCCCGTACACCGCCTCGTTGTGCGGTTTGTCGTTTCGCACGGCGTCGAACAACTCGTCGTGCTCGACCTGGTACGGGTTGGGGCTGCGTTCTCCGATTTGCCATTCGTTCTTGCCTTCGATGATCCCTTTTCCAATATGCGCGTGGCCTTCGGGGCCGTAGGCATGATGGGCGATCAAGTTCCAGCAGCCGCGGATGTGCCGGTTCTGGCTGAACATCTTGCTGCCGTCTTCGTACGTATACTCGATGGCGAAGTGGTCGTAGATCTGTCCGTAGTCATCGCCGTTGCGGACTTCCCGGCCGCCTTGGCCCTGGGCCATGACAGGATAGTCGCCTTTGGCCCAATTGCACACGTCCAACATGTGTACGCTCTGTTCGACAATGAAATCGCCGCTGAGCCATGTGAAGTAGTACCAGTGTCCGACCTGATACTGCATTTCCGTCATTTCGGGCGTACGTTTCAAATACTTGCCCACGCCGGACCGGTTGCTGTAAGCCTGCAACAATTCGACGCGGCCAATCGCGCCGTCGTGGATCCGTTTGATTGTCTCCTGATACGTCCGGTCGTGACGGCGATGCAATCCCACGCCGACTTTCAACCCCTTTCGATCCGCCTCGTCGGCCGCAGCCAGCACCTGTCGGATGCCGGGCGAATCGACGGCTACGGGCTTTTCCATGAACACGTGCTTGCCCTGCTTGACGGCGTACTCGAACTGCATGGGGCGAAAGCCGGGAGGTGTCGTCAGCAGCACCAGGTCTACACCGCTGTCGACGGCCTTACGGTACGCGTCCAATCCGACGAACCGGCGTTCGGGCGGAACGTCGATCTTCGGCACGAGGCCCTCGGCTGTACCGCGGCTCACTTTGGCGCCGCTCACAAGCAGTTTGAGGCTGCGCTCCAAACGCTCCTCGAAAGCGTCGGCCATCGCCCACAATTTGACCGACCCCGCCGTGTTCAACGCTTGAGCAACCGCCCCAGTGCCGCGCCCGCCGCACCCGATCAGGGCTATCTTCAACTCGTCGCTGCCCGCTACATGTACGTTTCTATTCATGGTTCTTCCTCGTCTTGGGACGGTTGGCGTTGTTCTTTCTCCAGCAGGCGCAAACGCAGAATGCGCTAGCGTTAATCAGGTTTCGCAAAATCGCTGCTCTCGAGCGATTCGAGAATCTCGAGCTTCTTGACCGTGACGTCGACGAGAATATCGCCGTCCTTGTAGCTTACCATTCTCATGGGAACGACCACGCCCTGGACGACTTTATGCTCGTCATAGATGGTGTCAATGACCGCCCAATCGCCTTTTTCAGGGTCGGGAAGCAGCTTTGTGGTCGCGACAAGATAATGTGTATCCTTGTCCAATGCGATTGTGCCATAGTAAAGCTCACCCTTCTCCATTGCGATTAGGATGCGTCCTGAATCATCGCTCTCTTCTCTCGTAAGTGTATATCCGCCGTCGCGCGCATCCAGCAAGCCGCTAAGTAAGGTAAAAGGGAAGGCGTTGAGTTTGTCGCCCGATGGCTGAAGTCGAGTCACCGGTCCATCGCACATCTTCATCCAAGCCTTGTCACCGTCAAGCACTGTCAAGATCCGAATGGTCTCGTCGTTTGACTCCGCAGTTGCCTCGCGTCGCAATCTCCGCGGAAGATGAAACGTATCAACCACGGTAGAGTGCCCCTCGATACCTGGCCCAAAACGTCCGTCACCTTCCAGAACGACGCGCCCGATCTGCAGACTACGAATAGCTGTTTCGCCGCCGTGCGCTTCAATGGCACGCTCGATCAGGGCGGCAAGTTCTTCTTGATGGGGGCCAGGGTCATGGGCTGGTACAGAGCCGGCGTCGGGAAGACCTGCAGGCGAATCGGGCTTCGCCCACTCGTCTTCCACACCGCACCCCGAAACGGTGGTGATTAGCAGCAGAGCGAGGACCGCGATGCGCATGGTGCCCTCATGCGAAAGGCCGGCGTTCTATTGTCCAGCAGACATGCATACCCTACGCCGCATCGGGCGAAGCGGAAGATGTCGGGCATGAAGGAATGTTATGACACGCTGGCGGCCAGAAGTAAAGCAAAATGCTGTTTGGCATGGCTATGGCCGCTCAGCCGACTCGGTTCAAGTCCAGACTTGTCCTGAATCACTGCAAACAGCACGTCCCAGCGCAGCCACTGTCGAGCATCTACGATCGTTGGACTCCTAAATCCACCACACCTGCCGGACGCGGCCCCGGTCTGGCGATGGGCAACACATCGCTGTTTGAACAAAACACGGATTCATCTGCTTGTTCGTCGCACTGACGGGTGATAAAATCCGCACACTCGACTGCTATGGCACAATCGTGCCTCGATTACACCGGAACAGAGAATCAATACCTTTCAACCGTGATGGTCAACCTGTCCACACGTTGGCGTTCTCGTCGGACAGCAGTGTGCTGTTCTCCGGCGACAATATGGGTGCCATCTGGCGCTGGGACGTCGCCGCGGGCGGCGGCGTGTTGGTCCAACGCTTTCGATCCGGCATTGTCGACATCGCAGTCAGCGCCGATGCAACGTGGCTGTTGTGCGTCTCCGGAATGGAAGTACGCCTTGTAGACACCATGGAGACGGCCGAACGCGCGGTCGTTCGGCTTCCCGGCCACACATCACCCGTGCAAGAGGTCGCCTTGCTGCCAGGAGAAACACGTGTCGTATCGTGCAGTTGGGACGGAACCGTCCGCGTATGGAAACTCCCGCCCCTTCCACGAGGCTAGACCCCACTAGTAGTCGCCTAGTCGCGACGGCACGCGTCTTCACGAACACAACAATACCCAACGTAGAATCGTCAGTAAGTTCACAAGTCTATTTACATATTTGAAACTGTCGTCGTTTTCATCGAGACCTGGGAGGAGA
>CAZURK010000122.1:0-19264 GCA_964623055.1 uncultured Pirellulaceae bacterium
TGTTCCCTTCGTTCTCCGAGTCCTGTGAGAAGTGACAAGACGTGGGTCGCACCGCATTTCCCCTCGATTTTCCGCTCGTTTCTCTCGTCGCCGCGATGTCATTGCTAGCGGGGTGCAAGGCAACGCGGCCAGCAGGCATCCCGGACGTGCTCAACCCGGAAGAGTTGACCAGCATTGTCCAGCCGTCCAACGCGCGCAACTGGTTGCCCAATCTCGCCGTGTTGTCTCGGGCGGAATTGAACGACAATCTGTTGACGGTCTACAACATCCGCAACACCAAGTATTTGTCGGATGAAGACTATATCGTTCGGCACTATGACAAGACGTTCGACTTGGACAAACTGGAATCCGTCGATTTCATCATTGTGCCGTTCAAGGAGGCCCCGAGCCTGGCCCATACGATGCTCAGCTTCGGCTGCGGCGAAGAAGGCAATCTGGCCGTGTCCGTCGAGGTACGATTGGAGGAGGGCGAAACCTACTCGCCCGTGAAAGGCTCGATGCGGCAGTATGAAATCATGTATGTGGTGGCGGACGAACGGGACGTGATCGCGCTGCGGACGAAGCACCGTAAGGATGACGTGTATCTGTATCGGACCAAGGCGACACCTCAGCAGGCACGCGCTTTGCTGCTGGACATCATGGGCCGCGTCAACAAGCTGGCCGTAGCGCCGGAATTCTATGACACATTCACGAATAACTGCACGACAAACATCGTCAGGCACATCAATCGACTCAAACCTGGCCGAGTGCCGCTGGATGTGGGCATCTTGTTGCCGGGATATGCCGATCGCCTGGCCTACGATCAGGGCTTGCTGGAAACGGAATCGTCGTTCGAGCAAACCAAACGCCGCGCTCGAATAACCAGCGTAGCGAACCGGTACGCAGACGATCCGGACTTCTCAAGCAAGATCCGACGAAGGTAGCGTACTACACGCCAAGCCGATGACGAACTGCAGAAACAGTAGGTCCCGCTTGCCGAGCGGGACCTGCAGGTGGTGATAACCCTCGGAGTTCGAGGTCCCCCTCGGCAAGCGGGACCTACCCTTCGCTGCAAAGGCGACTACGTGCCGAGGCCTCCCGGGCTTCGGTCAAACGGCCCCCAGGTGGCTTGCACGCCCGGCGGCCGTATCGGAAAATGACAAATTCGAAGATGAATCGACTGGTATGCCCACTATACGTGACGACGCGACTGGTTCAGCATCGTCGCTCTGGGAACTGAATCCCCAGCCAAAGATCCCTCGGAGACCTGACCTATGGCCGAACTTAGTTCGCAGCGGAAAGACGACGTGCTGGTTGTCCGGTTCTCGTCCGAGAAGATCTTTGCCGACGCAGTCATCGGGCAAACCGGAGATGAACTCTTGGAACTGGTGGATCAAGCAGGCGGCAAGATGCTGTTGAACTTCGAGCCGGTGAAGTTCATGTCTTCGCTGATGATCGGCAAGATTATTCTCCTGCGAAAGAAATGCAAGGCCAGCAAAGTCGACATCAAACTGTGCAACATCTGCCCAAGCGTCATGGGGGTGTTCGAGGTAACCCGGCTGGATAAGCTGTTCAAGATGTACGATTCAGTAGAAGACGCGCTGGACGCATTTGGAGATTCGGGCTAGTCTGGAATCCCCTCATGGGCCCGCTTTGACCTCGTTCTTAAGATCTGCCTTGGGAACGCACACTCGGGAAGCTCTGTTTCCGGCCTCCGAAGCGGAGCTTCCGGGATGCGGGGCCCAAGCCGGAGCTTGGGAACCAGAAGAAATCCGTACGACTGCCTTGTCAATGCAAGATATTGAGGTTGGGTGGCCGGGGCTGGACGGAGCTGGACGGAGCGTTAGCGAAGGAAGCCCCGGGGTTTCGGGCTATGCCCTCCAACCCCGGCCACCCTAAGTCTATACGCTGACAAAGCACTACGAACCGCCGCTATGGACGCTGGCCCGACGCAAGTTGCCCCTGGATTCGATCGACCACCGGCAGAACGTCGGCGACAGTGTCGACCACATAGTGGGCGCCGGTTTGATACATCCGCTTGTAGGCTCGATCCAAACGCCTCTGGAGTTCGTCCGCCGAAAGCTCTGCGATTTCCTTTTCGTTCAGGCCGACCTCGTTGCCGCTCTTGGCCAGGCCGATCGTCCACATGCCGGCGTTCAAGCCCTCCTCGATGTCGGGCAGCGTGTCGCCGATCTTGACACAGGCTTCCATCGGATAGACGCCCAAGTCTTGAGCGTTTGCCAGACACATCCACGGTTCCGGGCGGCCTGCGGGTACGTCCGAGGCGCAGACGGTGGAATCAGGCTCGTAGCCACGATCGGCGGCCTCGCGCGACAGCAAATCCATCATTTCACGAAGGTAACCTGTCGTCGAGCCGATCTTGATACCACGTCCGCGTAACTCGGCCACAACGTCCAGTGTGCCCGGAATCAGGTCCGCGTACTGAGCCAGACAATCGAGCTGCAGCGGTACGAATTCCTCGAACATCGCCTGCACGTCTTCTTCCGTGCAGGGGCGACCGTGCACTTCCTGCCAGCGCCGAGCGACCGATGGAATCTGCGAGATCTTGCGGATGTGAACCAACTTGTGCGCCCCCATCGGCTCGCGGGCTTCTTCGATCGAAATATCCACGCCTTTGCGTTTGAAAACCTCGATAAAGACAACCGCCGGCGCATAGCAACCATAGTCCATCGTGGTTCCGGCCCAATCGAGAATCACTAGCTTGATTGGCCCTCGATACGTTCGTTTGTAGCTGAATGTCATCGGTTCTGGTTCCTCAGTAGCGGCCGAAGTCTCGATACGCCTCGAACAAGGCCACAACGTTCTCGGTGGGAGTATCTGCCTGGATGTTGTGGGCCGTGCAGAAGATGAAGCCGCCACTCGGCCCGAGGGTCTCTGCTCGTTCCTGAACCTCCCTGCGCACGTCGTCGGAGGTGCCGAAGGGAAGCGTCTGTTGGATGGAAATCGAACCGTGGAAGCAGAGACGGTCGCCGAACAACTGCTTCAGCTCCCTGCGGTCCATATCCTCTACGTCGGGCTGGATAGGATTCAAGATTTCCAGTCCGCATTCAATCAAATCAGGAATGATCGGTTTGATGGATCCGCACGAGTGATGGGCGACCTTGCATCCGTGCTGGTGCCCGAGATCAATGAATGCCTTGAATCCCGGGCGAAGGAACTGCCGCCACATATCCGGCGAGACAAACAGGCCCTTTTGCGTGCCGAAGTCGTCGCCCATCATAAAGATGTCGATGCCTCCGTCGGCCGCCTCGAAGGTCCGTCTCGCGTACTCCAGATAGAAAGCCGCCACTCGCCGGAAGATGTATTCGGCAATGTCGGGGTCCAAGGCCATGTCGATCAAGATCTGATCGATGCCCCGCAGATACATGGCGGGCTTGAGCTGCGCGGCTCGGTTCATTCGATCACCCATGAACACCACGACCTTGCCGGTCTGGCGAGCTGCAGCCACCTGCTGGCGGACGCAGTCGTAGTCGAACCAGTCGGGGCTGGGCCATTTAGGATACTCGCGGATCTCGTCGACGGATGTCGCGCTGTTCAACGGGAAGTTGATCACTTCTCGATAAACGCTCGCGCGTTCACCCGAACCCGTTTCGATGCGGACTCGCGGCACGCCCCAATGGTCTTCCACACTGCCGTCTGCGTGCACTCGGGGTTCCGGCCCGATATACTTCGGCCCATCAATGTAACGAACATCGACGTCGAGGTACTGCAGCAGTTCCTCTTGGGTCGAGAAACCAAAATGGCTCCGCAACCGTTCCGAAACCGTCGACGTAGCCCAGTAGTCGATCGGGATTCGGTCGGGCTGCTCGCGGGCCAGTGCGAGGAAGACTCGTTCACGTGCGTCCATTAATTGCTCCCGTCAACGCGTAAACTGGCTATTCGGTCTTCGGCCCCACCTTCCAAATCAGGCAGGTCAACAGCGCTCCGAGAATCGCTGCAAATCCGAACGCTGTAAACGTGACCGGGTATCCCCGTGCGTCGATCAGGGCACCCGCGCCCACACCGGCGACCGCGACGCCCACGTAGCCCCAGGCGTCGATGAACCCGGCTGCGCCGCCGGCCCCAGACTTCTTGCCGAAATCCTGTGCTGCGTGGCCAACCATCAGGATGTGAGGGCCGTAGGTGCAAAAGCCCACGAGTGCCACTACGGCGACGATAAGCCAAGTATTGTTGCGGTCGATCAAAGGGAAGACGATGGAAAGGACTCCCAGCAACAGCAGCATTAGCGCAATAACTGGCGCGCGTCGGCCACCGAAGAACTTGTCGGTCACCCAGCCTGCCAAGAGCATGCCCGGCACCCCTCCCAGCGGAAGAACGCATACCTTCATTATCATTTCCAATGTCTTGAGCCATTCTTCGCCATGTTCTGCACTCACCGAGTAGTCGGTGAAGTAGCCTGGCAGCCAATTGACAAACCCGTAGCGGGTCAGATCCAGCATGAAAAACGCCCCGGCCACAATCCAAAGATACGGATTGGACACGGTTCTGCGCAAGTTGTCGACGATGTTTGGTGCGGCAACTTCGCTCGCCTGCTCCGTGGGTTCCCGTTCAACGTCGACGGGCGGCAGACCAACGTCCTCGGGGCGGTTGCGGATCACGAGAAAGAAGAACAGCCCGACCAGACCAAACATCACCGCCGGCACGAGAAACACACTTCGCCAGTCGCAACCCAGTTGCTCTCCTAAGGGGCTCTTCAGGAGCAGAAGGGCCACAAGCCACGTAAAGGCGTTCCCGAACAGGTAACAGGTCCCCATGGCGCCCATGACTCGACCCCGTCCTTTTGTGGGGAACCAATGAGCCATGACGCGGACCATCGACGACCATCCCATGGCTTGAAAGAACCCGTTGACGGCCCAAAAGGCGATAAGCAGCCAAAACACACACGCAGTGTTTGCCGAGCCGAATGGGACGGCCGTCACCAGAACGAAGACCGCCAGGTTCATAGCCACCGAGCCCAGGACACCCAGGCTGGCCATCCGCCGACTGCCGAAACGGTCGGCAAGCTGGCCGTTGACCAACTGACCGAACGCATATGCCAACGCCAACGAGGTGAAGGCCCAGCCAACCGTGGTCTCGTTCCATTCGTAGCCCTCAACCATCGTGGTCTTCACGATGGGCAGGTTAAAGCGGCACAAGTAGTACGCGAAGTAGGTGATCCAGACTGTTCCAAAAACCCTGTATTGCCACCGCCGAAGATCGTTCGGCACCCCATTCGTCACGTCACTCATAAGGTGTGCTCCCATTGCATCATCAATCTCGAATCCGCCGACCATAAGCGGCCAGACAGTTGATATCAAGTGCCCTTTGACCTTCGCAGCTAGACTCCGCGGCCACTTTGCCCTTCTGACTGACCATTGGCGGTCGCCTCGTAGTGGACCATTTCGTCCAGCATCGCTTCGATATTTTCCAAGGGCACATCGCCGCCGATCTTGCCATGCGACACCAGTCCGCCGTTGAAACAGGCGAAGTCGTCGATGTCGGCGCGTACGGCCGCGCGGACCTCCTCAGGTGTGCCTCGCGGGAGCGTCCGTTGACGGTCGATGTCGCCCAATACGCAAATGCGACCGGCCACCAAGCGGCGGAGCCGCTCGCGGTCCATGCAACTCGATTGCGGGTTCAGCACGTCCACGCCAATCTCGATCAGGTCGGGTATGATCTCCTGAATTACGCCATAGCAATGCATCCATACATGTTTACCCGACCGGTGAACCGCGTCAAACATCGCCGCGTATGCCGGCCTGAAGAACTGACGCCACAAGTCGGGATTGATCAACAATGCCTGCTGAGTTCCCCAGCCATCACAGAAACGGATTCCATCCAGTTCTGCCAATTCCCCGAGCCGCTCTATTCGCCGGAGAAGAACTCGGGTGACCATCTCGCGCAACTCTGCGCAGCGATCCGGGCGGACTAACAACTCCTCGACAGTAGCCCGGTAACCATGCAGATAACACATTCGCTGCCACAGCATATACGCGTCGGCCAGCGCGTACTTCTCGGCCGCGTTTTCGGTCAAACGGCGGCGCACTTGATCGATGATCTGGTCGCTGGCCGTGTCGGGTGGATGGTAATCGTCCAAAGCAGACCAATCGGCTAGTGGATTGTAGGTGACCTGGCCCTTCTGCTCGTCGCTGTGACGCACCCAAAGGCATCCCCAAGGGTCGCGACTCGGAGCACCAATCTCCGGCCCAAACTCGCCGTACGTGGCTGCGCCTACGTTTGCGACATCTTCCGGATAGCGACGGTACAGGTCCCTGAGCGCGTCGCCATGTCGAGCGATTGCACCCGGCAGCGTGCCGTGCATCATGGGCACCCGGTCTGGCCCGGTCATCGTGATCGCTCGAAGGACACGCTCGCGGCAGTTCATGAGGGGACGGTGCTTTGGGTCAGATGTCCAGCAACAACATGTCGGCAATGTCCAGCGGCAATTCCACGATCGTCGTGTCTCCGTCGAAGCGCGGACGAAGGTTGCCTCGTTCGACGCTGCGGACGCGCGATGCCTTTGGCAGTTGACGGATACGGACTGTCAGGTGGTCGATTGGTTGGCCGGTGTAGTTCATCAGCGGTACTGCCAACCGCGCCCGCTTTCCGCTCTGCGCCCGCGTGTCCAGGCAGGTCGACTCGACCAACGGCACACTGCATTCGACCTGGCGGACGTAGGCCTCGGTCAGGAAGTCATCGACCAGCCGCCTTCGGATATTGCTGTCCATCGTCGTGGGAAGGTAGTGCGCGTTGGCAGCGTTGGTGGCTCCGCGATCGGGCGGTGCGATCGGCAGGCCGCTTTTCAAGTACGCTTGGCCCGGTAGAAATCCAAACAGGTATGCCCGGCCCTTGCCATGAGACTTCGCGACCACGGCCGGGCGGCCGTCTTTGTACCAACCCAACACCGTGCCGTCGGCTGGTTCGAGCGTCTGTTTCCACACAATTACGGGCACATCGCGGATGCGTTTCGCGGCGATATACGGTGACTCGTCCAGCGTCCATGTGGCATAGTCAATCGGCTCGTACAGCGGCAGGTCTTGTTTGGTAAGGAACGGTCGGTTGGCCTCGCCCAGGTACTTTGGAACAAGCTGCGGATCGGTCTGAACTTGCTGCGATTTGACGCCGTAAAGCGTTTCCGATTGGGTGTTTGGCTGGTTGAATTCGTTGTGGAAACCGCCGCCGCACAGCGCGACCAACGTGCCGCCAGCCTCGACCCATTTGGTCAAAGCGTCCACGGCCTTCGAGTGCAGCCACTGCTGGGTCACGTATATCAGGCGATAGTCCCTGGCCCGGCCCTCGATCACGTCGTCTTCGCTCAGGAAATCCACAGGCGTTTGGCTGTGTCGCAAGGCGTAGTAGATCGCCTTGCGTTCATTGTTGTGCATGGCCAGCGTCGAGTTGGCCGCCCCGGTCATGATGTCATCGACGCTGGACAACAACAGGCCGACTTTGGCCGGCCGAACCTGGGCGTCCACCACGTAGTCTTCGAACACACCCGCCTCGTGGCTGCAAGCGTGAAGCTGCCGCCACATGCCCAGGTCGTCGGTGGCCACGTAATTCTCCGTAGCACCGATCGCGGAGGGCGAGGCGCAGAAATAGTTGACATGCTTGGCCCCGTGGGCGACCGCTGTGTAGAACGAGAGACGGAAATCACGTGGCGTGTTACCGGGCGAATGCGGCATCACATACATGTGGATCGGCAGCCTGTCGTATTTCGCCCCGGCGCGCAGTCCCGATGTCAGATAGCCTGTCACCTGCACGCTGAATTCCGGAATCTGCCAGACGTAGTCCTCGGACCACGGCATACTCATCGCTCGCAGCTTGAACGTGCGGATGTAGTCCAATTCGCTAGCCAGGTAGTTCGCGTGCGGAGCATAGTTCGCGCCGGTCATCACGCCTTTGTTCCGGTAGTAAGCCGTCCCAGTCGCATAGCGACGGCCGCCTTTCTCCTTTGCACAGATCTGCGAGTAGTACCACAGCGGTTGTTTCTTCGCGGCGGCGACCACTGCCGGCAAATCGCCGCGTTTGACGGATACGAACTTCACCGCTCCGCCATACTTGACGCCCCGCTGTCTGAGCCACGCTGCGAACTCCGCGTCGGTCACCGGATCGGACGGCAGGTGAATCTCGTCGCCGTAGCTGACGACCAGCAGATCTTTGAAGCCATCCGGTCGCTCGGCTTCCTTCTTTCTGATCGACTCTGGATCGGGATCCCGCCAGTGAGCCACCAGCTCACGTTTCTTGCCTTCGGCGCTGGCCCACGTGTTGTCGCCCAGCGCGAGGGCCAGTTGTTTCACTGCCGGATCTTCGAAACGGCGGCCTCCGAAGCCGAGCACGTTATACAGCAGGAACCGTTTTGGCGTCGGACCGCGATTTGGGAACTTCCGCACCTCGGCCAGCAGCCAGTCCACGGCCTCTTTCTGGGTGCGAATCTGCGGCAGCCAGAATCGCTCCTGAAGCGCCTCGGCCAGCGCGGTGTTCGGCGCGATGTTGCCGGGGATCTCGAACGTGGCGGGCGAGTAGTAGCCGGGCTTCCCGCGCACGATCGAATCTTTGATCGTCTTTAGGCCACCTCGCCCATCTGGAATCGCGAACTCCAATCGCAGGTGAACTTCGTCGGTCTTCACGTCCTTGTAGGTCGCCTGTGGAGTCCATTGGACATGGTGCAGAGCGTCGATCACCGGGCCAAGTGGGACCCAGCCGGACGACTGGCCGGGCCGCAGGTATTCGTTTTCGGGAATCACCACATGAGTACCCGCGTCTGGTTTGTCCGGATTCTTCGGCTGAGTGAACTTCGCCGCGTCCAGCACAGGCGATACCAACCGCGGATTCACCGCTCGAGACCGCGGCCCTGCGTTGACGTATTCTGTCGGATCGACCAAACGACCGCTGCGGAGCACTTTGGTCGTCGCCCAATCGCGCACATGGACGTAGTACGGCGAGTGTTCTCCGCCGCGCAACGCCTGAATGATCGGCACGCACGGTCCGAGTCCGTTCGGCGGATTGGTGAATCGGACGAACAGATCTCCGCCCTGCACCAACCAGCCATCCAGTTCCAGGTAGCGGGCCTTGGTTCGCTGGGTCTCCATGCCCGCACGGTCGTTGGTCAGCACCACGATGTCGACGTTGCGACGTGCCGCATTCATCCGCAGCTTGTTTCCGTCCATCTGCTGTTTCGCCACCAATCGCAATACGGCCGGTCCGGCGCCAAGCCGCACTTTGCCCGGGTGCTGCCACACGATGTTGTCGGTCCCGCCCCACCAGTACCGCTCCATCGGTTTGCGTTGATGGCTGTTGAAGGCCCAGATTCTCGGATCGTTCAGCCGTCCGCACGGAAACGACGCCACAACCTTGCCGCCCTGCTGGACCTCGATCGCGAATTCGACGGAGAAGTTGTAAGGCTGTTCGTACCGCACCAACACCTCGTATTGATCAGCATACGGAATCTGCACCGTTTGCTCGGCCACAGCCGGTTCATCCGTGGGCAACTGTTCCGGCGCCCCGAGGCATGCCATACGAGAAAGGAAACTGATCGCAAAGGTCGAAGCGAAGTAGTTCTCGCGGTAGGGCACAACTGCCCAGCCAGGAGTGTTCACGGTGAAATCTTCTGCTTCGGCAAACAGACGCACCGGTTTCTGCTTTTCTGCAGCGAAACAAGGGACTTGCGACGCAGAACAGAGTAACAATACCAAGGCAAATGGTTTCGGTAGTATGGGTTTCACTTCAGCCTTCTCCTTGGACAGCGCCGCTTTGGCAACCCCTAGTAAACCCAACTCGTTGCCAAGCTCCAGCTTGGCAACGCACGAGGTCTGGCCTTTCAACGAAGTGGAGGAAGTGCGTTACCAAGCCGGACCTTGGTAACGAGTTACCACAAACGAGGACGCTGCTTCGTGAGCGTTGCTACTGATTCATCTGCTCGATCTGTTTCCTTATCGCCTCGGCGTTGAATCTTGCTGGCCGGGGTTGGCCGAGGTCGGCTTCCAGGTCTTCCAATGTCGGTGTCTTTGACGGTACTCCATCCGGAGGCACCTCTGCTTCGGCGATCCAGACAATGGCGTTCAGAACGGACTTTCGGAAGCTGTCCTGCGCCCAGTTCCAGTGTGTGTGCATGCCGGTGAAGCCGAAGCCGCGCCCGCCGCCGGGTCGCTCGTAGACCCAACCAACCACCTCGGCCATCCCGGTTCGAGCGCGGACGTGCGGGTTGCCGCTGTGGGCGCCGTCCGGACGTTGTCGTGTACTCTCGGGCGGCACAGCCGCGAGAATCGGAGTGACGCCCTTCATGTCCTCGGCGAAGCGCATGTGGTAGTACCACTCGTCCTGCGATTTGAACGGCTTCAACCCCTGCGCGGCTGGATGATCGGGGAAGGTCTTGAAGTGGGCTTCCCAGTGGGGGTTGACTGACCAGTGGCGCTCGTAGCTGCCGCCGATCCATGCGATCAGTCGTTTGACCGCCTTCGGATCGGCCGGATCCACCGTGTAATGGATGCACGCCAGCCCAACGCCCTTCTCCATTAGTGGCTTCAGCCTGTCGCCCAGTGTCTTGACGAGCCTTCCCCCGTCACTACCCAACACGATTGCATCGGCAGCGTCCAGCGGACTAAGGTCCTTGTCGTCCCGGACGACGACAGCGTTGACGGCTGGGACGTTCTCGTTCAGTATCCGCGCCAGCATTCGGAACGCAGGTCCGTAAGCATGCCCGCCGTAGCCATGGCTCGCCTTGCCGTGGACGAAGACGATTTGTTTCTTTCTCTCGGCAGCGACGTCCGCAGGGCGAGACAACGCGACAAGACACAGGCTGACAAACACGAATCCGATCACCAAGTTCATTCTGTTGCCGTACATGAAGATCTCCTTTGCATGCTGAAAAACGACTCAACAGGCATGTAGTATACCGCGGGCGGTTTGAAATGTCCGCTGGAGTACAGCCTTTAGGCTGCAAAAGACAGGCTGAAGCCCGGACTCCAACAACCGGCCGCGCCATATACCGGCTTTGATCTTCGTTCCGCTACTTGGCCGCGACGGTTTGTTGCCCGTCTTCGCACACAACGCGGAACCCCACGTCGAAGATCCGCTGCCACGGCCAATAGCTCGTGCGACAAGCCGAGCGAGCCAAATCGGCGCGGTCATACCACGAACCGCCGCGCACGACTTTGCGAGCGCCGGGATCCGACTGCCGTGGATCGTCGGCGCCGGAGGGGTGCGGTAGATTCGCGCTGCTGGTCCATTCCCCTACATTGCCGTGCATGTCGTAGAGGCCCCATGGATTGGGTTGATAGGATCCTGCTGTTGCCGAGACCCGCTGCTTGTCGTCTACGGGATCTACTGCATGGAACGGTTGGACCCGCTCGACCCTTTCCCATGGAGTCTTCGTCCTTGCCCACCCCGTGAAGTTCAACAGCGATGCGTCAGCCAAGTTCGCGAAGGTTGCCGAGTCGGCGCCGCGCGGGCCGAAACTCAAGGCTGTTTCCGTACCCGCCCGGCAAGCCCATTCCCATTGCGTCTCGTTCGGCAACGCAAACCTCCTGCCAGTCTGCTGCGACAGCCATCGACAAAAGGCGCTGGCTTGTTGCCACGACACCCGGCAGACGGGCTGATGTGGCTGATTCAAGTCCGCATAGTCCTCCCACGTCCATTTCAGCCACAACATAGGCTCCATCCCGCTGTCATGCGTCGGGTCGAAGCGCCGATATTGCTCGTTGGTAACTTCGACCTTGCCCATCCAAAATGGCCGTTCGATTTTCGCAATACCCACCGGCCGCTCGTCGTCATACCCCGCCGGGTCGCCCATAACGAACTCGCCAGCCGGGATCAACGCCAACTGCATTTTGACTCCTGCGCCCAAATCGACCTCGATATCGGTCCGGACGCCGGCCCTGGTTTGGCGCTGCTTGGCCTTCTCGGCATCGAAAGGCCATCCGGCTATTTGGAGCCGTTTTGTTGGAGTCGCCTGGGGCGGTGGCATGACGGGCGATACAGGCTCCAGCGGCACGTCCGGAACGGCTTCGGGATCTTCGTCGATTCCGCCGTAGGATCGCAGCGATTCGATGCGGCGATCACGACAGTGGAGCACATTCGGATTGCCACGCACGCTGGGGATCTCCAGCCACGTGCCGTAAGCCGGTGCGTTCATGTCTATCCAAGTGACGAAGCGGTCCCATGCCTCCTCGTCGAGTCGGACATTGTGATGCCCTTTGCGGAGCATTCGCACCAAAGGGCTGGTGTCCGCATGGTAGTCGGCCGGCGGCAGAACACGCGGGTCGCCTTCCAGCCCGGGACTACGAACGAATCGGCGCAATGTGTAAAACGACGGCGGAAAGGCAGCAGCCGAAAACGGCAGTTGCCGGGGCTCGTCGCGACGCAGGTCTGGCGGGTTCTTCCCATCGGTTCGCTTCCGGCCGTTGTGGCAGCCGACGCAGTACTTGTCCAGAACCGGTTGAACTTCGCGGTCCCAACTGAATCCGCGCACGGGCCCGTACCACGGCTGGATCGGCGACGGTTCGCCGGCCAGGGCAAGCGGCTGGAGTTCCGGCGGCGCGCTGTTGATATCCTCGTGGCAGCCGACGCATGATACCGCCTCGCCGGGCATGGCCGTAAACCAGCTTCGCATCAACTGCAGCGCCTTGTTCTCGGCATCCAACGGCTGAACCGCGATCGGGGTGTTGGCCGGCACGACGAAATACGCCGAACCGTCCTCTGACACGGGCACGGTACCCAGGACTCGCCTTACATCCCACGGACCGTCCATGCCAATGTAGTCCTCGATGCCCGACGTGCCGAAGTAGTTGAAGTGATAGGTGAACAATCTGAGCCGCTTGACCGTGCCCCGCGGAATTCCTCGAAGCCCCTGGCCGGCGTAGATGTCGTTCAGGTAAACAGTCGCTTCGCGGGAGTCGTGTCGGATTCGTTCGGGAATCACCGGCGGGCGCGGCGTCTTCCGCAATGGCACGGGCTCGAACAACAGCCAGCCTTCTTCCTCGTGCAGTAAGGCCATGTTGTCGAACACGTCCACCAGGTAGACGCCCCATGGCGACTGGCTCGTCGGCTGGCATGAAACCAGGAAGTACTTGTCGCTCAAGGGATACGGGTGAAGGAACCTCGGCCAGGAGCTATCGACCAGTCTGTCCTCCAGGACAGCCTCGACCTTCTGGCCCCAGCCCGGAATGCGCTGTACGACGCCTTCCGCTTGGCGTCGGCCCTTGGCCACGTCGAATAAAACCAGTTCTCCGGCCCGCGGCGTTCCATGATGCCCCGTGACGATACCCACGAATTTCGTCGCGCGATCGGGAATGGGTTTCGCATAGAAAATGCGATTCGGCCAGAAGCTGCTGCTGGCATAATAGGCTCGCTGCTCGGTTCCGTCCGGGTTCATGGTGAACATCCGCGCGCTGAAAGCGTGGGCGATGTCCGTATACTCCCACCGCGTGTACAGCACCCGGCCGTCGGCCAGCATCGTTGGATAGAAGTTGTGGTCTTGGTCAAAGCACAGCCGTCGAACGCCCAATCCGTCGCCGTGCATCACACAAAGGTTGGCCACTTCGTCATGCCGCCGTTCGCAGGGAACCGATTGAAAACAGGCCGACGAGCCGAACAGAATGCGATCGTCCGCCAGATAACACGCATCGTAGTTGTCGACGTCGTTCGCCTCGCCCCGCGTTACTTGGCGAAGGTTCTTGCCGTCCGCCCCGATCTCGAAGATTTGAAAACGGTCGTGGCTGCCGATCGAGGAGAAGAGTATTCGGTCGGCGTCGAAATGCAGTTTGATTTCACCCACGTAAGCGAGTTTCTCCGGCCGGAACAGCGTTGTGAGTCGTCCATCGGGTCGTAACGGTGAAAGAACGGCGATTTCGTTGTCAATGGGTATCTGCCGCAAGACACCGTTGCCCTGGTAGTTGAGCGGCAAGCCATTGAGAAGATGCTCCGGACCGGCAGTCAATGGTGGCCTCGGGAAATGAGGCATCGGATTGTAGGCCCTCGCATCCCTGCGTTTGACCATCAGTAGTCGATCGAAGTTCAATAGCGGGTTGGACAACAACGCTTCGTTGCGTAGCGTCTCGAATCGTCGTATGGCCTCGAATAATCGCTCAGAACTGACAGGCCCGCCGTTGGCTCCCCGTGCGTCGGTGATGGTCTTCTGCAGTTCCGCAATGCGTTGGAGGTATTGCGGACCTTCGGAATATCTGGCGCCAAAGGTCTCGATCAAGTCCCCCACAGCCAGCCGCAACGATGTTACGTTCGCATCCTTCCAGCGGGCCAAGGTGTCCTCGATATCCCTGGAACGGTGATAGAGTTCGCGGATTGGCACAAGATCCTCAGTCGTCTTGACGTTCTTGGCAATCTCACGCGCCTCCGCCGCTAACCCGGCGCGCGTAGCGTTGACGTAGCGTTCGGCCACAACGTCCACCCTGTCGAAAGGCCAATCTCGCGTCCAGATCTTGTCCTGCTGTTCCGCCGCCATTTGCCGCAATGACACAGGGTCCGGGAAGTCGCGCCGGAGTGAATCCCAGAGCCTGGAGCGTGACGAGTTGCCGACGTGGCGGCGCACTTCGCCGGCCAGCATAACTTCCTGGCGAGCAAGAGCTTCTCGGCTGGCGGCCATTGTCTCATGCCACGTCGCCCTTTTCGTGTAATACCCGAAGGGCACTTCGCCGATCAGTACCAGACATCGGGCGAATGACACCGTACAGAAATCTTCACCGGCCCCGCCGGAGCCGCCAACCAGCGCGGGATATCCGGTCACTTCCTCGTTGCGGTCTTTCCAAGTGATCATCCACTCGGCCGGCTCGGGGTCTTCATGCAGCCATGCTCTTCCGTTCAACTCGCCTGCCTTCTTGCACAGCTTCATCCAGTACCAAGTTCCGACTTGGTAAGGAAACGCAACGCCCGGTCCCCACGCGACATAATCGTGCACGAATTCCAGTCTTCCTTTGTGAAACACGAGGTTGTATCCGTGCCCGCTGGTTGGGTCCGAGCAGACGCTAATCCCTGCCCGTGCCCAGTCGCCATCCTTCCATGAGTCCAATCGCAGCTTGGCGATAATGGTCACATCACTTGACACATCATCCCCGTCTCCGATGACGACGATCGCCTTTGTCGGATCCGCCGGCTTCGGATCAGTCTGCTTGAGGCATCCGTCGTCCAGTTTCCATTTCCCCCCGACCAACCTCCATTGCTCAGCCAGTGCCGTTTTGAAATCGCATGAGAACACTTCCTTCTCCAAAGAACTCGTCTTGGCTGGGGAAGGGTCCGTAGCAGCATCCTCGTCCGCTCGGACTATTGCAGCGGCCAACCCCAACAGAACGGGCAGCACTATGGGCACCGTCCACAGACGCTGCTTCGCCTGGGACATCGGCGTCGTTGCGCGAACTGACATGGTCACGGGTATTCTCCCTGTACCCAAGATCGCAGGCATACTCGGGATGGCCGTTCTTGTGCGATGTGGCCGTTGCCGGAGTGCTTGTTCTGCTACTGGAGTATCGGTCGCACGAACTTGCCGCAGGCCTGAGCTTCGACGTTCTCGTAAGCGCCGAAGAAATCGGAATTCGCATCCAGCCAGACGATGATCCGGCGAAGCTCTGCGGGCGACAACTCTACATCGTAGTGGCCGTCGTCCAGCAGCGACAGCAGTCTGGAGGCTCGGGCGCCGAATTTGCCAGGCATCGTCCGCGCCGGCTGCCAACGGTCGTATTGGTGCTCGCGCCGTTCGTCGCGAGGTGCGCCGTAGTGGAAGGCGTATGGCCGCAGATTGCGGTACGAGGTGTACCACAGGAACTTGTGCTGCTGCCAGTCGCCTGGGCGGAGGTCTGGCGACTCGCTGACGGTCCGCCCGTGGCATTCGACGCAGTGTTCCTCCAGGACGGGTTGGACCAGACGCGCGAAACTGATCGGATTGCTTCCAGTCACTTCCGGTTGGATCTCCGACGGCTCACGGCCGAGCGCCTGGGCCAGGCCCAATGGCGTCTGCGTGGGAGAGCGTCCCTTCGCATCATGGCACCCGGCGCAGGTAAGATTCGCCCCGGCGTGTACGTAGGTGGCGCTGCGCATCGACTGCACCGCGCAACCGCGTTCGTCCAACGCCTGGAAGTAGACCGACTTACCCGCCGACAGATAGAAGCACGCGCTGCCGTCGTCCTCGACCGGCACAGTCCCCAGGACCGCCCGCCCGTTCGTCTCCGAGCCATACCCGATCTGTGGCTTGTGATGCAGGGGTGTGCTCTTGGGCAGAAGGTGAATGATCCTTAGGTCGCGGATCTTAACGCCCGCGGGGAACGGGTAGAAGCTATCGTAGACGTTGATCAGGCTTACGGTGGCCTTCTCGCTCTTCTCCGAACTTGCCGGCTCCAATGCGTGTTCATCGCCGACAGCGCGAAACGTGGGGTGGTTCGTCAAACGCGCCGGTTCGCTGACGGCGGGGACAATCGGCGGAGCCGGACGTGACTGCACGGGAATCGGGCCCAGGCAGCCGATATCGGGATCCCGATACAGGAGTTCGCGATTGCCGAAGGCATCCAGCAGGTAGATGCCGTGTCGGCGGCCGCTTGGAGAATACACGCACAGGTAGTAGTTCTCACTGAGCGGCCAGGCGGTGCCGTATGCGAAAGCGCCACGCTCGGCGGTCTCCGGGAAACCCACGTCCGGGGTCAGCCGACGCACCGGCGACAGAGCGTCATCGTCCGGCACGCGTGGGTCGATCACGATCAGCGATCCATACGCCTGTCCGTGATGGGCGGATGCCGTGGCAACGTACCGATGCGAACCGGGTATCGCTACGACGTTCAGTTCCATGTCCGGATTCAGGTCGTGGCTGGGCTTGAAGTTACCGTGGATTCCCCGCGGATCTCGCCCGTCCGGTCCGGTGATCCACGGATGGTGAGCCTGGTTGTGACCGCGGTCCACATAGTCCCACCGGCTGTAGACGATCATCCCGTTGCCATCGGCCGACGGATGCCATTCGTTACCCTCATGGTGGCTGAGCCGCTCCATGTTGCGCCCGTCCGCATCCATTGCGTGCAGTGTGAAAAGCGGGACGGGGCGGCCGTGGCAACGTCCGAATCCTCCGCGGCGTTCTGAGATAAAGACGATCCGCCCGTCGGGCAGCCAGTTGGGGTGCAGATCGTTCCACGGCCCGTCGGTCAACTGCGTCAACCCGGTTCCGTCGATATTCACTCGAAACACGTGATACGACGTCTCCTCTGTCCACGCGGGCCGCTCGGGCATCTCCACATGCCACACCGGATCGCGGGGACGGACGCTGGCGGGACCATCGCCTGAAAGCCCGCACTCGGAGTATGCAAACAGCACCGTCTTTCCGTCATAGGATAGAGCCGGTTGGAGGAACGAACCGCCTACCAGCCGTCTTCCTTGCAGCCGACCATTCTGTACCTTCGAGCCCTGCAAGAGGTCGCGCACGGCCGGCCACTGGCCAAACGGATCCTCCAATAGGAACAAGCCACCGCCCGAGCGGGCAAAGTTGCCGAAGTACTGGTCGCACATGTGGTTGGCCACGGCGAGTCGGCGTTTGGCGAATACGATGCGGTCGAACTTCAACAGCGGATTGGAAAACACGATCCGCCGCCGCAGTGCGCGGACCCGCTGGTATAGCGCAAAACGCTCCGCTGTGCGGTTGGCCTTGAGTGATCTATTCCGCGATCCCAGTTCGATCAACTCGCGCTCCATCGCCATCCATCGGCCAGTCGCATCGCTACGCTTCAAGTCTGTCAAGAGCGCCCGAGTGGTTCGCAGCACGATGTCCGCCGGATCGTGGTCGCTTTCGGTGATCAACGCTTCGCGACGAAACGCCGTCGCGCTGACGCGTTTCCAGTGGTCCGTGTTTTTGATCAGCGCGATTAGCCGGAGGTAGTCCCTCCTTACCTCGTGGTCCACGAACACTGCGTTCAGATCGGTGAACGAGTGACGCGAGAGCAACTGGGCGAGAAGCGCCTCTTCGGTCTTGTCAAGCTGTGGCGACGGCACAGGATGGGTCTCAAGCCACGCGTGCCACGCTTGAATGGATGGCTGGGCGATGGCTGGTTTCTCGGCGTGCACACTCACCGAGCAGATGCACGATGCGTGTGTTCCGGCCAACACGAGATACGCGGTCCAACGTGTCTTTCCCATCACTCCCCCCTTCGTGGGCCAACGCCGCGGGAAGTACGCACGCTTCGACTGCTGGACAGTATACCCCGGATTCGCCGCCGATCACCAGAATAGTGGCAAAGCGATAGAAAACGTCAATTCTATTTGGCAGTGCAGCGGGTTCGAGTACAATCGGCCTTGTGCCATCAACAATCAAGGAGATCACTATGCTTCAGGTGACAAGACCGGTTTGGATATGGGCAGGCGTGTGTCTGTTGCTGCTGGGCGCTTCGATTCGGGCGGAGACGAAAACCGTAAAGGTCGAGGTGCGGGTCGATAGCGAGAATTCGGGCTACGAAGGATACCGCGCCATGGACGGTAATCCCGCCACCATGTGGCATACCGACTGGCAGTTCCGCGAGACGAGCCATCCGCATGAGATTCTGGTCGATTTGGGGACCTCGTACGAGATAACCGGCTTCGCGTACTTGCCGCGTTCCGGCGGCGGGAATGGGACGATAGGCAAGTACGAATGCTACGTCAGCGACAACCGCAAGAAGATGGGCAAACCGATCGTCGTGGGCCAGTTTGCCGAGGCCGCGGCGGAAAACGTGATTTCGTTTCCCGAGCCCATCAAAGGCCGTTACTTCCGGCTGCGGGCTTTGAACGAGGTGGCAAGTCGCCCGTGGACGTCGATCGCGGAACTGCGGCCGCTGGTCGAAGGCGTGGCGTTTCGGGCCAAGGCATCCGGCTCGTTTACCCTGCTTCGGGAAGACGGCACGCCGATGAGCGAAACGGAGATCCAACACGCCGTCCTCGAATACGACATGCGTAACCGAGGGCATTTCGCGCGCGTCGGCGCTCAGGCGTACCATCCGCAGGCGATCATCCAAGAGACCGACCGCGATCCGCTGGACATCGTATTGCGACGCACCACCGCTCTGCTGGCCGACCTGAAGTCCATGCCAGCGGCTCCAGACTTGGCGGACTTTGACCGTCAGTTGAATGAATTGAAGAAGGCGGCTGAAAAAGTGGCTGTGGAGGATGCGGATGCTCGGTTCGAGTTATTCGATAAGGCTTGCCAGCTTCGGCGCAAGATCGCTTTTTCGAATCCGATTCTGGACTTCGACAAGATCGTGTTCATCAAGCGTCGCCGGGCTATCTACAATCACATGTGCGATCAGTACTACGGCATGGCGGCTGCACCGGGCGG